>NZ_JBVHLX010000024.1:0-114323 GCF_055558775.1 Streptomyces sp. NPDC025638 | reverse complement strand
GGCGTTGACTTTTGGCACGCTGTTGAGTTCTCAAGGAACGGACGCTTCCTTTGTACTCACCCTCTCGGGCTTTCCTCCGGGCGCTTCCCTTCGGTGTTCCAAACTCTATCAGTGTTTTTCCGTCTCTCTGACCACCATTCCGCAGACATGCAGAAGGAGACCCTGAGATTAGGATCTGACAAGTTGGGTGCTGCTGAGTGAGGGCGACAGGTCGCGTCACTCGGTCTCAAGCAGGGGTACGACTGTACACGGGGCCCTGAAGCGCGTGCAAATCGGTTGGACTGGTGGTCTAGACCACTAGCTGATAGCTTTCATCCGGAACCCGTTGTTCATCTGTCATACGCTGCTGCTCAGCGCCCCGTCCGGGCTCACCCGCGACGGTATATACGCAGCTCCACCCTGGGAGGCTTGCCATGACCACCGTGACGTCCCCTCTTGCAGGACGCGCCATCGGACTGGCATCCGTGCCGGATCCGGTCTTCGCCGGGGCCATGGTCGGCCCGGGCACGGCGATCGACCCCGTGCGTGAGCCGTCCGAGGCCGTGGCGCCGGTGGACGGAATCATCATCTCCCTGCATCCGCACGCCTTCGTGGTCGTCGACGAGCAGGGACATGGGGTGCTCACCCACCTCGGTATCGACACCGTGCAGCTCAACGGCGAGGGCTTTGAACTGCTCGTCGGCAAGGGCGACACCGTGACGCGTGGTCAGGCCATCGTGCGCTGGGACCCCGCCGCCGTCGAGGCCGCCGGGAAGTCCCCGGTCTGCCCGATCGTGGCGCTGGAAGCCACTGCCGAGTCCCTCTCCGGTCTCCGTGACGACGGCGATGTGAAGGCCGGCGACAGTCTCTTCGACTGGAAGTGACGTCGGTGCCGTCGTATGACGGCCAGTAGGACAACCACCGCGGCGGCGGGACCCGCCGCACTATCGGAGACAGGTGAGATGGAGACAAGGCTGCGAGGCGTCGGCGTGAGCCACGGTGTGGCGATCGGCGAGGTTCGGCACATGGGAACGGCGGTGCTGGAGCCGCCTGCCAAGCAGATACCGGTGGAGGAGGCGGAGCGCGAACAGGGGCGCGCCCGCCAGGCCGTGGAAGCTGTGGCGGCGGACCTGATTGCGCGCGGCAATCTGGCGGGCGGCGAAGCCCAGGCGGTGCTCGAGGCGCAGGCCATGATGGCCCAGGACCCCGAGCTGATCGCGGACGTGGATCGGCGAATCGCCGTCGGCAGCACGGCCGAGCGTGCCGTGTACGACGCGTTCGCCGCGTATCGGGAGCTGCTGGCGGCGGCCGGTGAGTACCTCGCCGGTCGCGTGGCCGACCTCGACGACGTACGGAATCGTATTGTCGCCCGGCTGCTGGGGGTTCCCATGCCGGGTGTCCCGGACAGCGACGAGCCCTATGTGCTCGTGGCCCGTGACCTCGCGCCTGCCGACACGGCTCTGCTCGACCCGACCCTGGTGCTCGGTTTTGTCACCGAGGAGGGCGGGCCGACCAGCCACAGCGCGATCCTGGCGCGGGCGCTCGGCGTGCCGGCCGTGGTGGCGCTGCCGGGTGCCGGTGAGCTCGCCGAGGGCACGGTGATCGCCGTCGACGGAAGCACCGGTGACATCTTCGTCAATCCGAGCGAGGAGAAGAAGGCGCAGCTCCAGGCCGCGGCGGCGGAGCGCAAGGCCGCGCTGGCGGCCTCGACCGGGCCGGGTGCCACCGCCGACGGGCACAAGGTGCCGCTGCTGGCCAACGTCGGCGGTCCGGCCGATGTGCCGGCCGCCTTGGAGGCGGGCGCCGAGGGTGTCGGTCTCTTCCGCACCGAGTTCCTCTTTCTGGACGACAGCAAGAACGCGCCGTCGGAGCAGAAGCAGGTCGACGCCTACCGACAGGTCCTTGAGGCGTTCCCCGAGGGCCGTGTCGTCGTGCGTGTGCTGGACGCGGGTGCGGACAAGCCGCTGGACTTCCTGACTCCGGCGGACGAGCCGAACCCGGCGCTGGGCGTGCGGGGTCTGCGGACGCTCCTCGATCACCCCGAGATCCTGCGCACGCAACTGACCGCGCTGGCGAAGGCCGCGGAGGGGCTGCCGGTCTACCTCGAGGTGATGGCCCCGATGGTGGCCGACCGGGCCGACGCGAAGGCGTTCGCCGATGCGTGCCGCGAGGCGGGGCTGCGGGCGAAGTTCGGCGCCATGGTGGAGATCCCGTCGGCCGCTCTGCGGGCGCGCTCGATCCTGCAGGAGGTCGAGTTCCTGTCGCTGGGCACCAATGACCTCGCGCAGTACACGTTCGCCGCCGACCGGCAGGTCGGTGCGGTGTCGCGGCTGCAGGACCCGTGGCAGCCCGCGCTGCTCGACCTGGTCGCACTGTCCGCGGAGGCCGCGAAGGCCGAGGGCAAGAGCTGTGGTGTGTGTGGCGAGGCCGCGTCCGACCCGCTGCTGGCCTGTGTGCTGACGGGTCTGGGGGTCACCTCCCTCTCCATGGGTGCGGCGTCCCTTCCTTATGTCCGGGCGACGCTGGCCAAGTACACGCTGGCACAGTGCGAGCGCGCCGCGTCGGCCGCGCGGGCGGCGGACAGCGCTGAAGAGGCGCGCAACGCGGCCCAGGCGGTGCTGTCCGGCGAGTAGGCACGGCGGCCACCGACGGTGGTTCGTTCAGGGGCGCTCCGCTTGCGGGTGGGGCGCCCCTGGTGTGTTCAGTGGCGGTGTCCGGGTGTCGTGTCCCCTTCTCCGAGATCGGGTGGGGCGCAGTAGTCGACGCCGGATTCGGGGGCGATGAGGTCGCCGGATTCGATGTCGGTGCAGTAGGCGTCGAAGACCTCGCCCGCGGTGAGGGGTTCGAGGCCGTCTCCGCGCAGGCGCCAGCCGTAGATCCGGTCGGTGGTCCCGGGGGCGCTGGTGCGCATGACGAGTCCGCCGGGGCTGTGGGTGGCGATGCCCAGGGCGAGGACGGTGGTGAATTCGAGGGCCTCCGCCTCGTCCAGGTGTGTGTCGCCGTCAGTGTCCTGGTCGGCATGGAGGACGGAGACGAGGGTTTCCGGCGGGCCCGAGACGCTGCAGACGAGGTGCCGGTCGCCGGGTGAGGCCGTTTCGATGATGCGGGCGAGGAGCTCGGCGGCGTGGCTGAAGGCGGCTCGGCCGATGTCCTCGCCGCAGGTGGGGCAGGGGCCGAGGCGGGCCAGCAAGGTGCTCGCGTACTCCCATGTGGCCTGTCGGACGGCCTCGTCGACGAGGGCCGGCACGAGTTCCTCGAGCGCCTGGCCCTCATAGGGGACGGTGGCGCCCGTGGCGGCCAGTTCCGCCGTGAAGCGGGCGCGGCTTGTCGGGGCGTCGGGGTCGAGGCCGGTCTCCGCGCAGAAGTCGGCGTATTCCTCGGGGTCGAACAGGGCCAGGGTGGTGTGGCTGCCCTGTGCGGCGCGAATCCTGAGCAGGGCCTCCATCTGCTGGAGATAGGTGGTGTGGTCGTCGAAGGTGAAGCTGCGGTAGCGCCGCATGGCGCGGAAGTCGTGCTCGTCGGTCAGCAGGCCGATGGTGCCCGCGATCTCGCGGCGCAGAACGCGTCGCATGGTCTGGTGGTCGGTGTGCGCCATGTTTCCCCCTGTGCGCAGTCGATCAATGCTCACTCACAGTAATCGGGGGCACTGACAACGGGGGTCGCTCGGGCCGGCCTCGGACTTCGCCGCTGCTGGGTGAGTCCGAGGCCGCCCGTGGAGACCGACCGGATCGTGTGGGGAGGTCAGGCGCGCTTGCGGGCCAGGTCCTCGTAGAAGTCCAGCAGGTCCAGATTGTCGATGGAGCCGGGGTTGACCGCCTTTTCCAGGGGTGTGCCCTGGAGCAGGCGCTTGACCGGGACCTCGATGCGCTTTCCGGTGAGGGTGTGCGGGACGCCGGGCACCTCGATGACCTCGTCGGGGACGTGGCGCGGCGAGAGCTGTTCGCGGATGGCCTGCTTGATGCGGTTCAGGAGTGCCTCGTCGAGGACGGCTCCCGGGACGAGGTGCACGAAGAGCGGCATCCAGTAGCCGCCGTCGGGCTGTTCGATGCCGATGACCAGGGATTCCTTGATCTCGGGGAGTCGTTCGACGACCTCGTAGATGTCGGCCGAACCCATGCGCACGCCTTGGCGGTTGAGGGTGGAGTCGGAGCGGCCGTGGATGACGACGGAGCCCCGTGAGGTGACGGTGATCCAGTCGCCGTGGCGCCAGACGCCGGGGTAGGTGTCGAAGTAGCTGTCGTGGTAGCGGCTGCCGTCCGGGTCGTTCCAGAACCGGATCGGCATCGAGGGCATGGGGTTGGTGACCACCAGCTCGCCCACCTCGTCGACGAGGGGGCTGCCGCTCGGATCCCAGGACTGCAGGTCGGTGGCCAGGCTGGGTGCCTGGAGTTCACCGATGTACACCGGGAGCGTCGGTACGGCTCCCGCGAAGCAGGAGCACACGTCCGTGCCGCCGCTCACGGAGGCGATCCACAGGTCGTCGCGGACCTCGTCGTGCAGCCAGCGGAACCCGTCGGGCGGCAGGGGCGAGCCGGTCGTGGCGACGCACTGCACCTTGGAGAGGTCGTAGTCGCGGGACGGGTGGACGCCCGCTTTGCGGCAGGCCATGACGTACGCGGCCGAGGTGCCGTACAGGGTGGCTCCGGTGCGTTCGGCGATCCGCCACTGGGCGCCGGTGTCCGGGTAGCCGGGGCTGCCGTCGTACAGGACGATCGTGGTGCCCGTGAGCAGGCCGGAGACGAGGAAGTTCCACATCATCCAGCCGGTCGAGGTGTACCAGAAGAAACGGTCCTCGGGGCCCAGGTCGCAGTGCAGGCCGAGTTGTTTGAGGTGCTCGACGAGGATGCCGCCCTGGGACTGGACGATGGCCTTGGGCAGGCCGGTCGTGCCCGAGGAGTAGAGCACCCACAGGGGGTGGTCGAACGGGACCTGTTCGAAGACGGGCTCCGTGTCGGCGGACGTCAGGGCGGACCACTCCAGGGCGCCGTCGGGTGCGGTGCTGCCGAGGAGCGGGATGTGGACGACGGCGCGCAGGGTGGGCAGTTCGCGGCGCAGTTCGGTGACGATCTCGCGGCGGTCGTGCTCCTTGCCGCCGTAGCGGTAGCCGTCGACGGTGAACAGGACCACGGGCTCGACCTGCTGGAAGCGGTCCAGGACGCTGCGGGCGCCGAAGTCGGGCGCGCAGGAGGTCCACACGCCGCCCACGGCCGCCGTGGCGAGGAGGGCGACGACGGCCTGGGGGATGTTCGGGAGGTAACCGCTGACACGGTCTCCGGGGCGTACGCCGAGGGCGCGCAGTTCGGCGGCCAGGGAGCCGACCTGGCGGCGCAGTTCGGACCAGGTCACCGGGATCGGCTCCTGGGTCTCGTCGACGTACAGGAGCGCTGGTTCGTCTCCGCGGGTCTCGGCGGCGCGCAGGGCGTGCTCGGCGTAGTTCAGGGTCGCCCCGGGGAACCACTGCGCACCGGGCATCGAGCGGTCGCCCAGCACGCGCGCGTAGGGCGTGGAGAACCGTACGTCGAACCACTCCGTGAGGGCTTTCCAGAACATGTCCAGCTGGTCGACGGACCAGCGGTGAAGGGCCGCGTAGCCGCCTTCGGCGGGGGCGCCGTGGTGCTCGGCGGCCCAGGCCTGGAACCTGGTGATGCGTGCCTGGGCGATTCGCTCCGGATCTGGTTGCCAGAGCGGCAGGGGGTTCGCGGTCGACATGGGGCGGCTCCCGGACTGTGCGCGTTGTGGGCGTCGGTCGCGCACGGGCTGGGTTGTGCGCGTGACGCGGCTGACAGGGACGATGCCATGTGATCGACTTCTACACCAGGGTGCCCCCCACATAGTCCGTGTCGTGAAGATGTGGTCCTAGCACGGGTGAACGGCAGTTGAACGACACGCACGCGTGGGGCGGTCAGTGGCAGGGTGAACAGCATGGACGGTCGTGACCTGGTGCGTTCGGTGAAGGTGGTCGGTTCGACGGGGGCGGCTCAGGGTTTGCGTACCGTACGGGCCGCGTGGCGCAGGAGGCGTGCCGACGCCGCAGGGCTGCCGCCGCGCGGAGTCGAGCGCGCGCGTGTGCCCGGGCCGGTACGGGGGGCGGAGCCCGGGCCGGGGGGCGGTGTCATCCGCTTCAGCCGTTCCGAGCTGCGGATCGTGGTCGCCGTGAACGGGGCCGTCTTCTGGGGCTGGGACGGGGCGGGCCCCGAGCCGTCGTACGCGCTCGCGGGGCACTGTCCCGAGCCTGATCCGCGGGCGGTGCTGGAGCCGGACAAGGACGGCGGCTGGCGCGTCGTGGCGGAGCGGGCGACGGTCGTGGTCTCGCGGCACGGTGCGGTCGAGGTGTGCACGCCCGGCGGCGTGACGCTGCGGCGGGATCTGCCCCCGCGGTGGTGGGAGCCGGTCGGCGGTGGCACGGCGCGCTGGATGCTGCGCTCGGAGGTGGCCGCCGACGCGCGTTTCTTCGGTCTGGGCGGCCGCGCCTCGGGGCTCCGGTTGCGCGACGGGACGTACCGGTTGTGGAACACCGACCCGGGGCATGCCTTCGGCCCCGGTGACGATCCGCTGTACATCACGATGCCGGTGCAGTTGGTGGTGGCGGACGCGGCCACGCATCTGGTGTTCCACGACTCCTCGTGGGACGGGACGGTGACGCTGCGGGAGGGTGAGGAGGGTGCCGGCTCCGGCCATGACCGAGCCGGGCGGTGCGAGCTGCGGATGGAGGGCGGTCCGCTGCGCTGCTGGGTGATCGTGGGTACGCCGGCGCGCGTGCTGCACGCCTGGGTCTCGCTGACCGGGGCACCCGCGCTGCCGCCGGAGTGGGCGCTGGGTCACCATCACGCGCGCTGGGGGTTCGGCAGCGAGGACGAGGTGCGGCGGATCGTCGCGGGCTACCGGGAGCGCGGTCTGCCGCTGGACGCCGTCCATCTGGACATCGACCACTACGACGGGCACCAGGTGTTCACCGTCGACCAGGAGCACTTCCCCAAGCTGCCGGGGCTCGCGGAGGAGCTGCGGCGGGACGGGGTCCGACTGGTGTCGATCGTCGATCCCGCGGTGAAGGCCGCGCCGGGCAACGCCGTGTACGACAGCGTGAAGTCCGTGGACGCCTTCGTGCGGGACGCCTCGGGGCGGACGGTGCGGGGCGTGGTGTGGCCCGGTGAGTCGGTCTACCCGGACTTCACGCACGCGCGCGTGCGGAAGTGGTGGGGCGGGCTCTACGAGGAGCGGCTCGCGCAGGGTTTCGCGGGGTTCTGGCACGACATGAACGAACCCACGTCCTTCACGGCCTTCGGCGAGTCGACGCTGCCCCGTTCGGCGCGGCACTCCCTGGAGGGTCGCGGCGGCGACCACCGGGAGGCGCACAACGTCTATGCCCTGTGCATGGCCAGGGCCGGCTACGAGGGGCTGCGTGAACTGACCCCCCAGCAGCGGCCGTTCCTGTTCTCACGCTCCGGCTGGGCCGGAATGCAGCGGTACGGGGGCACCTGGTCCGGGGACGTGGCCACCGGATGGCCGGGGCTGCGCGCGTCCCTGTCGCTCGTCATGGGGCTCGGGCTGTGCGGTGTGCCGTACTCGGGACCGGACGTGGGCGGGTTCGACGGGAGCCCGTCGCCTGAGCTGTTTCTGCGCTGGTTCCAGCTCGGCGCGTATCTGCCGCTGTTCCGGACGCACGCGAGTCTGCGGGCGGGGCGAAGGGAGCCCTGGGAGTTCGGTGCCGAGGTACTGGAGCACGCGCGCGTGGCGCTCGTCGAACGCCGGCGTCTGCTGCCGTACTTCATGACACTGGCGCATCTGGCCCGCCGTACCGGTGCGCCCTATGTGCGGCCGCTGTGGTGGGGGGCGCCGGAGGACCGGGCGTTGCGCGACTGCGAGGACGCGTTCCTGCTGGGCGACTGCCTCCTGGTGGCGCCGGTGCTCGATCCGGGCGCGGACCGGCGTGCGGTGCAGCTGCCCCGGGGGCGCTGGTACGACACGGCGACGGGGCGCGTCTACGAGGGCCCCGGGCAGATCCTGGTCGACGCCCCTTTGTCGCGGATTCCGGTTCTCGCGCGCGCGGGGGCCGTGCTGCCCGTGCGGGGCGACGACGGCGCGCTGGAGCTGGAGGTGTGGGCGCCCGCGCGTGGGCGGACCGGCGGCGGGCTGGTCGTGCCGGACGCGGGCGACGGGTGGGACGAGCCGGAGGTCGAGCGCTACGTCACCCGCTGGGAGGGCCGGCGGGTGGTGGTCACGCGGGAGGGCGAGGACGGCGTGAGCGAGTCGCCCTACCCGGTGCGCATACGAGGGCTGGGGTGAGCGCCGGGCTCAGTACCGGCCCTCGAACCATGCCCGCGCGGCCAGCGTGTGCAGCGGGAAGGCGAGTTCCTCCGGCCTGCGCAGCAGATGCCAGCCCTCGGTCTCGTCGGTCGCGTGGGAGGCCGGGAGTCCCTCGGCCGGTCGTTCCGGAAGGAGCCCGAAGAGCAGCAGGTGCCCGTCGGGTGAGCTCATCGCGTCGACGAGCCGTACGTCGCGGCTCACGGCGTCGATGCCCGTTTCTTCCTTGAGTTCCCTGACGACTGCCTGCCGCCAGTCCTCGCGGTCGTCGATGTAGCCACCGGGCAGTGCGGTGCTTCCGCGCGCGGGAGCGATGTTGCGGGTGATGACGACCAGGGCGGTGCCCTTCGTGTCGTACACGGGCTGAAGTGCGATCGCGACCGGCAGGGGGTTGCGATAGGCGATGGTCCCGCAGGCCGGACAGGTGCGGGGCCAGCCGGAGACTCCGTCTCCGTAGGGCGCTCCGCAGCTCGAACAGTGCGAGCCTTGAGCGGAGTTGGCGGTTGGGTGCTGAATTTCGGACACGCGCGGACTGTATCCGATCGCAGGAACGGCGTCTTCCGCTCGCCTGCCGCTGCTGAAACGAATAAAACAGGAGGGGCGGCCGGAACCACCCCCGTCGGCCCCGCCCGCCCCTCCCGATACCACGACGCCGGAAGCAAGCATCCGGTTCGCCCGCGCGGCCTGCCGATTCACGGTTGCCCGTGGCACACTTCTGACGTTCCGTCAGATTCGGCGTTCTGGAGGGGCTATGACGCGCACACGCACGCCCGCGGTCTCCGGCTGGTTCACCGGCGAAGGGGACGCATTCCGGCTCCTCGGCACGCGGTGTTCGGCCTGTGCCTCGGTCTTCTTCCCGCGCGAGGACATCCACTGCCGCAATCCGGTGTGTGCCGGCGGCGACCTGGAGGAGGTGCCCCTGTCGCAACGGGGACGGATCTGGTCGTACACGGACAGCCGGTACCGGCCTCCGTCACCCTATGTGAGCGATCCGGAACTTCCGTGGGAGCCGTACGCGTTGATCGCGGTGGAGCTGGAGTCCGAGCGGATCGTGGTGCTGGGGCGGGCGGTTCCGGGCGTCACCGTCGCCGATCTGACGGTGGGTATGGAGGTGGAGGTCGTCTCCGGAGTGCTTCACGAGGACGCGGAGACGACCTGGACGACCTGGCAGTGGCGGCCGACGGGGGTGACGGCATGACAGTGGACGTGGCGGTGCTCGGTGTGGGCATGCACCCCTGGGGCAAGTGGGGGCGCGGCTTCGTCGAGTACGGGACGGCGGCGGCGCGCGCCGCGCTGGCGGACGCGGGCCTGAGGTGGCAGGACATCGGCTCGATCGTGGGCGCGGACACGGTGCGCGGCGGGTATCCGGGCTATGTCGCGGGCGCGACCTTCGCGAAGGCCCTGGGCTGGCAGGGAGCCCGGGTCACGAGCGTGTACGCGGCCTGCGCGTCCGGGGCACAGGCGGTGGCCGCGGCTCGGGCGCAGATCCTCGCCGGTCTCGCGGACACGGTGCTCGTGGTCGGGGCGGACGCTGCGCCCAAGGGCTTCTTCCGGCCTGCCGGCGGCGACCGGCCCGATGATCCGGACTGGCTGCGTTTCCGGCTGCTGGGGGCGACGAACCCGGCGTACTTCGGGCTGTACGCGCGACGGCGGATGGCGGTGCACGGCGACACCCCGGAGGACTTCGCCCTGGTCAAGGTGAAGAACGCCGCCCTGGGGGCGCTGAACCCGTATGCGCGCTACCGCAAGCGGGTCACGGCCGAGGAGGTCGCCGCCTCGGCCGTGGTCGCCGATCCGTTGCGACTGCTCGACATCTGCGCGACCTCCGACGGCGGGGCGGCACTGGTGCTGTCCAGTCTGGAGTTCGCCCGACGGCACGGCGTCGACCGACCCGTGCGGATCAGGGCGGTGTCCACGGTCACGCCGCGGTATCCCAGTACGGTGCTGGACCTGCCGGACATCGCCACGGACTCCGCCGCGGCGGTGGAGCCGCCCGAGGACACGTTCCGGGCGTCGATCGCACGGGCCGCCTACGAGGAGGCGGGCATCGGCCCCGAGGACCTGTCCCTGGCCGAGGTCTACGACCTGTCCACCGCCCTGGAGCTGCAGTGGTACGAGGATCTGGGGCTGTGCGCCGAGAGCGAGGGCGCGAAGCTGCTGCGGGAGGGCGCGACGGCCCTGGGCGGGCACATACCCGTGAACGCCAGCGGCGGGCTCGCGTCATTCGGAGAGGCGGTGCCGGCCCAGGCACTCGCCCAGGTCTGCGAACTGACCTGGCAGTTGAGGGACGCCGCGGGCGACCGGCAGGTCACCGGAGCACGCGTGGGCATCACGGCCAACCAGGGGCTGTTCGGGCACGGTTCCTCGGTGATCGCGGTGCGGTGACCGAGGATGCCGAAAGCCGTGTGACTGGCGGGTCGCGCGACAATCCTACGCTGTGTGATCGACCCGGAATGCTGCGTGAACGTCTTATGAACTGGGCCTGGGCGTGCCCCGGCGGCGCAATCATGCTGCCGTGTACTCCTGGACGGACACTCTCCGCTTCGCCTTCCAGCCGGTGGTCAATCTGACGACCGGCGGGATCGCCGCATTGGAGATACTCGCCCGCCCGGAGACCGGCGACATCCTGGCCGAGGCCCGTCGCGACCCCGAACTCGACGGCAACCTGGCCGTGTTGGCCCTCCGTGCGGCAGCTCGCAAGCAGACGCTGCTTCCGTTGCACGTCAACGTGTTCGCAGCCACGCTCGCCGACCTCGGCGGCCTCACCCGGCTGTACGAGGCCGTGCGCGAGGCCGGGCGCATGCCGTGGGAGGTGACGCTCGACATCGTCCCGCCCTACACGCACGTGCCCCAACAGGCGCTGCTGGAGGCGGTGGCCACGCTGCGCGGCCAAGGGTTCCGGATCAGCGCGGACGGCATCGGGGACGGGGACGTACCCCTGCGGCTGCTCACCGATCTGGCCCCCGACCTGGTCAAACTGGATGCCTCCTTGCTGACCCGGCCGGCCGCCGTGCGGGCGATGCGGACGCTGTGCGAGCAGCTCGGCGCCCTGGTCGCGGTCGAGGGCGTGGAGACCGAATTGCAGTGCGGGGCAGCGGTGTCGGCCGGCGCGCAGCTGGCGCAGGGCGAGCTGTTCGCACCACCGGCCCGGATCCCCGCGTCGGACGTATACGTTCCGCCCCGATTCCCGAGCGCCGCGGCCCTTCCACGGTCGGGGCCCTCGGTGCTGGATTTCGTGCGGCCCGCCGCGCTTCTGCCCGTCACCGCGTCGGCGGGTCAGGTGCGTGCGCTGCTGACCGGCTCGCCCGACGTGTCCGGGGTACTGCTCGTGGACCGGGCCGGGGCGCCGGTCCGGTCGGTGCACCGCTCCCGGTTCCTGCTGTCGATGTCGGGCCGCTACGGACACGCCCTGTACGCCGACCGGCCCGCCGCGAAGCTCGGGGACACGCCGCGCACCGTCGGCGCGGACGCCACCGCCTGGGAGGTGCTCGACGTGGTGGCGGTCGGCGGCCGGGACCGTACCTCGGACGATGTGGCGGTCGTCGACCGACAGGGGCGGTGCGTGGGCGTCGTACGGCTCGCGGATCTCGTACGGGCGCTGGCCGAGAGCCGGGTCGAGGAGGCGGCCGGGCTCAATCCGCTGACCCGGCTGCCCGGTTCGGACGCGATCACCGGTGAGTTGGACCGGTGGCTCGCGGGCGGCCGGACATGTGCGCTGAGCTGGCTGGACATCGACCACTTCAAACAGGTCAACGACGGAGCGGGGTTCGCTGCTGGCGACGAGCTGATCCGGTCGGTGGCACGAGCCCTGCAGCACGCGGCGTCCGGAACCACGCGCGTGGGGCACATCGGCGGGGACGACTTCCTGGTGCTCGCCGACGAGGACGGGCTGGATCCGGTGGTCTCCGCCGTGCTCGACGCACCCTGGTCGGCGGGCGGCCGTCCCGTCACGCTGTCCCTCGCCACCGTCGTGTGTATGCCGGGCAGCGTCGCCGACCACCGGCAGGCCGCCGCGTGTCTGGCGCCGCTGAAGAAGGCCGCGAAGGCGCTGAGCGGGGCCAGTTGGGTGCTGGGAAGAGCGGGACTGCCCGGGCACGAAATACGGCGGGGTACGGGGGTGAGGGCCGCCCAGACCGGGTACGTGGCCGTGGAGCGCCTCGGCTGACCAGCCGCCCCGGCGTGCCCCCGTCGACCGGGGGACGCGGGGCCGAACGGCCACCCCTGCGCGTCCGTTGAGGTTCACGGTGCCCGGACGAGCGGCTGTCATCGTTGCCGTCCACGACCTTGACGGTCTGAAGACGCCGGTGAACACTTCCCGGTGTCGGTCGACATCGCCGTACATTCTCGGCGTTATCAGGCACTGCACCGCGGGCCGCTCCTGAGCCATGGCCCGTTCCCCGCCGGCGATTCGACCGCGACGGCACGCTCGTCACGGACGCCGGGCGGGGCGCGGGACCCTCCTCGCTTTCGGCTGAAGTCGGCAAGGGAACCGTTCCAGCTCGGACCACCGGGGTCGGCCCCGGCCAGCGTCTAGGAGCCGCCATGAGCAACGGAGACATATTCGTCGGCGAGATCATCGGTACCGCCATCCTGATCCTCTTCGGTGCCGGGGTCTGTGCCGCCGTCACCCTCAGATACTCCAAGGCACGCGCCTCGGGGTGGGTCGTGATCGCGTTCGGCTGGGGATTCGGTGTGCTGGCGGGCGCCTACACCGCCGCTCCCCTGTCCGGCGGGCACCTCAACCCCGCCGTCACCATCGGTATCGCCGTGGACACCGGCAAGTGGGACAAGGTCTGGGTGTATCTGCTGGGCCAGCTCATCGGCGCGATGCTCGGCGCCGTACTGGCCTATCTGGTCTACCTCACCCAGTTCCAGGCGAACGTCCACAAGGAGGGATCCCCGGAGGAACCGACTCCGACCCTCGGCATCTTCTCCACCATCCCGGAGATCCGGAATCCCGTCGCCAACCTCATCACGGAGATCATCGCGACGATGTCGCTGGTCCTGCCCATCCTCGCGTTCGGGCTGACCAAGGGACTCGGCGAGTCCGGCACCACCGTGCTCATCGTCTCGCTGCTCGTCGTCGGCATCGGACTCTCCCTCGGCGGGCCCACCGGCTATGCCATCAACCCGACGCGCGACCTCGGCCCGCGCATCGTGCACACCTTCCTGCCGATCCCCAACAAGGGGACGTCCGACTGGGGTTACGCCTGGGTCCCGGTCGTCGGCCCACTGATCGGCGGAGCGCTCGCGGGCCTCATCTACAACGTAGCCTTCTGACCCAGCGACCAAGGGGTAGCCATGACGGACACCGTCGAGAAGTACGTTGCCGCAATTGACCAGGGCACCACCTCGAGCCGCTGCATCATCTTCGACCACGGCGGCGCGATCGTCGCCGTCGACCAGCGTGAACACCGCCAGATCTTCCCCAAGCCGGGCTGGGTGGAGCACGACGCCACCGAGATCTGGTCCAAGGTGCAGGCCGTCGTGGCCGGTGCGCTCGCCAAGGCCGGGCTGCGCGCCGACCAGCTCAGCGCGCTCGGCATCACCAACCAGCGCGAGACGACGGTCCTGTGGGACCGCGCCACGGGCAAGCCCGTGCACAACGCGATCGTCTGGCAGGACACCCGCACCGCCGCCCTGTGCAACCAACTCGGCGGCAAGGACGGCCAGGACCGCTTCCGCGAGCAGACCGGACTGCCGCTGGCCAGCTACTTCTCCGGGCCCAAGGCCGCCTGGCTGCTGGACAGCGTGCCGGGGCTCAGGGATCGTGCCGAGCGCGGCGAGATCGCCTTCGGGACCATCGACTCCTGGCTGATCTGGAACCTCACCGGGGGCACCGACGGCGGCCGGCACGTCACCGACGTGACGAACGCGGGTCGCACCATGCTGATGAACCTGGAGACCCTCCAGTGGGACGCGTCCATCCTGACCGCGATGAACGTGCCCGAGGTCGTCCTGCCCGAGATCAGGTCCTCGGCGGAGGTGTACGGCACCGCCGTCGGCCAACTCGCCGGTGTTCCCGTCGCGTCCGCTCTCGGCGACCAGCAGGCGGCCGTGTTCGGGCAGGCCTGCTACGACGTCGGAACGGCCAAGAACACCTATGGCACCGGCAGCTTCCTGCTGCTCAACACCGGCAACCGGCCCGTGCCCTCGAAGAGCGGTCTGCTGACGACGATGGGCTACAAGATCGGCAGCGAGGCACCGGTCTACTGCCTGGAGGGGTCCATCGCGATCACGGGCGCGCTGGTCCAGTGGTTCCGCGACCAGCTCGGAATCATCCGTACCGCCGACGAGATCGAGCCACTGGCGGCGAGCGTCGAGGACAACGGCGGCGCCTACATCGTGCCCGCCTTCTCGGGCCTGTTCGCGCCCTACTGGCGCTCGGACGCGCGCGGGGTCGTCACCGGCCTGACCCGGTACGTCACGAAGGCACATCTCGCGCGCGCGGTGCTGGAGGCGACGAGCTGGCAGACGCGCGAGGTCGTGGACGCCATGTTCCAGGACTCCGGCGTGCACATCACCACCCTGAAGGTCGACGGCGGCATGACGAAGAACAATCTGCTCATGCAGCACCAGGCCGATGTGCTCGGCGTGCCGGTGATCCGGCCCAAGGTCTCCGAGACGACCTGTCTGGGCGCCGCGTACGCGGCCGGCCTCGCGACCGGTGTGTGGAACGACCTCGACGAACTGAAGTCGCACTGGCAGAAGGACGTGGAGTGGACGCCCGCCATGGAGGCGTCGGTGCGTGACCGCGAGTACCACAACTGGCGCAAGGCCGTGGAGAAGAGCTTCGGCTGGCTGGAGGACGGCGAAAGCCAGTAGGGATCGCAAAGGACCACGGCCCGTACCCCGGTCGGCGGGGGTACGGGCCGTGCCCGTGCGTCAGGTGGTAACCGTCTGGCGGCGGTCCGCCCCGTATGCCATCGCGTGCTGGACGACTCCGATGAGCACCTCCTTGACCGACTCGCGGCCGCGGGCGTCGCACAGCACCAGGGGCACGTCGTCGTCGAGGTCGAGGGCCTGGCGAACGTCCTCGGCCGGATAACGGGGGGCTCCCTCGAAGCAGTTGACACCGACGAGGAAGGGTATGGAGCGCCGCTCGAAGTAGTCCACGGCCGCGAAACAGTCCTCCAGGCGCCGGGTGTCGGCGAGTACGACAGCACCCAGCGCGCCCTCGGACAGTTCGTCCCACATGAACCAGAACCGCTCCTGCCCGGGCGTGCCGAAGAGGTACAGCACCAGGTCCTCGCGCAGGGTGATGCGGCCGAAGTCCATGGCCACGGTCGTGGTGTGCTTGCCCTCGACACCGCTGGTGTCGTCGACCGGGCGCCCGGCCTCGGTGAGCCGTTCCTCGGTGCGCAGCGGCCTGATCTCGCTGACCGCGCCCACGAGGGTGGTCTTGCCCACGCCGAAGCCGCCGGCCACCAGGATCTTGAGCGTGACGGGCTCGACCGGGGGCTTGCCACGCTCAGAACGCCCGAAGATCATCGATCTCTTCTCCTGCTTGATGGGGGTCGGGTGACGGCCGGCCGTAGCCCCCGCCGCCCGGGGTTTCGATGACGAGTACGTCGTCCGGGCCGACGTCGGCCGAGTCGCTTCCGCCGAGTTCGGTCACCGTGCCGTCGGCCCGCTCCACCCGGTTGGCACCGAGGCCGCCGGGGTCGCCGCCCGCCATGCCGTACGGCGGGACCCGACGGTGCTGGGACAGCGTGGAGACGGTCATGGGCTCGTGGAACCGGATGCGGCGCACCGCGCCGTCCCCGCCGGCCCACCGTCCCGCGCCGCCGCTCCCCCGCCGGACCGCGAACTCGTCGAGTTGCACGGGCAGCCGCCACTCCAGGACTTCCGGGTCGGTCAGCCGCGAGTTGGTCATATGGGTCTGGACGACGCTCGCGCCGGCGAAGCCGTCTCCCGCGCCGGATCCGGAGGCGACTGTCTCGTAGTACTGGTGGCGTTCGTTGCCGAAGGTGACGTTGTTCATGGTCCCGGACCCCTCGGCCTGGACGCCGAGCGCCGCGTAGAGCGCGCCGGTGATGGCCTGCGAGGTCTCGACGTTGCCCGCGACGACGGCGGCGGGCGGCTCGGGCGCGAGCATCGAGCCGGGCGGCACGACGATGTCCAGGGGGCGCAGGCAGCCGTCGTTGAGCGGGATGTCGTCGGCGACGAGTGTGCGGAAGACGTACAGGACGGCTGCGTTGACGACCGAGAAGGGGGCGTTGAAGTTGGTGCCGAGCTGCGCGGCCGTACCCGTGAAGTCGATCGTGGCGCGGCGGTTGGCGCGGTCCACGCGCACGCGTACCCGGATGACGGCGCCGGAGTCGGTCTCGTAGGCGTACTCGCCGTCGTCCAGGGCGTCGATGACGCGGCGCACCGCTTCCTCCGCGTTGTCCTGGACGTGTCGCATATAGGCCTGGACGACGTCGAGGCCGAAGTCCTCGATCATGCGGGCGACCTCGTCGACGCCCTTGCGGTTGGCGGCGATCTGGGCGCGCAGGTCGGCGAGGTTGGTCTTCGGGTTGCGGGAGGGGTACGGCGCCTCGGTCAGCAGGCGGAGGGTCTCGGCCTCGCGGAAGCGGCCGTTCTCGGCGAGCAGCCAGTTGTCGAAGAGGATGCCCTCCTCATCGAGGGTGCGGCTGTTCGCGGGCATGGAGCCAGGGGCGATGCCGCCGATCTCGGCGTGGTGGCCGCGGGAGGCGACGTGGAAGAGGATCCGGTCACCCTCGGTGTCGAACACCGGCGTGATGACGGTGACGTCGGGCAGGTGGGTGCCGCCGTGGTAGGGGTCGTTCACGGCGTAGGTGTCGCCCGGCCGCATCGAGTCGCCGCGGCGCCGGATGACCTCCTTGACGCTGGTGCCCATCGAGCCCAGGTGGACGGGGATGTGGGGCGCGTTGGCCACCAGGTTTCCGTCCGGGTCGAACAGGGCGCAGGAGAAGTCCAGGCGTTCCTTGATGTTGACGGACTGGGCCGTGGACTCCAGCCGGGCGCCCATCTGTTCGGCGATGGACATGAACAGGTTGTTGAAGACCTCAAGGAGAACGGGATCGGCTTTTGTGTCGAGATCGGAACTCTGCGTAATCGCCGCGCGTTCCATGACCAGATGCCCGTCGTCGGTCGTCACGGCCCGCCAGCCGTCGTCGACGACGGTCGTGGCGCCGGCCTCGGTGATGATCGCGGGGCCGGTGACGGTTTCGCCGGGGGGCAGGTCCTCGCGGCGGTGGAGGGGGACGTCGCGCCAGGCGCCACCGGTGTGGAGCCGGACGGTCTCGGACGGGGCGGTGCGGCCTTCGTAGGTGGCGAGGGCGGACAGATCGGGGGGTTCGGTAATGCCGGTGGCTTCCACGGAGAGGGCTTCGACGACGATCGGGCGGTCGAGCGTGAAGGAGTACGTGGCGCGATGACGTTCTTCGAAGGCGCGGCTCATGGTGTCGGGCTCGGTCAGCTCGACGGTGAGGGTGGTGTCCGTGCCGTCGTAGCGGAGCTGGGCACGACGGGTGATCCTGATGCGGTCCTCGGGGATGTCCTCAGCGAGGAGTTCGGCGCGGGCCGCGGCCTCCAGGTCGTCGGCCGTCTTGCGGACGCCCGGCATGGCGGCCGCCTCCAGGGAGGCCTCGACGGACTGCTCGCGCATGGCCGTGGTGTCGGCGAGGCCGATGCCGAGCGCGGAGAGGACACCGGCCATGGGAGGCACGAGGACGGTGCGGATGCCGAGGGAGTCGGCGACCATGCACGCGTGCTGACCGCCCGCGCCACCGAAGGTGGTGAGGGCGTAGCGGGTGACGTCGTGGCCCTTCTGGACGGAGATCCGCTTCACGGCATTGGCGATGTTCGCGACGGCGATCTGCAGGTAGCCCTCGGCGACCTGCTCCGGGGTGCGGTCGTCCCCGGTCCGCTCGCGGATCTCGTTCGCGAGGGCGGTGAAGCGGTCGCGGACAAGCGCGTCGTCCAGCGGCTGGTCGCCGTCGGGGCCGAACACCTGGGGAAAGTGGGCGGGCTGGATGCGGCCGAGCATGACGTTGGCGTCGGTGACGGCGAGCGGGCCGCCGCCGCGGTAGCAGGCGGGGCCCGGGTCCGCGCCCGCCGAGTCCGGGCCCACGCGGTAGCGGGATCCGTCGAAGTGCAGGACGGATCCGCCTCCGGCGGCCACGGTGTGGATGTCCAGCATGGGGGCACGCAGCCGGACGCCGGCGATCTGCGTGGTGAAGACGCGTTCGTACTCTCCCGCGAAGTGCGAGACGTCGGTGGAGGTGCCGCCCATGTCGAAGCCGATGACGCGGTCGAATCCGGCGAGCTGCGACATGCGGGCCATGCCGACGATGCCACCGGCCGGCCCGGACAGGATGGCGTCCTTGCCGCGGAACTGTCCGGCTTCCGCGAGCCCGCCGTTGGACTGCATGAACATCAGCCGCACGCCCTGGAGTTCATCGGCGACGTGCTGGACGTACCGGCGCAGTACGGGCGACAGGTAGGCGTCGACGACGGCGGTGTCCCCGCGCGGGACGAGTTTCATCAGCGGGCTGACCTCGCTGGACAGCGAGATCTGCGGGAAGCCGGTACGGGCAGCGAGTTCGCCGATCGCCCGTTCGTGGCCGGGGTGCAGATGGCTGTGCATGCAGACGATCGCGACGGCGTGGATTCCGTCGTCGTACGCCTGCCGCAGCGGGCCCGCGAGAGCGTCCAGGTCGGGTGCGCGCAGGACGGTGCCGTCGGCGGCGATCCGCTCGTCGACCTCGACGACCCGCTCGTAGAGCAGCTCCGGCAGTTCGATGCGGCGGGCGAAGATGCGGGGGCGGTTCTGGTAGGCGATGCGCAGGGCGTCGCGGAAGCCGCGGGTGATGACGAGGAGGGTGCGCTCGCCCTTGCGCTCCAGCAGGGCGTTGGTGGCCACCGTCGTACCCATGCGGACGGCCTCGACGGGCTCGTGGGAGCCGTCGAGCAGCGCGCGCACTCCGGCGACGGCCGCGTCGGCGTACCGGGCCGGGTCGTCGGACAGCAGTTTGCTGGTGAGCAGCCGGCCGTCCGGGCGGCGCGCGACGATGTCGGTGAAGGTGCCGCCTCGGTCGACCCAGAACTGCCAGCCTGTCACGTCACTACTCCGCTTCCGCGCCCGCTACAGCGCCCGGAGGCCGTTGATCACGTCGCGCAGAATACTCTCGTCCGGCAGCTCGGCCGGCGGTACGGGTCGCGTCACATGGACGAGTTCCCCGTGCACGAGGTCTCCGACGAGCACCCGCACCACTCCGACCGGCAGATCGAGTTCGGCGGAGAGCTCGGCGACCGACTGCGGGGCGTTGCGGCAGAGCTCGACGATGTCCACGTGTTCCGGAGACAGTGTCCGGTCCGCTTCCGGGTCGTCCGCATGGGGTTCGGTGACGACCACCGCGATCAGATCGAGGCGGTGCTGGGCCGCACTGGTGGTGCGGCCGCGCGTCATGGCGTACGGCCGGACGACCGGTCCGGCCTCGTCGTCGAACCAGTGGCTTCTTCCCTGACCCTCTCCGCTCATGTCATCCCACTACCCACCGGCGGGCAGATCGGTGCGCGGAGCGGTGCCCAGATGCACACCGACCCGCTTGACCAGCAGTGTCATCTCGTAGGCGACCTGGCCGACGTCGGACTCCGCGTCCGAAAGGACGGCGAGGCAACTGCCGTCGCCGGCGGCCGTCACGAACAGGAAGGCCTCGTCGAGCTCGACGACCGTCTGCCGCACGTTGCCCGCCTCGAAGTGGCGGCCCACGCCCTTGGCGAGACTGTGGAATCCCGAGGCGACGGCGGCCAAGTGCTCGCTGTCCTCCCTCGTCAGGTCCTTGGACACGCCCGTGGCCAGGCCGTCGCCGGAGAGCACGACGGCCTTGCGGATGCTGGCGACCCGGTCGACAAGCTCGTCGAGGAGCCAGTTGAGCTCAATCCGGTGCGTCGCGCTGTGGTCGGTCGCCTTCGGTGCGGTCATCGACCGTCCCCCTTAGTGGTTCCTGGTGCTGTGCCGTTCCGGGCCCCGTCGCCCGCGGCGTTCTCCTTGCGGCCGCGCTGCCAGCCGCGCTGGAGCGAGGCCATGCGGCTGCGGACCTCGTCGGCGTCGCGCTCGGCAGGGTCGGTCTCCCGGCCGGCCCGCTGTTCGGGCTCGCGTCGCAGCTGCGGGGCCAGGTTGGCCTGCCGTACGCGCTTGGGCAGTGCTCCCGTGCCGGGTTCGGTGCCCTGGCGTGTGCTGCCCGTGGGGGCAGTGGTGTCGCCCGGGCCGCCGGGGGCGATCGCGGGAGGCCGGGCCCTGCGGGGCAGCGCGGGAGGCTCGGACGGTTCGCCGTGGCCGACGGCCGGGGATCCCACGCGGTCGGTGAGTCCGGCTGCGGGGCGCGGGGATGCCTCGCCGCGGCGGCGGGACGGCAGCGGTGCCAGGCCGTCCGGCTCGGAGCGGCGCGGGCCCGTCGGGGCCTCCCCGGCCGCTTCTTCGCGGCGGGAGCCCTGGTCGGTGACGGGCTTGCCGTGCGAACTCACCAGCTTGGGCGTCCGGCGCCGGGGCAGCGGCACGGGACCGCTCGGGCTGTCGTCGGCCGCGAACCGGTCCGTGACATCGGAGGGCCGCTGATGGCGCTCACCCAGCCGGGCCGGGGCGTCGTCGTCCGTGCGGGCGACGGAGCGACGGGGCCGGAAGATCCCGCCGCGTTCGCTGTCCTCGTCGCCGAGGGCGCCCGGGAAGTCGTCGAGGGCATCCAGGTCGACGGGCGCCTCCAGCTCCACCGGCCCGTCCAGGAGCGAGGACGGCACGCCGGGCAGCTGGACGGGTATCTGGGCCAGTGCGCCGACGCGGCTCTGCTCCAGTTCGGCCTCCTTCGAGGGCCGGTCCCGGTCGAGGCGGAAGCCGATTCCGTTGGTGTCGGGAACGTCGTCGGTGAGCAGCACGTCGGGGATGAAGACGACCGCCGTGGTGCCCCCGTAGGGAGACGGCTGCAGCGAGACGCGGACGTTCTGGCGCTGGGCGAGGCGGCTGACCACGAAGAGTCCGAGCCGGTCGGTGTCGGAGAGTTCGAACTCGGGTGTCTCGGCGAGCCGGAGGTTGGCGTCCAGCAGCGCTTCGGCGGCCATGCCGAGGCCCCGATCGTGGATTTCGAGGGTGAAGCCGTTGGCGACCCGCTCGCCCAGTACCTGGACAGCGGTGTGCGGCGGGGAGAACACCGTCGCGTTCTCCAGGAGTTCGGCCACCAGGTGGGTGATGTCGGCGACGGCCGGGCCGGTGACGGCGATCCTCGGCAGCCGGCGGACCTCGATGCGCTCGTAGTCCTCGACCTCGGCGACGGCGGCGCGGACGACGTCCATCAGCTGTACGGGCTTGCGCCACTGCCGCGACGGGGCGGCGCCGGAGAGGATCACCAGGCCTTCGGCGTGCCGGCGCATACGGGTGGTGAGGTGGTCGAGGCGGAAGAGGTCGGCGAGTTCGTCGGTGTCCTCGGTCCTGCGCTCCATCGTGTCGAGCAGGGTGAGCTGCTTGTGCAGCAGCACCTGGCTGCGACGGGCGAGGTTGACGAAGACCTCGGAGACGCCGGAGCGCAGTTCGGCCTGTTTGACGGCGGCTTCCACGGCGGCGCGCTGGAGGGTGTTGAGGGCCTGGCCGACCTCGCCGATCTCGTTCTTGTCGTACTCCAGGCGGGGTACCTCGGTCTCGACGTCGACCAGTTCGCCCGCGGACAGCCGGCGCATCACGCTGGGCAGCCGGACACCGGACGCCTCGTGCGCCTCCAGGCGCAGCTGCCGCAGGTCCTTGATGAGACCGCGGCCGACGCGGACGGACAGGACGACGGAGAGCAGGAGGGCGATCAGACCGAGGAGCCCAGCGACGAGCGCCTGGACGATCACGCCCACGGCCACGGGACGGGTGCGGCTCTGGTAGCGGTCGCCGGCCTGGTCGTCGAGGGTGCGCAGTTCGTCGAGCACGTTGCCCGCGGTGCTGTCCCAGGTCTGGGCACTGACTCCGCGCGGTGTGCCGGACTTGGTGGCGATGGCCTCCTGCTCGGCCACGCGCAGTGGTGCGGTCGTGGCGTTCTTCCAGAAGCGCTCATAGCGGTCACGCTCGGCGGCGGGGAGCAGCGGCAGGCCGATGTCGTACAGCAGGGTGCGCTGGGCGACGAGGTCGGAGATGCTGCGGGTCTCGTCGCGGGAGAGTTTTCCGACCACCAGGGCGGAGCCGAGCAACGCGTCCTCGCGGGAGAGGAGTTCGCGGGCGCGGGTGATGTTGACGAGGGCGCGGGCCTCCTTGTCCATCTCGACGTCGTCGATGCCGTCGAGGTTCGCCAGGAGGGAGAAGCAGGGATCGACGATCCGGTTGTAGCGGTCGAGGGCCTGGGCGCGGGTGACCGTGCCCTCCTCGACGCCGCGCCTGAGGGAGTCGATGCTGTCGAAGGCGTCGAGGACGACGGTGACGCGATCGCTGTCGTCGCCGTCCATGGCTCCGCGGACGTCGGAGTCCTTGGCGTTCTTCCGGATCTTGGCGATGGCCTTGTCGGTGGCCGTCCGGGTGCGGCGCAGGGCCAGGAGGGCGTCGGAGGCCCGGGGGTCGGCGAGGTAGACCAGGGTCTGGCGGCGTTCCTGCTGCAGGACACGGGCGGTGTCCTCGGTGGGATAGCCGATGCGTTCCATGATGTCGGAGACGCGGAACAGCTGAGTGGCTTCCCGTCCCGTGAGTACCGTCGCGAAGCCCCAGATGGCGGTCAGGGACACCAGCGGCACGAGAAGCAGCGCCACGATCTTCCGGCGGATCGACTTCCCGCGAAAGCGCATGTCCTCCCCCAGCTCGCCCCCCTCCGGTGTGGGGGTACACATGTGCGTCAACAAACGGCGCGAGCCTACTACCGTCACGCTGCCAACTCGAAGACGTGTCCGGAAGCTGATCCTCCGCATTGCCGACGGGACATGGCGAGTTGTCCGGGCATTGCGGGAGATTGCCACCCCGAATCCGTCCGTTGCGTCAGCAGCGAACCAGGCAGAACCGGCGGCCCGGTTGGCCGGAATTTTTCCCCAGTTGGGAATCTTCTCGGCATGTCGTGCGTCCATATCTACGGGAGATGGGTGCGGAATCGGCCACATGAGCCGCATCACGCAACTCGGCCGCGTAAAACAGCGCAAGCCGGGCAGCCACTGGGGAGCCGGTGTTTTGGAACACCGGAGCGAGCGGTCTGCCGGCGGTGGGGAGTGACACGTTGATGGGCACGGCGGAGCGGCGCGAGGCGCCCGAGGACGGTGTGAAGGCGCGCTCGACGGCGCGGCGGGGGCCGAAGGCACCGGATCGCGACATTCCGTCGCAGCGGCGTGCCGCGGAGTTTGCCGAGGCGCAGCCACAGCCGCGTTATCGGCCGTTGTGGGTAGAGGAGCCGGCGCGGCGGCGCCGGATGCCCGATCCGGTGCGGACGTCGGCCGTGCGCGCGGTGCTCATCAGCGCCGTGACACTGATTCAGGCCATGGTGGCGTTCCTGTGCACGATGGCCGGGTCCTGGCTGGCGTTCCCGATGGTGATCAGCAGTGTGGCCAGCACCGTGGTCGCCACCTGGGGCGTGGTCGACATCTGGGTGACCCGCCAGGTGTGGAACCAGCGCAACGGCGTGGTGTCGGAGCCGAGCAGCACGGCACGCTCGCTGCGGCGTGAGCGGCGCGCCGCCCGGCGGCAGGCACGGGCCGACGAGCGGGAGCGGGAACGGATAAGGCGCCGGGGCGGCACCGGACAGCTGTCGCACCCCTGAGGGAGCAGCCGAGGTCGACGCGAAGGGGGCGAGCCCGAGGACCCGCCCCCTTCGCCGTCCTCGGACGCTCAGGCCTTGGCGTACTCCCAGCCGCCGCAGCTGTACGGCGTGCCGCTGGACGTGTCCTGCAGGCAGGCGCGGATCTGCAGGGTGGTGCCCTCCGCGAAGGACAGGTCCCAGTTCTTGGGGACGGCATAGCCGTTGCCGTTGTAGTACGAGTGGGTGGGCGAGCTCGAGTTGTAGCGCCACTGGGCGGCGGTGCCGTGGCCGTCCTTCTCCATGTCGAGGGCGGTGAGGATCTCGCCGTCCTGGGCGAACTCGGTCTTCGCACTCGGAGAGGTGAGGGAGTTGTAGGCCTCGAAGACGCTGCCGGCGGCCTGTGCCGGGGCGGTACCCAGGACGAGCACCGACGCGGAGGCCGCGGCTATACCGAGGAGGGTCGTCAGACGACGGTTGGGCGTGCGCAAGGCGACGTTCCTCTCTTCGGACAACTGGCCGAATCTGAACTTACCTGAGAGTAAAGGGAGTTCAACGCTCAGGGGGTTGCAGACGCCGGGCGTTTGAACATGCGTGTCGCCGTGATCTCGCTGTGCACCGCCTCCTCCGCCCGGGGCGGCTGCGGCAGTCCCGGGCGGAGGTGTTCCTCCACGCTGATGTATTTGAGACCGGCGCGCAGGTCGGCGTCGTTGCGCAGTCGGATGACCAGCGGGAACTCGGCCAGTGCGGTCGTGTCGAACAGGCCTGTGGTGTAGAGGAGCTGGACACCGAGTGCATCCGACACGGCTCGCTGGAGCTCCAGCAGATAGGTGGCGTTGGCGCGTCCGATGGGGTTGTCCAGGAACAGCGTGCCGGCGTGACGGTGCTTGTCCCGGCCCCGGTCGTTGCTCCTGAGCGCGGCCATCGTGCAGTACAGGGCGATGGCGGCGGTGAGCAGCTGGCCGCCGGAGAACACGTCGCCCATCTGGCCGACGGGGACGCGCTCGGCGCGCAGCACGGCGTCGGGCTTGAGGATCTCGACCGCGATCCCCTTGGGCTGGAGTGCCGCGGCGACACCGCGCAGCAGCAGGGACATGCCGTCGCGCCGCAGGTCGGAGTTCTTCTTCACCGCCGCGCGCGTGGCCTCGTCGATGACCTCGCCCAGCCGCTCGGCCAGCGTCGCCTGGTCGGGCTCCTCGAAGCGGATGCGTAGGAACTCCTGGCCGGACCACTCGCCCAGCCCCTCGGGCAGCCGGGACAGCCGCTGCGCGGACCGCAGGGTGGCGAGGGCCGACTCGACGAGCCCCCGCAGCCGGTCCACGATCGAGTCCCTGTTGCGCTCCAGCTGCGCCAGTTCGTCCGTGAGGACGCGGAGCCGGGGCGCGAAGGCGGCCGCCCACTTCTGGGCGTGCTCGGGCAGCGCGGAGGCCGGCAGCTCGCGGATCTGCTGACGGGCGGGGGTGCGGACCTGCTCGTAGCGGGTGGAGTTGGCGTGCCGGACCAGGACGTCGCTCGCCTCGCGCACGGAGGACTCGGCGGCGGACAGGTCGGCGGCGCAGCCGCGCAGCGAGCGGCGGGCCTCGGCGGCCGACCGGCGGGCCTCCTCCAGGCTGCCGGGGTACGGCTCCGGTTCTTCCTGCTCCTCCTCCACGGTGTGCTCGCGCAGCAGGTCGCGGAGCATCGCGGCGATCTCGTCGAAGCCGCCTGCCGCGTCCTCGGCGGCCCGGTGTGCCTGAAGCAGTTCGGCGTGCGCCTCGCGTGCCTGGGCCAACGCCTCGGTGCGGGAGGTGAGTTCGGCGGTGGCGGTGCGCAACAGCGCCTGTGCGTGCTCGGCGTCGCGCGGGAGCAGTTCCTCGGGCAGCTCGGTGTGCGCCTCACCGTCCTCCGGGGCATGCCGCTCGGCCTCGCCGCGCAGCCGTCCGAGCTGCTCGCTCGCGGTCGACATACGGGTCTCCAGGAGCTGCACCAGCTCCTCCGCGCGCGCGGCGGCGGCCTGCCGGGACGGGCCGTCGGATCCGTCGGGCGACTGAAGCAGCTGCCCGGCGCGGGTCCGCACCTTGTTGCTGAGCCGGTCCAGTTCGGCGTGGGCCGCACTCTCGTCACTCTCGGCGCGGGCCTGTTCGGCGCGCAGGTCGGCACCGACGCCGACCTTCTCGTACACCTGGGAGGCGGCCCGGTAGGCCTCACGGAGCGCGGGCAGGGGGGTCTTGGGGCCCTCCGAGTCGTCCTGGGGAACGTCGTCGGGGGCGCCGGCGATCTCGGAGCGCTCGGCGCGCAGCGCACGGGCGGTGCGCCGGGCGTCGTCGGCGGCTCGCTGAGCGGCACGTCGGTCCTCGTCGGCGGCGCGGGCCCGCTCCAGGCAGATCTGGGCGCGGGCCTCGGACTCGGTGGCCTCGTCGGCGAGTTCGCGCAGTCGGACCTGCCAGCCGGAGCGCTCGCGGAGCCGGAAGGCGAGTCCGGCGAGGGCGTCGGCGGCCCGCCGGGCCTTCTGGGCGGCCTCCTGCCGCTCGTCGCGCGCGTGCGCCGCCTCGGCGGCGGCCTCGTCGGCCTCGGCCCGTACGGTCCGCGCCTCGGTCAGTTCGGCCTCGGACTCCTCGGCGAACGCGCGCGAGGTGCGCGCGGCCTCCGCCAGCTCCACGAGCCGCCCGGCCGGACAGCCCGTACGCCACGCGGCCAGACGGGCCGCCAGCTCCCGGTCCTTGCCGAGCCGGGCGGCCAGCGTCCGGATCTCCTCGTCCCGCTCGGTCGCCCGCGCGCGCAGCGCCTGCCGCTCCTCGTCGGCGGCGTGCTCGTCGTGCATGGCCGGGTTCGGCGGTACGAGGAACACGTCGCCGGCGGTCGAGTCGGCGGCCGGGGTGGGAGCCAGCAGGGCGGCCGCCGTGCCCACGGCCACGGCGGAGCGCGGCAGCAGCGCCGCCTCGCCGAGCGCCTCACGGGCACGCGCGTGCGTGTCCGGGTCGGTGATGATCACGCCGTCGACCAGCTCCGGACGGGCGGCGAGCACGCGCGCGTGGTCGGCCGGGTCGACGGCCTGGGCGAGATAGCGCCAGCCGGGCAGCGCGGGGATGCCGTGCTCGCCCAGGAACTCGACGGTGGCCAGCACGTCCGGGCCGGGCGGCAGCAGTCCGCCGTCACCGAGCGCGCCGAGGATCCGGGCGTCGTCCGCCGCGGCGGTGCGCAGGTCGAAGAGCTGGCGTTCGGCGGAGGAGACGGTGTCGTCGAGGAGTACGCGCAGTTCGTCCGCGAAGCGGTCCAGGTCCTCCGGGGCCATGGGGCCTTCGGCGAGGTCGTGGGTGGCGCGGGAGCCGTCGGCCTCGGGGGACGAGCCGGTCGTCGCGCCCCCGCCCCGCGCCGTGCCGGCGTCGGCTCCGGCCCGGGGGCCGGGCACCCCGGCGCGCGCGGCTCCAAAGGCTCCCGGCAGACTCAGGAGCTCGCCCAGCCGCTCCTCCTCCGCCAGTGCCTCGGCGAGGCGGCGCTCCGCCTCGTACGTCCGCTCCGCCGCCGTCGCCGCGTCCGCGGCCCGGGCCGCCGTCAGCTCCGCGCGGGCCTCCGCGGAAGCCGCTTCGCGCGCGTGCTCCGTCGCCTTCCGGGCGGCCTCGCGAGCCGTGTCCCAGGCGGCGACGGCCGTCTTCTCGGCGTCGCTGGCCGCGAGGGCGGCGCGGGCCGGGTCGGCGTCGGGCGCGCTGTCGTCGAGCCAGCCCGCCCGCACCGCCTCGGCGGTCTCCTGCCCGACCTCGGTCAGGCGCTGGCGCAGATGTCCGGCCTCGCTGCGGGCGCGCTGTGCCTCCGTGGCGGCGGCGGTCGAGTCGCGGTACGCGGACTCGCCGACCTCCTGGAGGGCGGCGGAACGCTCCTCCCCCTCGTTGGCGAGGGTCTCGGCGCTTTCCGCGGCCGCGTGCAGGGCCCGTACGAGATCGACGGCGGCCTTGGCCCGGGCGGCGAGCGCGGGCGCCGCGTCCCGTTCGGCCTCCTGGATGGCGGCGGCCACGCGGGCGACGCGGTCGGCGGCGGCACGGTGGCGCAGCACGGCCTCGGCGGCCTGCCACGCGGAGTGCAGCGTGCGCGCGTCGGCGAGCTCGCGCTTCTGCGCGGTGGTGGCCTTCTCCCCGGCGGCCAGCGCCAACGAGGCGTGCCGGTAGGCGAGTTCGGCGGCGATCAGCGCACTGCGCTCCCGCGCGCCTTCGGAGTGCGTGACGGCGTACGCGGCGGCCGTGACCCGCTGGGCCAGGTCGGCGGCGCGCACCCGCTCCCGTACGCCCCGCGCGGACAGCCGCCGCGCGAGCGTGCGCGTACGGCGCTCGGCTCCCGCGTGGATGTCACGCGCGCGAGAGCGGGCCTCCGCGGCCTCGACGATCCGGCCGAGGAGATCGACCGACCCGGCGGTGAAGTCCCGCTCGGCGATCAGCTCGGCCCGTCGGCCCAGTTTGTTGCCGAAGCCGCCGACCAGGTCGGCGAGCCCGTCGGTGTCACGGGTGTCGGTGACCGCGCGCAGCAGCAGGTCGGTGAAGTCGGAGTCCTTCTTCACCGCGAAGAGACCGGCCGCCTCGCCCTCGTCGGCGTTCATCTCCCGCTGGTAGCGGAAGAGTTCGGGGTCGAGGCCGAGGTCACCGAGGTGCTCGATCCAGCGGTCGTGGATCTCCTCCCAGTGCACCTCCAGGTGCGGGTATGCCTTCCCGGCCTCGGTGATGGCGTCGCGGAAACCCTTCATCGTGCGGCGGCGGCCCTGCGCGCCGGAGGCGCCCTCGACGGGCGGGCGTACGACCGTGGACTCGGCGACGGGGAGGTTGTCGAGGCTCAGTCCGGGGCCGGGCCGGAAGGAGTACCAGGCCTCGGCGAACTTCCGGGGGTCGTTGGAGACCTGCCGGCCGCGCCATTCGCTGACCTTGCCGACGACCACGCACTCGCCGGTGAGGGTGTGCTGCCACTCCAGTGCCACGTGTCCGCAGTCGTCGGCGAGCAGGAACTTGCGCAGCACGCCGGAGCTGGCGCCGCCGAGGGTGTTGCGGTGACCGGGCAGCATCACCGAGAAGATCAGCTTGAGCAGGACCGACTTGCCGCCGCCGTTCTCCAGGAAGAGCACGCCGGCCGGAGCTGGCCGGCGCGGTGGGCCGACGGGCTCCTCCTCGAAGAACTCCGCCTGCGTCGGGGCAGGGTCGGGCACCGGCTCGCCCACGCCCCGCAGGTCAAGCACGGTGTCGGCGTAGCGCGCACCGGCGGGCCCGATGGAGTAGAGGCGGACCCGGGACAGCTCGTACATGGCGGACTCTCGTCGTCATTCTTCGGAAGGAACGGTGGGTTCGGAGGCTTTGGCGGCTTCGGGTGCTGCGCGAGCCTCAGGAGTGGAACGGCAGCCCGGCCTCGGCGACGAGCTCCAGATCCTCGGTGTTCTCGGCGGGCAGCAGGCTCGCGGTGCCGTCGGTGACCGGGACGACGCCCAGGTCGAGGAGTTCGGCCAGCGCGGCGCTGCCTGCCATGTCGCGCACCTGGAGCTGGTAGCGGGCCGTCGTGCGGTAGGTGCCGCCGTTGTCGTCGCCCGTGCGCTGCAGGAACCCTGAGTCGGTGAGGAACGCGGCCGCCTTGCCGACGATGCCGGTCGTCGAACCGGCCAGCCGGCGCGCGTCCTTGGTGGCGCCGGCCGCGCTGCGTCTGGCCCAGATCCGCCAGGCGGTCTCCAGACCGGGCGCGTCGGTGGCCGGGTCGGTGTTCTCGCCCCGCTCGTCGGCCCGCTCCTCCAGGCGCCGGCAGGCCTGCCGGACGAAGGCGTCGACGCCGTTGACAGTGATCCGGCCGATGTACCCGTCGTCGGCGAGGTCCTCGGGCCGCGGGAACGCCAGGGCGGCGACGGCGAGATGGGCGAGTCCGTGCAGGAACCGGTCCCCGGCGTCGGTGGACGCGCGACGCGCGTAGTCGCCCATGCGGACGGCGAACACCGAGTCCTCGGCGGCCGTCACGGCCATCCCCGCGCGCGGGGACACTTCCAGCACGATGAGTCCGAGCCCGGCGGCAACGGCGTCCGCGAGCCGCGCGAAGGGCGGGTCCTCGCGGTACCGGCGCAGCAGTTCGGTGTACTCCTGGTCGCGCGCGGGCTGCAGCTTGGGCTGGAGTCCGAAGGCGACGAGCCGCGCCGCGTCGGCGGCATCGGCGGGCGTGACGGCGGCGCCGGCCGGCGCGGCGGCAGGCTCGGGCTCGCTCCAGTCGACGTGCTCGGTCACGGCTCCAGCTCCTTGTTGCTCTCACACTCGTACGTACGTCGGCCGGCTCCGTTCACGCCGCCTCCGTCCGGTCCGCCGCCATCCCCGCGGCGTCCAGCAGGGCGGTGCCGACGATGAGGTCGGCGCCGCCGAACTCGGGATCGTCCAGCTCGGTGCCGTCGTCCACGGCGAACAGCAGCTTCTCCTCGCCCTGCCGGTATGCCGTGCCGACCGCCGGGCTGGCCGCGTGCACCGCGAGCAGCGCCACCAGGTAAGGGAGGTCGGGGTCTTGCCGGCGCGCCTCGGCGAGCAGTCCGGACAGTCTTCTCGGCGCGTCCGCGGGCAGATCCAGCAGTTCCTTCGCGGCCGCCAGCTGATCGTCGCTGAACCGGCTGTCGTCCGGCGTGGCGATGAGGTCGGGCTCGGGCATCTCCGCGCCCAGGTGCTCCCGTTCCACCGGCGGTGTCAGGAGCAGGTCGACGAGGTCCGCGACCCGTACCGAAGCGGGCGTGCGCAGCCCGGTTCCGCGCGCGAAGAAGGCGTCCGTGACCCGGATCGCCTGCTCCAGGGGCAGGGGCAGCACCGGCGCGACGAGGTGGCCGTAGAGGTCTATCCCCGAGGTCGTCATGGGGGTGGCGAAGGCCTGCCGGTCCTGCTCGGCGCGGAACAGGGGGCCCGCCTCCAGCAGCCGGGCCTGCAGCTGTGTGTGCCGCCGGATGCAGTCCTTGACGATGTCGACCAGTTCGGCGGCGCGGCGCTTGTGCTCGGGGTCCTCGGTCTCGTCGCGGGCCTTGCGGATGTTGGTGAGGATGGCGTTCTCGTGGCGATAGCGGTCGGCGACGTGGTCCAGGGCCTCGGCGATCATGTCCGGAACGGCGTTGAGCCAGTCCACGGCCCGGACGTTGCGCCGGGTCGCCTCCAGGGCCCGGCGCAGGGTCTCCGAGTACTGCACGGTCCGGTACCTGGCCTGCTCCGCGGCGAGCTGGGCGTCGGCGAGACGGCCGCGGTTGATCAGGACCTCCAGCTTGACCTCGGCGGCGATCTGGGCGCTGGTGACGTCGGTGTCGAGCGCGCCGACCAGGACGTTGACCGCTTCGTCCGTCGTCCGCAGATAGACGGTGCCGCCGGGGCCGGGGACCTCCTCGATCAGCTTGAAGTCGTAGTCACGGCGGACATAGGTCCCGTCCGGCGCGAACGTGCCGTACACGGCTCGGAAGCCGCGGTCGACGCTGCCGACGTTGATCAGGTTCTCCAGGACCCAGCGGGCCACTCGCTCGTGCTCGACGACGGGCCGCCGCGGGGCCTGGGCGGCGATGCGCGGGATGAGCCTGGCCACTATCTGCTCGTGGTCGGCGCCCGTGTCGAAGTCCATGTTGAGCGTGACGAGGTCGATGGCGGCCAGGGCCACCTCCGCCATGCCGTACACCGAGTACTCGCCCGCCAGGTTCGCCTTGCGTGCGTCGAGGTCGTGCAGCGGCGCCGTGCAGGCGAGCGCGCGCAGCCGCCGCGCCAGTCCCTCGTCGGCGGCCGGGCCCGGAGCCGGGCGCGGCCCCGCGCTGAACTGGGGCGGAACGCTGTCCGTCGATGCAGGCGAAGTCACGGTGCACAGACTAGGTCCTCGGTCTGACAACGACCCAAACGGCGCAGAAGCGACGGCCGTCACAGCAGCGCGAGACGACCTCGGCGCTCACCCGGGCCGGGTCCTCGGCCGTCACCCCGGCCGTACCTTCAGCCGTTCCCCGGCCGCACCTTCAGCCGTCGCCCGGCCGGGACGTCAGCCGTCGCCCCGGACGTCCTCCCCGACCCGCCTCCGGTACACCTCGACGACCCGTTCGAGCGAGTCCGCGAGATAGGTCTCCAGGAGCTTCTCCGCCTCGCGCCGGTCCCCCGCCTGGAGCGCCTGGAGGATCAGGCGGTTGCGGGCGAGGTAGGGCTCGTGCAGCCGGCGCGGATCGTCCACGACGTGGAAGGCCAGCCGCAACTCGGCGAAGACGCTGCGCATCAGTTCGTCGGTGCGTTCGCTGCCGGCCAGGGCGACCAGTTCCCGGTGGAAGTGGATGTTGGCCGTACCCAGTCCTTTCCAGTCATTCTCGACGGCGGCCACCTGTCCCTCCGTCACCGCCGAGGCCGGCCCGTCCAGGACGTACGGCGGCTCGCCCAGCCCGCGTACTACGGCGCACTCGACGAGGGCGCGGGTGCGGTAGATGTCCTCGACGTCCTCGACGGTCAGGACCCGGACGAAGACGCCCCGGTTGAGTTCGTGGACGAGCAGGCGCTCGTGGGTGAGCAGCCGGAACGCCTCGCGCAGGGTGTTGCGGGAGACGCCGAGCGCCCCTCCGATGCTGTCCTCCGACAGCCGGGTCCCTGGCGGGAAATAGCCGTCCGCGATGCGGCTTCTGAGGATGTCCGAGACCCGCTCGGCGGTGCTGGTACGGCCCAGAAGGGCGCGGTCGTCGGCCAGTCCCGTCAGCTGCTCTGCCATGCCCGGAATTCAACCGCAGACACAAGAACGAAACAACATGGGTATTGAAGGATCGTTGAACGATCCTCTACGGTGCTCCGCACGGCACGGCTTCTCCACCGCTCGACTCACGGCACAGCTCAGTTCCCGCACCCTCCGTCCCTCATCTGCGAGGTGCTCATGAGCTCGACCCCTCCACCCCAGGCCCTGTCCTCCGGCACCCGGCACGACAGGGGTGAACGCGGCCCCGAAGACGGCGCGTTGGGCTGGCTGCGCGCCCTCGGCCCCGGTGGCCGCCGCGCCTTCGCGGGCGCTTTCGGCGGATATGCCCTGGATTCCTATGACTACTTCACCCTGCCGCTGAGCATGGTCGCGCTCGCGGCGTACTTCGGTCTGGACAGCGGCCAGACCGGTCTGTTCACCACCGTCACCCTGGTGGTCTCCGCGATCGGCGGCGCCGTGGCGGGCGTGTTCGCGGACCGGGTCGGCCGGGTCAGGGCACTGATGATCACCGTGATCACCTACGCGGTGTTCACCGTGGCGTGCGGCTTCGCGCCCGACTACGAGACGCTGCTGGTGTTCCGCGCCCTCCAGGGGCTCGGTTTCGGCGGCGAGTGGGCGGTCGGCGCGATCCTGGTCGCCGAGTACGCGAGCGCGAAGCACCGGGGCCGTACGCTCGGCGCGATCCAGAGTTCGTGGGCCGTGGGCTGGGGACTTGCCGCCGTCGTCTACACCCTGGTCTTCTCCTTCACCGGCGACGACCTGGCCTGGCGCATCATGTTCTGGACCGGCGCGCTGCCCGCGCTGCTGGTGGTGTGGCTGCGCCGCCGGGTGCACGACGCCCCGGAGGCGACGGCCGCCCGCGAACAGAGCGCACAGCGAGGCTCGTTCACCGCGATCTTCCGGCCCGGCACGGCAGAGTCCCCGGGTCTGCTGCGCACGACGGTCTTCGCGGGCCTGCTCTCGACCGGCGTCCAGGGCGGCTACTACACCCTGGCGACCTGGGTGCCGACGTATCTCAAGACGGAGCGCGGCCTGTCCGTCGTCGGCACCGGCGGCTATCTGACCTTCCTGATCTCGGGCGCCTTCCTCGGCTATCTGACCGGCGGATACCTCACCGACCGGCTGGGCCGCCGTCGCAACATCTGGCTCTTCGCGCTGCTCTCGGCCCTGTGCATCCTGGCCTACGCGAACATCCCCCAGGGCGCCAACACCCTGCTGCTCGTGCTGGGCTTCCCGCTCGGGTTCTGCATGTCGGCGATCTTCAGCGGCTTCGGGTCCTTCCTGAGCGAGCTGTACCCGACGGCGGTCCGCGGCACCGGGCAGGGCTTCACCTACAACACCGGCCGCGCGGTGGGCGCCGTCTTCCCGACCCTGGTGGGCTTCCTCGCCGACAGCTGGGGCGTGGGCGGCGCGCTGGTCTTCGGTGCGATCGGATACGGCATCGCGGCCCTGGCGCTCCTCGGGCTGCCGGAGACGCGCGGGAAGGAACTGGCGTGACCGCGGTGGACCGTACGCAGGACCGTCCCCTGACCCTTGTCGACGAGCACGCGCACGCGTGGAGCGCGAAAACCGCGCGGGCCCGCTTCCGGGCGGGCCTGGCGGGACCCACGGCCGGGATCGCGGCGGGCCACACCCAGGCCAACCTCATCTCGGTGCCCGCCGACTGGGCCTACGACATGCTGCTGTTCTGCCAGCGCAACCCCAAGCCCTGTCCGGTCCTCGACGTCACGGACGCCGGTTCCTGGACCACGGTCCTGGCCGAGGGGGCGGACCTGCGCACCGATCTGCCCCGCTACCGGGTGTGGCGGGACGGGGAGCTGGTGGACGAACCGACGGACGTGCTGGCCCACTGGCGCGACGACCTGGTGTCGTTCCTGATCGGCTGCAGCTTCACCTTCGAGTGGGCGCTCGCCGGGTCGGGCGTCCCGATCCGCCATGTCGAGCAGGGCCGCAACGTCCCGATGTACGTGACCGGCCGGCAGTGCCGTCGCGCGGGGCGGCTGAGCGGGCCCATGGTGGTGTCCATGCGTCCAGTGCCACCGGAGCACCTGGCCACCGCGATCCGGGAGAGCAGTCTGTTCCCGGCGGTGCACGGCAGCCCCGTGCACTGCGGCGACCCCTCGGCGCTCGGCATCGACGACCTCGGCAGCCCCGACTTCGGCGACCCCGTGACTGCCGGGCCGGACGACATCCCGGTGTTCTGGGCCTGCGGGGTGACGCCCCAGGCGGCGGTGATGGCCTCGCGTCCGCCGTTCGCCCTCACCCACGCACCCGGCCAGATGTTCCTCACGGACGCCCGCGACGAGCAGTACCGCGTCGCCTGACAGCACGACACGAAGACCGGAGGCACACGGTTCCATGACCGCGATCGATCTGAACGCCGACCTCGGCGAGGGCTTCGGCCGCTGGCGGCTGACCGACGACGAACAGCTGCTGTCCGTCGTCACCAGCGCCAACGTGGCCTGCGGCTTCCACGCCGGGGACGCGGCCACCATGCGCCGGGTGTGCGAGCTGGCGGCCGAGCGCGGTGTGACGATCGGCGCACAGGTCTCCTACCGGGACCTGGCGGGGTTCGGGCGGCGCGCGATGGAGGTGCCGCCCGCCGAGCTGGCGGCCGAAGTGGCGTACCAGATCGGCGCCCTGGAGGTCTTCGCGCGCGCGGCGGGCGCGCGCGTGGCCTATGTGAAGCCGCACGGCGCGCTCTACAACCGGGTCGTGCACGACGAGGAGCAGGCCCGGGCGGTGATCGACGGAGTGCTCCTGGCCGGCGCCTCGCTCACCGTCCTCGGGCTGCCCGGCTCGCGCCTGCTGGAGCTGTCGGAGAAGGCGGGGCTGCCGGCCGTCGCGGAGGCGTTCGCGGACCGCGCGTACACCGACGAGGGGACGCTCGTGCCGCGCGGGCAGGACGGCTCGGTCGTCAGCGACCCGGAGGCGGTCGTCGAGCGCTCGGTGGATCTGGCGCGCTCCGGCTCCGTCAACGCGCGCTCCGGCACGCGCATCGAGGTGCGCGCCCGCTCGCTGTGTCTGCACGGGGACACCCCGGGTGCCGTGGAACTGGCCCGCCGCGTGCGCGCGCGGCTGGTGGAGGCGGGCGTCCGGGTGGAGGCCTTCGCATGAGGGCCCTGCCCGTCGGCGACAGCGGCCTGCTGGTCGAGGTGTCGTCCGACGCGCAGGCCCAGGCGTTGCACGCGGAGCTGCTGCGCCGCCGCGCGGAGGGCTCCCTGGCGGTCCGCGAGATCGTCCCGGCGGCCCGTACGGTCCTCCTCGACGGCCTCGACGACCCGGTCCGTTGGGCATCCGAACTGACCGCCTCCGAGGTACCGCCCACACCTCCACGCGCGCGTGCGGCGATCGAGCTCCCCGTGCGTTACGACGGCCCGGACCTCGCCGAGGTCGCCGCGCACTGGAAGGTGTCCGAGCAGGAGGTGGCCCACATCCACGCCGCCACCGAATTCACCGTCGCCTTCTGCGGTTTCGCGCCCGGCTTCGGCTACCTCACCGGTCTCCCGGACCGCTACGACGTGCCACGCCGGGCCACTCCGCGTACCGCCGTGCCGGCCGGTGCCGTGGCGCTCGCGGGCCCGTACACGGGTGTGTATCCGCGTTCGTCGCCGGGCGGCTGGCAGCTGATCGGGACGACGGACGTGGTCCTGTGGGACCACGCGCGCGTGCCGGCCGCGCTGCTGTCACCGGGGACGCGCGTCCGCTTCATACCGGCGGACGACTTCATACCGGCGGGCGGCTCCGCGCCGGTGGGCGACTCCGTACCGGCGGACGACGCATGACCGACCGCGCGCTCGTCGTCGTACGGGCTGGTGCGCTGACCACCGTGCAGGACAGCGGGCGGCCCGGGTACGCCCACCTCGGTGTGCCCCGTTCCGGAGCGCTCGACGCACCCGCCGCGGCGCTCGTCAACCGGCTGGTCGGCAACCCGCCCGACGCCGCCGTCCTGGAGACCACCCTCAACGGCTGTGCCGTACGGCCCCGTTCGGCGGTCACCGTGGCGGTCGGGGGTGCCCCGTGCCCCGTCACGGTGGGCGGGCGGCCGGTCGCCTGGGGCACCCCGGTCGTGGTGCCGGCCGGGGAGGTGCTGGAGGTGGGCACGGCCGTTGCCGGAGTTCGCGGTTACGTGGGCGTCTCCGGCGGCATCGCCGTCGAGCCGGTCCTCGGCAGCCGTTCCACGGATCTGCTGTCCGGCCTCGGCCCGGCGCCGCTCACGGACGGCGCGGTGCTGCCGCTGGGCACTCCCGTCGGTTCGCACGCGCGCGTGGACGCCGCCCCGCAGCCGCGGCCACCGGCCGAACTCGTCCTGCGCGTGACGCCGGGCCCGCGCGACGACTGGTTCACGCCACGGGCCCTGCGCGACTTCACCACGCGCACGTACCGGGTGTCGTCGGCGAGCAACCGCATCGGGCTGCGCACGGAGGGGCCCGCGCTGGAGCGGGCCGTTCCCGGCGAACTCCCCAGTGAGGGCATGGTGCTGGGCGCGGTCCAGGTGCCACCGGACGGCCGCCCGGTGGTCTTCCTCGCGGACCACCCGACCACCGGGGGCTACCCGGTGATCGCGGTGGTCCGCGCCGCCGACCTCCCGGCGGCCGCGCAGGCGGTGCCGGGCACCCCGGTCCGCTTCGTGCCCGTACGCCGCCGTTGAGCCGTCACGCCGCGTCCGGCTGCTCCGCGACGGACAGGGCGGCCAGCGCGGCCGACACCGCGGCGGACGTCCGCAGGTCGAGGCGGGCGCTGGTGCCCCGCGCGCGGTGCCGCATCTCGTCGGCGGCCAGCCTCAGCAGCTGCGGCAGCAGGTCGGTGCAGCGCCTGGCCACCCAGGCGGTGCCGGCGGTGGCCAGCCACCACAGGCTCGCCGACTTGGTGGGTGCCGCGAACTCCGGCTCGGGCGAGGGCGTGGTCCCGGTCGCGAAGCCCGCGTCGGCGAGCAGCGCGTGGAAGCGCAGGGCCAGTTGCCGGTGGCCGCGCTCGCCGGGATGGAGCCGGTCCGCGCTCCACATGGCGCGGTCGGTGAGCCAGAGGCCCTCCGAGGCGTGCAGGTGGACGGCGCCGTAGCGGTCGGACAGCGCGTGCACGACCGCGTTGACCGCCCGCTGCCGCCGGGCCAGCGGGCGGGCGAGGGCACCCGGGAGCCCCAGCATCGCGCCGGGGTCGGGCAGGCAGGCCGTGAGCAGGACCGCGCCCTGTCGGGTGAAGGCCGCGTAGACCTTGTCGAGCCGCGCGGCCACCGCGTGGATGTCGAAGGTGCAGCGCAGGGTGTCGTTGACACCGATGACGACGGACACGACGTCCGGGCCGAGCTCCAGTCCGGCCGGGGTCTGGCGCTCCAGGACGTCGCGCGTCTGTGCCCCGCTGACCGCGAGGTTGGTGAACTCGACCGGGTTCTCCGAGAGCCCGCAGGCCAGCAGCGCGGCCCAGCCGCGCCACCCGTCACCGGCGGGGTCCCCCACGCCCTCGGTCAGCGAGTCACCGAGGGCCACGAAGCGGACGGGTCTCATACGACGCCCTCCGGGACGACGCGACGGGACGGTGCCGGGCTGTCCTGCCCGTCCGTACCCTCGCCCGCACCGCGGGACAGCACCGGCGCATCGTGCGCCGCGAGGAACGCCTCCACCGCCGTTCCCCACCCGAAGCACTCCGCCCGCGCGCGTGCCGACTCCCGGCGCCCGGGCTCGGCCCGCTCCAGGAGCCCCTCGATCGCGTCGGCGAAGGCCTCGCCGTGGTCGGCCGCCGTGGCGCCCGCGGACCCGATCACCTCGGGCAGCGCGGACGACGCGCTCGCCACCACGGGCGTACCGCACGCCATGGCCTCCAGGGCGGCGAGCCCGAAGGTCTCGGCCGGCCCGGGCGCCAGGGACACGTCGGCGGAGGCCTGGAGGGCGCCCAGCGCACCCCGGTCGGACACATGCCCGAGGAAGGTGATCGGCAGCCCGCGCTCGCGCGCCCGCTGTTCCAGGCGCGCCCGCAGCGGTCCGTCCCCGGCCACCACGAGCACCGCCCGCCGCCCGCGCCGCAGCAGCGCGTCCAGCGCGTCGAGCGCGGTGCCCGGCCGCTTCTCCACGGACAGCCGGGAGCACATCACCAGCAGGGCCTCGTCCGGGCGCGCGTGCCGGGCCCGCAGACCCGGGTCCCGCAGGGCGGGGTGCCGCTCCATCAGATCGACGCCCAGCGGAGCCCGTACGACGTTGCGCGCGCCGATGCGCACGAACTCCCGCTCGGCGAACTCCGTGGTGCACACGACCCGCGAGTACGTGTGGGCCGTACGGATGTTGAGGGAGTCGGCGGCCCGGCGGGACAGGTTCTCCGGCAGGCCCCAGGTGCGCAGCACACCGTCGGCGGTCTCGTGGGACACCATCACGGCGGGGACCCGGGCCCGGCGGGCCCACCTGCCGGTCCACCGCAGCGTCGTCCGGTCGGAGACCTCCAGGCGGTCCGGGCCCAGCTCCTCAAGGAGGGCGGCGACGCGCCGCTTGTCGGTGAGGACGCGGTAGCCACCGGTGCCCGGCAGCAGCGGGCCGGGCAGGGTGATGACCCGGCCCTGCTCGGTGTCCTGGTCGGTGTGCCGCTCGCCCGGCACGATCAGCACCGGCTCGTGGCCGGCGGTGCGAAAGCCCTTGCCCAGCTCACGCAGCGCGGTGCGCAGGCCGCCCGAGGCGGGGGCGACGAAGTTGGCGAGCCGCACGATGCGCAGGGAGTCGGTGGTCATGCCGCCACCACCGCCCGGCGCCCGGCGAGCACATCGTCGTAGTGGGCGATCAGCTGGTCGCCGACGGCGGCCCAGGTGCGGCCCTCGACCGTGGCCCGCGCGGTGGCTCCGAAGTCGGCACGCAGCGCCGGGTCGGCGGCCAGGGCCCGCACGGCGTCCCGTACGGCGTCCGCGTCGCGCGGCGGCACCAGGAACCCGGTGCGGCCGTGGTCGACCAGGTCGAGCGGGCCGCCGGCGGCCGGGGCGACCACCGGCACGCCGCTGGCCATGGCCTCCTGGACGGTCTGGCAGAAGGTCTCGAAGGGGCCGGTGTGCGCGAAGACGTCCAGCGAGGCGAAGATCCGGGCGAGTTCGTCGCCGGTGCGGCGCCCCAGGAAGACCGCGCCGGGCAGGGCCTCGGGCAGGTGCTCCTGGCTGGGTCCGTCGCCCACCACCACGACCCGCACGCCCTCCAGGCCGCAGACACCGGCCAGGAGTTCGACCTGCTTCTCGGGGGCGAGCCGGCCGACGTAGCCGACGATCAGCTCGCCGTTCGGGGCGAGTTCGCGCCGCAGCGCTTCGTCACGGTGGTCGGGACGGAAACGGACGGTGTCCACACCGCGCGCCCACAGCTTGACCCGGGGCACACCGTGCGCCTCCAGATCGTGCATGGCCGCGCTGGAGGGGGCGAGGGTGCGGTCGGCGGCGGAGTGGACGGAGCGGATGCGCCGCCAGGCCGCCGCCTCGCCGGCGCCCACGTAGGTACGGGCGTATCCGGCCAGATCGGTCTGGTAGACGGCCACGGCGGGGACACCGAGCCGGGCGGCGGCCGCCATGCCGCGGACGCCGAGGATGAAGGGGCTGGCCAGGTGCACGACATCGGCGCGGTGCTCGATGAGTGCCGCGGCGAGGCGCCTGCTGGGCAGGGCGACGCGGACCTGGGGGTAGCCCGGGAGCGGGAGGGAGGGGACATGGATGACGGGGCACGGCGCCGAGGCGTCGGGCTTGTTCCCGGGAGCGGGGGCCGGGGCGACGACGAGGGGAGCGTGACCGCGGTCGACGAGGTGCCGGGCGGTCTGGAGCGCGCAGTGGGCCACGCCGTTCACATCGGGGGGAAAGGATTCGGTCACGATGACGACACGCATACCGGTGTTCTCGCCGCACTGGACGTGGCCGCGTCAACGTGGATCTTTCCGGACGACAAACGTCCCATGAGCGTTGCGCTGCACACCCGAGCAGGTCAGACCGTGTCCATGCCCTCCTGACCCGCGAGTCACCTCGTGTTCATGAGACCGGCCCGTCGGGCGTGATCCGACTGCGTACGGCTGTCTGGACCTCGTCCTCCTCGGCCGGATCCGCGGCCAGCCGGCGCAGCTGTTCGACGACCCGGGCGTCGCCGGTCTCGGCGTGCCGGGCGGCGACTTCGCGGGTGGTCTCCTCGCAGTCCCACAGGCATTCGACGGCGAAGCCCGCGGGGAACGAGGGGTCGGTGGCGGCCAAGGCGCGGGCGGCGCGGCCGCGCAGGTGCGACGAGGCCGTCTCGCGATAAATATGGCGCAGAACAGGCGCCGCACAGACGATGCCGAGGCGTCCGGTGCCTTCGACGAGGGTCCACAGGGTCGGCGCGTCGGGGCCCTCGCCCCGTACGGCCTCGCGGAGCGCGCCGAGGACGAGGTCGCTGTCCTGGGTTCCGCCGCGGCAGGCGAGCATGCGTCCGGCGGCGGCGCCGAGGGCGTCGGGCCGGTGGGCCCAGCCGCGGGCCCGGTCGACGGCGGCGATACTGCGCATCCGCTCGAAGGCGTCGACGGCGGCCTCCACGACGGGTGTCGTGCCGTCGGTCACCGCGGCCTCGATCAGGTCGAGGGCCTCGCGGTCATTGCTGTCGGCCAAGTACCGCAGGGCGGTACACCGGGCGCCCTCGCCGCCCTCCCGGGCGGCCCGGACGATCTCCGGACGGTCCTCGGGACCCGCGACGGCGACGAGGCAGCGGGCGGCCGGGACATGGAGGGCGGCACCGCGTTCGACGCCCTGCTGGGCCCATTCGAACACCGCCTGCACGCTCCACCCCGGACGGGGCCCGCTCGGTCGCATCTGGCGTTGCCAGCGGTCGAAGCAGCCGGTCTCCTGGGCGGCACGCACGCGTGTGGCGACGGATTCACGCGGATCCTCGGCCCACAGCCGCCAGGGCCGGGGCTCGAAGGCGTCCCGCACGGCCGCGGCCAGCTCGCCCTCGCCCTCCGCGTCGGTGGCGAAGCGGGCCAGCACGGGTGCGGCGAGGGCGCGCAGGCCCGCGTCGTCGTCCCGCAGGGCGAGTTCGTCGAGTGCCCAGGCCCAGTTGGAACCGATGGCCGCGTACCTGCGCAGCAGTTCGAGGGCGTCCCGCCTGCCGTACGAGGCGAGGTGTCCGAGGACGGCGAGCGCGAGACCGGTGCGGGACTCGTCGGAGTCGAGCACGTCCTCGGGGTCGAAGAGGTGGGCCTCGACGGCGTCCAGTTCTCCGTCGAGGTCGAGGTAGAGCCGGGCGTAGTAGAGGGAGCGGTTCTCCACCTGCCAGTCGTGGCGGGGGTCGCGGAGCACACAGTGGTGCAGTGCCGCGAGCGCCTCGGCACGCGGGGCGGTGAGCGCGTGCAGCGTGCCGTCACCGCGGCCCCGCTGGAGCAGGCCGAGCAGCGTACCGCTGGGCGCTATGACCGGATCGAACATGGGAAACAGCCTCACATCAAGCGTCGACGCAACCGGGGAACACGCACTACCTGGCCGCGTGACACAACGTCGGGGCGCCCGCCGTCTTCTGCTTGCTGCTGACCATTTCTCTCTGCCTCTCGTCAGTGGCCCATGCGGACCGCATCACGGTCCGCGCGGTGCGGCAACACCTGCCCTGCCATCACGTCCGTGAATCACGACGTCATGATGACTCGCGGGTTTCTCCTGCCGCGACCGTATTTCCGGCGGCCCTTTACCGCCTCCCCCGTTTTTTGTGTCGTACCTGATCAGGACGTTCGGATCACTGTGCGCCGAACAATTCCAGGAGTTCCTTCTTGCCGAACATACGCGCTGTGTCGATGGCCGACGGAGTACCCGTGGTGGGGTCGGCGCCGCCTTCGAGAAGAGCCTTGATCACTTCTTGTTCGCCCTTGAACACCGCCCCGGCGAGCGGGGTTTGACCCCGGTCGTTCACCCGGTCCGCCTCGGCGCCCCGGTCGAGCAGTTCACGCACCGCGTCGGCGTGACCGTGGTACGCGGCGAGCATCACCAGACAGTCCCCGCGGTCATTGGTGAGGTTGGCCGGAACGCCCGCGTCGACGTACGCCACGAGCGCCTCGGTCCGGCCCTGGCGGGCCAGATCGAAGATCTTGGTCGCCAGCTCCACGACCTCGGGGTCGGGGGCTTGTGTCATCGGACGGACCGCCTCTCCTGTGAACTTCGGGACTGAGGGAGCGTACGGCAGCGAGCGGTTGCCGCCGTACGAGTGAATCGCCAGCGTACTGGCTTCCGCGGCACATGACCCGATCTGCCCGAGGTAAAGATCGCCGCGAAGGCCACCGGGCTCAAGAGTGCCGGTCATCGGACGCCATGGTCCCGGTCGTCCGAGGCCATGAGCGCTGCTCCAGCGGGCCGGATCGTTCCACCAAGAGAGGGAAAACGGGTGAAAAACACCCAGTTGCACCTTTTGTCGTATGGATACATGCTGTGATCCTGGAAGAACTCATGGTGACTGTCCCCCTCGACACCAGGAGACCTCAAATGATTCTCTCCATGTCAGGCGTCGTCCTGCTCGGCATCATCGTCTTTCTCTTCTTCCGGAAGGACGGCCTCAAGGCATCGCACGCCTGTGTCTCATCACTGTTCGGCTTCTACCTCGCCAGCACGGCCATCGCCCCGAGCATCAAGGCAGGCGGCGAGAGCCTGGCGAGCCTGCTCGGCGGCATCAAGTTCTGACGCCGCCCCTCACGCCCGTACGCACCAACAGGAGACAGCAGTGGCCCGGCGCCCCCTCCCCCGCATCCTGAGCAACGGCAGCGCACAGATCGCCCGGAGCCGGGAGCTGGCCCGGACGGCGGCCGACAGTGCCACCGACGTCCTCCATCCGCTGATCACCGTCACCCGCGGACTGCGCCGGCTGGCCACGGCCGGGCGGCGCAAATGGGCGGACACGCCCAAGGACAAACGGGGGCCGCTGCTGTTCCTGGCGGCCTCGATCGTCCTGGTCGTGGCGCTGATGCCGTACGGACCGCTGCTCGCCGTCATCACGCTGATGGCGGCGGCAGCCTGGCAGGGCCGGGGGCGGGCCGAGCCCGAGCCCGCGGGCCCGGACGAGTCCCAGGTGCAGCGGCTGAATTCGCTGTACGAATCGCTGGTGCCCTACTTCTCGCACCCCGACGACCCGGCACCGCAGTACACCCACGGCGGGGAGTGGGAGAAGTCCTTCTCCGCCATCGAGTTCGACGACGCGGGACGGGTGTCCCACCTGGTCATCCGCTACCCGGCGTACTTCCCGGACGGGGAGGCCGAGGCCCGCGCGCGCATCGAGCATCTGCTCGCCGCGAAGGCCGGACGCGGCCGCGAGTACCACTTCGCCTGGGACGAGGAGGGCAACCAGCTCACCGTCACCGTCCTCGCTCCCCTGCCCACCGACATCGCCGCCCAGCACTTCGTCACCGCCCCCGGCGAAACCGTGCTCGGCTTCACCGACCCCTCCGAGGTCCAACGCACGCTTCCCCTCGACTACGGCGAGGAACAGCGCGACGTCCCGCCCGTCGTCTGGCGCACCGGCATCCGCTCCACCGAGCCGCATCTGCTGATCGTCGGCCAGCCCGGAAGCGGCACCTCGACACTCCTGCGCTGCGTCGCCCTCCAGGCGCTCCAGCACGGCGACGTACTGATCGTCGAGGGCGGCAGCACCGGCGAGTACGCCTGCCTCACCGGCCGGAACGGGGTCCTGGCCGTCGAGTGCGGACTGACCGGGGCACAGGCCAGCCTGGAGTGGGCCGCGCACGAGACGGAGCGACGGCTCATCGCGGCGAACCGGGCCCGGCAGGCGGGACAGCCGACACCGGACGACGCCAAGCGGCCGCTGTGGATCCTGCTGGACCGCCCCAGCGTCTTCAGCCATCTCGCCGCCGCGGACGGCCGCAAGGACCCGCAGGCCCTGCTCCAGGTTCCACTGCGACACGGCCGTGCGGCCCATGTGACCGTCGTCGTGGCCGAGCAGTTCGACAGCGCGGACGCGCTGAGCGAGCCGGTACGGCAGCACACGCGCGCGCGCGTCGTGCTCGGCCCGGCGGCGCCGGAGCAGTTGGAGGCGGTGCTCGGGGCGCCGCCGCACACGACGCCGCTCACCCATGTCCCGCCGGGGCGCGGCTACGCCCGCCTGGGCAACGGGCCCGTCCACCGGCTCCAGGTCCCGTCCACCCCCGACCCGTACGACGACGCCGCGAGCGACACCGACCGGCAGGCGGTGCTCGCACTGCTGCCCGCACGCACGACGCCGGCGGACGCCGAACCCACGCGGCCGGTGGAGACCGGGGTCGAGCCGGTGCCGGTGGAGGCCGTGGCCGCCGAGCAGGCCTGACCGCGCAGACCTACGCGACGAACGTCCGCGGTGGCTCGGTCCCGCCGGTCGCCCCGGCCTCGACCAGCCGGGCCGCCGCGGCCAGGCGCGCCGCCGCCTCCTCGGCCACCGCTCCCCCCACGGTGAACGGCAGGCGCACATACCCCTCGAAGGCGCCGTCGACCCCGAAGCGGGGGCCGGACGGGACACGGACCCCGACCCGTTCCCCGGCCTCCGCGAGCCGCGAGCCCGACAGACCGCCCGCGCGCACCCACAGCGTCAGGCCGCCCTTGGGCACCTCGAACTCCCAGCCGGGCAGCTCCCGCCGTACCGCCGCCACCAGCGCGTCGCGGTTCTCGCGGGCCTGACCGCGCCGCAGGTCGACCGCCTGCTCCCAGCCGCCCGTACTGAACAGCCAGTTGACGGCCAGCTGCTCCAGTACGGGGGTGCCCAGGTCGGCATAGGCGCGCGCGGCGACCAGACTGCGGATCACATCCGGTGCCGCGCGCACCCAGCCGATGCGCATGCCCGCCCAGAAGGCCTTGCTCGCCGAGCCGACCGTGATCACCGTGGAGCCCGCCGGGTCGAAGCTGCACACCGGGCGCGGCATCGGTCCGTTCGCGAACTCCTCGTCCAGCCACAGCTCGCTCATCGTCTCGTCGGCGACGAGCACCGTGCCCGCCGAGCGAGCCGCGTCCACCAGTCGGCGCCGCTGGTCCTCGTCCGCCAGCGCCCCGGTGGGGTTGTGGAAGTCGGCGACGACATAGGCGATCCGGGGCGCGGCGTCCCGCAGCACCTGCCGCCAGCGGTCCATGTCCCAGCCGGACAGCCCCTCGGCCATCGCGACCGGCACCAGCCGGGCGCCCGCCTCCCTCATCAACTGGAGGATGTTGGCGTAGGAAGGGGACTCGACGGCGATGCGCTCGCCGCGGCCCGCGAAGAGATGGCAGATCGCGTCGATGGCGCCCATCGCCCCGGTCGTCACCATGATCTGCTCGGGCATGGTGGAGATCCCGCGCGCGGTGTAGCGCTCGGCGATCATCGCGCGGAGGGCCGGCAGTCCGGCCGGGTAGTCGCCATGGGTGTGGGCGTACGGCGGCAGCTCCTCCAGCGCGCCCTGCACGGCCCGGGTGAGCCAGGGTTCGGGGGCGGGCAGCGCTGCGCAGCCCAGGTCGATGACGGAGCCCAGCGCCTCGGGCGGCAGCGGCTCAAGGCCCCGCGCGGGCAGCGGGTTCCCGGCGGGTACGGCCGTCCAGCTGCCGGCGCCGCGCCGTGACTCCAGGAAGCCCTCGGTGCGCAGCGCCTCGTAGGCCGCCGCGACCGTGGTGCGGCTCACGGAGAGAGCGAGCGCCAGCTCCCGCTCGGCGGGCAGCCGGGCGGCCACCGGCACCCGGCCCTCCAGCACGAGCAGCCGGATGCCGTCGGCGAGCGCGCGGTAGGCGGGCGGGCGGCGGGTGCCCGGACCCGCCGGGCGCTCCTGCTGGGAGTTGAGCAACCGGCCGAGCTGTGCGGCACCCACCGCCGAGGTCCACTGCACCATGAAGATCAGTCCACCTTCCCCGAATTGGCCATGGATGCCGTTCCTTCGCAAGCCACAGGGTGTCATGCGTCAGGCCACTACCACCACACCAGGGGGGCACGTCTTGTCCACGCAGGGCCATCTCGGGCGACGGTTGATCCAGCTGTACGGAGGGCTCGCGCTGTACGGCGCGAGTTCCGCCCTTCTCGTAGAGGCGGGCCTGGGCCTGGAGCCCTGGAACGTGCTGCACCAGGGGCTCGCCGAGCTCACGGGGCTGACCATCGGCGTCGTGTCGATCGTCGTGGGCGCGGCGGTGCTGCTCCTGTGGATCCCGCTGCGCCAGCGCCCGGGGATCGGCACCGTCTCCAATGTCTTCGTCGTCGGCATCGCCATGGACGGCACGCTCGCCCTGCTCCCCGAGGCGCACTCCCTGGCGGTGCGGATCCCCCTGCTGCTCGCCGGAGTCGTGCTCAACGGCGCGGCGACCGGCCTCTACATCTCGGCCGGCCTCGGCCCGGGCCCGCGCGACGGTCTGATGACGGGGCTGCACCGCCGTACGGGCCGTTCCGTCCGGCTGATGCGGACCGGGATCGAGGTGGCGGTCGTGGTCACCGGCTTCGCGCTCGGCGGGAACGTCAATGTCGGTACGCTGCTGTACGCGCTGTCCATCGGCCCGCTGGCCCAGCTGTTCCTGCGGGTCTTCGTGGTCCCGTCGGCATCGGAAGGCAGCACGGTCGTTGCCAGCGGTACACCCGAAAGGGTGATACTGCGTCCGTGACCACGCTCATACGCCACCCGTACCTCGACCATCCCGGCCCCATCCCCTTCGCCCACCGGGGCGGGGCCGCCGACGGCCTGGAGAACACCGTGGCGCAGTTCCGGCGCGCGGTCGAACTCGGCTACCGGTACATCGAGACCGATGTGCACGCCACCGCCGACGGCAAGCTGGTCGCCTTCCACGACGACAGCCTCGACCGGGTCACCGACGGGGCGGGCCGGATCGGTGACCTCCCCTGGGACGACATACGGCACGCGCGCGTGGCGGGGCGCGAGCCGGTGCCGCTCTTCGAGGAACTGCTGGAGACCTTCCCGGACGTGCGCTGGAACGTGGACGCCAAGGCGGAGCCGGCCCTGCGGCCCCTGCTGGAGCTGATCGAGCGCACCGACGCATGGGACCGGGTGTGCGTGGGCTCCTTCTCCGAGGCGCGGGTGCTGCGCGCCCAGCGGCTGGCCGGGCCGCGCCTCGCCACGTCGTTCGGTGTCCGCGGCGTGCTCAGCCTGCGGCTGCGCTCCTGGGGGCTGCCGGCCGCGGTGCGCCGGTCGGCGGTCGCCGCACAGGTGCCCGAGTCACAGTCGGGCGTCCCGGTGGTCGACCACCGCTTCGTGCGCGCGGCCCATGCGCTCGGGTTGCAGGTCCATGTGTGGACGATCAACGAACCCGAGCGGATGCACCGACTGCTCGACCTGGGAGTCGATGGCATCATGACCGATCACATCGACACGTTGCGCAAGGTCATGGAGGACCGGGGCGTCTGGGTCTGAGCGCCCCGGGGCACGGCACGAGCCTTCGCACGGCACTTCTGCGGGGAAGCGAGGGCACGGGTGAGCACCGAGACCGTGCGGGTGGGGGCGGCCGACGAGGCCGTCGAACGGCGGCGCGAGCAGCGCGGCTGGTATTTCTACGACTGGGCGTGCTCCGTCTACTCGACGAGCGTGCTGACCGTGTTCCTCGGCCCCTACCTCACATCGGTGGCCGAATCCGCGGCGGACGCGGACGGTTTTGTGCATCCGCTGGGCATCCCGGTCCGGGCGGGTTCCTTCTTCGCCTATTCGGTGTCCCTGTCGGTGATCCTGGCCGTCGTGGTGATGCCCCTGGTGGGCAGCGCGGCGGACCGCAGCGGCCGTAAGAAGCCGCTGCTCGCGGCGGCCGCGTACACCGGCGCCGCGGCGACGACCGGCATGTTCTTCCTCCATGGCAACCGGTATCTGCTGGGCGGGCTGCTGCTGATCGTCGCGAACGCGGCGCAGTCCGTGGCGATGATGCTCTACAACGCCTACCTGCCGCAGATCGCCCCGCCCGAGGAGCGCGACGCGGTCTCCTCACGGGGCTGGGCCTTCGGCTACGCGGCGGGCTCACTGGTCCTGGTCGCCAACCTCGTCCTGTACTCGGCGCACGACAGCTTCGGCGTCTCCGAGACGACGGCGGTCCGCATCTGCCTGGCCGCGGCCGGCCTGTGGTGGGGCGCCTTCACGCTCGTACCGCTGCGACGGCTGCGCGACCGCCGCTCGATGGCGACGGCGACGGGAGCGGGTGCAGGGGCGGAGGCGGGGGCCACCTCCGCCGGGCTGCGGCAGCTCGTCGCGACCGTCCGCCACATGCGCCGGCACCCGCTGACGCTCGCCTTCCTGCTCGCGTACCTCATCTACAACGACGGCATCCAGACGGTGATCTCCCAGGCATCGGTCTACGGCTCCGAGGAGCTGGGGCTCGGGCAGTCGACGCTCATCGGGGCCGTGCTCCTGGTGCAGGTGCTCGCGGTGGCGGGCGCGCTGACGATGGGGCGGCTGGCCCGGACCTATGGCGCGAAGCGCACGATCCTCGGATCGCTGGTCGCCTGGACGGTCACGCTGGGGGCCGGGTACTTCCTGCCCGCCGGGGCCCCGGTCTGGTTCTTCGTGCTGGCCGCCGGGATCGGGCTGGTGCTGGGCGGCAGCCAGGCGTTGTCCCGGTCACTCTTCTCCCATCTGGTCCCGCCCGGCAAGGAAGCCGAGTACTTCTCCGCTTACGAGATGAGCGATCGGGGCATGAGCTGGCTGGGCCCGCTTCTGTTCGGGGTGACGTACCAGCTGACCGGCAGCTATCGCTCTGCGATCATCTCGCTGGTGGCCTTCTTCGTCATCGGGTTCGCGCTGCTCGCGCGGGTTCCGGTACGGCGGGCGATCGAGGGCGCGGGCAACCCGGTTCCGGAAAGGATCTAGCACTGATTTAGCGCTCAACACGAAAGGGCGGTAGTGTACGCGTTTGGCCTGCCAGGCGTACCGTTACTGCGCGTCAAAGGTGCCGAAACGCTGGGTGACATCTGCTAGCAGATGTGACAAACCGGGCGCCGGTGGGTACAACAAGGGGCGGCTACGACGGCGACGCATGACCCGGAACGGGACACGGAACGGGAATCTTTACCGCCGACCGGACGTTGACCGGATGACGACGACAGCGACACCTGTCCTGTGGGCGACAAGCCCGGGAGGCACGATTCATGAGTGAGCGAGCTCTTCGCGGTACGCGCCTCGTGGTGACCAGCTACGAGACGGACCGCGGCATCGACCTGGCCCCGCGCCAGGCCGTGGAGTACGCATGCGAGAAGGGGCACCGCTTCGAGATGCCCTTCTCGGTCGAGGCGGAAATTCCGCCGGAGTGGGAGTGCAAGGTCTGCGGTGCCCAGGCACTCCTTGTGGACGGCGATGGCCCTGAGGAGAAGAAGGCCAAGCCCGCGCGTACGCATTGGGACATGCTGATGGAGCGGCGGACCCGCGAGGAACTCGAAGAGGTCCTCGAGGAGCGCCTTGCCGTGCTCCGCTCCGGGGCGATGAACATCGCGGTTCACCCTCGGGACAGCCGCAAGAGCGCGTAGTCCCTGCGGGGCTTGGTCCGCGACAACAGCGCACGTGAGTAACCGCGGGCGCCGTACGTGAAGTCGACGTACGGCGCCCGCGGTTTCGTTCTCTCCTGCGGCTGTGTGGTGGGTGGCCGGCCCTGGGGGCTGCGCCCCCAGACCCCGCTTCGGCCTGAACGGCCTCGTCCTCCAGCGCCGGACGGGCTGAATTTGCCGACCGGAGCCGGAAAGGTCAGCTCGTCAGCGGTGGGCGCTGCTCCCATGCTGTGTCGCCCGGCTCGTCCGCGTCGTTCCTGATGACCTCGCCCTGGACGATCTTGCCGTCGGGGCGGTGGATGCGGGCCTGCTGGAAGGCGTCGCCCAGCGAGCCGGGGGTGGCCCGGCGGAGTCTGCGGTCGAAGGTGCGCTCCGCGTAGCTGTTCAGTGCCTTCTGCACCGGGGGGATCAGAAGCAGCAGGCCGGCCGCGTCGGAGAGCAGTCCCGGGATCATCAGCAGCAGGCCGCCGAGCATCATGAAGCCGTTGCCGCCGCCGCGCTCCGGGGAGCCGCCGCGCTGCAGCGCCTCGTTGAGGCTCTTGAAGGCGCGTCGGCCGGCCCGCTTGATGACCACGGAGCCGGCGACGAAGCCCGCGAGCAGGATCAGGAACACCGTGAGGCCGCCCGCCGCGTTCGCGACCAGGGTCAGCAGCCAGATCTCCAGCACCAGCCACGCGGCCACGCCCAGCGGCAGGAACCTGCGCAGCCGCGAGCGCCGGGGCCGGGTGGAGGGCGAAGAGGTCGGAGCACCAGTCGTCATTCTCCCAGTGTGCCTGGGCCCGGCTCAGTGCGGGATAAGGGGGCGATCAGCGGGGCCTGTGAGGTCCCGGGGACCGGGCTATGCCTGCTTGCCCTTGCCCGTGATCCTGCCGACCCGCTCCCCCAGGCCCCACGCCGTGACCCGCCACAGGGCCTCGACGACGATGTCACGGCTCATCTTGGAGTCGCCGAGTTCCCGCTCCACGAACGTGATCGGCACCTCGACGACGTGGTAGCCGGCCCTGACCGCGCGCCGGGCCAGGTCGACCTGGAAGCAGTACCCCTGCGAGGCCACCTTGTCGAGCCCGAGGCCCTCCAGGGTCTCGCGGCGGAAGGCGCGGTAGCCGCCGGTCACGTCGCGGATCGGCACGTCGAGCATGATGCGCGAGTAGGTGCTGCCGCCGCGCGAGAGGAACTCGCGGGACCTGGGCCAGTTCACGACCCGGCCGCCGGGCACCCAGCGGGAACCGAGCACGAGGTCGGCGCCCTTGAGGGCGGTGAGCAGGCGCGGCAGTTCCTCGGGCTGGTGGGAGCCGTCGGCGTCCATCTCGACGAGGACGCCGTAGCCGTTGTCGAGGCCCCAGCGGAAGCCCGCGAGGTAGGCGGCGCCGAGGCCCTCCTTGCCCTTGCGGTGCAGCACCTGGACGTGGTCGTCCTCGGCGGCCAGCTCGTCGGCGAGCTTGCCGGTGCCGTCGGGGCTGTTGTCGTCCGCCACGAGAACGTGCGCCTCGGGGACGGCCTTGCGGACCCGGCCGACGATGGACTTGATGTTCTCCGCCTCGTTGTAGGTCGGGATGATCACCAAGGCCGTGCCGAGCGGGCCGAACTGCCTCCCCTGGGCCTGTGCCGCGAGGGTCCCGTCGCCGTCGTTCACTGCTGCCCCTTCATGTCGTACGCAGGGGTCCCACCATAGTGGCCGCGGCCTGCGCCGACGTGACAGCTCGTTCGTATGGTGGTGTCGATTCCACAAGAGCGGGGTAAGAAGGCTCTTTTCGGCTACTGTGCGCGCTGCGGATGGGGGCCCGGCACCCTTCGGGCCGACCTGGGACCCGCTGGCTGCGGGTCGACCTGAAGCCGTTGTCTACTGAGCGTCCGGGCCCCATCCGGGTCACACCTCCCCGACCGGCCGGAACATTCCCTCGTCGGCGCGGGCGCTGAGCCTGGATCCCAGTGACGATGCCCCGGTGCGGCACACCGTCCCTGACCCAGCGGCGCTGCGACGAGTGCGCGGAGGTTCTCCGGTCGGGCGTCCGGTGGTGGACTCGGCCGAACCTACCGGCCGCCTGCGGCTGACTGTCAACACCCGTTTGACCTGCGAAAACACCCCCGAAGACCCGGTCGGTGCGGAGGATGCGCAGGTCGCGCGACGGGGCGGCGGCGGCCGATCCCGACCGCGCCACCCCGGGAGATCACTCGCCCGGCCGTACAAACACGGTCCGTCCGCCCACCACGGTGCGCAGGCAGACCGGGAGGTCGTTGCCCGGCGTCAGATCGGGCAGCCCAGGTGTACCCGAACGAGGGTCGGTCGACCAGCGGGCGACGCGGTCGTCGGGGGCCTGGACGACCAGTTCGTCGGTGCGCCACACGGCATAGTCGGCGGGCGCTCCGGGCACCAGGACGCCCGCGTCGTCGCGGCCGATGGCCCGCCAGCCGCCGCGCGTGTGCGCGGTGAAGGCGGCGCGTACGGAGACGCGGTGCTCCGGTGTCCGGTGGAAGGCGGCCGCACGGACCGTGCCCCACGGGTCGAGGGGTGTGACCGGGCTGTCGGAGCCGAAGGCGAGCGGGACGCCGGCCCGCAGCAGGGCCGCGAAGGGGTTCAGCAGCCGGGCCCGCTCCGCGCCCAGGCGCTGGGCGTACATGCCGTCCTCGCCGCCCCACAGCGCGTCGAAGGCGGGCTGCACAGAAGCCGTCAGGCCGAGCTCGGCGAAGGCGGCGATGGTCTCGGGGGTGAGCATCTCGGCGTGCTCGACACGGTGCCGGGCGGCGCGGACGCGGGCCGGGCCGAGCTTGTCGGCGGCGGCGCGCACGCCCTCGACCACGGCGGTCACGGCGGCGTCGCCGATCGCGTGGAAGCCCGCCTGGAGGCCCGCCTCGGTGCAGGCCACGACATGCGCGGCGACGGCGTCCGCGTCGAGGTAGGCGGTGCCGGTGTGGCCGGCGTCGGCGTACGGCTGGTGCAGACAGGCGGTGTGCGAGCCGAGGGCGCCGTCGACGAACAGGTCTCCGGCGGCGCCGAGCGCGCCCAGTTCCCGTGCCCTGGCGACGCCCTCGTCGCCCTGCTCGGCCCAGTAGCCGACGACCCTGGGGCCTGGCATCTCGGCGGCGAGCCGCAGCAGGCTCGTGAAGTCGTCCTCGGACGAGATCTTGGGGCCGCCGCACTCGTGGACGGACCCGATGCCCAGGGAGGCGGCGTGCGCGAGAGCGGCCCGCTGGGCCTCGGCGCGCTGGGCGGGTGCCAGGGCGCCGAGCGCGGCGGCGCGTACGGCGTGGTGGTCGTCGCTGGTGAGCGGGGCGTCGTCGCGGACGACGAGACCGGGGACCAGGTCCAGCAGGGCCGTCGTGACGACCGCCGAGTGGACGTCGATACGGGAGAGGTAGAGCGGGCGTCCACCGGTGGCCTCGTCGAGCTCCGCGCGCGTCGGCGGGCGGCCGCCGGGCCAGCGGGCGGCGTCCCAGCCGTGACCGAGCAGGACACGGTCGTCGGGGCGGGCGGCGGCGAAGTCCCGTACGAGGGCCAGGGCCGCATCGAGGGACGGCGCGCCGGAGAGGTCGAGACCGGTCAGGGCCAAGCCGGTGGACGTGGTGTGGACGTGGGCGTCGCTGAAGGCCGGGGTGACGAGGGCACCGTCCAGGTCGACGACCTCGTCGGCACCGTCCGCGAAGGCGTCGGCGGCCCCCTCGGAACCGACCCACGCCACCTGGCCGCGCTCCACGACCATCGCGGTGGCGAAGGGGTCCGCGGGACTGTGGACCTCCCCGCGGCGCAGCAGAACGGTCTTCGGGTCGGCGGGGCGCTCACTCATGCCGAACAGTGTCTCGCGCGAGGCGACCCGCACCGCACTCGGGGCGCCTCTCAGATCATCGGCGGCCGTGCCTCGTACGGCGTGGAGAGCACCACCGTCGTGCGCGTCGACACGCCCGCCAGCGAGCGCAGCCGGGCGAGCAGTTCCTCCAGTTCGTGCGGGGTGGCCACGCGGACCTTGAGGATGTAGTTCTCGTCGCCCGCGACGCTGTGGCAGGCCTCGATCTCGGGGACGTCGGCGAGGCGGTCCGCGATGTCGTCGGGGGCGCTGGGGTCGAACGGTTTCACCGAGATGAACGCGGTCATGGGCAGCCCGACCGCCTCGGGGTCGACGACGGCGGCATAGCCGCGGATGACGCCACGCTGTTCCAGCCGGCGCACCCGCTGGTGCACGGCCGACGTGGACAGCCCCGTGGCCTTGCCCAGGTCTGTGTAGCTCATCCGCCCGTCCTTGACGAGCAGCTGCACGATCTGACGGTCCAGCTCCTCCATGGCGCAAGAACCTACAGTGCGCCTGACCTCCTCGGATACCCGAGCAGCCCAGGTCATGGCCGGTTCGTGATGTCCTGGAGCGCAGGCTGTGCTCCGTCCGAGGGACAAACCCGCCGCACCGGGCACCTGCAATTGGCATGTGACGAACGCCACAGCGCTTGAGCGCGCTCCGTGGTGCACTCGTGATTACCGCCCAGAGGGGACGGGAAGTGCTTGCTGTGGTCGAGGCCGCAGTGCCTTCACGGCCCAGCCCGAGGGGGAGAATCCCATGCAGAATCCCAAGCGCCCTGGTCGTACCGCGCCCAAGCGCCCGCAGTTGGTCGTCGAGCCCGAGCCGGAGGGCGTCGAACCCGACGCCTACGACACCGAGGACGCCGACGACTACGACACCTTCGAGATGTACCGGGTGATCTGCCCGGACTGCGCGCAGCCCATCGCCCTGCTGGCGGACGAGGACGTCCTGCCGGAGCACGCGCTGTGCGCCTCGCCGTGGAACCCGTTCGGGCTGACGGTGTGCGCCGGCACGGGCCGTGCCGCGGCCGACGCCCGCCCCGCGGGGGAGTCCCTCGGGCAGCAGGAGCAGGGCACCGCCGTCGTGCTGACGCTTCCCCAGGGCCTGAACTGGCGGACGCAGCCCTTCTCGCACGTCGGCGGCCCGGGCTCGCGCCCGATGCGCGTACCGGCGATGCGCCGCCAGGCCGCCGCCTGAGCCGACCGGCTCCGCGCACGGCCTCGCTCAGTCCCAGTAGCTGCCCTGCACCATGGCACGCAGGCTGCCGTGGTGCAGGATCAGTGTGTCCGGGTCCGCCGGGACGGCGACCTCACCGAAGTACGCCTGGCGGTAGCCGACCCGCAGCATGACGATCGCGTGCCGCAGGGCGGCGTACAGGGTGTAGAAGTCCATGTCGCGCGGGGTGTGGCCGGTCAGCCGCGCGTACCGTTCCTCGACGCGTTCGCGGCGCAGGAAGCCGGGCAGTCCGCACTGGCCGGATGCGACCGTGAGGTCGTGGAAGAAGCGGTGCAGATGGACGGTCCGGCCGAGGTCCACCTCGCGCTGGGCGAGTGCCGCCATCTCCCAGTCGAGGACGGCCACGGGGTCGAAGCCGTCGTAAACGACGTTCCCGACGCGTGCGTCGCCCCAGTTGAGCACGGATGCGCCGGGCTCGTGCGGCCACAGTTCGGCCAGCCGGTCGAAGGCGGCCTCGATGAGCGGTGAGCGGGCCGGGCCGCCGACTACCCATGCGTAGTAGGCGCGTTGGGACGCGAGGTGGTTGTGGAGCGGGTCGCCGTCGCCGGGCAGGGCAAGGAACGCGGCTTCCCCGGCCGGGACCTGGTCGTGCAGTCGGGCCAGGAGTGCGACGGAGGCCGCCTCCAGGTGGTCGCGCTCGGCGTCGGTCGCCGCGTGCGGCCAACTGCCCTCGTATGTATAGGGCATGACGTCGGGTGGCACACGTCCCTCGACCCAATCCATGACGAAGAACGGCGCGCCGAGCGGTCCGGGGTCCTCCTCCAGCCAGAGCGCCTTCGGCACGGGAAGGTCCGAGCGATCGGCCACCAGGCGCATCGTGCGGTACTGGCGGACCTTGTCGTACTCGGGGAACACCGTGTACGCCGCCGGGTCCGCCGCGAGCCGCAGAGAGGGAGTCCTCGCAGGTCGGACGGAACCGCCGCAGGGGCTCCTCGGCCTCGATGCGCAGCGGTCCGACGGCGAGCCGCATCCGGTCGTCGCCGAGCGCGTCCGAGGCCCGTACGGCGTGCAGGGTGTCCCCGGTGCGCAGGGTCGCGTACGCGTCGATCACCCCGGCGTTCGGGTAGACCCCGAGCCCGAGAATGAGCAGGGCACGTCCCTCGTGGTCGAGGACATGGAAGATGCAGCGGTCGTACGCGTTCCGGTCACCGGTCGCCACATGCTTCATGGACAGCGGGACCTGGTGCACCGGGTATGCGTCGAGCGGTACGGGACGGTCGTCAACCACCGGCGGGCCCCTCGAGGAAGTGCGCCTGGCGGTACGTCGGACCGCTGGGGGTGGCCAGAGGTGCGACCGGACGTCCGTGAACTCACGCACGATTCGGCGCACCGGTGACCTGTCCGGCCACCCCGGCGTTGCCCAGGCATGACCGTCACGTACTCGGGGACCGGGCGTCAGCGCCTTCTCTTCGTGCCCCCGCCTGCAGGATCGGTTCCGCCGCCTCAGCCCCAGGACCCGCCCATCTACCGCGCGCTGATGCGTGCCTGGGCCGACCGGGGACGCACCCTGCCGGGCCGCCACGATCCGGAGTGGATCAAACTGGCGGCCCCCACGGTCAGGCAGGGGTATTTCAGCGAACTCATGGACCGCTGAGCCACCCCCGCGGCGTCGCCCGACCGGTTCAGCGGCTCTCGGGGCCTGCCAGATGGCGGGCGATGACCATCCGCTGGATCTGGTTCGTGCCCTCGACGATCTGCAGGACCTTGGCCTCGCGCATATAGCGCTCGACGGGGAAGTCGGCGGTGTAGCCGTACCCGCCGAGTATCTGCACGGCGTCCGTCGTCACCTTCATCGCCGTGTCCGTGCAGTGCAGCTTGGCCATCGCCGCCTGCTTGGCGAACGGCCGGCCCGCGTCGCGCAGCCGCGCCGCCGCGAGGTACAGCGCCCGGCCCGCCTCGATCTGGGTGGCCATGTCGGCGAGCATGAACCGCAGGCCCTGGAAGTCGGAGATCGGGTGCCCGAACTGGCGCCGCTCGGTGGCGTAGGCGATCGCCTCGTCCAGCGCCGACTGGGCCAGGCCGATCGCGCAGGCCGCGATGCCGAGCCGGCCGGAGTCGAGCGCGGACAGGGCGATGGCGAAGCCCTGGCCCTCCTCGCCGATGAGCCGGTCGTCGGGGACGCGTACGCCGTCGAAGTGGACCTGGGCGGTGGGCGAGCCCTTCATGCCCATCTTCTTCTCGGGCAGCGCGCCGCTCAGCCCCTCGGCGTCCCCGGGCACCAGGAACGCGGAGATGCCGCGGGAGCCGTCCTCGCCGGTGCGGGCCATCACGGTGTAGAAGTCGGCGATCCCGCCGTGGGTGATCCAGGCCTTGGTACCGCTGATCACCCAGTCGTCGCCGTCCCGGACCGCCTTGGTCCGCAGGGACGCGGCGTCGGAGCCGGAGGCCGGCTCGGAGAGGCAGTACGCGCCGAGCAGTCCGCCGCCCAGCATCGCGGGCAGGTGCTCGACCTGCTGCTGCTTGGTTCCGTAGGCGGCGAGCGCGTAGCAGGACAGGGTGTGCACGCTGACGCCGAGGCCGACGGTGAGCCGGGCCGTGGCGAGCTCTTCGAGGACCTGGAGGTAGACCTCGTACGGCTGGTCGCCGCCGCCGTACTCGGAGTCGTACGGCAGGCCGAGCAGGCCGGAGTCCGAAAGGAGGCTGAAGACCTCGCGGGGGAAGCGTCCGGCGTCCTCCTCCTCTGCCGCCCTCGGGGCGATCTCTCGCTGCGCGATGTCGCGGACGAGTGAGATCAGATCCCTGGCCTCGTCGGTGGGCAGCTGACGCTCCACCGGCTGCGGGGCGCGGTCGGACATGGCGACGGTCTCCTCCCTGTTCGGGCACATCGGCGACGTGCGCCTGGGGTCCGGCGGCGCCGCCTGGTCTTCCACGGGTTCGGCCGCTGCGCGCGCTTCCGGGTCTCGGAGGCTGCTGACCAGCGGCTCTGCGCTGTGAGTATGCCCGATCAGCGACCTCCCGTCACCAGTTAACGACCGCTTACTTCAAGAAGTCCACCCCAGGCTTCCGCGGACCCGAAATTGGTCCGAACCATTGACCAAGTGGTCTAGTCCTCCTAATCTCTCGAACCAACGCTTCACCGCGTTCATGCCAATCGGCGCGCGTTCCCCTCTCCCCCACGAGGAGACACCCGATGCACCCTCCCCGCACCCGATTCCGGGCGCTCGTGTCCGCCGCGTGCTGCGCCGTCCTCGGCGCCGGACTGCTGGCCGGCGCGGGCACCGCCACCGCCGCGGCCCCCGCCGCCCCGAAGGCCGCAGGCTCGAAAGTCGTCGGCTACTTCACCGAATGGGGCACCTACGACCGCAAGTACTACGTCAAGAACATCGAGACGTCCGGTTCGGCCACCCGGCTGACCCACATCAACTACGCCTTCGGCAATGTCACCGGCGGCAAGTGCGCGATGGGCGACTCCTACGCGGCGACCGATCGCGCCTACACCGCGGCCGAGGCGGTGGACGGCGTCGCCGACACCTGGGACCAGCCGCTGCGCGGCAACTTCAACCAGCTCCTCAAGCTGAAGAAGAAGCACCCCGGACTCAAGATCCTCTGGTCCTTCGGCGGCTGGACCTGGTCCAGCGGCTTCGGCGAGGCCGCGCGCAACCCCGCCGCGTTCGCCCAGTCCTGCTACGACCTGGTGAAGAACTCCAAGTGGGCGGGTGTCTTCGACGGCATCGACATCGACTGGGAGTACCCGAACGCCTGCGGCAACACCTGTGACACCAGCGGCCGGGCGGCCTTCCGGAACCTGATGGCGGCGCTACGCTCCAAGTTCGGCGGCAGCGCGCTGGTCACCGCGGCGATCACCGCCGACGCCACCAGCGGCGGCAAGATCGACGCGGCGGACTACGCGGGGGCGGCGCAGTACGTCAACTGGTACAACCCGATGACGTACGACTACTTCGGCGCGTGGGACCCGACGGGCCCGACGGCCCCGCACTCGCCGCTGAACTCCTACTCCGGCATCCCGAAGGCGAACTACTACACGTCGGCGACCATCGCGAAGCTGAAGGGCCTGGGCATCCCGGCCTCGAAGCTGCTGCTGGGCATCGGCTTCTACGGGCGCGGCTGGACCGGCGTCACCCAGGCGGCACCGGGCGGCACCGCGACCGGGCCGGCGGCCGGGACGTACGAGCAGGGCATCGACGACTACAAGGTGCTCAAGTCCAAGTGCCCGGCGACCGGCACCGTGGGCGGTACCGCATACGCCAAGTGCGGCAGCAACTGGTGGAGTTACGACACCCCGTCGACCATCGGGACGAAGATGACGTACAAGAACCAGCAGGGCCTGGGCGGCACCTTCTTCTGGGAGCTGAGCGGGGACACCGCCAACGGTGAGCTGATCAAGGCGATCGACTAGCCGGGCACCGGCGCCATCGGCTCGGGGCGGAGGCGGCGGCCTCCGTCCCGTCGGTGTCAGTCCTCCCGGCGGGCGGGCCGCGGAGCCGGGTAGGACGGGTCCAGCTCCTCGATGGCGCGCAGGGCTCCGCCCAGCGTCTTCACCAGCAGTTCGCGCATGGTGTCGCGGGAGAGTTCGGCGTGGTCCATCCAGTCGAGGGTGGCGCCCTCGACGCTGCACACCCAGGCGAGCAGACCCATCCGGGCCAGCGGCGCGATGTCGCTGCGGCCGTAGGCACCCTCGGCTATGGTGCCGACGATCGCCTCGCGCACACCGTCCCGGATGGCGTGCACCTCGGCGTCGAAGCCGACGCCGCCGCTGACGATGGTCCGGAAGGCGGCCTGGTTGTGCTCGGCGTAGCGCAGATAGCTGTCGATGGTGCGGTGGACGCGGTCCACGGCCGCCAGTTCGAGGCCGCTCGCGGCAAAGGTGACCAGGTCGGCGACGGAGTCGTGGATGATCGCCAGGTAGTAGCCGCGCTTGGACTGGAAGTAGTAGTAGATCAGCCCCTTGGCGACGTGCGCCTGCCGGGCGATGTCGTCCATGGAGAGCGCGTCGTACGACGTGTCGGAGAACAACTTCCGCCCGATGCCGATGAGTTCTGCCCGACGCGCCACAGAGCGCTCGGTTCCGCGCGCCCGGGGGCGGACGGCGGCAGGCTGTTGACTGATATTCAATTCAGACCCTGGTCTCAACGGGCGGCGGGACACCCGAAGTATGTCAGGTCGGCAATGTGTCAGGTCACAGCGTCAGGTCACAGCAGTCCGAGCCGGGTGACGAGCATGGCGACGACCGCGACCAGGACCCACCCCAGGATGTGCTCGACGATCTTCGGGCCGTCGTCCTTGGGCCCGCCGGTGCGGACGCGGGTGGCGGTGGCTGAGTGTGCGGTCATGGTGTCTCGCTGAGGTCGGACGTACAGGTGGATTCCCCCCACCGATCTGTCCACCTTGCCACCCGCGACGGCTTGTGCGGCGGAGACGTTGGTCACACGGTCAGCGCACCCCCACCGCCGCAAGGGCCTTGCGCCGGCGCGGGCTCGGATGTGCCGGGAAGTACAGGTAGCAGACGCCACCCGTACCGGAGACGACCTTGCCGCTGGCGTTGTACCGCTTGGTCCGCAGCCAGATGTTCTCGAACTCCCTCCTCAGGTACACCCGCCGCACCGCCTCGTCGCTCGGCGAGGCCGGGTCGTTGGCGATCACATCGCCCTCGGCGGTGAAGCCGATCACCGTCATCAGATGGCCCGAGGTGCCGTAACCGGCGCCCGTCAGCTCGGTCTTGAGGAAGGACTGGGACGTTATGGCCGGGATACCGGCCGCGATCAGCATCTCCAGGTCGGTGAGCGAGCCGAGCCGGGTGACCACGCCCTGGAGGCCGTCGAAGGTGGCCGCGTAGGCGGCGTTGAACGGCCAGTTGCCGCAGCCCGCGTACTGGTAGTCGTAGGTGTACCGGGCCGCGTGGCACACCTGCGGGTCGGCGTACGACGGATCGACCCAGGCGAGCTGCTCGGGGGTGAGCCGGCCGCCCCAGTACTCGATGATCATCTGCGAGGAGGTGGGGCTGCACCAGGCCTCGCCGCCGTTGTCGTACTCGGGGTACTGCCCCTTGTGGATCTCCTGGGAGTAGCGCGGGACGCTCAGTTCCTGGGCCAGCCCCGGCGTGGAGGCCGCGACGGTGAAGCGGTCGGGGATGTCGGAGCCCATGGCGCCGAGCCGCCAGACGGTGGGGGTGAGCTTGGTGCCCGGCCTGCGGTACAGGGTCAGCCGCAGCCGGTACGACACCAGGCGCAGGCCGGTGGAGGCGTCGTCGATGGCGAAGGTGTCCGTCCAGATGGTGCTCTTGCCGTCGGTCTGGTCGTCCACCGAGGTCCGCTTGATGTCCTGGTCGCCGGCCGCCCAGCGGCCCATCACGTACCAGGGCGTCGCCGTGCCGTCGGAGTAGGTGCCGGTCAGCTCGACCTGGAGCCAGGTGCCGGCCGGGGTGTGCGCGTTCCAGGAGGCGATCGCCTCGGTGGCGGGGACGCTCAGCCGGTGGACCGGCGAGGTCCAGGTGGCGTACTCCCAGGCGGCCGTGGTGCCGGTGTGCGGGTCCGGGTAGTCCACGGTGCCCGCCGGGGTGGCGATCATCACGGCCGGGCGGCTGCCCGCGACGGCCCGGACGCCCTTGCAGCTGCCGGAGCGCCAGTCGCTGTAGGTGATCCAGGCACGGTTGTCGACAAGGCGGGTGGGGCCCGCGTCGTCGGTGTCGTGCGTGGAGGCGGTCACGGCGGCCGCAGGGCCCGTGCCACCGGCCACCGCGGCGGCGACCGCCGCGGCCAGAACGGTTCTGCGGGACGGCTGTTCGGCTCTGCTCATGGGCGGATGACCCCCGGTGTCCGAGTGGCAGCAGTGCGCCAACTATGGCCGAGACGCCATGCCCCTGCCAGCACTTCGGCCCATGCCACGCCCATGAATATTGGTCTCACCCACTGGCAGCACCCGGGTGGGCCGCACGGTCCCGGCGCACGCTGGTGACGTGCGCCGGAATCCGTGGCGCGTGGGTCAGATGAGGTCCATCGCCGCGACCTCGTCCGGACGGCCGTAGCTGACCGGCCCCTGGAAGCGGCGGCGGGCGGTGGCGAACCACCACACCGTGGCCACGATCAGGACGACGGCGAGCGCGATCGGCGCGTAGTTGAAGGAGTCGACGGTGATCGGCGAGGCCTGCGGCAGCATGAAGAGGACACTGCTGAGCACGATCCAGGTCACCGCCAGCCAGCCGATCGGCCGGCCCCAGCGGCCCAGGTGCCAGGGCCCGTGCTGGAACTCGTCGCCGAGCCGCAGCCGCAGGAAGATCGGCACTGCGTAGGCGAGGAAGAGCCCGACAACGTTGACACTGACGATGGCGGTGAACGCGGTGTGCGACCACCAGCCCGGCAGCACCAGGGCCAGGGAGCAGGCCACCGCGAGCCACACGGCCTTCACGGGGGTACGGGTGCGGGGCGAGACCGAGTGCCACAGGCGCGAGCCGGGCATGGCGCCGTCCCGGGAGAAGGCGAAGATCTGCCGGGTGTTGCTGGTGAGGTTGGCCAGGCCGCAGAAGAGCATCGCGCCGATCACGACCAGCAGCAGCGCCTTGGCCCAGCCCATGCCGAGCCCGTCGATGAGAATCTGCACGGGCGGCGCGGACGAGCCCGCGACCTTGTCGTAGTCGCTAATGCTGTAGACCAGTGCCAGCATCAGGATCAGGCCGGTGATCGCCGAATAACCTATCGAACGAGTGATCCCCTTCGGCGCGTTGACCGTCGCGCGCACCGTTTCCTCCGACATGTGGAAGCTGCCGTCGAAGCCGGTGAACGTCCAGCTGGTGACCAGCAGGCCGAGCATGCCGCCGTAAAGTCCGTTGGTGAAACCGGTGTTGTTCACGAAATGCGTCACGAACGACGCCGACTGGTGGTGGTCCGGCATCACGATCAGTGTGCTCACGATCACCACGAGTCCGATCAGCAGCCACCACACGGAAATCCGGTTCAGGATGGCGACCAGCTGGACCGTGTAGGTGTTGGCGAGCCCCTGGAGCACGATGACCAAGGCCGTGATCAGGACCGTCTGATGCGCGGTCGGCACGTACGACGACCACTGCAGGGCGATGAAGGCCTGGATGAAGGTGGCGGCCGCGTATCCGGTGGCGGCGGTGCCGCCGATCTGGCCCACGAAGTTCAGCCAGCCCGTGTACCAGGACCAGGCGCCCTTGTGCCGCTTGGCGAGTTTACCGGCGGAGAAATACAGCGCCCCGCTCGTCGGATAGGCCGACGCGACCTCCGCCATGGCGGCACCGATGAACAGCACCATGACGGAAACGCCGATCCAGCCGAAGACGAGAACACGGGGGCCACCCGCGTTCATACCGAAGCCGAAGGACGAGAAAATACCCGAGAGGATATTGATGATGGTGAAGGAGATCGCGAAATTGTCGAACGCCTGGAATCGGCGGGTGAGTTTCCGCGGATAACCCATCGCATGCAGGGTCGCATCGTCGTCGAGCACGATCGGGCCTTCTCCCCCACGAGCCCTGGCCCGTGGAGTCGATATCCGTTCTGACACTGATCGACCTTTCTCTCAGTAGGGGACGAGCGGGACGTCAGGCGGCACCCGGCACGGGCAGGCCGCATAGGCGCCGGGCCCGGGAGAGCTGTTCCTCGGGTTCGCCGAAGACGCTCCAGGGCATGCGCGAGGCGTACGGCCCCATCGCCGTGAAGACCGCCCGAGCCTCGAACTCGCACTGGGCCATGACCAGCGCGTGTGCGAGGTAAGCCAGGTCGAGCACCGGGGTGAAGCGGTAACCGGCCACCGTCGGCAGCCAGTTGTGGTAGATCGCGAGGGCGGTGGAGCGCCACTGGGGCTGCTCCCAGACGCGGTCGGCGAGCAACTGGGTGGGGTTGTAGCTCTCCACCAGGGCAACGAGGGGAAGCAGCCGCAGCGGCGAGTCGGCGGGGGCCCGCTGGCTGAGGAAGGCGGCCACGTCCCAGGCCGCGTTCACCGAGCCGCCGTGGCGGGTGAAGAAGAAGGAGAGGAAGCGGTGGTGAGCCTCGCGGTTGAACGGGTCGAGCGTCAGGATGTGCGCGAACAGCCGCCACGGTCCGGGCGGGGCGGTGAGCAGGCCGTTGGGGGCGGGATCGCGCAGGCGGTGCAGCCGGGTCATGGCCAGCTTGGCGACCCAGGGCGTGGGGTCGGCGGGGGCCATGACGGCGGCCCGGTCGCAGGCGGCCAGCGCGATCCGTTCCAGGGCCTCGGCCCGCTCGTCATGGGCGTCGGCGGCGCGGATCGCGCGCAGTACGGCCACCCGGGCCCACATCAGGGCCGCTTCGGGGGTCGGTTCCTCGGCGAGCCAGCGCTCGACGAGGTCGGTGCCGGCGGCCTCGGAGGCCACGACGAGGGAGCGGTGGGCGCGCAGGCCGAAGTCTGTGCGGGTCTCGGTCAGGGCCTCGTGGGCACTCAGATATCTTCCGGCGCGTACGTCGACGCATACGCTCGCGAGGACACGGTCGTCGGCCGCCGGATGCCACACATACTGCCCCTCGAATAACTCCGCGGCCATCTTCCCCTGTCCGTCCCCGTTACGACGCATCGCAGTTGCGCACCAGGCACCTTACTCAGCGCCGGGCACACCGGATACGGCGAATTCGACATATCGGTCAGCCGATTCAGAATATTGATGAAACGATTGGCGGCCGACTGGCGAGTAGTTCAAGGTGATACGTTTTTCCACCCAGCGCCCCGGCCGCTATACGCCGCTACTAGAATGTTTCCGGAAAACACCCCACACCGCATCACACCTCGGGAATCGCCATTCACGACCTCGCCGCCCGCCTGAGCGAACTCCCCCCGTCCTGCGGACCGGTCCGCCTGATCGCCGTCGACGGGCACGCCGGCTCCGGGAAGTCCACGTTCACCGGCCGCCTGGCCGCCGCGCTGGGCGGGGCGCCGGTGCTGCATCTCGACGACATCGCCAGCCACGACGAGCTCTTCGAGTGGACCGGGCGCCTGCTGGCGCAGGTGATCGAACCGCTCGGCCGCGGCGAGACCGCATCGTACGCACCCTACGACTGGCGCGCCCACGCCTTCGGCCCGCCCCGTGCGCTGCCGCCCACGCCCGTGATCCTGATCGAGGGCGTCGGCGCCGGCCGCCGGGCGCTGCGTCCGCATCTGGCGCGACTGCTGTGGATGGAAATGCCCCACGAGGACTCCTGGACACGCGGCCGCCTGCGGGACGGAGCCGAGCAGCGGGACTTCTGGGCCAGGTGGGTCCGGGCGGAACACCGGCACTTCGCCGAGGACCCCTCACGGCCGTACGCCGACCTTCTGGTACTGCAGTCACAGAAGGGGTACGAGGTGCTGCCGGGCCCTGGTGGTACCACTGGACCGGACCAGGAAGTCACCCACCGTGACGGACCGTCCGCTGTGTGCTGAACTTGTGAAGACCCTTCCTGGGAACTTGTTCGACTGCCTCAACTCGGCTTGACCGGGGGGCCGTACAGGACTTACGTTCTCAATGAGCGGTCATTGGAGCCGCCCCATGGACGCGAAGCCCCCGGTTGTTCCCCCGTGATCGGGGGCTTCGTTCTGCCCAGAGCCCGTTTTCCGGAAGCCACGCGCACCGATTCGCTCACCCTCGGTCACCGAACCCTGTGCGCCCCGTCTGCTCCCACCTCGTCAAACGGCCCGTGCGGCACCCTTCGGCGGGCACCCGGCCCGCAGGTACGATGCCCTCGGTGCGACCTTCGTACGGCTGCTTCGCGCACCTTCAACTCCGGTCCGCGGCACAGCGGTTCGACCACGGCGGCCGTCGGGCGACTGCCCGGTGGTGAACCTATGGGGGCGCGGTTTGTGGGGGACGTGATGGACTTCGGCACGCAGGGCCCCGAGGCCCCGGCCGACCTCGCCTGGCTGCGAGGCGTGGACGCCTACACGATGGGCGCCTATCCGCAGGCGGAGGAGGAGTTCCGCACCGCGGTGCGGATGGATCCCGGCATGGCCGACGGCTGGCTCGGGCTGCACGCGCTGCGCGTCGACACGACGACCGCGCTGCTCAGGATGTTCCGGCACCGGGACCGCTTCGGGGAGCAGCGCGCCCGCCACCGCCGCACGCTCAACTCCTGGTACTGGCTGGGCTGGTGGGTGCAGCCAGTGCTGGAGAGCCCGCGCGACCTGCTGCTCGCGCACGCCTCGCACTGGCTGGACGGCCGCCACGTCCCGGAGCTGGACCGGGCGCTCGCCGGACTCCCGCCCGTGGACACCGACCCGCAGGTCCGCTTTCTGCACGCCTGCCGGGCCTATCTGGTCAAGGACTGGGAGCAGCTGGTCCGGCACACCGACACGCTGCTCGACGACACGATGCTCGGCATCGAGGCGGGCCTGTTCGGCGGCATGGCACGGGTCCGGCTGGAGATGTACGGGCAGGCGGAGCCGCTGCTGTCGGCGGCCCTGATGCGGTGCCGCAGCGAACAGCCCCAGCGCAAGGAGCTGCGGTACTGGCTGGCCCGGGCCCACGAGGGCACGGGGCGCAGTGCGGCGGCGCTGCCGCTGTACCGGGCCGTGCACCGGGTCGACCCCGCGTTCATGGACACCTCGGCCCGGCTGGCCGCGATCGCCGAGGGCGACGGGTACGACGACGCGGCCGGCCTCGCGGCGATCACGCTCACCGGCGCCGGGCAGGACAGCGTGGACGGTCCCGATGTGCTCGATCCGCTCTTCGGCACCGAGGCCCGAGACCTGCGGTTCCCGGAGCCGGATCTGCCGGCCGTCGGTCCGCTGTCGTCGGTGAGCGACCCGGTGGTGCGGGAGAAGACCGTCGTACCCTCACCCCTGCCCGCCGGGCCCACCGACCCCGCGCTGCTGGAGGAGGCGCTCGCCGAGCTGGAGCGCATGGTGGGGCTGGAGCCCGTCAAACGCCAGGTCAAGGCGCTCTCTGCCCAGTTGAACATGGCGCGGCTGCGGGCCGGGCAGGGGCTGCCGGTGCAGCCGCCGAAGCGCCACTTCGTCTTCTCCGGCCCCTCGGGCACCGGCAAGACCACGGTGGCCCGCATCCTGGGACGTGTCTTCTACGCCCTCGGCCTGCTCGGCGGCGACCATCTGGTGGAGGCCCAGCGGGCGGACCTCGTCGGCGAGTACCTGGGCCAGACCGCGGTCAAGGCCAACGAGCTGATCGACTCCGCGATCGGCGGTGTGCTGTTCGTCGACGAGGCGTACTCGCTCTCCAACTCGGGCTACGGCAAGGGCGACGCATACGGCGACGAGGCCCTGCAGGTGCTCCTCAAGCGGGCCGAGGACAACCGGGACCACCTGGTGGTGATCCTGGCCGGCTACCCGGAGGGCATGGACCGTCTGCTGGCCGCCAACCCGGGCCTGTCCTCCCGCTTCACGACCCGCGTCGACTTCCCCTCGTACCGGCCCCTCGAACTCACCTCGATCGGTGAGGTGCTCGCCGCGGAGAACGGCGACGTGTGGGACGAGGAGGCCCTGGACGAGCTGCGGTCCATCGCCGGGCACGTCGTCGACCAGGGGTGGATCGACGAGCTGGGGAACGGGCGGTTCCTGCGGACGCTGTACGAGAAGAGCTGCGCCTACCGGGATCTGCGTCTGTCGACCTACCCCGGCGTGCTGTCCCGCGACGACCTGGCGACCCTCCGACTCCCGGACCTGATGCAGGCATACGGGGAGGTCCTGTCGGGCCGGGGCCCACAGGACCCGTCGGCCATGTGACGCGACCCCGTGGTCCGCCCCTCCGCGGGCCACGGGGAGCCACGAGACCGGCGGCCCGCAGGCGCGGGGACCCCGGGGACCCGCGGCGCACGGGGCCTGGGCCGGCCGGTGGCCGACGGGCACCGGCACAGGCGAGGTGGATCTTCGTGGTCGATCAGCCTCGGGCCCCTGGTCGGCCGACGGCACCCGGGACCGGCCCGCCCCTGCACCGCGTCCAGCAGCACTCCGATACCGTCGGGGCCGTGGAGGGCCCAGGCAGCCGCGAACCGCACGGGCCCGCGGCCAACACGCGTCCGTATGCCCCCCGGGAATCCACGAAGCGACCGCACACGCGCCCGCCGGCCCGTACGGCCCAGCGGCGCCCACAGACCCATCGGCCGGCACGCACCGTTACCCCCAGGGCCCACGCACATCCGCGAACCGCACCGGCCCACGGCCGGCACGCGCCCGCAGCCCCGGCGGAACCGCAGGTTCAGGCGGCCGCAGTCACCCGCGACACCCAGGCCCCGCCGGACGCGCTCAGCCGGCCAGTGCCTCCTCCGGTTCGTCGCTTGCTCGGGGTTCTGTCACCCTCGGTTCCGGGGTCGCGCGGTGGGCCGGGTCGCGGACCTCGCCGACCAGGAGCTCCAGTACGTCCTCCAGCGCGACCAGGCCGAGTACCTTGCCGGACGCGTCGGCCACCTGGGCCAGGTGCGTCGCGGCGCGCCGCATCACCGTCAGCGCGTCGTCGAGCGGCAGCTCGCACCGGAGGGTGGTCATGGGCCGCCAGACGTGCTGCGGTACGGCCCGGTCCGAGTCCTCCAGGTCCAGTACGTCCTTCACGTGCACGTAGCCCATGAAGGCGCCCTTCTCCGCGGCCACGGGGAAGCGCGAGTACCCCGTCCGGGCGGTGAGCCGGACGATATCCCCCGCGGTGACCGACGGAGTCACCGTCACCAGTGACTCACGCCTGAGCAGCACATCGGTGACCGGGCGCGAGCCCAGTTCCAACGCGTCCTCCAGGCGCTCCTGCTCCTCGGGGGCGAGGAGGCCGGCCTGGCCGGAGTCCTCCAGCAGCCGGTTGAGCTGCTCGCTGGTGACGACGGCCTCCACCTCGTCCTTCGGCTCGACGCGGAAGAGCCGCAGGATGCCCTGGGCGCAGGCGCCGAGGGCCACCGTGATCGGCCGGCAGACGCGGGCGAAGGCGACCAGCCCCGGGCTGAGCCACAGCGCGGCCTTCTCCGGCGCCGCCATCGCGAGGTTCTTCGGCACCATCTCGCCGATGACCAGGTGGAAGAAGACCACGGCGGCGAGGGCGATGACATACCCGAGCGGGTGAATCACGCCGTCGGGAAGATGAATCGCCTCGAACACGGGTTCAAGCAGATGGGCCACCGTGGGCTCGGCGACCGCGCCCAGGGTCAGCGAGCAGACGGTGATGCCGAACTGGGCGGCGGCCATCATCTGCGGCAGCCGCTCCAGGCCGTACAGCACCTGGCGGGCCCGTGCGGTGCCGAGCGGTTCGATCTGGCTGCGGCGCACGGACACGAGCGCGAACTCGGCGCCGACGAAGAAGCCGTTGGCGAGCACGAGCAGCATGGCGAAGACCAATTGGAGCACGCTCATCGCACGGCCTCCATGACGTTCACCGTCGCGGCCGTCCGGACCAGCCGGACCCGCTCCGCGCGGTAGTGCCCGACCTGGCGCACCGACAGCCGCCAGCCGGGCAGTTCCGCCTTGTCGCCGGGCGCCGGGATACGGCCGAGCAGATCGGCCACCAGGCCGGCGACGGTCTCGTAGGGGCCCTCGGGCACGTCCAGGCCTATGCGCTGCAGGATGTCGACCCGGACGCTGCCGTCGACGTCCCAGGCGGGCCTGCCGTCCTGCGGCGGGGCCGCGGCGAGTTCGGGCGCGTCCGGCCGGTCGTGCTCGTCGCGGACCTCGCCGACGAGTTCCTCGACGATGTCCTCCAGGGTGACCACGCCCGCCGTGCCGCCGTACTCGTCGACGACGACCGCGATGGGCTGCTCGCTGCGCAGACGCGCGAGCAGCGGCTGTACGGGGAGCGTCTCGGGCACCAGCAGCGCCTTGCTCGCGATACGGCCGACCGGGGTACGCAGCCGGTCGCCCGACGCGATCGCCAGGGCGTCCTTGAGGTGGACCATGCCGACGATCTCGTCGATCTTCTCCCGGTAGACGGGGAAGCGGGACAGGCCGGTGGCCCGGGTCAGATTGACCACGTCCTCGGCGGTGGCCGAGTCCTGGAGCGCGCTGACCTTCACGCGCGGGGTCATGACGTGCTGCGCGGTCAGCTCGCCGAGGGACAGCGTCCGTACGAAGAGATCGGCCGTGTCCTGCTCCAGGGCGCCGGCCTGGGCGGAGTGCCGGGCCAGCGAGACGAGCTCGCCGGGGGTGCGGGCGGAGGCCAGCTCCTCGGTGGGTTCCACGCCCAGGGCGCGCACGAGCCGGTTGGCGACCGTGTTCAGGCCGGAGATCACCGGGCGGAACAGCCGGGAGAAGCGGTGCTGCGGGCCGGCGACGAACCGCGCGACCTGCAGGGGCTTGGACACCGCCCAGTTCTTGGGTACGAGTTCGCCGATCACCATCTGGATCGCCGAGGCGAGCAGCATGCCGACGACCACGGCGACGCCGGACACCGCCCCGTCCGGAACGCCGATCGCGGCGAACGGGCCGCTCAGGAGCCCCGCGAGGGCCGGTTCGGCGAGCATGCCGACGACGAGGGAGGTGATGGTGATGCCGAGCTGGGTGCCGGAGAGCTGGAAGGACAGCTCCTTGAGGGCCTCGACGACCGTACGGGCGCGTTTGTCGCCCTCGGCCGCGGCCTTCTCGGCTTCCGGTCGCTCGACCGTCACCAGGCCGAACTCGGCCGCCACGAAGAATCCGTTGGCCAGGATCAGCAGGAACGCCGCTCCGAGGAGCAGCAGGGGGATGGTCATGATGCCGCCGCCTCCGCGCTATGTCGGGAGGGGGCGGCGCAGGTACTACAGGACGATCCGTCCATCGCTGGAGGGAGTCACTCCTCGGGTAGCAGGAACCCCTGCGCGCCGGCCGGCGCCACAGGGGCGGAGGCGCAACGTAAACGCCTCCGCCACCAGATTAATCAAGACACGGGCCGATGCGGCAGGGTGGACGACCCCGAGTCAGCCCCGATCTTGCCCGGGATCGTGTATGGCGCGGGCCTCGGCGAGCGCCCGCAGCGTACGCGCGTCGGCGATGGCGCGCTGCTTGGCGACGCCCGGCTGGATGCCGAGCGCGGGCAGGCTGGTGCCGTCGCTGAGGTTCAGGAACACCCAGGGGTCGCCGGGGCGAAGGTTCACCTGAAGGATTTCCGCCCATTCCAGGTGCCGTTTGCTGGCGATGTTCACCACAGTGACGCCGGACTCGTCGGCGACGACCTTCACCCGGGCGAGCAGGGCCAGCACCCAGAAGATGAGGCCGCCGGTGAGGATGAAGCTGAGCCGCTCCCCCGGGCCGAGCTGCTCCAGCAGCAGGGCGACGCCCGAGACGACCACGAAGATCGCGATGCCGGCTGTGAGCAGAATCGCACGGGTGCGGCCCGGCCGGAAGGTGACGGGGAGGGTGGGAAGGGGGGTCTGGTCGGACATCGGTGCGCGGCCTCCCGGGATCAGAGGCGGCAGGCGTGGATGGCCGTGGTCAGGATGGCCCGGGCGCCGATGGCGTACAGGTCGTCCATGATCCGCTGGGCGTCCTTGGCGGGGACCATGGCGCGGACGGCGACCCAGCCCTCGTTGTGCAGGGGGGAGATGGTGGGGGACTCCAGGCCCGGGGTGAGGGCGACGGCCTTCTCCAGCTGTTCGACGCGGCAGTCGTAGTCCATCATCACGTAGGTCCGGGCCACCAGGACGCCCTGGAGGCGGCGCAGGAACTGCTGGACCTTGGATTCCTCGGCGTCGGCACCGGTGCGGCGGATCACCACCGCCTCGGACGTCATGATCGGCTCGCCGAAGACCTCCAGGCCCGCGTTGCGCAGCGAGGTGCCGGTCTCCACGACGTCCGCGATGATCTCGGCGACCCCCAGCTCGATGGCGGTCTCGACGGCGCCGTCGAGGTGGACGACGGAGGCGTCGACGCCGTTGTCGGCCAGGTGCTTGGCGACGATGCCCTCGTAGGAGGTGGCGACCGTCAGGCCGTTCAGGTCCTCGACGCTCTTGGCCGTGCCGGGCTTGGTGGCGTAGCGGAAGGTGGAGCGGGCGAAGCCGAGCGGCAGGATCTCCTCGGCGTTGGCGCCGGAGTCCACGAGCAGATCGCGGCCGGTGATGCCGATGTCGAGCCGGCCGGAGGACACGTAGATCGCGATGTCGCGGGGGCGGAGGTAGAAGAACTCGACATCGTTCGCCGGGTCGACGATCCGCAGTTCCTTGGACTCCCGGCGCTGCCGGTAGCCGGCCTCATGCAGCATCTCCGCCGCAGGGCCGGACAGTGAACCCTTGTTGGGGACGGCGATGCGCAGCATGAGGTCGGCTTCCTTTGTTCGTGCGTACGGGGTGCTGTTCGTGCGTACGGTGCGCGAAGTGCTCTTACGGCTCAGAGGTGGGCATAGACGTCGTCCAGCGAGATCCCGCGGGCGACCATCATCACCTGGACGTGGTACAGCAGCTGGGAGATCTCCTCGGCTGCCGCCTCCTTGCCCTCGTACTCGGCGGCCATCCAGACCTCGGCGGCCTCCTCGACGACCTTCTTACCGATGGCATGGACGCCCTTTCCGACCAGTTCGGCGGTGCGGGACGTGGCGGGATCGCCGTGGGCGGCCTTGTGCTGGAGCTCGGTGAAGAGCTCCTCGAACGTCTTCTTGGACATGATGGCCCCACCCTACGCGGTTCAGGCGATCCCCTAGTGCCAGGGTTCAGATACTGAGCGGAGGGTGATCGCGGTCGCCACCGCCGCCGTCACCGCCTCGTGCCCCTTGTCCTCGTTGGAGCCCTCCAGACCCGCCCGGTCCAGGGCCTGCTCCTCGTTGTCACAGGTGAGCAGGCCGAAGCCGACGGGGACGCCGGTCTGCACGGAGACCTGGGTCAGGCCCTGGGTGACGCCCTGGCACACGTAGTCGAAGTGGGGGGTGCCGCCGCGGATGACGACGCCGAGCGCGACGACCGCGTCGTAGCCGCGGCCCGCGAGGGCCTTGGCGGCGACCGGGAGCTCCCAGCTGCCGGGGACCCGCAGCAGGGTCGGCTCGTCGATCCCCAGGTCGCGCAGGGCGCGCAGGGCGCCGTCCACCAGACCGTCCATCACCTTCTCGTGCCACTGCGCCGCGATGACGGCCACCCGCAGGTCGCTCGCGTTGCGTACGGACAGTTCCGGTGCACCCTTGCCGCTCACGTCTCTCCTCAGTGCTGTTCTTACTGGTTGCCACAGGTGGCCGCGGACGCGGCCACGGAAGCTGTCACGGTAGGTGTGTCCAGCCAGGGCAGGTCGTGACCCATCCGGTCCCGCTTGGTGCGCAGGTAGCGGAGGTTGTGCTCGCCCGCCTGTACGGGCATCGGCTCGCGCCCGGTGACCTTGAGTCCGTGGCGCAGCAGCGCTTCGGTCTTGTCGGGGTTGTTGGTCATCAGCCGCAGGCTGCGCACGCCGAGATCGGCCAGGATCTCCGCGCCCGCGCCGTAGTCGCGGGCGTCGGCGGGCAGGCCGAGTTCGAGGTTGGCGTCGAGGGTGTCGTGGCCCTGTTCCTGCAGTTCGTAGGCGCGCAGCTTGGACAGCAGCCCGATGCCGCGGCCCTCGTGCCCGCGCAGGTAGACCACCACGCCCCGGCCCTCCTCCTGGATGCGCTCCAGCGAGGCGTCCAGCTGGGGACCGCAGTCGCAGCGCGCGGAGCCGAAGACGTCGCCGGTGAGGCATTCGGAGTGGACGCGGACGAGGACGTCCTCGCCGTCGCCGATCTCACCGTGGACGAGGGCGACGTGCTCGACGCCGTCGGCGGTGGCGCGGTAGCCGTACGCGGTGAACGCGCCGTGCTTGGTGGGCAGATGGACCTCGGCCTCACGGCGCACGGTGGGCTCGGCGCCGCGGCGGTAGGCGATCAGATCCTCGATGGAGATGATCGTCAGGCCGTGCTTGCGGGCGAACGGGATCAGCTCGGGCAGGCGCAGCATGCGGCCGTCCTCGCCGGCGATCTCCACGATCGCGCCGGCCGGGCGCAGGCCCGCGAGGCGGGCGAGGTCGACGGCCGCCTCCGTGTGGCCGTTGCGGACCAGGACCCCACCGGGCCGGGCGCGCAGCGGGAAGACATGGCCGGGGCGCACGAAGTCGGTGGGCTCCGCCGTGCCGCTCGCCAGCAGTTGGAGCGTGGTCGCACGGTCCGAGGCCGAGATGCCGGTGCTCACACCGTGGGCGGCGGAGGCGTCCACGGAGACGGTGAACGCGGTCTTCATCGACTCGGTGTTGTCCTCGACCATCTGCGGCAGCCGCAGCCGGTCCAGTTCCTCGCCCTCCATGGGCGCGCAGATCAGTCCGCGGCACTCGCTCATCATGAAGGCGATGATCTCGGGGGTCGCCTTCTCGGCGGCGATGACGAGGTCGCCCTCGTTCTCCCGGTCCTCGTCGTCGACGACCACGATCGGGCGGCCGGCGGCGATGTCGGCGATGGCCTGCTCGACGGAGTCGAGCCTGAAGTCCTCGATGTGCTCGGGGGAGTCGGTGCTGTAGAGCAGCGGCGGGATCGAAGGGGTGGCGCGCAGCGCCCCGTTCAGGGTGGTGGTGGGTGACGGGCGGGCAGTCATGCCGGCGCTCCTTCCAGGACGGGCCGCGCGTCCTTGCGGGAGCGCAGCCACCAGTCGCGCATGCCCCACAGGACGAGTGCGCCGTATATGACGTAGACGAAGCCGGAGAAGGCGTAGCCGTTGGCGAAGTTCAGCGGCACGCCGACCAGGTCGACGAGCAGCCAGGCGATCCAGAACTCGACCATGCCGCGGGCCTGCGCGTACATGGCGACGACGGTGCCGACGAAGATGTAGGCGTCCGGCCAAGGGTCCCAGGACAGGGTCGGGTACGCCTTGAAGAGCAGGGCCACCGCGACGGTGCCGACGGCCGCGGCGGCGGCCATCGCGGCGCGCTCGCGCCAGGTGGCGAACCGCGGGGTGATGTGGCCGTCGCCGCCGTCCTCGGTCCGGCCCTTGTTCCGGTTCCACTGCCACCAGCCGTAGAGCGCGACGGCCATGACGACGACCTGCTTGCCGGCGCTGCCCGCGAGGTGGCCGTAGAAGGCCGCGAAGAGGACGAGGCCGGAGAGGAACTGCACCGGCCAGGTCAGCAGGGAGCGGCGCCAGCCGAGGGCGAGCGTGATGAGGCCGAGGATGTTGCCGGCCATGTCCGACCAGATGATGTGCTGGCCGAACAGGACGAACGCCTCGGAGTTCAGCCAGCTCACCGCTCTGCCCCCTGACCGGCCGCGAGCAGCCGCTCGACGTACTTGGCGATGACGTCGACCTCGAGGTTGACCGGGTCGCCGGGCTGCTTGAGGCCGAGCGTGGTCAGGGCGAGGGTGGTGGGGATGAGGCTGACGGTGAAGTAGTCCGGGCCGGCCTCGACGACGGTGAGGCTGATGCCGTCGACGGTGATGGAGCCCTTCTCGACGACATAGCGGGCGAGGTCCGCGGGCAGCGAGACCTTCACGATCTCCCAGTTCTCGGAGGGCTTGCGCTCCAGTACCCGGCCGGTGCCGTCCACGTGCCCCTGCACGATGTGCCCACCGAGGCGCGCGCCGACGGCGGTGGGGCGCTCCAGGTTGACGCGGGAGCCGACGGTGAGGACGCCCAGGCTGGAGCGGTCCAGGGTCTCGGCCATGACATCGGCGGTGAACTCGTCGCCCTCGTGCTCCACGACGGTGAGACAGACCCCGTTCACGGCGATGGAGTCGCCGTGCTGCGCGCCCTCGGTCACTACGGGGCCACGCAGTCGGAAGCGGGAGGCGTCGCCGAGGTTCTCGACGGCGGTGACTTCACCCAGCTCTTCGACGATTCCGGTGAACACTTCCCGGGTCCTCCTGCCACATTGGGGCACGGACTCCGGGGCCTGTCGATGACGACAGAATGTACGGGTGAGCAAGACCGTGAGCTCTGCCGACGCCGAAAGGGACCCGTCCAACCGCGGACGAGCCCAGATACGGCGGCGCGCACAGGTGCATGCCCGCCCGCCGCGCACTGCCTCCCATCCGGACTTTAACCGTCGGTCCAGGAATTTCACCTGGTCAACCGGCCGCTGGAAGCGACCGGGTCGCGGACTGTAACCGCCGGTTCGGACTTTCACCGACCCCGGAGTGCGCTGCTTCTGGTACAGGGCCAGTGTGCCACGCCCGATCGTCATCCATACAGACGAGGCGTGTGGGGTGGCTCACAGACCGTATCCCTGGACTTCCACGGTCCGCTGACGATCCGTCGGATCCTGGTGTGCAACCCATTGACTGAATGGTCTAGTCCTTTTAGTGTTCGGGCGGGCCCGGCGGCGGTGACGACGGCCCTTGCCCGCCGCCGGGTCGCCGCGCGCTGCTGCCGTTCCGGCCGCTCTGGCAGGGTGAGCGCATGACGACGACGCCGATCGCCGAGGAATTCGAGGCCCACCGACCACGCCTGTTCGGTCTGGCCTATCGGATGCTCGGTTCCGCCGAGGAGGCCGAGGACACGGTCCAGGACGCGTTCGTGCGTTTCGACGGCGCGGACCGCACGCACATCGAGCATCCGTCGGCCTGGCTGGCCAGAACGGTCACCAACCTCTGCCTCAACCGGCTGACCTCGGCCCGCGCCCGGCGCGAGCAGTACGTCGGGGACTGGCTGCCGGAGCCGGTGATCACCTCCGACGGCGCCCTCGGGCCTCTGGAGTCGGCGGAGCAGCGGGACGCGGTGTCGATGGCCATGCTGGTCCTGCTGGAGCGGCTGACGCCGACCGAGCGGGCGGTGTACGTGCTGCGGGAGGCGTTCGGCTACGGACACCGGGAGATCGCCGGCCTGCTGGACCTGGGCGAGGCCAACTGCCGTCAGCTGTACCGGCGGGCGGTGCAGCGGGTGGCGGCACCACAGGGGCGCTTCGATCCGGCTCCCGAACAGCAGGAGAAGCTCGTCGCCTCGTTCATCACGGCGTCCCGCGACGGCGATCTGGCCGGCCTGGAGAAACTGCTCGCGGCCGAGGTGACCTGGTGGAGCGACGGCGGCGGCAAGGTCTCGGCGGCCCGGCGGCCGATCGAGGGCCGTGACAAGGTCCTGCGCTTCCTGGCGGGCGGGGCCGTGCGGTTCACGGCGGGCTTCTCCTACACGGCGGCCGAGGTCAACGGCGCGAGCGCGCTGGTCGTGTGGGACGGCGACTCGCTGGTCGGTGTCGTCTGCTTCGAGCTGCGGGACGGGCTGATCGCGCACGCGCGGGCCGTGGTGAACCCGGACAAGCTGGACTTCGTACGGCGTCAGCTGGCACGTTCCTGAAAATGTTCCGCGGGACTGTCACATCTCGCGGGGGCTGTCCGGTCTCAGCTGACGAAGGGCGCTCCACCCCGGGGCGCACGGCGTCCGAAAGGCTCAACAGCATGACCACGATCCTGGTTACCGGCGGCACCGGAACCCTCGGCCGGCTCGTCGTCGAGCGGCTGCGCGCCGGCGGGCACGAGGTGCGGGTGCTCAGCCGGAGCACTCAGCCCTACGCCGTCGACCTGCGCAAAGGCGGGGCCGGCCTGGACACGGCCGTCGCGGGCGTGGACACCGTCGTGCACTGCGCGAGCTCGCCGAAGGGCGACGAGGGAGCGGCACGGAACCTGATCGCGGCGGCGCGGCGGGCCGGTGTCCGCCATCTCGTCTACATCTCGATCGTCGGCATCGACCGGGTGCCTCTCGGCTACTACAAGTCCAAGCTCGCCGTGGAGAAGCTGGTCGAGGAGTCGGGGCTGGGCTGGACGGTGCTGCGGGCGACGCAGTTCCACGATCTGCCGGCGCAGCTGTTCCAGACACTGGCCAAGCCGCCCGTGATGCTGCTTCCGGCCGGGATCTCGGACCAGCCGATCGAGGTGGCCGAAGTGGCGGACCGGCTGGCCGAGTTGGCGGCCGGGGCGCCCGCCGGACGGGTCGCGGACATGGGCGGACCGGAGGTACGGACGCTCGACTCCCTGGCCCGCGCCTATCTGAAGGCGACCGGTCGGCGCCGCCCGGTGGTGTCGCTCCCCCTGCCCGGCAGAACGGCCCGGGCCTTCCGGAACGGCGGCCACCTCACGCCCGAGCGGGCGGTGGGCAAGGGGACGTTCGAGGAGTATCTGGCCGGCCGGTTCGGGGACGGCGGCGGCAGCGGCAGCGGCAGGTGAGGGCAGCGGGCCCGGGGCTACCGCTCCGGCGGTGCGAAGAGCTCGTCCTGGGCCCGCTCCCGCGCTGTCAGCAGGGCGCCGCGCAGTACGGCCGAGCCACCGAGACCACTCGCCCGCACCTCGGTGACCAGCGGCGACATCCGACGGATCCGCTCCTCCACCCGCCTGGCGAGCACCCCTCCCCCGGCCTTCCCGACCTCACCGCCGAGGACCACGCACCCCGGATCCAGGATGGCGACGACGGAGGCCACACCGAGGGCAATCCGCTCGGCAAGGTCATCGAGAAAACGAGCGGCGGCCACACGGTCCACAGCCACGGAGGGGACACCACAGCCTCCGTCCCCGACCTCACCACCCTCACCACGACCTACGGCCTCACGGCCCGCACCGCCGCTCCCGTCACCCACGCCGCCAACGCCGGAAGCCACGCGACCCACATCACCGACCTCACCACCCTCACCGCAGGCCGAGACGCCGAGACCCACGCCACCGCCGCCGCCGCGATCACCTGCAGAGCGGGCCGAGAGCAGGCGCTCCGCGCCGCCTTCCCCGCGGCCGGAGGTCGCGTGGCCCTCACCGCCATCCGCGCCCGCACCGTCGGCGCCACGGCCGGCGGCATCCCCGACCATCTCCACCAACCCCCGCACCAACCCCGCCACCGCGCCCGGCCCGGACGGGTCTGCGGTGCTGTCCCACAGCCCGTGGTCGGTCGCCAGTTGGGCGATTGCCGTCGATCCGACCAGTGAGTGGTAGCCGCCCTCGCAGTCCGTGGCGGAGGGGAGGGCCGGGGTGCCCGGGACCGGTAGGAAGCCGATCTCGCCCGTGCCGCCGGAGGCCCCGCGGCGGAGTCTGCCGTCGAGGACGACGGCCGCGCCCGGGCTGTGGCCCAGCCAGAGGAGGACGAAGGTGTCGCGGTCCCGGGCCACGCCCTCCTGCTGCTCGGCCAGGGCGGCGAGGTTGGTCTCGTTCTCGACGCTGACGCGGGCCTCGGGGAAGCGTTCCTGGAGCGCGGCGACCAGCCGGCGGTGCCAGGCGGGCAGGCCCGCCGAGTCGCGGAGCTCCCCGGTGGCGGGGTCGATGAGCCCCGGCGCGCCGATCCCGACGGTGTGCAGGCGTTCGACCTGGGCTTCCTTCACCGCCCGTTCCACCAGCGCCGTCGCCTGCTCCAGCGCGGGCCCGGTCCCGGTGTCCCCGCCGATCGGCCCGGCGGCCTCGGCGAGCACCCGGCCGAGCAGGTCGGACACCAGCACGGACACGCTCGCGGTGCGGACGTCGAGCGCGGCCAGATGGGCCCGGTCGGCGACGATGCCGTACAGCCGGGCGTTCGGGCCGCGGCGCTGCTCACCCGCCTCCCCGACGACCGTGATCAGGCCGGACGCGGTGAGGCGTTCGACGAGGTCGGCGACCGTGGGCCGGGACAGCCCGGTCAGCTGTTTCAACTGGCCTGCCGTCAGTGGGCCTTCGCGCTGCAACAGCCGCAGCGCGAGCCGGTCGTTGATGGCCCGGGCGGTGCTCGGTGATGCGGGCATGACGCGAATCCTCCCAGACCGGCGCTCCGTGCCCGGCCGCATAGTGCCTATCTATCAGGAAGGGTCCCTGATAGTTTACAGCGGGTACCAGCGGGGTGACACCCATCCGGGGAGGGGCTGCAACATGAGTGACGTGGTCTTCGACCAGCGTGAGGTGAGGCGCGCCCGGTACGCCGTGGCGGCCGTGTTCGCCGTGCACGGCGCCGTCACCGGCTCGTTCGCGACCCGCGTGCCATGGATCCAGGACCACGCCTCGCTCGGGGCGGGGCAGCTCGGGTTCGCGCTGGCCTTCACGGCGTTCGGCGCCTCGTGCTCGATGCCGCTGGCGGGCCGGATCAGTCACCGCTTCGGCAGCCGGACCGCCCTGCGCGGGCTGATCGTCCTGTGGACGCTGTCCCTTGTCCTTCCGTCGCTGGCGCCGAACCTGTACACGCTGTGCCTCGCCATGTTCGTCTACGGGGCGAGCGCGGGCATGGCCGACGTGGCCATGAACGCGCTCGGCGTCGAGGTGGAGCGGCTGCTCGACAGGTCGATCATGTCCGGGCTGCACGGCATGTGGAGCGCGGGCGCGCTGATCGGCTCCGCGGCCGGCACCCTCGCCGCCCACCTCGGATCCGACGCGCGCCTGCACTTCGCCCTCGCGGCGGCCACACTCACGGCACTCGGCATCCTGGCCGCCGGCCGGGTCCTGGACGTTCAGCCCGCCGAGGACGAGGAGCCGCCGCCGAGGTTCGCGCTGCCGCCCAGGTCGGCGCTGCTGATCGGCGCGGTCGGCTTCTGCGCGGTGTTCGCCGAGGGAGCCAGCCTGGACTGGTCGGCAGTGTTCCTGCGCGACCGGCTGGACAGTTCGGCCGGCCTGGCGGCGGTGGCGACGACCGGATTCATGCTGACCATGGCGGTGGCCCGGATCGCCGGGGACGCGGTGGTGAACCGGTTCGGCGCGGTCCGCACCGTGCGCACCGGGGGCGTTCTCACCGTCGTCGGCGGGCTGCTGATCGTCGTCGCGGGCCATCCCGCCGTGGCGATGGCCGGGTTCGCGCTGATGGGCCTCGGGATCGCGGTCGTCGTACCGCTGTGCTTCGCGGCGGCCGGACACAGCGGACCGAACCCCAGTCAGGCCATAGCGGGCGTGGCGACCATCACCTACACCTCGGGCCTGATCGCGCCCAGCCTGATCGGCGGGGTGGCGCAGGCGACGAGCCTGGTGGTGTCGTTCGCCCTAGTCACCGCGCTGGCCTGCGGACTCGTGGTCTTCGCGGGCGTGCTCCGGGTCGGCGGGCGCGGCGGCAGGACCGAGGTCAGTGCGCGGGCCGCAGCAGTTCCCGACCCGCGGCCCTGAAGCCCTCGCTCCACGGCGCCGGGCGCAGCGTCGCCGCGTCCAGCCGCACCAGGACCCGGGTGCCGTGGGCGTAGGTCACCGCTCCGTCGGCCGAGCAGAAGCGGAAGCCGTAGGTCAGGCCGGTGTTGCCGAGCCGCTCCAGCCACAGGTGGACGGCGTAGGTACCCGGCCTGGTCACCGGTGCCTCGTAGCCGATCCGCAGTTCCTTGACCGCGTTGCAGGCGTCGCCGGCGGCCTCCCAGTCGCCGTCGAAGCGGATGCCGTACTCGTTCCACAGCTCGGTCCAGGCGCGCTCGACCATCAGCGGATAGCGGGCGTTGTGCAGCAGTCCGAGCGCGTCGAGGTCGTCGAAGTGGACGGTGACGGGTATCAGCCGGCCGTACGACAAGGCGGGGGCGATCGGGGCTTCGGCGGTCACGGGAGGGACTCCTGAGCGTGCGGGTGGGGCGGTGGGGACACCCCATCCTAAGCGAGCGCTCAGGAGTCCCGGTCGGGAAGGCCCCCTGGTCAGCCCGCGATCGAGTCCAGCTGCTCGGCGGCGGGCCGCAGCGGCCAGAGGTCGCCGCCGGGTGGCGTCTCCAGCTTCGGGACCGCCTTCTTCGCCGCCGCGTCGCCCGCGTCGGCGGCCGCGTGGACGACGTCGCTCGCCGCGTACCGGTGGAACTCCAGCTCCGGGTGCGGCCAGGCGGCGGCCCCGGTGGCCGCGGGCAGCAGATAGTCCAGGGCCTTGAACAGGCTCTGGCCGTCCGGCCCCCGGTAGGCCCAGAGGTTCACGCCCACATGCCGTCCGATGGCCGCGAGCCGGGTGTACGCGACCAGGTCGAAGGTCGAGTAGTGCCAGCTCCGGGTGCGCGCCAGCTCCTGCGGCTGGCTGCCGTCGGCCGCGATCTGCGGATCGATGCGCCTGGCGCGCGCGTCGAGCACCGTGCGCCGGGCGAGGGCCTTGTCGCCGGTCGCGTACGCGAGGGCGGCGAGCTGCATGTCGTAGAAGGTGCCGTGGTTGTTGCCGGCCGCGCTCTCCTGCCTGCCGAAGTCGCTGTTCCTCAGCCAGTCGAGGAAGTCGGAGTTCCATCGCCCCATGCCGGTGCGGTCGGCGGCCGTCCAGCCGGGGGCGCCGGTGGCGAGTACGGCGAGCGCGTCGACGACGCTGGTGTAGGACTGCGAGAAGTCGATGATGCCGATGGCCCTGCCGTCGTACTTGCACGGGATGAACTGCGCATGGTTCAGGTTGGGGTTCATCCGGGTCGCCGGGTCGAGGAACCAGGTGCGCAGGACCTGCCCGGCCTTCTCGGCGTACTCCCGCCTGCCCGTGTAGTACCAGGCGAGCGAGAGGTCGTACGTCGAGTCGAAGACCTTCTCGACGTCCTGGCGGTCGGTGCCGCTGTCCACCTCGGGATTGCGCTGCCCGTCGCGCTGGACGTAGGGGCAGCCCCATGGGTTGTCGGCCGTCGGAGTGCGGGTGGGCCACCAGTAGGGGGCCTGGCTCAGATAGTCGTGGACGTCGCCGCCTGGGGCGGGCCTGGGTTTGTCGACCACCGTCCAGGGGCCCTGGCCGAGCCAGGCGTCGGCGCGGGCGGTCAGCTTCTCCAGCGCGGCGCGCAGCCGGGGGTCGCCGTGGTCCAGCCGGGTCCGGGCCTCCTGGAGCCGGGCGCCGTCGAGGACTGCGGTGTCCGGGGTCTTCGGGACCGCGCGTGCGGAGGCGGAGGGGACGGCCATGGCCGCGAAAGCCGCCATGGCGGCCATGATCAGGGCCACACGGGGTCTTCCACTCATCAAGACACTCCGATCATAAATGTGAACGCAGTTCATGAGTAGGACCGTGTGAGCGTAGAACCACCAGGTACCCCTGACAATGGTCCGTACCGTCTTCACGTACAGAGAAAGCGAAGTCCCACATGAACCTCGGCGTCCGCTGGAAGCTGCACGGCGACGGGCGCACGCCCGAGCCCGGAGCGGTGGTACGCCCCGACGAACGGCTCTCCTGGCCGCGCACGGCGGGACTCGGCGCCCAGCACGTGGTGGCCATGTTCGGCGCGTCCTTCGTGGCCCCCGTCCTGATGGGACTGGACCCCAACCTCGCGATCATGATGTCCGGCGTCGCGACCGTGATCTTCCTGCTCGCCACCCGCGGCCGGATCCCCAGCTATCTGGGCTGCTCGCTCTCCTTCGTGGGCGTGGCCGCGGTGATCCGCGCGCAGGGCGGCACGAGCGCGACCGTGACCGGCGCGGTCTTCGTGGTCGGCGTCGCGCTGTTCCTGGCCGGGCTCGCGGTGCAGCGCTTCGGAGCGCGGATCATCCATGCCACGATGCCGCCGATCGTCACCGGCGCGGTCGTGATGCTGATCGGCTTCAACCTCGCCCCGGTGACCGCGTCCACGTACTGGCCGCAGGACCAGTGGACGGCGCTGCTGGTGATGCTGTTCACCGGTCTGGCGGTCGTCTGTCTGCGTGGATTCTGGTCCCGCATCGCGATCTTCCTGGGCCTGCTCTTCGGGTACGGCATCTCCTGGGCCTTCGACCAGATCTTCGGGAAGATCCACTCGGTGGACGCGAGCGGCAGGCTCACCGATCACTGGCGGCTCGACCTCTCCGGTGTCGGCAGGGCCGACTGGATCGGGCTGCCGTCCTTCCACGGCCCGTCCTTCCAGTGGTCCGCGGTCCTGGTCGCGCTCCCGGTCGTCATCGCCCTGGTCGCCGAGAACGCCGGACACGTCAAGGCGGTCGGCGAGATGACCGGCGAGCGGCTCGACGACAAGCTCGGCACGGCGATCTCGGCCGACGGCGTGGCGTCGATGCTGTCCACCGCGGTGGGCGGCCCGCCCAACACCACGTACTCCGAGAACATCGGCGTGATGGCCGCGACCCGCGTCTACTCGACCGCCGCGTACTGGGCCGCCGCCGGCTTCGCGCTCCTCTTCGGCCTCTGCCCCAAGTTCGGCGCGGTCGTCGCCGCGATCCCGGGCGGTGTCCTCGGCGGCATCACCGTCATCCTGTACGGCATGATCGGCCTGCTCGGAGCGCAGATCTGGACCAACGCCCGGGTCGATCTGCGCAACCCGCTGAACCTCGTACCGGCCGCCGCGGGCATCATCATCGGCGTCGGCAACGTCACCATGAAGTTCACCGCCGACTTCTCCCTCAGCGGTATCGCGCTGGGCACGCTGGTGGTCATCACCGGCTACCACGCACTGCGCCTCATGGCACCCGCCCACCTCAAGGTCCAGGAGCCCCTGCTGGACGAGGGCACGTCGTCCTACGACGAGGAGACCGACCGCGCCAGTTCGTAGGCGTACGACGGGGTGAACGTCCCGGCCGCCGCCCTGCAGCCGTCCGACTCCCCCGGCGGCTTCACCCACAGGTAGGCGTCGATGCGCCGCTCGCCGGTGTTCAGGGTGGGGGTGCGGCCGAGCCTGCGGCCCGCGGGCGTTCCCCCGTTGTGGGGAAGCACCGGGCCCGTCGGCACGCCGGTCGGCCCAGGGCTGGGACTCTTCCCCCATGGCGCAGTTGGAACACTTCACCGCTTCCGTCGACACCGTCGTCGCCCGGATGCGCGCCCTGGACTCCGCCCTGCCCGAGCGGGACGGGGTCGCGGTGTTCAACCGCGTCTACCTGTCCGTCACCGAGGAGGTCGAACGGCGCCTGGACGCGGGGCAGTTCGCGGACTCGCGGGCGGCGACAGCGCTGGACGTGCGGTTCGCGGAGCGGTATCTCGCCGCCGTGGACGCGGTCGCGGACGACCGCCGTCCGCCTGCCTGCTGGCGCCCGCTGTTCCAGCTCCGCCGCCATCCCGGTGTACGACCCCTGCAGTTCGCCCTCGCGGGCATCAACGCGCACATCGGCCACGATCTGGCGCTCGCCGTCGTGGACACCTGTCGTACGCTCGGCTGCGAACCGGCCGATCTGGAGGACGAGTTCGACCGCGTGGGCGACCTCCTCGTATCGCTGGAGGAGCGCATCCGCGAGGATCTGATGCCCGGCCCCGATCTGCTCCAGATCGCCGACCCGCTCACCCATCTGCTGGGCTCGTGGAGCCTGGAGCGCGCCCGGGAGGCCACCTGGTCGGCGGCGCGGGCCCTGTGGGCGCTGCGCCGGTTCGAGGACGTCGCCGAGGAGTTCACCGAGCGACTCGACGCGGCCGTGGGCTTCGCGGGGCGCATGCTGCTGACCCCGCTCGCCGACTGACGCGACCCGATCCGGCCATCCCCGCCACGCCTCACCGGAACTCCGCGGTGATCACTGTAGGTTGAAGCTGAAACCGATCGCGAAGGAGCACTCGGCACATGGCGACCAGGCTCGGACTCAGCCTTCCGCAGAATCGGCAGTACGCCCTCGGCAAGGACGTGCCAGATGTGGCACGCACCGCCGAGGGGATCGGATACGACAGTCTGTGGGTGTACGAGCGGGCCCTGTTCCCGGAGCCCGCGACCCAGGGCCTGTACGGCATCGAGGGCATGCCCTGGCCGGACTCCTACCGCGGTGTGGCCGAGCCGCTGGTCACGCTGACGCTCGCCGCCGCGGCGACCGAGCGCGTCCGGCTGGGTTCGAGCGTGCTGGTCGCGCCCCTGCACCAGCCGTTCCAGCTGGCCAAATCCCTCGCCACACTGGACGCGGCGAGCGGCGGCCGGGTGATCGCCGGCTTCGGCACGGGCTGGTCGCTGGACGAGTACGCGGCCGCCGGCATCCGGCCGATCGCGGAGCGCGGCAAGGTGCTCGACGAGACCATCGAGGTCTGCCGCGCGGTGTGGGGCCCCGACCCGGTGCGCTACGACGGCCGGCTCACCAAGATCGAGTCGGCCGTGGTCGGGCCCAAGCCCGCCCGGCCGATCCCCATCCTGCTGGCCGCGAGCAACAAGCGGGCGCTGACCCGGCTCGTCGACCACGCCGACGGCTGGCTGCCGGTGGGCATGGGCGTCGAGCAGATCGCCGCCCAGTGGGCCCAACTGCAGGACCTGGCGGCCGAGCGCGGGCGCAAGGAGCCGGTCCAGACGGTCCTGCGGGTGAACGCCGCCTACTCGGCCAAGCCCTACGACGGCCCCGACCGCCGCCCCTTCCAGGGCAACGCGGACCAGATCGTGGAGGACCTGGTCGCGCACGCGGCGATCGGCCTGGAGGAGATCCTCGTCGACCTCCAGGACTCCGCGCGGGACGCTCAGGAGCTCAAGGAGGTCGCGGCGGAGGTCTACGAGAAGGCCCGCGCGGCCGGGGTGTAGGACGCCGGGGTGTAGGACAGGGCCTGGTCCTGGCCCGGTCCTGCCCCAGTCCTCTCCTAGTCCTCGGGGAGCTCGACCGGCGCGATCTCGTCGTAGACGTCACCCGGGCCCGGGTTGGCCGCGTCGGTCGTGCCGCCGAAGTGGTGCATGACGCCCCAGACCGCGTTCAGCGCGGTCTGGACGGCACCCTCGGCCCAGCCGGCCGTCCAGGAGATGTCGTCGCCGGCCAGGAAGATGCCGCGCTTGTCCTCGGGCAGCCGGTCCTGCATGAAGTGGGTGTACAGGCGGCGCTGGTAGCGGTAGTGGCCGGGCAGGTTGGCCTTGAACGCGCCCATGAAGTAGGGCTCGTTCTCCCAGGAGACGGTCACCGGGTTGCCGATGATGTGCTTCCTGATGTCGACCTTGGGGTAGATCTCGCCGAGCGACTTCAGCATGACCTCCATCCGCTCGTTCGCGGACAGCGGCAGCCACTTCAGGCTGTCGTCGCACCAGGTGTAGGAGAGGCAGATGACGGCGGGCTTGTCCGGACCGTCGTCCAGGAGGTAGGTGCCGCGCGTCATACGGTCGGTGAGCGTCATCGACATGACGTCCCGGCCGGTCTCCTCGTCCTTGTCCAGCCAGAACGGCCGGTCCACCGGCACGAAGAGCTTCGAGGACTCCATGTAGTGGGTCCGCTCGATGGCCGTCCAGTGGTCGATCGGGAAGAGCGAGTCGTCACAGGCGATCTTGGACAGCAGCATCCAGGACTGGGCAGTGAAGATGGCCGCCTTGAAGGTGCGGATGTCGCCGTTCGCGTCGGTCACCGTGATCTGGTTGCCCGCGGTGCGGTGCAGCCGGGTCACGGCCGGGCGCGGCTCGCCGTTCTCGTGCAGGGTCTTCAGCGAGGTGCCGTAGGCCCAGTGCACGATCTTCTCCGGCTCGCGCTCCCACAGCCGCACCGGCAGCTGCTGGGAGCCGCCGACGATGCCGCGGTGGTGGTCGTCGGCCTCGGTGTAGACGACGCGCAGGATCTCCAGGATGGAGTTCGGGAAGTCGGTGTCCCAGCCGCCGGTGCCGAAGCCGACCTGGCCGAAGATCTCGCGGTGCCGGAAGGACTTGAAGGCCTCGGACTCGCAGAGGAAGCCGTAGAAGGTCTGGTTGTCGAGCTTCTCGACCAGCTTCGCCCAGATCTCGCGGATGCGCGGCACGTCCCGCTCGCGCATGGCGCGGTTCATGTCGGAGAAGTCGGCGCCCTCGTCGAGGCACTTGTTCCAGGCCTCGGCGACGTCACGGTAGACCTGCGGCAGGTCGTCGATGGTCTCGGCGTAGTGCGACTCACCCTTGAGGTCGACGACGGTCGAAGGCGTCGCCTCGGCAAGGGGGTTGGGGAAGGCCTTGGTCTCCAGGCCGACCAGGTCGATGTAGTGCTGGAGGGCGGTGGAGGACGGCGGGAAGCGCATCGCGCCCAGCTCGCAGTTGAGCGACTCGTCGCAGCCCTCGAAGCCGACGGTGCGCAGCCGGCCGCCGAGCTGGTCGGCCTCGTAGACGACGGGCTTGAGGCCCATCTTCATCAGCTCGTAGGCGGCCACGATGCCGGACAGACCGCCGCCGACGACCGCGACCTCGGTGCCGTGCTCGGTCGCGGGGACCTGGCCGAGGCCCGCCGGGTGGGCGAGGAAGTCGTCGTACGCGTACGGGAAGTCCGGGCCGAACATGGTGATCGGCGGCTGCTGCTCGTCGGCGTGCTGGACGGCGTTGGGCACCGTGGACGTCATGGGGTACGGACTCCTTGCGCGGGAAGAACTCGGGGGAAGTTCTGGGGGAGGTTCGGGGGAGAGGTGTTCGTGGGGTCGGGAGGTTCAGACGAGCGACCCGTAGAGGCCGGGGCGGCGGTCCCGCAGATACGGGTTCGCCTCGCGGGAGGCGGCCAGGAAGGCGGGGTCGACGTCGGCGAGGACGAGCTCCTCGGCGCGGCCGGCCCGGGTGCGGGCGACTCCGTCGGGACCGGCGAGGACGGACAGTCCGACGAACTCGAACTCGCCCTCCGGACCGACCCGGTTGACGTACGCCACGTACATCTGGTTCTCCCAGGCCCGCACCGGGACGAGGGACTCGGCGACGAACTGGAACGGATGCATCTGCGCCGTCGGCACGACGAGGAGGTCGGTGCCGGCCAGGGCGTGGGCGCGGACGTTCTCCGGGAACTCGACGTCGTAGCAGATCATCAGGCCGACGGTCAGGCCGTTCAGCTCGGCCTGGACGACGGGCTGGTCGCCCGGGGTGAAGTGGTCGCGCTCGAAGCAGCCGAAGAGGTGGGTCTTGCGGTAGTTCGCGAGGCGGGTGCCGTCCGCGGAGATCAGCTGGACGGAGTTGTGGACCGTGTCGCCGTCGCGCTCCGGGTAGCCGTAGGCGATGGCCAGACCGTGCCGGCCGGCGAGGTCGGCGATCGCGTCGGCCGAGTCGCCGTCGGCGGGCTCGGCCAGGCGGCCGATGTCGTCGCCGATCGCGTACCCGGTGAGGAACATCTCCGGCGTGGAGAGCAGCGCGGCGCCCGCGGCGGCGGCACGGCCCGCGGCCTCGTCGAGGACCTTGAGGTTCTCGACGGTCGAGCCGGGGCGGCCGGAGCTCTGGAGCAGGGCGGTGCGCATGCGTGTTCCTCACCGGTACGGAGGGGTTTGGGGGCCAGTTAGAAGGTACGTTCGGCGGACTCGGCCGGACAAGGAGGAGCCGTTGCGCGCCGGTGAGCGGTTCATTGCGTGCACCCGGCACCGAGCGGCGATTCGTTGCGTGCCCGCGGGCCACGGATCCGGGCGATCCTGGCCCACTGGCACCGGCCCGGCGGCCTGACCTGCGCATACGCCCCGATGTGGGCGCCGTACGAACGCCGTCGGTGTCAGAGCTCGCGCAGTCGCTCGACGATCTCCTGGAGCAGCTCCGGGTCGGCCGCGGGTCCGGAGACCGGCAGACGGCGCGGCTCGTCGATGCGCACCAGCCCGGCCTCGGCCAGATCGCCGAGCAGCACGCGTACGACGGTCAGGGGCAGGTCGGCGTCCGCGGCGAGCTCGACGACCGGGCGCGGGCCGCGGCGCACCAGGTCGAGCAGGGCGGTGCGGGCGTGGTCGACGCCCGGCTGTGCCGTGTCCGTGTCCAGGACGGTGACCCGGGACATCAGGTCGATGGTGTGCCGCTCCGAGGGCCGGGTGCGGCCCCGGGTGACGGTGTAGGGGCGCACCATCGACCCGGTCTCGTCCTCGTACCAGTGGTCGTCGCTCACGGCCGGATCAGGTGGCCGAGCGTGCGGCGGCGTCCAGGTGGCGGCCGAGGCGGCGGACGAGCAGCGCCATCTCGTGGGCCAGCTGTCCGACGTCGGTCTGCACCTCGCTGAGCACGGCCAGGCGGCTGCCGTGGCCGGCCGGGGTGATGAAGAGGTAGGCGTCGTCGAGCATCACCATCGTCTGCCGTACCTCTCCGGCCTCGAACCGCTCCCCCGCCGAGCGGGCCAGGCTGTGGAAGCCGGAGCAGACGGCGGCGAGGTGCTCGATGTCCCGTCTGCGCATGCCCTCCGAGGCGCTCAGCGGCAGGCCGTCCGCGGTGAGGAGCACGGCCTGGCGGACGTGTTCGGTCCTGGCCACGAGGTCGTCGAGCAGCCAGCCGAGGCCGGCGTCGGGTGCTCCGGCCCGGTGCTCATGGGTCTGTGCGTCACCGTGTGTCGTCTCGTCACCGTGCATCGTCGGCGTCCGTCCCTTCGTCGGCGTCTGTGGTCGTGGGCAGGCCCTTGCGGCCCCGTTCGAGGCCGCGCTGGAAGGCGCCGAAGACCGCCCGCATCTCCTCGGCGTCGACCTCACGCTCCGGGGCGGCATCTCGGGGCGGCGGGTCATCGCGCAGCGGTGCGGCGAGCGAGGCCTGCCGAACGCGGGTGGGCAGGGCGGGAGCGCCCGCGTCGGGAGCGGGAGCGCCCGCGTCGGGAGCGGGAGCGCCCGCGTCGGGAGCAGGGCTTGCGCCCTCCCTCGGCCCGCTCACCTGGCCGCCCTCCGTCACCAGGCGCATCACCCGACCGGGCTCGGCCGTCAGGTCCTGCACCCGGCCGTGCTCGGCGAGCGAAGCCCGCGTCCGGCCGTCCTCCGCCCGGTCGGCGTCCGCCGAGTGGCCGTCGGCTCGACCGTGCTGGGGCGCCGTGACCTTTGCCCGTGGCCGCTCCGCGCGGCCGGGGGCGCCCGATCCGCGCCGTGACGGCAGGCTGCGTACCGGCGTGTCCGGCTCCGCGCTCCCGTCGCCTGCCTCGGGCTCCAGCTCCGCCAGGAGCGTCGACGGCAGCAGTACCACCGCGGTCGTGCCGCCGTACGGCGAGTCCCGCAGGGTGACCTGGATGCCGTGGCGGGCGGCGAGGCGGCCCACGACGTACAGGCCGAGCCGGTCGTGCCGGGTCGGGTCGAACGCGTCGGGGTCCGTGAGGGTCCGATGGGCGTCGGCGAGCTGGTCGGGGTCGAGGCCGAGGCCCCGGTCGTCCAGCTCCAGGACGAAGCCGCCGGACGCCCGGCCGGTGCGCAGGGTGACCTGCGTGTGCGGCGGCGAGAACACCGTGGCGTTCTCCAGGAGCTCGGCGATCAGATGCACCACGTCGGCGACGGCGTCCGCCGCGACCCCGACCTCGGCCATCGGCGGGACCACCACGCGCGTGTAGTCCTCGATCTCGCCCACCGCGGCCGACACGACGTCCGCGACCGGCACCGGACGTCGCCATCTGCGCCCTGGCACCGCGCCGGACAGGATGATCAGGCTCTCCGCGTGCCGGCGCATACGCGTGGTCAGGTGGTCGATGCGGAACAGCTGGCGCAGGATGTCCGGATCCTCGGTGCGCCGCTCCAGCGTGTCGACGAGCTTGAGCTGGCGATGGACGAGCGCCTGATTGCGGCGGGCGATGTTGAGGAGCACCGCGAACAGCCCGCGCCGCAGGGTGGCCTGCTTGACGGCCGCCTCGACGGCGGCCAGGCGCGCGGCGTTGAAGGACCGGCCGACCTGGCCGATCTCGTCGGCCCGTACCTCGTCGGCGGCCAGCGGCGGTGCCTCCGCGACCGCGTCCACGTCCTCACCGGCACTCAGCCGTCGCATCACGTCCGGCAGTTGCCGGGTGGTCAGCACGTCGGCGGTGTCCCGCAGCGTCTCCAGGCGGCGGGAGATCCGCCGGGCGCCGCGCACCGCGAACCACAGGGACACTCCCACGGCGGCCAGCCCGGCCACCGCGACGACGACCGCCTTGGTCAGCTCCTGGTAGGCGAACGCCCGCCCGCGCGCGGCCGAGTTCTCGGCGGAGCGGGTGCACAGCTGCATATAGCGCTTGACGGCCCGGTCGCTGGTCGTCCGCCAGGTGCCGGCGGCGACGGCCTCCCCGGCGTGTGCCGGACCGGCCCGCAGCAGCGCGTCCTCGCCCCGCAGCAGCGAGCGGTACAGGTCGCCGCGCTGGAACTCCTCGAACAGGGCGCGCGAGTCGGACGGCAGGTCCGGCACATACGTCCGCTCGAAGACCCGCCGGTCCTCGATCGTCGCGGTCAGGGTGTCGTACTGCCGGTCGGACAGCGTCCCCGCGGCCCGTGCCCCGGCGACCAGGGCGTCCTCGCGGGAGACGAACTCCCGCACCCGCACCAGCTCGATGACGACCTGCGCCTCCCGGGCGAGCTGCCCGGCCTGCAGGGCGGTGAGCGTGGACTGGACGTCGAAGCCGGGCTCGACGAGCGCGCCGTACTCGGTGACGGCCCGGTCCCAGGAGATCCGCCGGGCCAGCACGCGGTCCCGCAGCTCGTCCAGTCCGTCGGTGGCGTGGAGCATCGCGTCGAGCGTCTCCCGCTGCCGGTCGCTGAGCCGGCTGCGGTCGCCGTCCCGGATCGCGTCGCGCATGGCGCTCACGGCGCGGTCGGTGCGGCGCTGCTGGGCCAGCAGGTTCCCGGCGGCGGCCGTGTCGTGGCCCGCGCCCAGGTAGGTGGCCGAGAGCCGCCGTTCGATCTGGATCTGGCCGATCGCCGTGTCCACGGGGGTGCCGAAGTCCTCGTACACCCCCTGGAGCCGGATCAGCGCACGCAGTTCCCCGGTGACGGACACCATGGCGAAGCTCCACAGTGCCATCAGGGCGACGACCGGAGCGAGTGCGAGTGCCACGATCCGGGTGCGGACGGTGGTGGGACGGCCGACGGGCCAGCGCATGGAATACCTGCCGGTGTTACCAGTCAGTAGAAAGTCCGGCACAACCTACGGGATCGCCACCTGCACCGCAATGGTTGCCCCGGGTAACCCCGGGGCAGTTCCCTGGTGACCGCGGCTCAGTTCCCGGGTGGCCCCGGCTCAGTTCCCGGGCACCGAGAACCTGGTGACCACCGCGGCGTGGTCCGAGGGCCAGTCGTTGCCCGCGACGTCGGGCCAGGGGCGCGGGATTCCGCTGACCACCGTCCGGGAGGCGAGCACCGTCAGCCCCCGGTGCAGGACGTAGTCGATCCGGTCCTGCGGCTCGGGCCGGCCGCTGCCGTCCTCGTGCACCGGATGGATCGGGGACCAGGTGTGGCCGGGGGCCGTGTCCGGGTTGGGGTGGGCCTCCCGGTAGGAGTCGCGCAGCCCCGCCCGCTCCGCCGCCTTCGTCACCGGCCACTCGACGTCGGGCCAGTCCAGGTGGGAGGGGCAGTTGAAGTCGCCGACGAGGACGACGGGCACGCCGTCGGCGTTCGACTCGGCGATCCGGTCCAGGGCGTCCTGCATCTGCGCGAGCCGGACCTCCTCGTGGGCGACGAGCACGTCCGACGGGAGAGCGTCGAAGGCGGACTCGTAGGGACCGTACGGCGTGTAGTGGAGATGGGCGGTCCAGACGTCGACCTCGCGGCCCGGAGCGATCTCGATCCGGACCCCGGCGGCGCCGTAGAAGCCGACGTCCGGGTCGCCGAAGCGGGCGGTGACCGGGTGGCGGCTGATGACGCCCAGGTTCTCCCCGGCCCGGTGGTGGTGCCAGCCCAGCGCGTCGGCGAGCTCCTGGGCCGCGGTGCCGCCGGTCTCCTGGAGGCCCACCACGTCGACGCCGCTCTCCAGGATCGCCTTGAGCTGCTTGGCGCGGTGGTCGTCGACCGGGCTGCCGCCGAGCCACAGGTTCCAGGTCATGACGCGCAGTTCGTATCCGACCATGTCTCGCAGATCCTCCGGGGTGACTGCGACGAGGCTGTCGCGTACGGTCCGGCCGGGCGCCGCCTCGATCGGCGCGAGGGACGGCACGGCGAGGACGGCGCACCCGGCCGCCTCCGCCGAACTGACACCGGTACTGGTGTCCTCGACCGCCACGCAGGCCGCCGGGTCGACACCGAGCGCGCGGCAGGCGGCGAGGTAGGGATCCGGGGCGGGCTTGGTGCGGCCAGTGTCGTCGGCGGTGACGGAGGCGGCGAAGCGGCCGGCGCCGAGGGCTTCGAGCACGGTGTCGGCGACCGCGCGTGGGGACGCGGTCACCAGGGCGGTGGGCACGCCGTCGCGGGCGAGGGCGTCCAGCAGGTCGAGCGCGCCGGGGCGTGGCACGATGCCGGTGCGGACCCGGGCGACGAACTCCCGGTGCAGCTCCCGTGCGATGCCGTCGGCCGGCCTGCCGGTGGCCGCGCCGAGCCACTCGGCGGTGTCCTCGACGGCACGGCCGAGCACCTCCGGCTGGTCCGCCTCGGTCAGCGGGCGTCCGGCGACCTGCTCCACCGCCTCCCACCACAGTCGCTCGGTGTCGACGAGCGTGCCGTCCATGTCGAACAGAACGGCCTGGAGCGGGAGTCGGGGGTGGGGGGTCACGTTTCTCTCTTTCTTCACTGACAGAACTGACAACTGCGCCGACCGGTCGGTGCGTCCGCTACCGGTCGCTTCGCTCGGCCACGAGCACCGGGCGCTCCGGCAGCGACACGCTCACCGCGGCTCCGGCGCCGAGTCCGGCCGCCTCGTGCGCGGGCAGGTCGGCCTTGGCCTCGGTGCCGTCGGCGAGCCTGACGCTCACCCGGACGACCGCGCCCAGGAAGGCCGTGGCGACGACGCGCGCGGTGCCCTCGTCGTCCGCGGCCACCCGGACGGCCTCGGGCCGCACCAGCACGTCGACCTCGGTCACGGCAGGCCCCTCGCCGTCCACCTGCAGCCGCTGCCCGAGCACCTCGACCGAGCCGTCCTTCAGGACGCCCGGGATGCGGCTCATCGTGCCGACGAACTCGGCGACGAAGGCGGTGGCGGGCCGGCCGTACAGCTCGGCGGGGGCGGCGCACTGTTCGAGCCGTCCGGCGCGCATGACGGCGACCCGGTCGGCGACGGACAGCGCCTCCTCCTGATCGTGCGTCACGAAGAGTGTGGTGATGCCGAGTTCCTGCTGGAGTCTGCGGATCTCCTCGCGCAGGGTCAGCCGTACCTTGGCGTCGAGCGCCGACAGCGGCTCGTCGAGCAGCAGCACGCGCGGGCGCAGGGCGAGCGCGCGGGCCAGCGCGATGCGCTGCTGCTGGCCGCCGGAGAGCTGGTGCGGGAACCGCTCCCCCTTGTCGCCCAGGCCGACCAGCTCCAGCAACTCGGCGGCACGCGAACGCCGTTCGGCCGTACGCACCTTGCGCATGCGCAGCCCGAAGGCGACGTTGTCGACCGCGTTGAGATGCGGGAAGAGGCTGTACGACTGGAAGACCATCCCGGCGTCACGGCGGTGGGCCGGGACGTGGGTGACGTCCTCGCCGTCCACCAGCACGGCGCCGGAGTCCGGGTGTTCGAACCCGGCGAGCATGCGCAGCGCGGTGGTCTTGCCGCAGCCGGACGGGCCGAGCAGCGCGAGGAACTCGCCCGGCCGCACGGCGAGGTCGAGTCCGTCGAGGGCGACGGTAGACCCGAACTCCCGGCGAAGGCCACGGAATTCGACCGTGGCGGCCTTCTCCGTGACGGTCGTGTCGAGCGTGGTGGCGGTCATTGGTTCATCCCCGGGACGAAGCGGTTCGGGTACGCCCGCCGGCACCGGCGAGCGCGAGGAGCAGGGCCCATGTGACGAGCAGGCTCAGCACGGACACGGCGACGGACAGCTGGGCCTGCGAGCCGCCGACGTTGTAGATCCACACGGCGAAGGGCTGGAAGCCCAGCAGCCGGGCCACGGTGAACTCGCCGAGCACCAGCGCCAGCGTGAGAAAGGCCGCGTTCAGCAGCGCCCCGCGCAGATTGGGCAGGACGGCCCGGACCAGGGCCTGCGGCCAGGAGGCGCCGCAGCTGCGGGCGGCCTCGACGAGGGTGCGGACGTCGATCGCGCGCAGCCCGGAGTCCAGCGCCCGGTACACGAAGGGCAGCGCCATCACGACGTAGGCGAGGACCAGCACGACCGGGAAGCTCGGGTTCTGGATCGCCACGAACGTCTGGAACAGCGGGGTCCGGGACAGGTGGTCGGGACCCCACTTCAGGACGGTCGCGATCCCGGCGACGAACGCGATCGGCGGCACGACCAGCGGCAGCGAGCACACCACCTCGACGACCGGCCGCAGCCGGGGCGCGCCGAGCCGCAGCGCGACCACGGCGGGCACCATCAGCAGCAGGACGACGGCGATGGTGGCCGCGGCCAGCTCCAGGGAGAGCAGCAGGCTGGAGACGAACCCGTCGGCGGAGACGATCTGCGTGTAGGCGTCGAAGGTGACACCCTGCCCGGGCACGTCCACCGTGAAGATCACGGAGGCGCCCAGCGGGACCAGGAAGTAGAGCGCGGCCAGGCCGAGGACGGCCCACCGCCAGGGGGTCAGGCGTCGAGCCATCGGGCGCTCCGTCGTTGCAGGGGCAGATACACGGCCATCACCACACCCGCGACCAGGACCATGTCGAGGCTGAGGGCGAGTGCCACGTTCTCCTGCCCGACCAGCACGTTGCCGGAGATGGCGTCGGCGATCTGCAGGGTGACCAGCGGGACCGCGCTGCCGACCATCGCGGCGGCGGTGGCGTAGGCGGCGAAGGCGCTGCCGAAGAGCAGGACGAGGCCGCCGAGCAGGGAGGGCGCGAGCACCGGCAGGGCGACGTGCCGCCAGTACTGGACGGTGGTGGCGCCGTTGTTCCGGGCGGCCTCGCGCCACTGGGAGCGCAGGCCGTCCAGGGCCGGGGTGATGGTCAGGACCATCAGCGGGATCAGGAAGTAGAGGTAGACCAGCACCAGACCCCAGAAGCTGTAGAGGTCCCAGCCCTTGTCCGTAAGTCCCAGGTGCACGGTCAGCACACCGGCGTTGCCGAGGGTGGCGACGAAGGCGAAGGCCAGCGGGACACCGCCGAAGTTGGCGAGGACGCCGGAGGCGGTGAGCACGGCCTCGCGCAGCGCGCGCGACCGCGAGGTCACGACGGCCTGGGCGAGCGGCAGCCCGAGCAGCGTGGCGAGGGCGGCGGAGACGGCGGACAGTTTGACGCTGCCGACCAGGGCGGTGAGGTACGGCCCCTGCAGCGAGGTGGTCAGGTTCTCGGCGGTGTACGAACTGGCGCCCGTCGTCTGGTCCTTGACGGTGAAGGCGCCGTTCAGCATGGCGAGGGCGGGGATCCCGAAGGCGATCGCGGTGAACACGAGCAGCGGGACGACGGCGAGCCAGCCGGGGGCACGGCGCCGCCGCTTCTGCGAAGCGAGCGGCGCCGTGTCCACCCTCGTGAGAGCGGTGGTCATCCGGCGACGGCCTTCGACCAGCCCTGCGCGATGACCGTCTTGGCCTTGCTCTGCTGGGCCTCGGTCGGGAAGGCGGGCGTACCGGAGACCTTCGGGAGCTTGGCGGCGGCCGTCTTGTCGAGGGTGCCGGCCTTGTCCAGGGAGGTCATCAGGGCCGGGCGGGCGTAGCCCTTGAGCCACAGGTTCTGGCCCTCGGCGCTGTAGAGGTACTCCTGCCACAGGCGGGCGGCCGCCGGGTGCGGGGCGTCCTTGTTGATGGCCTGGGAGTAGAACTGGGAGAACTGGCCGTCGGTGGGCACCGCGACCTTCCAGTCCACGCCCTTGGACTTGAACTCCTCGGCGTAGCCGGCGTTCAGGTAGTCCCAGTCGATGCTGATCGGCGTCTCGCCCTTCTCGACGGTGGCCGGGGTCGACTCGACGGGCGTGTAGTTGCCGTTCTTCTTGAGCTTGCCGAAGAAGTCGAGGCCGGGCTGGATGTCGTCGAACGAGCCGCCGTTCGCGAGGGCGGCCGCGTAGACGCCGCCGAAGGCCGAACCGGACTTGGTGGGGTTGCCGTTGAGGGCGACCTGGCCCTTGTACTCCGGCTTGAGCAGGTCCTTGAAGGTGGTCGGGCAGTTCTTGACGCGCTTGGCGTCGCAGCCGATGGAGATGTAGCCGCCGTAGTCGTTGTACCAGCGGGCCTGCGCGTCCTTCTGCGCGGCCGGGATGTCGCCGTAGGAGGCCACCTTGTACGGCGCGAGCAGGCCCTGCTGGGCGGCGCTGAGCGCGAAGGAGCTGCCGAGGTCGAGCACGTCGGGGGCCCGGTCCTGGCCCTTGCGGGAGGTCACGGCGTTGATCTCGTCCTGGCTGGAGCCGTCGGGGCTCTCGACCTCGATCTTGATGCCGTACTTCTTCTGGAAGCCGTCGATCAGGGCGCCGTAGTTGGCCCAGTCGCGGGGCAGGGCGATGGCGTGGAGGGTGCCTTCCTTCTTGGCGGCCTTGACCAGCGCGTCCATGCCGCCGAGGTCGGCGGCGGAGGTGGCGGTTGCGGCGTTCTTGCCGTCGGCGGTGGTCGACGCGTTGTCGGGGGCGGCGCCGCAGGCGCTGAGGGCGAGTGCGGCGGCTACGGCGAGGCCACCGCTGAGAACGGCGGTTCGCGGCAGGAACACTGTCACGGTCACTCCAGGGGTGCACACGAGCGGGGAGGTGAGACGACGACAACTTGTCTGAACAAGTTGCGTCACAGTACGCCCGCTCCGGGTGTCCTGTCTGTAAACCACGGAGAAACTTTGACCGCTTGTTGTGTGCACAATCCAGACCGTTTCAGATCACGCTCAGGTCTCGATTAGGCTGGTCACGCTGTGCACAGCGATCTACTCAGAGGGGAAGCATGACTGCGCGACACGAGGAGATCGCCGATGAACTGCGACGGGCGATCGACCGCGAGGAGTACACAGTCGGCAGTCGGCTGCCCTCGGAGACGGAACTCGCCGCGCAGTACGGCGTCTCACGCGGCACCTTGCGCCAGGCCGTCGCGACCCTCACCACCGAGGGACTCATCGGTTCCCGCCAGGGCGCCCGCAGGGTGGTGCTGGCCAGCCGTCGCAGCCAGAGCTTCGAGGAACTGCGCAGCTTCGCGCAGTGGGCACGGGCGATGGGCCGTGAGGCGACGGGTCATGTCGTCGCGCAGGAGCACCGCCCGGCGACCAAGGAGGACGCCGTCCGCCTCCAACTGCGCGCGGGGACGCCCGTGTTGCACGTCCTGCGGGTGCGCGGTCTGGACGGCGAGCCGGTCCTGCTGGAGCGGACCGTGTACGCCGACTGGATCGCCCCGGCCGTCGAGGCCATCGAGCCGGACTGCCCGTCCGTCACCCAGCGGCTCTTCGAGGACACGGGCCTGGTCTTCGCCTACGGCGAGCACGTCATCGACGCGGTGGCGGCGAGCGCCCAGGACGCCGAGCTGCTCGGCATCCGCCGCACCAGCCCCCTGCTGCGGGTCCGCAGGGTGACGACGACCCGTGAAGGGCGCCCGGTGGAGTGGTCGGACGACCGCTACCGCTCGGACGCCGTGAGCTTCAGTGTGCACAATTCGATCGGGAGCAACGCCCTGGCCCGCAAGACGGCCGACTGAGGGGAGCCCGAATGAAGCCCGCCGCGATCGCCGCACTGCCGTTCGTCGACGAGCACACGACCCTCGTCGCGGCGCAGCCCGACGCCGTCTGGCGCGGTCTCGGCGACGTCCTGGACCACTCGTTCTCCCGCCCGCGCGCAACCGGCTACGCACGCCTGGTCGGCGCCGCCGATCACACGGTGTCCGGGCCACGCCGCCCACCGGCCGAGGGCTCGGTGTTCGCCGGGTTCCGGGTGGTCTCCGCGCGCCCGGGCCGCGAACTGGTCCTCGCCGGACGCCACCGCTTCTCGACCTACGCCCTGGTCTTCCACCTGGACGCGGCCGGCCCCGGCCACACCCTGCTACGAGCCGAAACCCGGGCCCGCTTCCCCGGCCCCCTCGGCACGCTCTACCGCTTCGCCGTCATCGGTACCGGCGGCCACGCCCTGGCCGTACGCCGCCTCCTCACCTCGGTCGGCCGCCGCTACGCATAGCGCGGCTCAGGTGGGCGAACCCGAGGAGAATCTCCGCAGCAGCGGCGAGAGCACCAGGACGGACTTGGTTCGTTCCACGAACGGCTCCCCCGCGATCCGCTCCAGCACGCGCTCGAAGTGGCGCATGTCGGAGGCGAAGACCTGGGCGACCGCGTCCGCCTCACCGGTGACGGTGGAGGCGGCCACGACCTCCTGGTAGCGCTCCAGACCCCGCTGGATGGTCTCCGGCGAGGTGTTGCGCCGGCAGTAGATCTCGACGAACCCCTCGGTCTCCCAGCCGAGCGCCGCCGGGTCGACCCGTACGGTGAAACCGGTGATGGCTCCGGTGGCCCGCAGCCGGTCCACGCGCCGCTTCACGGCGGGCGCGGACAGGCCGACCAACTGCCCGATGTCCGCGTAGGAGCGGCGGGCGTCCTCGGCGAGGGCGTGCACGATGCGTTCGTCGAGATCGTTCAGCACAGTGGGTTGATCAGCTCTCAGGTGTTGCGAGTCGGGAACGGCGGTAGCCGTACAGGAAGTAGAACACGAGTCCGGCAGCCATCCAGCACCCGAAGACGACCCATGTGACGGTGTCGAGGCTGAACATGTTGTACGCGCAGAACAGGAAGCCCAGCACCGGCAGAACCGGCCCGAACGGCACCTTGAACGTGCGCTCCAGCTCCGGCCGCCGGTACCGCAGGATGACGACCGCGATGTTGACCAGCCCGAAGGCGAACAGCGTGCCGATGCTGGTGGCGTCGACGAGCTTGCCCAGCGGGATGAGCGCGCCGAGCACACCGCAGAACAGGGACACGATCACCGTGTTGAGGCGGGGGGCACCGGTCTTCGGGTGGACCTTGCCGAGCGCCTTGGGCACCAGACCGTCGCGGGACATCGCGAACAGGATGCGGGTCTGGCCGTAGAGCACGGTGAGCACCACGCTCGCGATGGAGATGACCGCGCCCAGGGCGAGCAGCGTGCCCCAGAAGGTCTGGCCGCTGACATCGTTCATGATCGCGGCGAGGGTGGCCTCCGAGCCGTCGAACTTCTTCCAGTTCCAGGCGCCGACGGCGACGGCCGCGACGAGCACGTACAGCGCGGTCACGATGATCAGCGACAGCATGATCGCCCGCGGAAGGTCCCGCTTGGGGTTCTTCGCCTCCTCACCGGCGGTGGAGGCGGCGTCGAAGCCGATGTACGAGAAGAACAGCGTGGCACCGGCGGCGCTGACCCCGGCCATGCCGAGCGGCATGAAGTCGGCGTAGTTGCCGGACTTGAAGCCCATGAAACCGATGGAGCAGAAGAGCACCAGGGCGGCGATCTTCACGCACACCATGATCGTGTTGGCCCGGGCGGACTCACGTGCGCCACCGAGCAGGAACACCATCGCCAGGAGAACGACGATCAGGGCGGGCAGGTTGATGATGCCGTTGCCCTCGCCGGGCGCCGAGGACAGGGCGGCCGGGATGGTGACGCCTATGGTGCCGTCCAGCAGCTCGTTCAGGTACTCGCCCCAGCCGACGGCGACCGCGGCCACCGACACGCCGTACTCCAGCACGAGGCACCAGCCGCAGACCCAGGCGACCAGCTCACCCATCGTTGCGTACGCATACGAGTAGGAGGAGCCGGCGACCGGGATGCTGCCCGCCAGCTCGGCGTACGACAGGGCCGAGAACAGCGCCGTGAGACCGGCGATCACAAAGGCCAGGGTGACCGCGGGACCGGCCTCCGGAACGGCGTCGCCGAGGACGACGAAGATGCCGGTGCCGAGCGTGGCACCGATGCTGATCATCGTCAGCTGCCACAGGCCGAGGGAGCGCCGGAGCGTGCCTCCCTCGCCCTGGCCGCCCTCCGCGACCAGGCTTTCCACGGGCTTGCGACGCATGAGGCCCGCGGCAACGCCCGGGGATGCTGATGCGGTCTCTCTACGGTTCTGCGGGGGTGCGCCTTGGTCGAGCACGCGCTGGCTCCTTATCGCTGCCACTCAGGGTGGCGGGGACCGGAGGCATTCCTGCGAGGGCAGGAACCCACCGAGCGGGGTCCCCGCCACACCACGTACAGCGCAGCACCCTATGAGCCAGGGCTTTACGGGCGTAATGCAGCAACCTTGCGCATACCCGCAAGATCATTGCGTTCATCCGTGGAGCGTGTCCATTTGTTGCGCCATGGCTTTCGAGCGTTGCGCACAGGCCTCGGAAGCACGGTTCACACAGACGCCGACGGCCCCGTCCTCCCGGGTGCCGGGAGGACGGGGGCCGCGTGGAAGCAGGGTGCCGACTCAGCTCCAACTGGCGTGCAGCGGCTCGCCCTCGGCGTAGCCCGCCGCGCTCTGGATGCCGACGATGGCCTTCTCGGCGAACTCCTCCAGGGAGGCCGCGCCGGCGTAGGTGCACGAGGAACGGACGCCCGCGATGATCGAGTCGATCAGGTCCTCGACGCCCGGACGGACCGGGTCGAGGAACATCCGGGAGGTGGAGATGCCCTCCTCGAACAGCGCCTTGCGGGCACGGTCGTAGGCCGACTCCTCCGACGTGCGGTTGCGCACCGCGCGCGCGGACGCCATGCCGTACGACTCCTTGTACAGTCGGCCGTCGGCGTCCTGCTGCAGGTCGCCCGGCGACTCGTAGGTGCCCGCGAACCACGAGCCGACCATCACGTTGGACGCACCGGCCGCGAGCGCCATCGCGACATCGCGCGGGTGCCGGACACCGCCGTCGGCCCAGACGTGCTTGCCGTACTTCTTCGCCTCGGCAGCGCACTCCAGGACCGCGGAGAACTGCGGCCGGCCGACACCGGTCATCATCCGGGTGGTGCACATGGCGCCGGGGCCGACACCGACCTTGATGATGTCCGCGCCGGCGTCGATCAGATCCTTGACGCCCTCGACGGAGACGATGTTGCCCGCCACGATCGGCACCTGCGGGTCGAGGTCGCGCACCAGCTTGATGGCGCTGATCATCGACTCCTGGTGGCCGTGCGCGGTGTCGATGACCAGCGTGTCGACGCCCGCGTCGAGCAGCTGCTTGGCCTTGCCCGCCACATCGCCGTTGATGCCGACGGCGGCGGCGATGCGCAGCTTGCCGTTGGCGTCGGTGGCCGGGGTGTAGAGCGTGGCGCGCAGGGCGCCCTTGCGGGTGAGGATGCCGGCGAGCCTGCCGTCCTTGTCCACGGCCGGGGCGTAGCGGCGGTTGTGCCCGTCGAGGGTGTTGAAGGCCTCGCGCGGCGCGATGTCGGCGTCGAGCAGCAGCAGGTCCGTCGACATGATCTCGGTGAGCTGGGTGAAGCGGTCGACGCCGGTCAGGTCCCGGTCGGTGACGACACCGATCGGGCGGCCGTCCTCGTCGACGACCACGCCGGCGTTGTGCGCCCGCTTGGACAGCAGACCCAGCGCGTCGGCGACGGTCTGGTGCGGGGCCAGCACGATCGGCGTGTCGAGGACCAGATGGCGGCTCTTGACCCAGGAGACGACATCGGTGACGACGTCGATCGGGATGTCCTGGGGAATCACCACCAGGCCGCCGCGCCGGGCCACGGTCTCCGCCATCCGGCGGCCCGCGATCGCGGTCATGTTGGCGACGACCAGCGGGATCGTGGTGCCCGTGCCGTCCGGGGAGCTGAGGTCCACGCCCTGACGCGAGCCGACCGCGGAGCGGCTCGGCACCATGAACACGTCGTCGTACGTCAGGTCGTACGCGGGCTGGATGTCATTGAGGAAACGCACGTGCCGCACATCCCAGTCGATCAGAGGTGACCCCCGGACAGGTCAGCCCGGGGGAGAAGCACGTACTTCATTGTCCCATGACGGCCGGAATGCGATGCCCGGTCAAATCATCCAGGCAGGTCAAAGGGCGTTCGGAGGATCTGCCGAACCGGCCCCGGTCAGCCCAGCGCCAGCGCCACCGTCAGGAGGGGTCCGCGGCCGGACGCCTCGGTGAACACCTCCAGTGCCACCGCCCACTCGTCGGGCCGGGCCGCCGCGTACTCCAGCCAGCCGCCGACGACGAGGAGCAGCCCGTTCTCGGCCGCGTCCGGCGGCCAGAACGAGGGGTCGCCGAGGCTGTCGGCGAGCGCGTCCCAGTTGCGGCCGAACCAGTCGGGCAGGGCCAGGGTCCGCGCGAAGCGGTCCATGAACGCGGCCTTGTCGGCGACCCCGCCGAGGTCCAGCGTCACCACCCGCCGGCTCGTCATCTCAGCACCGTCCTGAATGTGTCGTAATGATCATCGGAAAGCACGCGGGGGACGAACCGCAGCAGCACGCTGTCGGTGCTGTGACGGCCGTCCCCTCATGACCTGCCGCGGGCCGCCCTCAGGCGCCGTCCGGGTCCGCCCGGTTCAGGGCGGGCTTCGGCGTGGGGCCCGCGGTCATCAGATAGTCCGCCGCCGACGTGTCCGTCACCAGGCTGGTGACCAGACCCGACCGCAGCACCGCGTCGATCGCGGACGCCTTGCGCTGGCCGCCGGCGATCGCCACGACCTCGGGGATACGACGGAGCTGGTCGGCCTTGACCGTGATGCACCGCTCCCCCAGGTCCCGGCCGACGCGTCGGCCCTCGGCGTCGAAGAGATGCGCGGACATCTCGGCGGCGACACCGAGCGAGGCGTAGTGCGCCCGCTCCTCGTCGCTGAGCATGTCGTGCACCGTCGAGATGCCCGGCTCCCAGGAGCCGATGGAGACACAGGCGACCGTGACCTTGTCGAAGTACTCGAAGGCCCGGGCGATCCCGGTCTGGTGGCGCAGCGCGGCCGCGGTGGCCGCGTCCGGCAGCAGCATCGGCGCGTAGATGGGGTGCGCGTCGCCGCCGGACACCTGGGCGGCGCGGCGGACGGCCTCGACGGAGCCGCGCTCGGCGGTCCCGGCGTCGTACACGCCCGTCAGCTGCACCACCGTGCACGGCGGCAGCCGGTCGAGCGCCGCCGCCATGTGGATGGTGGACCGGCCCCAGGCCAGTCCGAGGACGTCCCCCTCGTTGACGAGCTCGCCGAGCAGGTCGGCCGCCACCTCGCCGAGGTTCTCGGGGTCGGGGGTCTCCTCGGCCTCGGCCGGGGATTCGACCACGACGGCGTGCCTCAGGCCGTAGCGGGCACGGAGCGCGTCGGAGCGCTCGGCGTCCAGCTCGGCCGGCACGCGGATCTCGATGCGTACGAGATCCCGTTCGAGGGCAGTCTCCAGAACCCGGGCCACTTTGAAGCGGCTGACGCCGAACTCCTCCGCGATCTGGATCTTGGACTTGCCCTCGAGGTAGAAGCGGCGGGCCATGGCCGCCGCCTGCACCAGCTCAGCGGGTCCCATCCGCATGGCTGACCGGCCCGCCGACATACCCGACACGGCGTTCTCCTCACTGCTGTTCACACTCTGGATTCGCCGTTCATCCTTGCAGATCCGGCGCGACTGATCCGCCCTGATGGGCGCCGTTCCCTTAGCTGTTCACGTCGTTGTGGCTCAGTGGTCGCATGCCCAGGACGCCTTGGCGGTGGCCGTCTCCGCCTGGGCGCGGAGCGCACGTACCGCATCTGCCGGGTCGTTCGCCCCGTACACCGCCGAACCGGCGACAAAGACATCGGCGCCCGCGTCCGCACACCGCTCGATCGTGGACGCGGAGACTCCTCCGTCGACCTGCAGCCAGAGTTCGAGACCGTGCTTCTCGATCAGCTGACGCGTGCGGCGGATCTTCGGAAGCATGATGTCCAGGAACGCCTGACCGCCGAAGCCCGGCTCGACCGTCATGATCAGCAGCATGTCGAGCTCGGGGAGCAGGTCCTCGTACGGCTCGATGGGCGTCGCGGGCTTGAGCGCCATGGAGGCACGCGCGCCCTTGGCGCGGATCTCGCGGGCCAGCCGCACCGGGGCGGCGGCCGCCTCGACGTGGAAGGTGACGGACGAGGCACCCGCTTCGACGTACTGGGGCGCCCACCGATCGGCGTCCTCGATCATCAGATGGCAGTCCAGCGGCGTGTCCGTCGCACGCGCCAGGGACTCTACGACCGGCACGCCGAGCGTGAGGTTCGGGACGAAATGGTTGTCCATCACGTCGACGTGGAGCCAGTCGGCTCCCTGCACCGCCTTCGCCTCCTCCGCGAGGCGGGCGAAATCGGCGGACAGGATGCTGGGGTTGATCTGCACGGCCATGACCCAAGCCTGCCATGTCCGGGCACGGATGTTCGCCTCGGTCCCCGGCTGGATCACGACGGTACAGACCATTCTGCAAATCAGGTGCCCTGCGGACGGGGCCGTGCCATGCTGGGCGGCCCACCGGCTCTACGTGCGGCTGGGCCCTGCCGGGCAGGCGGGAAGGTGACGGCAGGGCCCGAGGGGGGCGCCATCGGACGACCACGGGCGCCATGTGCGCCAGGGGCTCATCAAATTCCTGACCGGACGTCGCAGCAAGTGGCTGATAGTGGCCCTCTGGCTGCTGGCGCTCGTGCTCGCGGGCCCACTCGCCCAGAAGCTCACGGACGCCCAGGACAACGACGCCGCCTCCTGGCTGCCCGGGTCCGCGGAATCCACCCAGGTGCTAGACACCTCCAACCACTTCCGGCCCGAGCAGATACCGGCGGTCGTCGTGTTCGCCCGCGACGGCGGACTCACGACGCGGGACAAGCAGCGGATCGCGCGGGACGTCCAGGAGATCAAGGGCCTGACCGCGCACGGCATCCGCGGCGCCGAGACACGCGGACCCGTCTACGACAGTGCTTCCGCGCCGAAGGCCGCCCAGATCTACGTGCCCATCACGATGGACGCCAAAGGCTGGTCCGAGCTCGCCCCGGCCGTCGACACCCTGCGCGACCGGGTGGGCAGGAGCACGGGCGGGCTCGCGGTCCACATCACCGGGCCGGGCGGCACCTCCGCCGACTTCTCCAAGGCCTTCGAGGGCATCGACTCCACGCTGCTGCTCTCGGCGATGGGCGTCGTGATCGTGATGCTGCTGCTGACCTACCGCAGCCCGGTCCTGCTCTTCGTGCCCCTCGTCGCGGTGGTCGTCGCCCTGTTCACGTCGCAGGCGCTGATCTATCTCCTGGCCCGGCACGCGGGCCTGACCGTCAACGGCCAGAGCGCGGGCATCCTCACCGTGCTGGTCTTCGGAGCCGGGACCGACTACGCGCTGCTCCTCGTCGCCCGCTACCGGGAGGAGCTGCGCCGCCACGAGGACCGGCACGAGGCGATGGCGCTGGCTCTGCACCGCGCGGGCCCCGCGGTGCTCGCCTCGGGCGCCACCGTGGTGCTGAGCATGCTGGTGCTGCTGGCCGCCGAGATGAACTCCACCCGCGGCCTGGGCCCGGTCGCCGCGCTCGGCGTGGCGGTCGCGCTGCTGGCCATGCTCACGCTCTTTCCGGCCCTGCTCCTGCTCGTCGGCCGCTGGATCTTCTGGCCTGTCGTCCCGCACTTCGGCTCGTCCGACCCGACCGAGCGGGGCGTCTGGGCCCGTATGGGCCGCGGCATCAGCCACCGGCCCCGGGTCGTCTGGGGCGCCACCGCCCTGGCGCTGGCCGTCCTCTCGCTGGGCCTCCTCCAGCTCCGCGCCGACGGCATCGGCAACGCGGACGCCTTCACCGGCACCCCCGACTCGATCACCGGGCAGAAGGTGTCGCAGCGGTACTTCCCGGCGGGCAGCGGCGACCCGCTGGTGGTCGTGGCGGACCGGGCGCAGGGCGACCAGGTGCGGCAGGCGGTCGCCGGTACGCGCGGTGTCGCGCCGGACAGCGTCACCGTCCCGCCCGGGACGAAACCCTCGTACGACGGCAAGGTCCTGTTCGAGGCGACCCTGACCGACCCGTCCGACAGCAAGGCGGCCAAGCACACCGTCGAGCGTGTGCGCGACGCCGTCCACGCGCTGCCGGGCGCCGACGCGCAGGTGGGCGGCGGCACCGCGGCCCTGCTGGACATGGAGCGGGCGACCACGCACGACAATGTGCTGATCATCCCGGCGGTCCTGCTGGTCGTGCTGCTGATCCTGGGCGCGCTGCTGCGGTCCCTGGTGGCGCCGCTGCTGCTGATCGGCACGGTGGTGCTGTCCTTCGCGGCGGCCCTCGGCGCCAGCGCCCTCGCCTTCCGGCACGTCTTCGACTACGCGGGCGAGCAGACGGACTTCCCGCTGTTCGTCTTCGTGTTCCTGGTGGCCCTGGGCATCGACTACAACATCTTCCTGACCACCCGCATCCGCGAGGAGACCGCCCGCCAGGGCACCCGGCCCGGCGTGGTGACGGGCCTGGCGGCGACCGGAGCGGTCATCACGTCCGCGGGCCTGGTCCTGGCCGGGACGTTCGCCGCGCTCGGCACCCTGCCCATGGTGGCCTTCGCGGAGATCGGCTTCGCCGTCGCCCTCGGCGTCCTCCTGGACACCTTCGTCGTACGGTCGGTGCTGGTCACGGCGCTGTTCCTGGACGCCGGCCGGAAGGTGTGGTGGCCGCACCGGCTCGCGCACGAGGACGGTGAGGTCCCGGTCGTGCGCGAGTCCGAGGTCAGCCGGTCCGGCGGATGAGCGCCAGATACATGGCGTCGGTGCCGTGCAGATGCGGCCACAGCTGTACGTCGGGTCCGTCGCCGAGGGCCGGTACGCCGGGCAGCAGCGGGCGGGCGTCGACGAGTTCGGTGTCCGGGCGCTGCTTGAGCAGGTCCTGGACCACGGCACGGGTCTCGGCGAGGTGCGGCGAGCAGGTGGCGTAGCCGACGACCCCGCCGACCCGCACCGAGTCGAGCGCGGTGCGCAGCAGGGCGCGCTGCAGCGGCGCGAAGTTGTCCAGGTCCTCCGGGCGGCGGCGCCACCTGGCCTCGGGCCGTCTGCGCAGGGCGCCGAGACCGGTGCACGGCACGTCCATCAGCACACGGTCGAAGGTGCCGGGCCGCCACGGCGGCCGGGTCCCGTCGGCGGCGATGACCTGGTACGGCCCCGGGTTGCCGGCCAGGGCCTTCGCCACCAGGCCGGCGCGGTGCGGCTGCTTCTCGGAGGCGAGCAGCGCGGCCCCGCGTTCGGCGGCGAGCGCGGCCAGCAGTGCGGCCTTGCCGCCGGGCCCCGCGCATCCGTCGAGCCACTTCTCGTCCGGGCCCTCCAGCGGCGCGTTGGCGAGTGCGAGGGCGACCAGCTGGCTGCCCTCGTCCTGTACACCGGCCCGGCCCTCCCGGACGGCCTCGACGGCGCCCGGCTCCCCGCCCTCGGCGAGCCGCACGGCATACGGCGACCAGCGCCCCGGCACGGCGGCCTCCTCGCGGAGCAGCTCCTCGGCCGTGGCCCGCCCGGGCCGGGCGACGAGGGTCACCTCGGGCCGCTCGTTGTCGGCCTCCAGCAGGTCCTCGATCCCGGCCCGCCCGCCGCCGAGCGAGTCCCACAGCGCGGAGACGACCCAGCGGGGGTGCGAGTGCACGACGGCGAGATGGTCCTCGGGATCCTCGTCGTAGGGCGGCGCGACCCGCTCCAGCCACCCGTCGAGGTCGTGCTGGGCGACCTTGCGGAGCACGGCGTTGACGAACTTGGCCCGCCCGTCGCCGAGGACGACGCGCGCGAGCTCGACGGAGGCGGACACGGCGGCGTGCGTCGGGATGCGGGTCCCGAGCAGCTGGTGCGCACCGAGGCTGAGCACGTCGAGGACCGGCGGGTCGACCTCCCGCAGCGGCCGGTCGACGCAGGCGGCGATCACCGCGTCGTACGTGCCCTGCCGGCGCAGTGTCCCGTATACCAGCTCAGTGGCGAGGGCGGCGTCCCGGCCGTCGAACTTGTCGGGGCCCTCCTTCTCCCGCGCCTTCCGCAGCAGCGGGGGCAGGACGAGGTTGGCGTACGCGTCCCGCTCGTCCACGGCGCGCAGGGCCTCGAACGCGAGGATGCGGACGGGGTCCTTCTGGGGACGGCGGTAGGGCTTGGCGGGCTTGCGAGGCCGCCGGGACTGCTCACTCACGAAAAAGGTGCTCCGGATGTGGGATGGGTGCAGATCCCAGCGTACGTCCCGGGGGCCTGCGCGGTGCCGCCACGTACGCCGGGAAATCCCCGACGGGAGGGGCCGGGGCCGTGCTTCAGCCGCCCAGCGTCTCGCCCACCGCGATCCGCACCCCACGCGCCCAGTCCGCCGCCCGCATCGGCTTCTTGCCCTGGGCCTGCACCCAAAGCAGCTCCACGGCGTAGGACCCGGTGCCCACGTGCACGCTGTTCTTGCCGACGGCCAGCTGCCCCGGCAGCAGATCGGTCCGCTCCGGTACGGGCGTGGCGTGGACGAGCTTGAGCCGTTCGCCGCGGAAGGTGGTCCAGGCGCCGGGGGCCGGGGTGCAGCCGCGCACCACCCGGTCGACGCGCAGGGCCGGGACGGCCCAGTCGATCCGGGCGTCCTCGACGGTGATCTTCGGCGCCAGGGTGATGCCGTCGGCCGGCTGCGGCACGGCCTTGAGCGAGCCGTCCTCGATGCCGTCCATGGTCGCGGCGAGCAGCCCGGCACCGGCGAAGGCGAGCCGGGTGAGCAGGTCGCCGCTGGTGTCGGTGGGCCGGATCTCCTCGGTGACGGTCCCGTACACCGGCCCCGAGTCCAGCCCCTCCTCGATGAGGAAGGTGGAGGCACCCGTGATCTCGTCCCCCGCCATGATGGAGTGCTGCACGGGCGCCGCCCCGCGCCAGGCGGGCAGCAGCGAGAAGTGCAGGTTGACCCAGCCGTGGGCGGGGACGTCGAGGGCGACGCGGGGCAGCAGGGCTCCGTAGGCGACCACGGGACAGCAGTCCGGGGCGATCTGCGCGAGCCGCTCCAGGAACTCGGGGTCCCGCGGCTTGAGCGGCTTCAGCACCTCGATCCCGGCCTCCTCCGCCCGCTCGGCCACGGGTGACGCGACCAGCCTGCGCCCGCGCCCGGCCGGCGCGTCGGGCCGCGTGACGACGGCTGCCACCTCGTGCCGCCCGGAGGCGATGAGAGCGTCCAGGGCGGGAACGGCGACCTCGGGGGTACCGGCGAAGACGAGCTTCATGGAAGGGTTCGGGCCTCTCGGGCGGTGGCGACTGGCGGGCAGCCCCCAAGTCTATGACCACGCACGCAAGTCCGCCGACGGCGAGCAACCTCCACGGCACACGCCGGTTTTTCACCTGACTGGAGACAGGTGGTGCACGGGTGGGCAAACCGGCGTACGCATATGCCCGTACGCCCCCACACCGTGACCAGCGGAGCGCAAACGCGTTGGTCAAGAAAGAGTTGACCACAAAGGGCCGCATTCGGCGGCCCAATTCCTTTCAACGCCGGTTCGAGAGGCTTGTTCATGGCCGACCACGCAACCCACGACGCCCAGGCCCGGGCCAGCCTGCACTTGCTGGTGCGGGACATCGAGCGGGTCCGCCGCCAGGTGGACGCACTGCGCACGCTCACCGCCCAGTTGGGCAACGTCTACCGCCCGCGCCGCTCCGGCCCCTCCACGGGCTTCGTCGTCTACGGACGCGCCCCCGCCCCGACCGTGCGTCTCGCGCAGGAACTCCGGGACAGCGTCGAGACCCTGGTCACGGCCGCCGTGGACTTCGACCGCTCGCTCGGCTTCTCGTGGGACGCGGTGGGCTCCGCACTCGGCGTCACCAAGCAGGCGGTGCACCGCCGTTACGGCGCCCGGCGCGCCGCGGCCCAGGCGGCCGCCGAGGCCGAGCGCACCACGGAGCCGTCCGGGACCCGCACGCTCAATGTGAACACCGGCCTCCCCGCGGTCCCCACGGTCCCCGCGGCCCGCTCCATGCCGACCCAGCCCACCGCGGGCAGCCCCACGCTCCGCGACGAGGCCAGGCCGACGGCCTTCCCCAGCCCGCGCAACGGCTGACGCACCCTCACGCCGCCCTCCCGGCAGGCATCCGGGAGGGCAGCCGCACGCCGGGCCTCACCCCGCCGCCGAGGGCTTCACCCGACATCCGTGGGCCTCACCCGACATCCGTGGGCCTGACCCAATGGCCGTGGGCTTCACCCCGACCTCCGCGGGTCCCATCCGATGGCCGCCAGCCCGACCCGATGACCGCGGGTCTCACCCGATGGCCGTGAGCCTGACCCGACCTCCGCGGGTCTCACCCGATGGCCGCCAGCCCGACCCGATGACCGCGGGCCCCACCCGACCTCCGCGGGTCCCATCCGATGGCCGCCAGCCCGACCCGATGTCCGCGGGCCCCATCCCACCCCTGCGGGTCTCACCCGTTGTCCGCGAGCCCGACCCGACCTCCGCGTACCTCACCCGATGTCCGGCGGATCGATCCGCACCCGTACGGCCTCCCCGCTCCCGCTCCCCCGCGCCATCCGCGCGGCCTGCGCCGATTTCAGCGCGGATGCCAGCGCCGCCCCGCTTCCCGGCGGCACCCGCACGAGCGCGCGCTCCCAGTGCTCCCCGGGCGGTGGCGCCCCGGTCCGCCTCGGTCGCCCCGGAAGGGTGACCGGCATCGGCACGGGCCCCAACACCTCGGCGTCCGACGGCAGTTCGACCGTGTGCAGGAACTCCGCGACGGCCTCCGCCGTGCCCGACACCGCGGCCATCCGGGACACCGGCGGAAATCCCAGCTCCGCTCGCTCGGACAGCTCCCGCACCGCGTGTCCGACGGGGTCCCAGCGCACCAGCGCCTGCACCGGTCGCAGCGTCGGCTCGGCGACGACCACCACGGTGCCCCGGTCCCCCTGCGGCCGTACGAGCGCACAGGCACCGATCCACCGGCGCAGCGCGTCCTCTCCGGCCCGCAGGTCGGGACGGCCCAGCATGGCCCAGCCGTCCAGCAGCAGGGCCGCCGCATAGCCGCCCTCGGCGACGGGTTCGGCCCCGGGTGTGCTCACGACCAGCGCGGGAGTCCCCGGCACCGTGTCCAGCACGTGCTCCCGCCCCGAGGTGCGCACCGGTACGGCGGGAAAGGCCCGCCCCAGTTCCTCGGCGGTCCGCCGCGCCCCCACGACCTGGGCCCGCAGCCGGAAGCCGCCGCACTCCGGACAGTGCCAGGCACCCTCCTCGCGACCGCACCACCCGCACCGCAACGCCCCCGCGTCCCGCGCCTCCAACGGCCCGGAACAGTGCCGGCACCGCGCGGGCGCCCGGCACTGGGCACAGGCCATGCGCGGCACATACCCCCGCCGGGGCACCTGCACGAGGACCGGCCCGTGCTTGAGTCCCTCCCGGACCGTCTGCCAGGCCAGCGTCGGCAGCCGGGCGGCACGGGCGGCCTCGTCCCGGGCGAGGTCGCCGTCCCCCACCGTCCGCACAAGGGGCGCGGCCCGCCGCACCTGCTCCCGGCCCGCGATCAGGGGGCGCGCCCAGCCGTTCTCCACGAGCTGTGCGGCCTCCACGGTGCAGCTCCAGCCGCCCAGCAGGAAGCCGCACCTGTCCAGGGCCGCGCGCAGCAGGAGCACATCCCGGGCGTGCGGCTGCGGCGCGTGCTGCTCGCTGTGGCTGTCGTCCCCGTCGTCCCAGATGGCGACCAGTCCGAGGTCCTGCACGGGCGCGAAGATGGCGGCCCGCGTGCCGACGACGGCTCGCACGGAACCCCGCCGCACGGCGAGCCATTGTGCGTATCGCTTCTCGGGCCCGGCGTCGGCGGTGAGCAGCGCATGGCGTCCCTCGCCGAGCAGCGCGGTCAGCGCCGCGTCGACCCGGGCGGCGGCCCGTCCGTCCGGTACGACGACGAGCGCGCCGCGTCCCGAGGCGAGCGTCGCCGCGACAGCCCGCGCGAGCTCCTCGCTCCACTCCGGTCCGGGCAGCGCGTTCCACACGGCACGGGGCGCGCCGCCCGAAGCCAGCGACTCGACGAACGCCGGCCCGTGCTCGTACCGGGACCAGGACCCGGCGTCGGGCGCCGCCGGCGGGGGCAGTGGCGGGGGCGAGGGGCGCTGTTCGGCTCGCGCGCTGCGCGGTGGCACGGCCAGTTGCAGCACATCGGCGAGGCTGCCCGCGTACCGGTCGGCGACGGCCCTGGCCAGGCCGAGGAGCTCTGCGCTCAGCACGGGTTCGGGCGACACCACCTGGGCCAGCGCGGCCAGCGGCCCCGAGTAGTCGGACTCGGCCCGCCGCTCCACGAGGAAGCCGTCGATGAGCCCGCCGCCCTCGCGGCGCCCGTCCCGCACGCGATGCCGGCCGGCGCCGAACCGCACCCGCACCCGCACCCCGGGCTGGGCCTCGGCATCCAGTTCCTCGGGCACGGCGTAGTCGAAGTACCGGTCGAGGTGGAGCACGCCCTTGTCGACCAGCACTCGTGCGACGGGCAGCTCCTTGGCGAGCGCGGCCCCGCGCCAGGTCCGGGGCTTGGCCCGCGGCACCTTGGCGCCCCGCACGCTCTCCCGGATGAGCGCGAGCTGCTCCGGCGGCGCCGCTTCGGCCCCGCCGTCCCCCTGCCCGTTCTCGCTGCTCACGCTTGCATTTTTACCAAAAGCCACTGACAACCGACGCCCGCCCGAGATCAACCCGGCCACGGCCGCCGTCAGGCGCTGACTTCTGCCTTGGGCCGCTCGGCCATACCGGTCCAGGACCGGCAGCAGGATTCGAACCTGCGTGGAAATCATTCCGGAAGTTGAAGTACCCGTGACCCTCGCACCGGGCGGCGTCGTTCTCCCGAGATCCAGTCGACAACGGTCTGTGCAAAGCCAGTTTCACCGCACGCACGAAGCGCACTCCACCGAAGTAACCGCGGTCATCGCACCGAGAGATCCCCACCGTAAGGGCGTGACGGATCGCCCGCGAGCCATTTTCCCGGCCGGTGAATCAGCCGTGTTGTGAAACGCCGAGGCCCGGCCCCCGAAGGGAAGCCGGACCTCGGCGGGAGGCGGCACTCGGGGCTTACAGCCCCGCGGCCTTGCGCAGCGCGTCCACGCGGTCCGTGCGCTCCCAGGTGAAGTCGGGGAGTTCGCGGCCGAAGTGGCCGTACGCCGCGGTCTGGGCGTAGATCGGGCGGAGCAGGTCGAGGTCGCGGATGATCGCGGCCGGACGGAGGTCGAAGACCTCGTCGATCGCCTTCTCGATCTTCTCGGGCTCGATCTTGTGGGTGCCGAAGGTCTCGACGAAGAGACCGACGGGCTCGGCCTTGCCGATCGCGTAGGCGACCTGGACCTCGCAGCGGGAGGCCAGGCCCGCGGCGACCACGTTCTTGGCGACCCAGCGCATCGC
>NZ_JBVHLX010000023.1:88194-117269 GCF_055558775.1 Streptomyces sp. NPDC025638 | reverse complement strand
ACTTCGCGGTCGCCATGCCGACGCCGGCCCCCACCCTGAGGCCGCGACGGCGCCTCCGGCACCACCCGCTGGAACAGCTCCCACAACTCGTCCGGTACCAGCCGCTCAACAATCCTCGCCACGACTGGCAGCTTACCCAGCCAAATGAGATGACGTCTTAGGAGAGAGGTTGGGTGATTCGGGGCCTGAGCTGCGGCTTTGCCAGCCGAGGAAGGGTGCGGCTGCTCGGCTGTGGGGCACCGGTGTTGACCGCTGCTGACCCCTGCATCTGGCACGGTTGTGGCACGAAGCTCAGCCGACGACAGTCAGTCACGATGGCGGGTGCGTCGACCGAACAGGCGCGTGTATGTCTCGCTGTACCCCCACCGACCTTCACACCCTCCCCTGCACCTCGTCGAAGCGGGCACGGGCGTCCGCATTACCTGTGGTCGCTTACTTCAGCAAATGATCTCTTGAGGGGCGACATCATCCTGATCAGTGACGACCGAAATCGATCATCTATGTGCAACTTGCAATCGCCAGAGATGGCGGTGGCAGCTACCCTGGAAGGAATCGTTCCGATTCGAATTCCACACTGCGACCTTCGTGTGGCCCCCGAATGTGGTAGACAGTTGAGTAGGGTCAAGATGGCTTCGCAACCGGAGTGCACCCACGTGACCCGAAGTAATGTCAATTTTTAGGGGAGAGATCTCATGGCGTCGCAGACTCAAGCCTATCGAATTACCGGATCCGAAGCAGAGATTGAAGGATTTCTGCGGAGTCTACGTTATGAACCGAGTCTGGAGGTTGTCTCGAAGGAAAGAGTTGATCGCCCTTCGTCAACTAGTGATGATGAACCCTTGGGGCAGACGGAGCTTATCGATGTTCTAATTCATTTTTCGGTCGCCTTTGGTGCGCATTCTGTGCATGACCTAGTGAAAGAGCAGTTCGCCCGATACAAGAGAAGTCGCCGACACATGAAGTTGCATAAAGAGGAACCTGAGAGCCGCGCCAAAGGTGAGAGCGTGGATGACGAAGGTGAATCGAACCAAGGCGGCGAGGGCGATCCGGCCTGATGGATAATGCGACTACTTTCATTGAACCCAAGGCGTCTACTGGTCCATTCTGCGGGGAACTCCTTGAGAGCGCAAACGGGGGATTCAGCTTCAACCCCACCACGCTAATCCAGCGAAGACCTTCCGAAGAGGATGCAGATGTAACGAAGAATGGAATACCATCACTGGAACACGAGCGGACACACTGGTTTCAATACTGCGGATCAACTATTGGATCCACTCTCATGTCTCTTTCGCGTGCAGAGGATTTGTTAGTGGCGCGAACGTTGAGATGCGGCTCCATGAATCAAGAGGAGCGAGATTTTGTCCGTGAATGTTTGATTTCCGACAGGGCTTTACTGCATTTTGTCGAGCGGGGCGAGGCACCCGATGCCATTCGCGCAATGTGTCACGAAATCTCGCGGTTGCGTGCAGCCCGAAGAATTCTAATGGAAGAGAGCAAAGTTTGGGCAGTTCCTTTGGAAGATGCCGGAGATCTACTGAGTAAAGCCTTCCACATCGCCGACACGGCATATGGCTTTCATACCGGAAATCATCGACCATGGGGGCTTGATGGTGCAGAGCAAGTCTTTATGCGGATGGACATGACGGCTGCTCCGATCGTTGTTGAGGCGCAGGAAATCTCTACGCGCCACATCTTTGAAAGTGCAGCGTTTTTTAATGAGTGGGGCCTTACGGTTTCCTACTCTCATGGAGGATTCGGTATTCCAAGAGTCGGACAACAGTGGAGTGGGCTTGAAGTCGGCTCAGACTACTGGCACTTGTTCAACGACGCACTAACCGGACTTCCGCCAAGGTATCGGCTTTGCATCGACATTGCTCTACGGGAATGGTCTAAATTTTTCCCTGAAGTGTTCAAGGGGGATTTGGGTAACCAAGCACTGCGGGCTGCCCTCACTTTTCTTTGTTGTTGCGATATTGCAATCAATCCACCGGTGCCACCCATTTGTGAGCCTGAGTCCCTTAAGTGGGGTAGCCTCGCTCCTCCCGCTCGCTTCCTTGCCGCGATTGAAGCAGTGGCGGATGCGGGAATTATTTCTGTGTGGCCGAGCGGTACTGAGTATGAGGAATTTCGAGATCGCTTGAGTAATGCGGCAGATCTCAGTGTTGGGCAAATCCGAGAGCGAAGTTTTCAGCATGAGCGCATCTCTGGGAGTCTCTTTTGTGAGATCGACGCATCGGATCCGTTGCTGGAGAGGCTCTCCTTTTTTGACTATCTAGTTTGGGCAATGGAATCTCTTCATTCGCTGCGGAGGGAATACCCGTTTCACTGGAGCTTGCCATGGTTGCTTAACGTACGTTTCGATGGTTTCGATTTTCTGGAAGTTCGAGCAAGTGACGACTTTTGTTTCGTGAGTGCGCCACTCTTCTGGACTGGCGACTTGTGGGGCAAAGAGGTTCGCTTGTCTGAGCATTTTGCCGTCAGGATTTTTTTGGAGATCTGCATAGCGCAATGTTTGAAGTTGGCGATTATGCGATCCGGAGTAATTGACCTGACTGAATATTTCCCTATAGGCTTCCTTGAGCAGGCAGGAGTGCGAGATTTCGTACTCCGGAGCCTCGTGGAATTCTCTGGCGTTCCGGAATTTGAGGTGCGTAGCATCTCTTTCGCGGATGCGGATCGAATACTTGAGGAAGTGTCGAACCCTCTGCAATGGGAACCTAGAGTTCCTGGAGGGGGCAGCTTTCTGTATCGGGTGCAGCGTCGGGAAGTTGAGTCGCTTGACTTCTCCAGAATGGCGGAGTTTTTTAGCGATTTGAAGACGGACCCTAATGGGAACATGAGGGTAGTCGATATTACTATTGACGGGTATAACTCGGATTCGAGGGAACTCTATGACATCCCGTCGGTTCGGGCATACCTGGTCGAACTGCAGGAGCGCTTCCCTTGCTGGCCTTGGTATTTTTCGTGTCATGTTGATCCTGCTCGCTGCGTAGCTACCTTCCTCTGCTTCCTGTCCGCGCATGAGGACCCATGGAGGCTCACGGGAAAGGAATCAGGGGAATGGCTGATCAGAGTAATTCTGGGGCTGAGCGAAGAGGCGGAGGCGGCGGGGGTCGAGTCGGCGCAGTGTGTCGAAATGGGAAAAGATATCTGCGACGCCGTACATAGCTTCCTGAATGTAAGGTTGAATTAATATGGTGTCTGGTCGGGGAAGCATCGACTAGGTCGGCGGAGCGGCTTTGGGGTGGCGCTGCTTTGGCGCGAGTGATCATGGCCCCGTAAGCTTCCGGCGCGTCGGGCAGTCTGTGGACCTGCCCGGTAAAGCACGACGTTGGGGCCATGATCTTCGAGGCTCGCGCCAAAGTGGCTCCGTAACTGGCCGTTCTCTATCCGTCCGTGTGGTCGGAGGGGTTCGAACAGGGGCCTGGTTCGGGTGAGTCGGCCGGTGCAGGTGCATGGAAGAAGGGCCTCTTGGTAGCTCGCGGTTGTCGAATCCAGCGAGAAGCAAGAGGCCCTGGTGTCAAAGTGTCGCGTGGTTGCGGTCGCCGAGTCCAGTTCGTCCACTCCTTGGTGTGACTGCCTCGCCCATCGGTTCGGGAACGCGGCGGACCGGCCGGAGCGCCGGCCCCGGTACGACTCGGACATAAGCGATGCGGAGTGGGCTCTGGTGCGGGCTCTGCTGCCGGTGCCGGGATGGCTGGCGGGCCGGGGCGGCAGGCCGGAGGGCTACTGCCACCGGCAGATGATCGACGCGGTGCGTTACCTCGTCGACAACGGCATCAAGTGGCGCGCAATGCCCGCCGACTTCCCGCCCTGGCCACGGGTGTATGCCTTCTTCGCCCGCTGGCGCGACACGGGCCTGGTGGCCGAGCTGCACGACCGGCTGCGCGAGGCCGTCCGCGGAACTGAGGGCCGCAGCCCGGAGCCGACCGCGGCGGTCGTGGACTCACAGTCCGTGAAGGCGGACGCCACCGTCACCCACGCCTCGCGGGGTTACGACGCGGGCAAGAAGACATCCGATGCGAAGAACGTGTCAAGCGGCGAGGGCAAGACGAGGTTCTCGCGAGGTCGGAAAGGCTACGGCCTCGTTGAACGGGACGCGGTGAGTCAGGCAGTGGTGGAGGCAGCCGATCATCCGGTTGAAGAGGTTCCTCTGGGCGGCCGTGTGCCGGTCCCCGGCCTCGCGTCGGCGGTCGTAGTGAGCCCGCGCTCCGTCTGAATGTGCCATCGCGGAGAAGGCCCACATGTAACCGACGCCGGCCAGCCGCTGGTTCTTCACCCTGCGGGCCGCGACGGACACGCTCTTGCCGGAGGCCCGGGTCACCGGGGCGGAACCTGCGTACGCCTTCAGCCCTCTGGCGTCGGCGAACCGAGTCCTGTCGTCGCCGATCTCGGCCAGAACCCGAGCCCCGCTGAGCGGACCCAGCCCTGGGAAACTGGTGATGATCCCGGCATCAGCATGTGCCTCGAACGCCTGCATCGCGGCTCCGGCAAGATCATCGGCGCTCGAGCAGGCGGCTTCCAACTGCCGGAGCAGCGCGAGTGCCTGGCGTCCCATGGCCTCCTCGACGAGGGGAAGATGGCGCATCTGCGGTGCGCGAAGTGCGCTGTGCAGACGCTCGACCTCCCTGTCGATGGTGTTCTTGCGCCCGGCCTTCTTCAACACGGCCCGCAGCTGCGGCCGGGTCAGCTTGGCCGCCTGGCGCGGAGTCGGCGCCGCAGCCAGGAGAGCCCGGGCTATCGGGTGATAGATGCCCTCACGGCGGTTCCCGACGGCGGCCAGGTAACTGGGGAAGTACTCGCGCAGGTGAGAGGTCAGCTTGTTGCCGGCCTGGGTTCGGTCCCAAACGGCGTCCTGCTGTGCACGGGCAAGGACCGCAACGGCCTGAGCCACCTCCGAGTCGGCGGGAAGCATGCGGTGAGCGTCGGCGTCGGTGCGGAGAATGTTCGCCAGGACCATGGCGTCCAAGTGGTCGGACTTCTTCCGGGAAACCGTGTGTCGGTCCCGGTACCGTGCGGCGGCCATTGGGTTGACGGCGTAGACGGGGCGGCCGGTTGCCCGAAGGCAAGCAACCAGAAGACCGCGGGAAGTCTCAATGGCCACCGGAATGGGGACCTGCAGACTGTCGCCGTGCTCGGCGAGCATCTGAAGCAGCTGGTCGAGCCCCTCCGCGGAGTCATCGATGCGAGCGCGAACCATCAGTGAACCCGTTTCGTCGACGATGGCTATGTCGTGGTGGTCGCTGGCCCAGTCGACGCCGCAGAACGCTCTCACTCGCCTCACGCTTTCTCATCGAGCCTGTGCTGTGGCTGGTCACAGCCGTGCAGGGCATGCGTCTCTCTAATGGAAGGGCTCGATGGCCCGACATCCGATTAGCCGTTCATGACCCCAGCGACCTGCGGGGCCCTCGGTCTTGATCGGAGCTGCTGGCTCCCGAGCACGTAAGAGGTAGTCCCCGCAGGGGGCTTGGACCATGATCATCATCGGTGACCAAGTGTTTGCTCTCGACGTCGACGGCGAGCGCCAGCACACGTCAGTCTTCTTTGAGGGCTCAAGGCCCGGATCAACGGAGGACGTCGTGCTGACGCCGGCGATCGGCATCGAGAAGGTGGTTCAACGAGCTCAGCTCCCGCCCATTAGATCAACGGGCGCAAGCGCCACCTGCTCACTGACACCCTCGGACTCCTTCTGGCCGTGCTGGTCACGCCGGCTTCCACGACCGACCGGGACGCCGCCCGCGTCCTGCTGCCCACAGCAAAGAATCACTTCCGGCGGCTGGTGCGGATCTGGGCCGACGGCGGTTACACCGGCCACCTCACCGACTGGACCACCCAGCACCTCGGACTGGTCCTCGACATCGTCCGCCGCAGCGACGATGTCCAAGGTTTTCAGGTCCTGCCCCGCCGCTGGGTCGTCGAAAGATCCTTCGCCTGGTTCCTGCGCAGCCGACGCCTGGTCCGTGACTACGAACGACGCACCGACACCAGCGAGACCGTCATCCTGTGGTCGATGACCATGCTCATGAGCCGCCGCCTGGCCGCCCAGCACCAGCAGCGTCCTGATCCGGCGCGGGCAGCATGAACCTGCCCGGCTTCACCTCGACCAGCCATCCCCGCTCCACCAGCCGTTTCAGCCGGGCCCGCGCTCCCTCGACGCGCGAGGCGGACGCGCTGTCCCAGCCCAGCACCACCGCTGCCCGCCGAGCACCGAGCCCATCAGCTCCCACCTCCAGGGCGGCGGCCATCAACGCCTGATAGTCCACCGACAACACCTCGGTTCCGGCCGCATCCTGGCGGTGAGGCACCGCCGGCGCGGCCCCACAGGCTTCCTCTGCGACACCCTGTCGGCCACCACCGCGGGCGCATCTTCCTCGGCCAGCGCCTCCAGATACTGCTCCAGGCCGATCACCCGGCGCCTGAGCATCTCTTCCGCCTCTGCCAGAGCCGCCCGCACCCGCTCCAACTCGGCTTCGAGTTCCTCCACCCGCACGGCCGCGGCCTTCTGCCGCGCTTCCAGAACCGCCCGCATCGATGGCACCCGCCACCCCCACGACATCTCGGTCAGCAACGGACCAAGGCTCCCGCGACAACTGCGGTCTCATGCCTGACCAGCAGAAACCGCACACGAGGTTCGGAAAGAGAACGACCTCTAAAGCCGTGGAGCCGACCGCCCCAGCCACGACGTACCCCTTCTCTGGCATCAGGTGGCTGCATGCTTTGAGCGCGGCACGGGCGCCGGCCGGGCTGGAGCGGGGCGGAGACTGGAGCGCAGGCCCGGCCGGGGGCCGGGCCTGCGCGGGGAGCGGAGCGAGCCGCACTTGATGACGTAGAGAAGGTCTGAGCCAACCGGGGTCTGCTACAGCCGGAACGAGAGCTCCAGCTCGCCGCCCGGTAGGTGGAACTCCTCTAGTGCCAAGGGCTTGTCCGCGGCCGTGAGCGTCACTCGGAGGATGTGGAGGAGTGGGACCCCGTCCGCGAGTCGGAGGGCCTGGGCCTGGTCCGGAAGGGGCATGCGGGTTCGGACGTACTCCGTGAAGTGGAGTTCGTGGCCCAGGTGGGAGAGCGCGGTGTAGAGCTCCGGTGCCGGCGGTGGGGCCTCTTCCTCGTACTTGGTGTCGATGAGTACCGAGAACGGGACGTAGGTCCGGTGGAGTTGGCGCAGGCGGCCATGGTCTGCTATCTGTAGCGCGTCGTACGTGAACATCGGCTCGCCCGGCGGGATGCGGAGTAGGTCCGCCAGGGCTAGCGGGGCGTCGGTGCGGGTGGCTACGGGTGGCTCGGCGTCGGTCCAGCGGATGCCGTCGGCCTCGGCGTAACGGTCGTCGGGGGTCCGGCGTACGCCGCGCGGGCGCGTGAGGCTGGGGCGGCCGTGCGGGGAGCGGGCGAAAGTGCCGCGGCCCATGATGGCCTCGACGAGACCCGATGCCCTCAGCTCCATCAGGCCCTGACGCACTGTGGGGCGCGTCACGCCGAACTGTTTTGCCAACGCCTCCTCGGACGGGAGCGGTTGGCCAGCCGGGAAGGTGCCGTTCAGGATGCCTTCGCGCAGGTAGTCGGCGATCTGCCGGTACTTCGGCTGCGTGTTCTTCGGCGGCATGCGGGCCCTCCGTGGCCGTGGCCTCTGCGGCTGTTCAGCGTCGTAGACAGCTTGTCCACGATCGTGGACAGCTTCCCTCATCAGTAGGCCGGTTGACAACCCGTACTACGGGTGGTCACTCTGGACCCGTCACCCGTACTACGGGTGGTCTAGCGACCCGGAGGAATGGCCTTCGGGTGCCAGAGATGAGGGAGATCTGAACAGTGGCAAGCCTTCCGATCGACACCGCGAAGTACACGGGGATCATCTGCGCCGTGCCCCCGGCTCCGCGGATCGCCAATCGTGAGACCGGTCAGCTCCGTGTTGACCGCGAGACCGGCAAGACCATGTACCAGGTCGGTCTCTGCCTGATGGCCGGGGCCTCCGCGGACGTCGTGAACGTGAGCGTGGCCGGTGAGCCGGCCGGAGTGCAGCTCGGCATGCCGGTGGCCGTGCGGGACCTGGTTGCCACGCCGTGGGAGAACGAGGGGCGGCACGGAATCGCGTTCCGCGCTGCGGAGATCCGGCCCCTGAGCGCCCCCGCTCCGGCGGGCAAGGGGGCCGGGCAGTGATGGAACTGGCCTCCACCACTTCGGCCGGCGCGACAGGGCCGAGTTGGGTGCTCGTGGTGGCCGCAGTGCTGGTGTCGGGCCTCTCGACGGGACAGAGCGGCACGTGTGCCCGGGGCACGCTGCCGCGCTCTGGCTCACGGACCCGACACTCCGGTTCAGCGCCAAGACCCGGCCGGAGGGGATCTCGGCCGTGATGCGGCACGCGTTCGGCAGGGACGGTGGTCGGCGATGACCACTACCTTGTCGGCGAGCGCTGCCGCACTGGTCGCCAAGGCATCGGACCCCGGGTTCGCCGCCTGGCGCCGCAACATCCTCCGCCTCGGCGGTTGCACCAACCCGATTCACCTCGTCGGCGGGGCAACCATCTTCGATACGAACACGGGTGAGGCCCTGCTCTCGCTCGGGACGGACGCGTACGGCGGTCGCCTGCTGACCGCCTGCGGCAACCGGCAACCGGCGGGCGACGGTGTGCCCGGCCTGCTCGGGCCTGTACCGGGCGGACACGTACCAACTCGTCCGCGCTGGTCTCGTGGGCGGCAAGGACGTCACGGAGGCGGTGAGCGGGCACCCTCGGGTGTTCGCCACCCTCACCGCGCCCAGCTTCGGCCCGGTTCACACGCGCCGTGAGCGGGAGGGGCGAGTGCGGGCCTGCCGTCCTCGCCGGGCGGGTGAGTGCTGTCCGCACGGGACTCCGAAGGGATGCCATGAGCGGCACGCGGCGGATGACCTCCGCCTTGGTGAACCTCTGTGCCCGCGCTGCTACGACTACGCCGGCGCAGTGCTGTGGCAGGCGTCTGCCGGTCGGCTCTGGCACAGGTTCGGGCTGGAGCTGCGGCGTGAAGTTGCCCGGCGCGTTGGTCTGTCGCGCTCGGAGTTCGGGGACGTCGCACGGCTGTCGTACGCGAAAGTCGCCGAATACCAGCGGCGGGGCCTGGTCCACTTCCATGCGGTGATCCGTCTCGACGGACCGGACGGCCCTGACTCGTCGCCGCCCGGTTGGGCGACCGTGCCGCTCCTGCTGGACTCCGTGCAGGCCGTGGCCGATCGGGTGGAGCTCACCGCCCTTGGTACGGACGTCATCGGTCCGCGGGTGCTGCGGTTCGGCGCCCAGGTCGACGTACGTCCGGTATCCACGTACGAACCACGAGCGGGGGAACGGCCCGCCTCCGCGGCGGCCGTGGCGGCCTATATCGCTAAGTACGCCACCAAGGGGGCGGAGTCCGCGGGCGCGGTGGACGGCCGGATTCATCACGCGCGGGAGATGGTCCTACTGCCCGTGCGTGCGCACGTGCTGCGCATGATTGGCACGTGTTGGTGGCTCGGTGGGCTTCCGGAGTTCGAGCCGCTCGGGCTGCGCCGCTGGGCCCACATGCTCGGGTACGGCGGTCACTTCTCCACCAAGTCGCGCCGCTACTCGACCACGCTGACCGCCCTTCGGCAGGCCCGTGCCGACCACCGCGCGGAACAACAGCGGGTGTCCCTCGGCTTCGCCGCCCGTCCGACGGTCACGGTTGGCCAGTGGCGCTATGCGGGGCGCGGCTACTCGCCGGAGGGCGCCTTGCTCGCCGCCTCGATCCGGGAGGGCGGTGGTCGTCATGGCGCGTGAGAGCCGTGCGCGGGCCTCCGAACTGCTCACCGTTCGGCAAGTGCTCGACGAGCTGGGCGGCATCTCCCGACGCACCTTCTACCGCTGGAGGGAACTGCGCCTCGCTCCTGCCTGCATTCGCCTGCCGAACGGGGAGCTCCGGATCCGGCGGGACGCGCTCAACGACTGGCTGGAGGAGCGGGCGGAGGGGGCTGCGTCGTGAAGTCGTACAAGGTCGTCATCTGGAAGCTGAGCATCAACCGATCCGCGAAGAAGCCCACGTATCTCGTCCGCTGGTCCGTGGACGGCGAGCCGTTCCACGAGTCGCACAAAACCAAGGCATTGGCTGATCGCTTCCGAGCCAAGCTCCTTCGTGCGGTTGACAAGGGCGAGCCGTTCGACACGATCACCGGGCTCCCCGACTCGCTGCGCGGAGGAAAGGCGGCCCTGTCCTTCCTCGACCTGGTGTGCAAGTACGTGGACGCGCGTTGGGGCGAAGCGTCGGCCAAGCAGCGAGACGGCATGACGGATGCGCTGGCGACGGTCGTTCCTACCCTGGTCAAGCCGGGGCGGGGGCGGCCTGCTCCGGAGACGCTGCGGCGAGCCCTGCGCTCGTATGTCTTGCCGGTCCCCCGCAGGGAGCGGGAGCGGCCCGAGGAGATTGCCGCGGCCGTGCGGTGGATCGAAAAGGCGTCGCTTCCGGTGGGGGAGTTACAGGAGATCGCCCGAGTGCACGAGCTGATCGATGCGGTAGGTCGACGACTGGACGGCAAGCCTGCGGCGACGCAGACATACCGGCGACGGCGCGCGGTGGTCTTCAACGTGCTGGAGTACGCGGTTGAACTCGAACACCTGCCGTCCAACCCGCTGAACCGGGTCCGGCGCAAGCGCGGTAACCGTGCCGTGCAGGAGGTCGATCGCCGGGTGGTGGTCAATCCTCGACAGGCGCGGGAGCTTCTGACCGCGCTCACTTATGTGGGCGGGTACGAGCGGGCGAGCGGCCGGCGGCTGCGGGCGTTCTTCGGGTGCCTGTACTACGCGGCTATGCGACCTGGTGAGGCGCTGGGGCTTCGTCGCTCCGACTGCACGCTTCCGGTGTCGGGCTGGGGCCGTATCGAGCTGGCAGAGACCCGCCCCACTGCCGGGAAGGCGTGGACGGACTCCGGGGAGGCGCACGATCGGCGCGGCCTGAAGCAGCGGGCCCAGGGTGAGGTACGGATCGTGCCGATTCCGCCTCCGCTGGTGCTGCTGCTCCGTGAGCACTTGGAAGAGTTCGGCACGGCGGAGGACGGCCGGCTGTTCTCCAGTGAGCGGGGCAACGTGATCGCTGCTTCGTCGTACTCCCGGGCGTGGAAGCAGGCTCGACAAATGGCGCTTGTCCCCGATCAGGTTGCCTCGGTCCTGGCCTTTCGGCCGTACGACCTTCGGCACGCGGGCGTGTCCCAGTGGCTCAACTCCGGAGTGCCAGCACCGGAGGTCGCCGCTCGCGCCGGCCACTCGGTGGACGTCCTCCTGAAGATCTACGCGAAGTGCATCGACGGCCAGGAACAGGAGATGAACGACCGGATCATGCGAGGACTCGGGGAGAACCCAGCGGACTGACACAACGACCTGATCACATACGGGAGCCCTGGACTGACTTGAGCGGTCCGGGGCTTCGGCCTGCCGCGAGGTGTGTACCCTCCTGGGCTGTACGGCCGGAGAACGATCCGACCAGGTCCAATTGAGGAGACACCATGACTCTCAAGCCCATGAGTACCGCTGCGGAAACCCGAGTTGGCCTGAAGGACGGCACCCATGCCGTCCTCACGCTGGCGGACGTCGCTGTCGCTGCACTGCATACGTCCGAAGACGAGAAGTACGACGTGCTCGCGGTGGTCGGCGCGAAGAACGTCCCGGCACTCGTGCTCGTGCGGAACGCGCTGAAGGGCCAGGACCCGGCGAACACCAACGCCGCCGAGATGGCTCTGCATGATCTCGGGTTCAGCATTCTGGTACGGCGCCGGTTCGACAACGCCACCGGTGAGCCGGTGCGACTGACCCGTGAGCAGATCAACAACTCTTCGATCTGACCTCGAACGACGCCCTCGACAAGATCGACTAAATGCCGGAGCTTCGGGTTTGTGAGCGGTCCAGGGCTCCGGCCTGTCCACAGGTGGTCCATACGGCTCCGCTCAGAACCTCGCAAAACGCGCTCTGACCTGCCATGACGTCGATCAAGATCATTACGTCGTCATTACGTGATCACTGACAAACGGCTGCTTCCAGCGGCACCCGCCTGCACGCGCAACAAGACCCCGCACTCAGCGAACTCGCTGATGGCGGGGTCCTTAGGCACTTCATATGAAGTGCCCCCGGCAGGATTCGAACCTGCGCACACGGCTCCGGAGGCCGTTGCTCTATCCCCTGAGCTACGGGGGCGTCCGCTGTGGAGCTGTTCGCTCCTGGCGACGGGTAGAACACTACCAGCTCCCTCGGGGTGTTCATGAACGGGTTTACGGCTGGACGGAGAGGGGGCCTCGCTCGCGTGGGTGGAAGTGGGGAAAAGCCGGACGCGGTGGCCGGTGCGGACCTACTCTCGAGTTGTGCCGGGCGCGTCGGGTCGGGTGCTTGTTGTGGACGACAACAAGGTCATCCGGCAGCTGATCAGGGTCAATCTTGAGCTGGAGGGGCTTGAGGTCGTGACCGCGGCCGATGGTGCCGAGTGTCTGGATGTGGTTCATGAGGTGCGGCCCGATGTCGTGACCCTGGACGTGGTCATGCCCCGGCTGGACGGCCTGCGGACCGCCGCCCTGCTGCGTGCCGACCCCCGGACTCGTGATCTTCCCCTCGCCATCGTCAGTGCCTGCACCCAGTACGAGGTCGAGGGCGGGCTGGACATCGGGGTCGACGCCTTTCTCGCCAAGCCGTTCGAGCCCGCCGAACTCGTCAGCGTCGTACGACAGTTGATTGAGCGGGGGCGTGGCGGGCCGGTCGACGGTGAGGGGGGCGAGCCTGCCCTCGGTGACTCCTTCGGTTCCGGGGAGGAAGAGGTCGGGCTTTCGACGGAGCGTGCCGGTCGGGCCGGTGCCTGATCCACACAGCGCCGCGCCCGAGAGATCCTGAGAGCGCCTGCGCATAGAGGCATTGATCGAACCCAGGCCAACCCCGCGCCAACCCCGCGCCAACCCAAGATCAGCCCCCGAGCTGGCCCAAGGCCACTCCAAGCCAACCCAAACCTGACCCCACCCCCGTCCACATCCCGGACCCCACCCCAAACCAACTCGCATACCCACCCCCCTCCTCCCATACGCTTGTCCCGTGACCCCCGTCGAGCTCTCCCGCACCGTGCTGCGCGCGGTGCGTCGTGCTGTTGATGAAGGGGAGCTGAGTGTGACCGTTCCGGAGCGGGTCGTGGTCACGCCGCCGGGGCCGGGCGGGTGCGGTGACTACGCCACCAACGTCGCGCTCCAGCTCGCCCGGCCGGCCGGACAGCCGCCGTTGCGCGTCGCCGAGATTCTGCGGCCGCATCTCGTGAGGGCCGAGGGGGTCGGTGACGTCGTCGTCACCGGGCCCGGGTTCATCAACATCTGTTTGGCGAGTGAGGTCGATCCCGTTGGCTCCCTGGTTCGGGAGATCCGGGAGCGCGGGGAGGCGTACGGCCACGGCGATGCCCTTGCCGGGGAAGTCGTCGAGTTGCGTGTGCCGTACGAAGCCCGTGCCGAGGTCGTTGCCGACGTGCTCGTGCGGATCATTGCCGCTCAGGGCGGGCGGGTGGAGATCGATCACCGTGAGCCCGTCAATCTGCGGCTCGTCCCCGCCCCGGAGGACCCCGCCCCGCTCGGTCCCGACGCCGCCCGCTGGGCACTGCTCCACCCCGCGCCGCACGACCGGCCGCGGATCACCGCCGACCATCTCGTACAGCGCGAGGGGAATCCTCTCTTCCGCGTCCGGTACGCCCATGCCCGCACCCGGGCGCTCAGCCGCAATGCCGCCCGGCTCGGTTTCGACGCCGAGCCTGGCGACATCGCGGATATCAGGGACGTAGAGGTACGCGATCTCGTCGGCGCCCTCGCCGACTACCCCCGTATCGTCACCGCGGCCGCCACCCACCGTGCCCCGGACCGGCTTGCCCGGCATCTCGTCACCCTCGCCGATGCCGCTCTGCCCTTTCTGCCTGCCGTGCTTCCGTACGGGGACGAGAAACCCTCGGCCGCCCACCGTGCCCGGCTCGCCCTTGCCGAAGCCGCCGGGACGGTGCTGGCCGGTGGCCTGTCCCTGCTCGGCATCGACGCACCCGATCACCTCTGAGCGCGCCCGCAGAAGAAACAGAAGCAACGCCCAGAGAGCCCACAGAGAGCCATAGACATGAGCCGTTCCGCCCATCCCGCCGGGCCCCGTCACGCCGATGTCCTCACCGAGGGGCACTACTCCGCCCCGCCCGCCGACCTCAACGCCCTCGACGCCAAGGTGTGGGCCCAGACCGTCACCCGTGATCAGCAGGGTGTCGTCAGCGTCGGCGGCATCGACGTCAAGCGGCTTGCCGAGGAGTTCGGTACGCCCGCCTACGTCCTCGACGAGGCCGACTTCCGGGCCCGCGCCCGGGCGTGGCGTACGGCTTTCGGGCAGGATGCCGATGTCTTCTACGCCGGGAAGGCGTTCCTCTCGCGTGCCGTCGTGCGGTGGCTGCACGAGGAGGGGCTCAACCTCGACGTGTGCTCCGGCGGTGAGCTGACCACCGCCCTCTCCGCCGGTATGCCCGCCGACCGGATCGCCTTCCACGGCAACAACAAGTCCGTCGCCGAGATCGAGCGGGCCGTCGACGCGGGTGTGGGGCGGATCGTTCTCGATTCCTTCCAGGAGATCGTGCGCGTCGCTCATGTCGCCGAGTCGCTCGGGAAGCGGCAGCGCGTGCAGATCCGGATCACCGTCGGCGTCGAGGCTCATACGCACGAGTTCATCGCCACCGCCCATGAGGACCAGAAGTTCGGGATCCCGCTGGCCGGCGGGCAGGCGGCGGAGGCCGTGCGGCGTGCCCTTCGGCTCGACGGGCTGGAGCTGATCGGGATCCACTCGCACATCGGGTCGCAGATCTTCGACATGTCCGGGTTCGAGGTCGCCGCCCATCGGGTGGTGGGGCTGCTGAAGGACATCCGGGACGAGCACGGTGTCGAGCTGCCCGAGATCGACCTCGGGGGCGGCCTCGGGATCGCGTACACGAGTGACGACGATCCGCGTGAGCCCCATGAGATCGCCAAGGCGCTGACCGAGATCGTCAGCCGCGAGTGCGAGTCCGCCAGGCTGCGGACTCCCCGTATCTCCGTCGAGCCCGGGCGTGCCATCGTCGGGCCCACCGCCTTCACGCTCTACGAGGTCGGCACCATCAAGCCCCTCGACGGGCTGCGTACGTACGTCTCCGTCGACGGCGGCATGTCGGACAACATCCGCACCGCGCTGTACGACGCCGAGTACAGCGTCGCCCTCGCCTCCCGCACCTCCGACGCCGAGCCCATGCTCGTGCGCGTCGTCGGCAAGCACTGCGAGAGCGGGGACATCGTGGTCAAGGACGCGTTCCTGCCGGCCGACCTGGCACCGGGTGACCTCATCGCGGTCCCGGCCACCGGTGCCTACTGCCGGTCGATGGCCAGCAACTACAACCATGTGCTCCGGCCGCCCGTCGTCGCGGTGAACGACGGCGAGGCCCGGGTGATCGTCCGCCGCGAGACGGAGGAGGACCTCCTGCGTCTCGACGTCGGCTGAGCAGCGAAGAACGGGACCGGATGAGCAGCGGAAACGGGACCGGATGAGCGGGAAGAAACGGGACCGGAAGATCTCCGGCCTTTCTGTCCCGGCAGAATGAAATAAACATCTCACGATCCGGACGAAGGGTAGAAACTCCCGTCCGGTGAGTGAGACTGGTGCAACCGTAGACGGTATGAGGAAACGAGGTCGGATGATGCGTACGCGTCCGCTGAAGGTGGCGCTGCTGGGCTGTGGGGTTGTCGGCTCAGAGGTGGCGCGCATCATGACGACGCACGCCGAAGACCTCGCCGCGCGGATCGGTGCCCCGGTGGAACTGGCCGGCGTCGCCGTACGGCGGCCGTCCAAGGTTCGGGAAGGCATCGACCCTGCTCTTGTCACCACTGACGCGACCGCGCTCGTCAAACGCGGCGACATCGACGTCGTGGTCGAGGTGATCGGTGGCATCGAGCCCGCGCGGGGCCTCATCACCACCGCCTTCGAGCACGGGGCCTCCGTGGTCTCCGCCAACAAGGCGCTGCTGGCCCAGGACGGGGCCGCCCTGCACGCCGTCGCCGAGGCGAACGGCAAGGACCTCTACTACGAGGCCGCCGTCGCCGGTGCCATCCCGCTGATCCGGCCGCTGCGCGAGTCCCTGGCCGGCGACAAGGTCAACCGGGTGCTCGGCATCGTCAACGGCACGACCAACTTCATCCTCGACAAGATGGACAGTACAGGGGCCGGGTACCAGGAGGCCCTCGACGAGGCCACCGCGCTCGGGTACGCGGAAGCCGACCCGACCGCCGACGTCGAGGGCTTCGACGCCGCCGCCAAGGCCGCGATCCTCGCCGGTATCGCCTTCCACACGCGCGTGCGCCTCGACGACGTCTACCGCGAGGGCATGACCGAGGTCACCTCGGCCGACTTCGCCTCGGCGAAGGAGATGGGCTGCACCATCAAGCTGCTCGCCATCTGTGAGCGGGCCGCGGACGGGGGCTCGGTCACCGCGCGCGTGCACCCCGCGATGATTCCGCTGAGCCACCCGCTCGCCTCCGTGCGCGGCGCGTACAACGCCGTGTTCGTCGAGTCGGATGCCGCCGGGCAGCTCATGTTCTACGGCCCGGGCGCGGGCGGCGCTCCCACCGCCTCGGCCGTTCTCGGCGACCTCGTCGCCGTCTGCCGCAACCGGCTCAGCGGGGCAACGGGGCCCGGCGAGTCGGCGTATGCCGCGCTGCCCGTCTCGCCCATGGGCGAGGTCGTGACCCGCTACCACATCAGCCTCGACGTCGCCGACAAACCGGGTGTTCTCGCCCAGGTGGCGACCGTCTTCGCCGAGCACGGGGTGTCGATCGATACGGTTCGGCAGCAGGGCAAGGACGGCGAGGCCTCCCTCGTCGTCGTCACCCACCGCGCGTCCGACGCCTCCCTGACCGGGACCGTCGAGGCGCTGCGCAAGCTCGACACCGTGCGGGGTGTCGCCAGCATCATGCGGGTTGAAGGAGAGTAACCAGCAATGACCCACCAGTGGCGCGGAATCATCGAGGAGTACCGGGACCGGCTGCCGGTATCCGACACCACGCCTGTCGTGACGCTCCGCGAGGGCGGCACGCCGCTCGTGCCCGCGCAGGTGCTCTCCGAGCGCACGGGCTGCGAGGTCCACCTCAAGGTGGAGGGCGCGAATCCGACCGGGTCCTTCAAGGACCGCGGTATGACCATGGCCATCAGCAAGGCCAAGGAGGAGGGGGCCAAGGCGGTCATCTGCGCCTCCACGGGCAATACGTCCGCCTCCGCCGCCGCCTACGCCGTGCGTGCCGGGATGGTCTCCGCCGTACTGGTGCCCCGCGGGAAGATCGCGCTCGGCAAGATGGGCCAGGCCCTCGTGCACGGCGCGAAGATCCTCCAGGTCGACGGCAACTTCGACGACTGCCTCACGCTCGCCCGCAATCTGAGCGACAACTACCCCGTGGCGCTGGTCAATTCGGTGAACCCGGTGCGTATCGAGGGCCAGAAGACGGCGGCCTTCGAGATCGTGGACATGTTGGGCGACGCCCCGGACATCCATGTGCTGCCGGTGGGCAACGCGGGCAACATCACCGCGTACTGGAGGGGGTATCGGGAGTACGCCGCCGACGGCGTGTCCACCAGGACTCCTCGCATGTGGGGGTTCCAGGCCTCCGGCAGTGCCCCGATCGTGCGCGGCGAGGTCGTCAAGGACCCCTCGACCATCGCCACTGCCATCCGCATCGGCAACCCGGCGTCCTGGCAGTACGCCCTGGCGGCGCGGGACGAGTCCGGCGGCCTCATCGACGAGGTGACGGACCGTGAAATCCTGCGCGCCTACCGGTTGTTGGCCGCGCAGGAGGGTGTTTTCGTGGAGCCCGCGTCCGCCGCGTCGGTGGCCGGTCTGCTGAAGGCCGCCGAGCAGGGCAAGGTCGACCCGGGCCAGCGGATCGTGTGCACGGTCACCGGCAACGGCCTCAAGGACCCGGACTGGGCCGTCGCGGGCGCACCGCAGCCGGTCACCGTTCCGGTCGACGCGGTGGCCGCGGCCGAGCGGCTGGGCCTCGCCTGAGGTCTGAGGTCTGAGGTCTGAGGTCTGAGGCTTGTCGCCTGAGGCCCGACGCCCGAGGCAGGCCCGCCCGTGGCCTGCTCCGGGTGCGCTCGGGGAACGCCCCCGGGCAACCTGAGAACCGCTGGTGGCGTCCTAACCTGGGAAGTCCCTAGAAGGGGGGGCACAGGGGGCTTGCGACACGCATCGTGCGCCTCCTGTGCGCCCTATGTCGCCACAGAACCTTCCTTCGATAGGCTGTAGTCAACCCGCCCGCCGCATATGCCTGCGCATCAGGCAGGGCGCCGCGCCGTTTCCGCGGCCTGAGGGTCCTCACATCCCTATCGAATGTCATTCGACAATCACGCAGCTCAAGGAGAGTCATCGAGCGATGGCCGGTCCAGCCTTCCGCGCCGCCGCCGTCCGGGTGCGCGTCCCCGCCACCAGCGCCAACCTCGGCCCGGGCTTCGACGCCCTCGGCCTCGCGCTGGGGCTCTACGACGACGTCGTCGTCCGGGTGGCCGACTCCGGGCTGCACATCGACATCGCGGGTGAGGGCAGCGAGACGCTGCCGCGAGACGAGAGCCACCTTCTCGTACGGTCCCTGCGCACCGCCTTCGATCTGCTGGGCGGACAGCCGCGCGGCCTGGAAATCGTCTGCGCCAACCGCATTCCGCACGGTCGTGGCCTGGGCTCCTCCTCCGCCGCCATCTGCGCCGGCATCGTCGCCGCTCGCGCCGTGACCATAGGCGGAGAGGCGAAGCTCGACAACACGGCCCTGCTCGAACTCGCCACGGAGATCGAGGGCCACCCCGACAATGTCGCGGCCTGTCTGCTCGGCGGATTCACGCTCTCCTGGATGGAGGGCGGCGCCGCGCGGGCCATCAGGATGGAGCCCAACGATTCCATCGTTCCGGTGGTTTTCGTGCCCGGAAAGCCGGTCCTGACCGAGACCGCGCGCGGCCTGCTGCCGCGCACCGTGCCGCACGTCGACGCCGCCGCCAACGCGGGCCGTGCCGCCCTGCTCGTAGAGGCCCTGACCAGGCGCCCCGAGCTGCTGCTGCCCGCCACCGAGGACCGCCTCCACCAGGAGTACCGCGCCCCGGCCATGCCGGAGAGCGCCGCGCTGGTGGAGCGGCTGCGCGCCGACGGGATCCCGGCCGTCATCTCGGGCGCCGGGCCCACCGTCATGGCACTGGCCGACGCCGGGACCGCCGACAAGGTGGAGGCCCTGGCCGGCGTGGACTGGGCCGCCAACCGGCTGAGCCTGGATGTCCAGGGAGCGAGCGTGCTGCCGCTTGCGACCTGACACACGGTTGCCGGATTTGGAGAGGGGGAATGTTTGTTGGATCCGGTAGTGTTAACCTCAAGTCTGCACCCGACCCCACCATGGCGAGGTGCTTCGTGTCCCCGTCCGGGACAGACATTCTTCCGGGAGTCTCCCAAGCCACTCCGTATTCCGTACGCCGTACCTGGGCAGTACGCCGTACGAGGGCACTGAGCGGGCCACTGGGCACACTCCGGAATCGGTGCGACCGCGCCGCGTGACACTGGGTGCCACGGCCCGTCGGGGAAGCGCCATCACCAGATATCTCTTCCGCCGCTTTGGCGGACCACCGCCCCGGCTTGGTTCACAGAGACAGAACCGATGCCGGACAGCACAACCGGTCGCCGAGCCAGACAGGCCGACGTCCGCTCCAGGGAAGGACCCTTCGTGAGCGACACCACCGATCTGATGGGCGCACGTGTCGAGGAGACCGCTGCCGCGCCCGCCACGGACGCCTCCGCGCCTGCCACCGGTGCCGGCTCCCGGCGGCGCCGCGGTACCGGCCTCGAGGGCATGGTGCTGGCCGAGCTGCAGCAGGTCGCCTCCGGCCTCGGCATCAGGGGCACCGCGCGTATGCGCAAGAGCCAGCTGATCGAGGTCATCAAGGAGGCGCAGGCCGGCGGCGGAGCCGCCCCCAAGGCCGCGGCTCCCGCCGGGGATGCTGCCGAGACCAAGCCGAAGCGCCGGACCACCTCCCGGGCCCGTACGGGCGAGGAGGCGGAGAAGAAGGCGGAGGCCAAGTCCGAGGCGCCCGCCGAGAAGGCCGTGGCGCAGCAGCAGATCGAGATCCCCGGCCAGCCGGCCGGTGGCACCGCCCGCGCGGGCGAAGCCGAGCGTGGGGGAGACGACGCCCCGACCGAGCGTCGCCGTCGCCGTGCCACCGCCGAGGCGGGCAGCCCGACGGCTGCCCAGGCGGGCAGCACCGAGACGATCGCCGCCGAGGCGAAGAGCGAGGCCAAGGCCGAGACGCCGGCCCCGCAGGCGCAGGGTGAAGCCGGTGACGGCGAGGGCCGTGGCCGCCGGGACCGCCGTGAGCGCGGCCGCGACCGTGACCGGGACCGCCGCAACAAGGGCGACGAGCAGCAGGGCCAGGGCGGCCAGCGTCAGCAGCAGGGCCAGCAGCAGGGCGGCGGCCGTCAGGACCGGGGCCAGCAGGACGACGACGACTTCGAGGGCGGCCGCCGTGGCCGTCGCGGCCGCTACCGCGACCGTCGTGGCCGCCGTGGCCGTGACGAGTTCGCCGGCAACGAGCCGCAGCTCGCCGAGGACGACGTCCTGATCCCCGTCGCGGGCATCCTGGACATCCTCGACAACTACGCCTTCATCCGTACGTCGGGCTACCTGCCGGGTCCGAACGACGTGTACGTCTCCCTCGCCCAGGTCCGCAAGAACGGCCTGCGCAAGGGTGACCACGTCACCGGTGCGGTCCGTCAGCCCAAGGAGGGCGAGCGCCGCGAGAAGTTCAACGCGCTGGTCCGCCTCGACTCCGTCAACGGCATGGCGCCCGAACACGGCCGTGGCCGCCCGGAGTTCAACAAGCTGACGCCGCTGTACCCGCAGGACCGCCTCCGCCTGGAGACGGACCCGGGCGTGCTGACGACCCGCATCATCGACCTTGTCGCGCCGATCGGTAAGGGCCAGCGCGGTCTGATCGTGGCCCCGCCGAAGACCGGCAAGACCATGATCATGCAGGCGATCGCCAACGCGATCACCCACAACAACCCCGAGTGCCACCTGATGGTCGTCCTCGTCGACGAGCGTCCGGAAGAGGTCACCGACATGCAGCGGTCGGTCAAGGGCGAGGTCATCTCCTCGACCTTCGACCGCCCGGCCGAGGACCACACCACGGTCGCCGAGCTCGCCATCGAGCGCGCCAAGCGTCTGGTGGAGCTGGGTCACGACGTCGTCGTACTGCTCGACTCGATCACGCGTCTGGGCCGTGCGTACAACCTCGCCGCGCCCGCCTCCGGCCGCATCCTGTCCGGTGGTGTCGACTCGACCGCCCTCTACCCGCCGAAGCGCTTCTTCGGTGCGGCCCGCAACATCGAGGACGGCGGCTCGCTCACCATCCTCGCCACCGCCCTGGTGGACACCGGGTCCCGCATGGACGAGGTGATCTTCGAGGAGTTCAAGGGCACCGGCAACGCCGAGCTCAAGCTCGACCGGAAGCTCGCCGACAAGCGCATCTTCCCGGCGGTGGACGTCGACGCGTCCGGTACCCGTAAGGAAGAGATCCTGCTCGGCTCCGACGAGCTCGCCATCGTATGGAAGCTGCGCCGGGTGCTGCACGCGCTCGACCAGCAGCAGGCGATCGAGCTGCTCCTCGACAAGATGAAGCAGACCAAGTCGAACGCCGAGTTCCTGCTGCAGATCCAGAAGACGACGCCGATGCCCGGCAACGGGGACTGAGGCACACAGCCGTCCGAAAGGCCGCCCCCCGTCACAGCAGTGACGGGGGGCGGCCTTTTGACGCTGAGAGGAGTGGGCGCGCCTCGCGTCCCTTCCGTCTCATGTTCCTCTGGGGGGACTTTCTTGACCACGACTCCGTCCGGCGGCCGTCACAGACGCCGGATACGCATCGCCCTGCCCGTCGCCGCCGCCGGTGTCGCCGCGGCCGTCGCCGCCGCGCTGATGACCTCCTCCGCCGGCGCGGCCACCTCAGTGCCGACCCCCACGGTCAAGCCGGCCATCGGCTCGCCCTCGCTCTCCACCCTGGAGAAGCGCGTCGCGGGCGCCCTCGCCGGTGACGACACCGCGGGACAGACGACCAAGAAGTCGTCCCTGAGCGCGAGCACCGGCACCAGCACCGCCACGGTCGACCCGAAGATCATCGGTGGCACTCAGACCACCATCACCAGCGCGCCGTGGATGGCCCAGCTCTGGTACTACGACGACAAGGGCACCGCTGACGAGAGCGACGACCTCGGCTTCTTCTGCGGCGGCTCGGTCGTCTCGCCGACGAAGATCCTCACCGCCGCGCACTGCGTCAAGGGCTACAACTGGAAGGCCTACGGTGCCATCGTCACCGGCACCTCCCAGCTGCCGACCAGCGACACCTCCGGCGGCACGGACCTGCACGGCGGCACCGCGACCGCCGTGCTGCGCCAGTGGAACCACCCGTCGTACAGCGCGACGACCATCGACAACGACATCGCCGTCCTCACCCTGGCCAACCCGGTCAAGGCCACGCCGATCCGGATGACGACGTCCGGCGACACCGCCTCCTACGCCGCGGGCACCAGCGCCAAGCTCTACGGCTGGGGCCGCACCAGCTCCACCACCCAGGACATCTCCGAGACGCTGAAGACGGCCACGCTGCCGATCCAGTCGGACACCACCTGCTCCGGCTTCTACAGCACGGACTTCGTCAAGGGCCACATGGTCTGCGCGGGCAACCCCGCCACCGGCAGCGACACCGGCACCACCTCCGCCTGCAACGGCGACTCCGGTGGCCCGCTCGTGGTGAACGGCCGGATCGTCGGCGTCGTCTCCTGGGGCGTCGTGGACTGTGTGCAGAAGGGCGCCTACAGCGTCTTCACCAAGGTGAGCACGTACGTCGGTGCCGCCTACGCGCAGGTCGACGACGGCAACCTGAGCTACACCGACGGCAAGGCCGACCTGTGGGTGCGCAACGCCTCCACCAAGACCGGCTACGAGAAGGACTCCAAGGGCACGTCGTTCGGCGCCCGGATCTCCTGGGGCAACTGGGACGGCGTGAACGTCGTCCTGCAGACCGACCTCAACCGGGACGGCATCGAGGACCTCGTGGTCCGCGACAGCGGCACCGGTGACGTCTACTGGATGCACTACGTCCTGTCCAGCGGCTCCTGGTCGCAGACCAAGATCTTCACCGGCTGGAAGACCCGCCTGCGCATCATCGCCCCCGGCGATGTCACCGGCGACTACCTGCCCGACGTGCTGTCCGTCGACTCCGCCGGCACGCTGTGGATCTACCCCGGCAAGGGCAACGGCACCTTCGCCGCCCGCGTCCAGGTCGGCACGGGCTGGAACCAGTACAACATGGTGCGCGGCCACGGCGACTTCAACGGTGACGGCAAGGCCGACCTGCTCGCTCGCAAGAGCAGCACCGGCGACCTGTACCTGTACAAGGGCACCGGCAAGTCCGGCACCGGCGCGTTCTCCACCCGCGTCAAGGTGCGCAGCGCCTGGACCGGATACAACGCCTTCGACGCGGTCGGTGACATCAGCGGCGACGGCAAGGCCGACTTCCTGGCCCGTACGCCCGGCGGCACGCTCTACCTCTACAAGGGCACCGGCAAGGCGACCAGCGAGATCTTCGCCACACGGATCTCCGTCGGTACCGACTTCAAGCAGTACGACATTTTCGGCTGAAATCGCAGGTGAGCGGGTTTGATCCCGTTTGCTCGGCTACACAGGGTGCCCATCGCTCCACGCGGTGGGCACTCTGCTTTGTGCAACCCTTTCCCGAGTTTCTCCGTCTGACCCGATGGAGTGACGATGGTGCGGTATGGGTCACTACGACCCGGCCCGTCCGCGAAAGCAGGGGGTACACCGACCGGGACCAGAACCGAGGAGCACATGTCCGCCGAGAGCATGCCGCAGGCCGGCATACCCGAGCCCGGCAGCAGCGAGCCCGGCAGCAGCGGGACGGGCAGCACCGAGACGGGCGCCGAGCCCGGCACGAGCCGGCCGCGGGGCCGCGGCGGCCGGGGCTGCCGTCGCAAGCCCCGCAGCGGTCGCAGCAAGGCGCTGCTCGTCACCGCCTGGACGGCCGCGGGCATCCTGGTGCTGGGGGGCACCGGCGCCGGGTACCTGTACTTCAAGCTCAACGGCAACCTCAAGAGCGTCGACATCAACCAGGCCCTCGGCAGCGAGCGCCCGATGAAGGTCGACAACGGCTCCGAGAACATCCTGGTCCTCGGCTCGGACACCCGCTCCGGCTCCAACAAGGAGCTCGGCGGCGGCACCGACGACGGCAGCGCCCGCTCCGACACGGCGATGGTCGTCCACGTGTACGAGGGCCACAAGAAGGCGAGCGTGGTCTCCATCCCGCGCGACACCCTCATCGACCGCCCGGCGTGCACCGACACCAACGGAACCACGCACGCCGCCGCCTCCGGCGTGATGTTCAACTCCGCCTACTCCACCGGCGGTGCGGCCTGCGCGGTGAAGACGGTCGAGTCCCTCACCGGCATCCGCATGGACCACTATCTGGAGGTCGACTTCTCCGGCTTCCAGAAGCTCATCGACGACCTCGGCGGGGTCACGGTCACCACGACCAGGAACATCGAGGACGCCGAGAGCCATCTGCACCTCAAGGCCGGCACACACACCCTGACCGGCAAGCAGGCCCTCGGCCTGGTCCGCACCCGGCACGGCGTCGGCGACGGCTCCGACCTCGGCCGCATCCAGCTCCAGCAGGCCTTCATCAAGGCCCTGGTCGACCAGGTCAAGCAGGTCGGCGTCCTGACCAGCCCCAAGAAGCTGTTCGACCTCGCCGACACCGCGACCAAGGCGGTCACCACCGACTCCGACCTGGGCTCGGTGAACTCCCTGATGGACTTCGCGAACGGTCTGAAGGGCATCGGTTCGTCGCACATGAAGATGGTCACGATGCCGGTGCAGTACGACCCCGCGAACCCCAACCGGGTCGTCGTCGCCGAGGCCAAGGCCAAGCAGGTGTGGACCGCCCTGAGCAACGACCTCCCGATCCCGCCGAGCGCGACGAAGGGCACGGCCACGGGCGAGGCCAAGGGCGTGGTGACGGCGTCGTAAGGCGCGAGGGCTCGCGTCATAAGGCGCGAGGGCTCCCGCTCCCGGACCCCCGGGAATAGAACGCCTCACCCCCCGGTTTTGGGGGATGCGGCCAGTCCTGGCAGACTGGTACGTCGGCCCCGGTTCACGCCTCCGCAGCCCGCGGTTGCGACCCGGTGCCCTCCCGAACCTAGGAGACACCTTGAAGCGCGACATCCACCCCGCGTACGTCGAGACGCAGGTCAGCTGCACCTGTGGCGCGTCGTTCACCACCCGTAGCACCATCGAGTCCGGCACCATCCGGGCCGAGGTCTGCTCCGAGTGCCACCCGTTCTACACGGGCAAGCAGAAGATCCTCGACACCGGTGGCCGTGTGGCCCGCTTCGAGGCCCGCTTCGGCAAGGCTGCCGCCGGCTCCAAGAAGTAGCGAGCCCCATTTCGCCGGTCCACGGCTGTGTCCCGCCTTCGGGATGCGCCGGGACCGGCGTTTTTGGTCGCCCGCCTTCCCCCTTTCCGAGCAGTACAGGAGCCCCAAGATGTTCGAGGCCGTCGAGGAACTCGTCGGTGAGCACGCCGACCTGGAGACAAAGCTCGCCGACCCGTCGGTCCACGCCGACCAGGCCAACGCGCGCAAGCTGAACAAGCGCTACGCCGAGCTCACCCCGATCGTCGCCACGTACCGCTCCTGGAAGCAGACCGGCGACGACATCGAGACCGCACGCGAACTCGCCGCCGACGACCCCGACTTCGCCGCCGAGGTCAAGGAGCTGGACAAGCAGCGCGAGGAACTCACCGAGAAGCTGCGCTTCCTGCTCATCCCGCGTGACCCGAGTGACGACAAGGACGTCATTCTGGAGATCAAGGCGGGCGCCGGCGGCGACGAGTCTGCGCTGTTCGCGGGAGACCTGCTGCGCATGTACCTGCGCTACGCCGAGCGCGTCGGCTGGAAGACCGAGATCATCGACTCCACCGAGTCCGAGCTCGGCGGCTACAAGGACGTCCAGGTCGCGGTGAAGACCCGCGGCCAGACCGAACCCGGCCAGGGCGTGTGGGCCCGGCTGAAGTACGAGGGCGGAGTGCACCGCGTGCAGCGGGTGCCGGCCACCGAGTCCCAGGGCCGTATCCACACCTCCGCCGCCGGTGTCCTCGTCACCCCCGAGGCCGAGGAGGTCGACGTCGAGATCAATCCGAACGACCTCCGCATCGACGTCTACCGGTCCTCCGGGCCCGGCGGCCAGTCCGTCAACACCACCGACTCCGCGGTGCGCATCACGCACATTCCCACCGGAGTCGTCGCCTCCTGCCAGAACGAGAAGAGCCAGCTGCAGAACAAGGAGCAGGCTCTGCGTATCCTGCGCTCCAGGCTGCTCGCGGCGGCGCAGGAGGAGGCCGAGAGGGAGGCCGCCGACGCCCGCCGCAGCCAGGTCCGCACCGTCGACCGCTCCGAGAAGATCCGTACGTACAACTTCCCGGAGAATCGCATTTCGGACCACCGCGTCGGCTTCAAGGCGTACAACCTTGACCAGGTCCTGGACGGCGACCTCGACACGGTGATCCAGGCCTGCGTCGACGCGGACTCTGCGGCCAAGCTCGCGGCCGCGTAAGGCGAGTCACGAAGTACCGATATCGGAGGACGAGCGTGCAGCAAGATTTTGGGGGGCGACCCCCAAGCCCCCGCAGCGTGCTGCTCGCGGAGGTGGCCCAGGCCGCCCAGCGGCTGGCCGACGCCGGCGTGCCCTCGCCGCGCAACGACGCGGAGGAGCTCGCCGCGTTCGTGCACGGCGTGAAGCGGGGCCAACTGCACTCCGTGAAGGACTCCGACTTCGACGCCCGCTACTGGGAGGTCATCGCCCGGCGCGAACAGCGCGAGCCGCTCCAGCACATCACCGGGCGCGCCTACTTCCGGTACCTGGAGCTCCAGGTCGGGCCGGGCGTCTTCGTGCCGCGGCCGGAGACCGAGTCGGTGGTCGGCTGGGCCATAGACGCCGTGCGGGCCATGGACGTGGTCGAACCGCTCATCGTCGACCTGTGCACCGGCTCCGGCGCCATCGCGCTCGCCCTCGCCCAGGAGGTCCCGCGCTCGCGCGTGCACGCCGTGGAGCTGTCCGAGGAAGCCCTCCAGTGGACCCGCAAGAACATGGAGGGCTCCCGGGTCGACCTGCGGCAGGGCAACGCCCTGGACGCCTTCCACGACCTCGACGGCCAGGTCGACCTGGTCATCTCCAACCCGCCGTACATCCCGCTCACCGAGTGGGAGTACGTCGCCCCCGAGGCCCGTGACTACGACCCCGACCTGGCGTTGTTCTCGGGCGAGGACGGTCTCGACCTCATCCGGGGCCTGGAACGCACCGCGCACCGGCTGCTGCGCCCCGGTGGTGTCGTCGTGATCGAGCACGCCGACACCCAGGGGGGCCAGGTGCCATGGATCTTCACCGAGGAGCGGGGCTGGGCCGACGCGGCCGACCACCCGGACCTCAACAACCGCCCGCGCTTCGCGACCGCCCGCCGGGCGCTGCCGTGAGCACGCCCCGGACTTCAAGCCAGCAGTACGTGTACGAGGAGGCCAGCTAGACATGGCACGGCGATACGACACCAATGACGCGACCGACCGTGCGACGGGTCTGCGCGAGGCCGCGTCCGCCGTCCGCCGGGGCGAACTCGTGGTGCTGCCGACCGACACGCTGTACGGCATCGGCGCCGACGCGTTCTCCTCGGAGGCCGTGGCCGATCTGCTGGAGGCCAAGGGCCGGGGCCGCAGCATGCCCACCCCTGTCCTGATCGGCTCGCCGAACACGCTTCACGGTCTCGTCACCGACTTCTCCGAGCTGGCCTGGGAACTGGTCGACGCGTTCTGGCCGGGCGGCCTCACGCTAGTCGCCAGGCACCAGCCGTCCCTGCAGTGGGACCTCGGCGACACCCGTGGCACCGTTGCCGTGCGCATGCCGCTGCACCCGGTCGCCATCGAACTGCTCACCGACGTCGGCCCGATGGCCGTGTCGTCCGCGAACCTCACCGGCCACCCGGCGCCGGAGGACTGCGACGCGGCCCAGCAGATGCTCGGCGACTCCGTCTCGGTCTACCTCGACGGCGGCCCGACCCCCGGCAACGTGCCCTCGTCGATCGTCGACGTCACCGGCGACGTGCCGCTGCTGCTGCGCGCGGGCGCGATCTCGGCGGAGGAGCTGCGCAAGGTCGTACCCGACCTCGAGGTGGCGAATTGACAGCCCCTGAAGCGGGGCGTGGCATAGGCAACGGGGAACGTGCAGCGGAGATTACGACCACCTTCGTCGGGCTTCCGCGCGACAGTTTCCGCATCCTCCACGTCAGCACCGGCAACGTGTGCCGCTCGCCGATCACCGAGCGGCTGACCCGGCATTTCGTGAAACAGCGGCTCGGCGTCCTGGGCGGCGGGCTGATCGTGGAGAGCGCGGGCACCTGGGGTCATGAGGGCGCGCCCATGGAGGCCAACGCGGAGACCGTGCTGGCCGAGTTCGGCGCGGACGCCTCCGGCTTCACCGGCAGGGAGCTGCTGGACGAACACGTGATCATGGCCGACCTGGTGCTGACCGCGACCCGCGACCATCGCGCCCAGGTCATCTCCATGGGCCACTCGGCGGGCCTGCGCACCTTCACGCTGAAGGAGTTCACCCGTCTGGTCCGCGCGATTGACCCGGCGACCCTGCCGCCCCTGGAGGACGGCCTGGTCGCCCGTGCGCGCGCCCTGGTCCGCGCCGCGGCGGCGCTACGCGGGTGGCTGCTGGCCCCGACGGCGGAGGCGGACGAGGTCTACGACCCGTACGGGGCGCCGCTGACGTTCTTCCGTTCCATCGGCGACGAAATACACGAGGCCCTGGACCCGGTGGTAACGGCCCTGACCGGGGTACCGGCACGCACCTAGCGGCCGCCGGTGCGCGGTCGCACCAGCGGCGGTCGGTGCCGCGTGCCTGGTGGCTGCCGGGCCGTCGCGCCAGTGGCCGTCGACACCGCGCATCTGGTGGCTGTCGGTGTTGTCG
>NZ_JBVHLX010000023.1:0-88094 GCF_055558775.1 Streptomyces sp. NPDC025638 | reverse complement strand
TACTGGTGGTGGTCGACTCCGTGCCTGGCGGCTTCCGGTGGCGTCGCGCCGGCGGTCGTCGGCGCCGTGTGTCCAGCAACTCCTGGTGCCGTCGCACCGGTGGCCGTAGACGCCGCGCATCTGGTGGCTGCCTGTGCGCGGTCGCGCCAGTGGCCGTCGACACCGCGCATCTGGTGGCTGGCGGTGTTGTCGTACTGGTGGTGGTCGACTCCGTGCCTGGCGGCTTCCGGTGGCGTCGCGCCGGCGGTCGTCGGCGCCGTGTGTCCAGCAACTCCTGGTGCCGTCGCGAACTCCTGGTGCCGTCGCACCGGTGGTCGTAGACGTCGCGCAGCCCGTGCTGGGCGGGCCTACATTGGACCTACGTCACCGTCGACCGCCCGGGAGCCCGCCATGTCGGTCACCCATACCCTTGAGGCCGATGTCCTGCGGCGGCAGGACCCCGAGCTGGCCGAGATCCTGCTGGGGGAAGTCGACCGGCAGTCGACGACGCTGCAGCTGATCGCGGCCGAGAACTTCACCTCCCCGGCCGTGCTGGCCGCGCTGGGCTCACCGCTCGCCAACAAGTACGCCGAGGGCTATCCCGGGGCCCGCTACCACGGCGGCTGCGAGATCGTGGACGTCGCCGAGCGCATCGCGATCGAGCGGGCCAGGGCGCTGTTCGGGGCCGACCACGCCAACGTCCAGCCGCACTCCGGCTCGTCGGCCGTACTGGCGGCCTACGCGGCCCTGCTGCAGCCCGGTGACACCGTCCTCGCCCTCGGGCTGCCGTACGGCGGGCACCTCACCCATGGCTCCCCGGCCAACTTCTCGGGCCGCTGGTTCGACTTCGTGGGGTACGGGGTCGACGCGGAGACCGGGCTCATCGACCACGACCAGGTGCGCCACCTCGCCCGCAACCACCGGCCCAAGGCCGTCGTGTGCGGCTCCATCGCCTACCCCCGCCACATCGACTACGCCTTCTTCCGTGAGGTCGCCGACGAGGTGGGGGCGTATCTGATCGCGGACGCCGCGCATCCGATCGGGCTCGTCGCCGGGGGAGCGGCACCCAACCCGGTGCCGTACGCCGACATCGTGTGCGCGACGACACACAAGGTGCTGCGCGGGCCGCGCGGCGGGATGATCCTGTGCGGTGGCGAGCTGGCCGAGCGCGTCGACCGGGCCGTGTTCCCGTTCACCCAGGGCGGCGCGCAGATGCACACCATCGCCGCCAAGGCCGTCGCGTTCGGTGAGGCGGCGACGGCGGCGTTCTCCGTGTATGCGCATCAGGTCGTCGCCAACGCGAAGGTCCTGGCCTCCGAGCTGGCCGACGAGGGTCTCGCCGTCACCACCGGCGGCACCGACACCCATCTGATCACCGCCGACCCGTCGCCGCTCGGCGTCGACGGACGCGCCGCACGCGGACGGCTGGCGGCCGCCGGGATGGTGCTGGACTGCTGCGCCCTGCCGCACGGCGACGCACGTGGGCTGCGCCTGGGCACGGCGGCGCTGACCACCCAGGGCATGGGGGAACCGGAGATGGCGCGGATCGCCGTGCTGATGGCGGGGGTGCTGCGAAGTGAGATCGACCCCACCGGGGCGCGTGACGAGGTGCGGGAACTGGCCGGTAGATTTCCGCCGTATCCCGGCTGAGCGGGGGTAGACGCGCGGAAGTGGACCCTCGTACACAGCCTTGCGTGCAACCATCGTCGCTACCCGGAAGTCCCCACTGATATGCGTACGTCGCTAGGGTGTGGGGCTGTGATGGCCAGCGAGACCTGTGGGGAAGCCCGTGCGTGAATACCTGCTGACGCTCTGTATCACGGCCGCGGTGACGTATCTGCTGACAGGGCCGGTACGTAAGTTCGCGATCGTGGCCGGAGCCATGCCGGAGATCCGGGCACGTGACGTGCACCGGGAGCCCACTCCGCGCCTCGGCGGTATCGCGATGTTCTTCGGCCTGTGCGCGGGTCTGCTGGTCGCGGACCATCTGACCAACCTCAACGAGGTCTTCGAGAAGTCGAACGAGCCGCGCGCGCTGCTCTCCGGGGCCGCGTTGATCTGGCTGATCGGCGTCCTGGACGACAAGTTCGAGATCGACGCCCTGATCAAGCTGGGCGGCCAGATGATCGCCGCGGGCGTCATGGTCATGCAGGGTCTGACGATCCTGTGGCTGCCCATCCCGGGTGTCGGCAACGTGGCGCTGACCCAGTGGCAGGGCACGCTGCTGACGGTGGCGCTCGTCGTCATCACGATCAACGCGGTGAACTTCGTGGACGGCCTGGACGGACTGGCCGCGGGCATGGTGTGCATCGCCGCGACCGCGTTCTTCCTGTACTCGTACCGGATCTGGTACTCGTACGGCATCGAGGCGGCCGCCCCGGCGACCCTCTTCGCGGCGATCCTCATGGGCATGTGCCTGGGCTTCCTGCCGCACAACATGCACCCCGCGCGGATCTTCATGGGCGACTCCGGCTCGATGCTGATCGGGCTGGTGCTGGCCGCCGGCGCGATCTCGATCACCGGTCAGCTCGACCCGGACGCGCTGGCCCTGTTCACCGGCTCCGAGAAGGCGGCCGTGCACCAGACGGTGCCCGTCTACATCCCGCTGCTGCTGCCGCTGACGATCATCGCGGTGCCGGCCGCCGACCTGGTGCTGGCCATCGTGCGCCGCACCTGGCGCGGACAGTCGCCGTTCGCCGCCGACCGGGGTCATCTGCACCACCGGCTCCTGGAGATCGGCCACTCGCACAGCAGGGCCGTGCTGATCATGTACTTCTGGTCGGCGCTGATCGGCTTCGGCGCGCTGGCCTACTCGGTGAACTCCGCGTCGATGTGGATCGTGCTCGGCGTCGTGTTCTTCAGCGCGATCGGTCTGCTGCTGCTCCTGCTGCCCCGGTTCACCCCGCGAGCCCCGCGCTGGGCCGAGCGCTTCGTGCCGCCGCGCTACCGCCGTGGCCGCGCGGCCGAGGCCCACGCCGAAGCCCCCGCGGGAGCCCCCGCCCCCGCCGCGGCCTTCGAGGCGGCCCCGGCGGCCGGCGAGGAGCAGCCCGCCCCGGTGCCCGCCGGTCTGACCGGGGTCAACGGCGCGACCGCCATCGGTCCCCGTTCGCGGTTCCTGGACGGGCGCAAGGCCGGCTCGTCGCGCTGACGTTCTCCCGGGTAAGCCCGCCAAGGTAAGAATCTGACTAGAGCATTGCCAACTCGTGGGGGAGTAAAGCCCCCCAATACCAGACATCTCACCCCGGTTTCCGCACAGACGCGCAGGGTCACTCTCATGTGTGACGGCGAGCACACGTGCCAGGTAAAGACCTCATCAAATAGTTTGTGATACGGTTCACGAGAACCCCGGATAGAGCCGAAGGACCCGAGTACGACGGTCCGATGGCCTGAGGTCTAGGACTCTCTGACCGGGACTACGCTCGTCCATGACGACACCCTGCCCCCTGTGAAAGCGGAGTTGCCGCCATGCCGTCCAATGACGTCCGGATCCTGGCCCAGGCCGCCGTACCCACGGCTGCCGTCGGCGCGCTCGCCGCCGTCGTCAGCGCTGTGGTCGCGGGCGGCAAGGGGGCGCTGGGGGCCGTCGTCGCGACGCTGGTGGTGATCCTCTTCATGGGGATCGGCCTCTATGTCCTGCAGCGCACTGCCAAATCGCTTCCGCACCTGTTCCAGGCCATGGGGCTCATGCTGTACACAGCGCAGCTGCTGTTGCTGTTCGTCTTCGTCGCCGCCTTCAAGAACACCACGCTGTTCAATCCCAAGGCCTTCGCCATCACGCTCGTGGTCGGCACCCTCACGTGGATCGCCGCGCAGGCGCGTGCGCACATGAAGGCCAAGATCCTCTACGTCGAGCCCGAGAAGTCCGAAAAGACCGGGCACTCGTCGTGAGAGGTAGGGCCGGGATAAAGGCGCACGAGAGATCCTGCTATCGTCCGGTGCCAACTGCGGCATCGCGGGCGCGGGCATCCGAGCTGACGCCTGCTCAATCGCGAGGCGAGATGCCCCACAGCCGCCCCCACATCCGTAACACCAGTCCCGTGCCGAACCGCGGCCGCACGCCGCGCCGACACAACGAGGTTGCCGTACCTATGCGCCATGCTGAAGGAGCCCGCGGTGAGTGCTGACCCGACGCAGGTGCTCGCCTTCGAGACCGACTGCCACATCTTCGACGGCTGTGGCTTCCCGGCTCCCGGCCTGCACTCGTTCCTGTTCAAGCCCCTGTGGGGCGATGCCGACAGCAACGTGTACTTCAACAAGACGATGCTGCTGGCGCTGCTCGGCTCCATCATCATCGTCGGCTTCTTCTGGGCGGCCTTCCGCAGGCCCAAGGTCGTCCCGGGGAAGATGCAGATGGTCGCCGAGGCCGGCTACGACTTCATCCGGCGCGGTGTCGTCTACGAGACCATCGGCAAGAAGGAGGGCGAGAAGTACGTTCCGCTGGTCGTCTCGCTGTTCTTCTTCGTGTGGATGATGAACCTCTGGTCCGTCATTCCGGTCGCCTCCTTCCCGGTGACGGCGATCATCTCGTACCCGCTCGTCCTGGCGCTGATCGTCTACATCCTGTGGATCTCGCTGACCTTCAAGCGCCACGGCTTCGTCGGCTTCTTCAAGAACGTCACCGGGTACGACAAGTCGCTGGGCGCGGTGCTGCCGCTCGCCATGACCATCGAGTTCTTCTCGAACCTGCTGGTGCGGCCCTTCACCCACGCGGTGCGACTGTTCGCGAACATGTTCGCGGGCCACACCCTGCTGCTGCTCTTCACGATCGCCAGCTGGTACCTGCTGAACGGCATCGGCATCGCCTACGCCGGCGTCAGCTTCCTGATGACCATCGTGATGACGGCCTTCGAGCTCTTCATCCAGGCACTGCAGGCGTACGTCTTCGTTCTCCTCACGTGCACCTACATCCAGGGTGCCCTCGCCGAGCACCACTGAGCGCCCCGCCTCACCACCCCCCGATCGTCCGGTGGCCAACCCCCACCGGTCCGTAAAGAAGAAGGAAGAACTGGCATGTCCCAGACCCTTGCTGCCGCTGTTTCCGGCTCGCTCGGCTCCATCGGTTACGGCCTCGCCGCCATCGGCCCCGGCGTCGGCGTCGGCATCATCTTCGGTAACGGCACGCAGGCCCTGGCCCGCCAGCCCGAGGCTGCCGGCCTGATCCGCGCCAACCAGATCCTCGGCTTCGCCTTCTGTGAGGCGCTCGCCCTCATCGGCCTGGTCATGCCGTTCGTCTACGGCACCTGATCAGCCGATCAGCGACAGCCCCCTAGACGAAAGGCACTGACATGAGCCAGCTGCTCATTCTGGCGGCCGAGGAGAAGGAAAACCCCCTCGTCCCGCCGATCCCCGAGCTCGTCATCGGCCTGCTCGCCTTCGTCATCGTCTTCGGCTTCCTCGCCTGGAAGCTCCTTCCGAACATCAACAAGGTTCTGGAGCAGCGCCGCGAGGCCATCGAGGGCGGTATCGAGAAGGCGGAGGCCGCGCAGACCGAGGCGCAGAGCGTTCTTGAGCAGTACAAGGCTCAGCTCGCCGAGGCCCGGCACGAGGCCGCGCGCCTGCGCCAGGAGGCGCAGGAGCAGGGCGCCACGCTCATCGCCGAGATGCGGGCCGAAGGCCAGCGGCAGCGTGAGGAGATCGTCGCCGCCGGTCACGCCCAGATCGACGCCGACCGCAAGACCGCTTCCGTCGCGCTGCGTCAGGACGTCGGCAAGCTCGCCACCGAACTGGCCGGCAAGCTCGTCGGCGAGTCCCTCGAGGACCACGCCCGTCAGAGCCGTGTGATCGACCGCTTCCTCGACGAGCTCGAGGAGAAGGCCGAGGCGACCCGATGACGGGTATGCACGGAGCGAGCCGCGGGGCACTGGCAGCCGCACGTGAGCGTCTCGACGCGCTGACGGACACCACGTCCGTGGACGCGACGCGGCTCGCCGACGAGCTGGCGGCCGTCACCGCGCTGCTCGACCGTGAGCCGTCGCTGCGTCGGGTCCTCACCGACCCGGCGCAGGCCGGCGAGGCCAAGGCCGAGCTGGTGCGCCGACTGATCGGCGGCCAGGTCAGCGGCGAGGTCGCCGACCTGGTGTCCGGCCTGGTCCGTTCCCGCTGGTCGCAGCCTCGCGACCTGGTGGACGCGCTGGAGGCGCTGGCGGACATCGCCGACCTCACGGCGGCGGAGAAGGCGCACACGCTCGACGACGTCGAGGACGAGCTGTTCCGGTTCGGCCGGATCATCTCCTCGAACACCGAGCTGCGCGCCGCGCTGACCGACCGCAAGGCCGGCACCCCGGCCAAGATCGAGCTGCTGCACCGGCTGCTCGGCGGCCGTGCCAAGCCGGCCACCGAGCGTCTGGTGACGCGCCTTGTGACCGTGCCGCGGGGACGTAGCCTGGAGGCGGGACTGGAGTCCCTGTCCAAGGTCGCCGCCGAGCGCCGGGACCGCCTGGTCGCCGTCGTCACCTCGGCGGTGCCGCTGAGTGACACGCAGAAGCAGCGCCTGGGCGCCGCCCTCGCGAAGCTCTACGGCCGCAAGATGCACCTCAACCTCGACGTCGACCCCGAGGTCGTCGGCGGGATCCGGGTGCAGGTCGGTGACGAGGTCATCAACGGTTCCCTCGCGGACCGTCTTGAGGACGCCGCCCGCCGCATGGCGAGCTAGCAGCAACGCGGTAATCGAAAAAGGTAATTACGGCCCTGGTTGGGCCGTGCAGAGGATTCACCTCGTTCAGGGGGGAGTCCCCATCCCCCCAAGTGAAACTTCGGGCCCAACAAGGAGAGCAGGGAACCCAGATGGCGGAGCTCACGATCCGGCCGGAGGAGATCCGGGACGCGCTGGAGAACTTCGTCCAGTCGTACAAGCCGGACGCGGCCTCGCGCGAGGAGGTCGGTACGGTCACCCTTGCCGGCGACGGCATCGCGAAGGTCGAGGGCCTGCCCTCGGCCATGGCCAACGAACTGCTGAAGTTCGAGGACGGCACCCTCGGACTCGCGCTCAACCTGGAAGAGCGCGAGATCGGCGCCATCGTCCTCGGTGAGTTCAGCGGTATCGAGGAGGGTCAGCCGGTGCAGCGCACCGGTGAGGTCCTCTCCGTCGCGGTCGGCGAGGGCTACCTCGGCCGCGTCGTCGACCCGCTCGGCAACCCGATCGACGGTCTCGGCGAGATCGAGACCAGCGGTCGTCGTGCCCTCGAACTGCAGGCCCCCACGGTCATGCAGCGCAAGTCGGTGCACGAGCCGATGGAGACCGGCTACAAGGCCGTCGACGCGATGACCCCGGTCGGCCGTGGTCAGCGTCAGCTGATCATCGGTGACCGCCAGACCGGCAAGACCGCCCTGGCCGTCGACACGATCATCAACCAGCGTGACAACTGGCGCACCGGCGACCCGAACAAGCAGGTCCGCTGCATCTACGTCGCCATCGGCCAGAAGGGCTCCACCATCGCGTCGGTCCGCCGCGCGCTGGAGGAGAACGGCGCGCTGGAGTACACGACCATCGTCGCCGCCCCGGCGTCCGACCCGGCCGGCTTCAAGTACCTGGCGCCCTACACCGGCTCGGCCATCGGCCAGCACTGGATGTACGAGGGCAAGCACGTCCTGATCATCTTCGACGACCTGTCGAAGCAGGCCGACGCCTACCGCGCCGTGTCGCTGCTGCTGCGCCGCCCGCCGGGCCGTGAGGCCTACCCGGGTGACGTCTTCTACCTGCACTCCCGGCTGCTGGAGCGCTGCGCGAAGCTCTCCGACGACATGGGCGCCGGCTCGATGACCGGTCTGCCGATCGTCGAGACCAAGGCCAACGACGTCTCGGCGTTCATCCCGACCAACGTCATCTCCATCACCGACGGCCAGTGCTTCCTGGAGTCGGACCTGTTCAACGCCGGTCAGCGCCCCGCGCTGAACGTCGGTATCTCCGTCTCCCGAGTCGGTGGTTCCGCGCAGCACAAGGCGATGAAGCAGGTCTCCGGCCGTCTCCGCGTCGACCTGGCCCAGTTCCGTGAGCTGGAGGCGTTCGCCGCCTTCGGTTCCGACCTGGACGCCGCCTCGAAGTCGCAGCTGGAGCGCGGTCAGCGCATGGTCGAGCTGCTGAAGCAGGCCCAGTACCAGCCGATGTCCACCGAGGACCAGGTCGTCTCCGTCTGGGCCGGCACCACCGGCAAGATGGACGACGTTCCGGTCGCCGACATCCGCCGCTTCGAGAAGGAGCTCCTGGAGTACCTGCACCGCAAGGAGCAGGGCCTCATGACCTCCATCAAGGAGGGCGGCAAGATGTCCGACGACACGCTGACGGCCGTGGCCGACGCGATCGCGGACTTCAAGAAGCAGTTCGAGACCTCCGACGGCAAGCTGCTCGGCGAGGACACTCCGGCCGCTGCCGCCAAGTGACGTAAGGAAGGGACCTGACTCATGGGAGCCCAGCTCCGGGTCTACAAGCGTCGCATCCGATCCGTCACCGCGACCAAGAAGATCACCAAGGCGATGGAGATGATCGCCGCCTCGCGTGTCGTCAAGGCGCAGCGCAAGGTGGCGGCCTCCACGCCGTACGCGACCGAGCTCACCCGCGCGGTCACGGCGGTCGGTACCGGTTCGAACACCAAGCACCCGCTGACCACGGAGACGGAGAACCCGAGCCGTGCCGCGGTCCTGCTCCTCACGAGCGACCGCGGTCTGGCCGGTGCCTTCAACTCCAACGCCATCAAGGCGGCGGAGCAGCTGACCGAGCGCCTGGAGCGCGAGGGCAAGCAGGTCGACACGTACATCGTCGGCCGCCGTGGTGTCGCCCACTACAACTTCCGTGAGCGCAAGATCGCGGAGTCGTGGACCGGCTTCACCGACGAGCCCTCGTACGCGGACGCCAAGAAGGTGGCGGAGCCTCTGATCGAGGCCATCGAGAAGGAGACGGCGGACGGCGGCGTGGACGAAATCCACATCGTCTTCACCGAGTTCGTCTCGATGATGACGCAGACGGCGCTCGGCGCCCGGCTGCTGCCGCTGCGCCTCGAAGAGGTCGCGCAGGAGACGCCGAAGGGCGAGATCCTGCCGCTGTTCGACTTCGAGCCCTCGGCAGAGGACGTCCTCGACGCCCTGCTGCCGCGCTACGTGGAGAGCCGTATCTACAACGCGCTGCTCCAGTCGGCCGCTTCGAAGCACGCCGCCACGCGGCGCGCGATGAAGTCGGCGACCGACAACGCCGGTGAGCTCATCGAGAGCCTCTCCCGGCTTGCCAACGCGGCCCGCCAGGCCGAAATCACCCAGGAAATCAGCGAGATCGTCGGTGGCGCGAGCGCCCTGGCCGACGCGACCGCGGGGAGTGACCGCTAATGACCACCACTGTTGAGACCGCGACGGCCACGGGCCGCGTCGCCCGGGTCATCGGCCCGGTCGTCGACGTGGAGTTCCCCGTCGACGCGATGCCGGAAATCTACAACGCCCTTCACGTCGAGGTGGCCGACCCGGCCAACGCCGGCGCGAAGAAGACGCTGACCCTGGAGGTCGCCCAGCACCTGGGTGACGGCCTGGTCCGCACCATCTCCATGCAGCCCACCGACGGTCTGGTCCGCCAGGCCCAGGTGACCGACACCGGCTCCGCCATCTCGGTTCCCGTCGGCGACTTCACCAAGGGCAAGGTGTTCAACACCCTCGGTGAGGTGCTGAACGTTGACGAGACCTACGACGGCGAGCGCTGGCCGATCCACCGCAAGGCCCCGAACTTCGACGAGCTCGAGTCGAAGACCGAGATGTTCGAGACGGGCGTCAAGGTCATCGACCTGCTCACCCCGTACGTCAAGGGCGGCAAGATCGGCCTGTTCGGCGGCGCCGGCGTCGGCAAGACGGTGCTCATCCAGGAGATGATCTACCGTGTCGCCAACAACCACGACGGTGTCTCCGTGTTCGCCGGTGTCGGTGAGCGCACCCGTGAGGGCAACGACCTCATCGAGGAGATGACCGACTCGGGCGTCATCGACAAGACTGCCCTGGTCTTCGGTCAGATGGACGAGCCCCCGGGCACCCGTCTGCGCGTCGCGCTGGCCGGCCTCACCATGGCCGAGTACTTCCGTGACGTCCAGAAGCAGGACGTGCTGTTCTTCATCGACAACATCTTCCGCTTCACGCAGGCCGGTTCCGAGGTCTCCACGCTGCTCGGCCGGATGCCCTCCGCGGTGGGTTACCAGCCGAACCTGGCCGACGAGATGGGTCTCCTCCAGGAGCGCATCACCTCGACCCGTGGTCACTCGATCACCTCGATGCAGGCGATCTACGTCCCCGCGGACGACCTGACCGACCCGGCCCCGGCCACCACCTTCGCCCACCTCGACGCGACGACGGTTCTGTCCCGTCCGATCTCCGAGAAGGGCATCTACCCGGCCGTGGACCCGCTGGACTCCACGTCCCGCATCCTGGACCCGCGGTACATCGCGCAGGACCACTACAACGCGGCCATGCGCGTGAAGACGATCCTGCAGAAGTACAAGGACCTCCAGGACATCATCGCGATCCTCGGTATCGACGAGCTCGGCGAGGAGGACAAGCTCGTCGTCCACCGTGCCCGTCGTGTGGAGCGCTTCCTGTCCCAGAACACCCACGTCGCCAAGCAGTTCACCGGCGTGGACGGCTCGGACGTGCCGCTCGAAGAGTCGATCGCCGCGTTCAACGCGATCTGCGACGGTGAGTACGACCACTTCCCCGAGCAGGCGTTCTTCATGTGCGGTGGCATCGAGGACCTCAAGGCCAACGCCAAGGAGCTGGGCGTCTCCTGAGCCCCGTGCTCATCTGAGAGGGGCTGGGCACCTCCCTCCGGGGTCGCACCCGGCGGGGGTGTGTCAGCCCCTCTCTCCACGCCCTCTAGAATTGACCCACACCCGGCACTACCGCCGGGTGGTGACCCGAGGAGCCACCCTTGGCTGCTGAGCTGCACGTCGAGCTGGTCGCCGCGGACCGCCAGGTCTGGTCCGGCGAGGCCACCCTGGTCGTCGCGCGCACCACCTCCGGCGACATCGGCGTCATGCCCGGTCACCAGCCGCTGCTCGGTGTGCTGGAGTCGGGCCCGGTGACCATCCGTACGAGTGATGGTGCAACGGTCGTCGCCGCGGTGCACGGCGGTTTCATCTCGTTCGCTGACAACAAGCTGTCGCTGCTGGCCGAGATCGCCGAGCTGTCGGACGAGATCGATGTCCAGCGCGCGGAGCGGGCGCTCGAGCGCGCGAAGTCGGACGCGGACGCGTCCGCCCAGCGCCGCGCGGACGTTCGACTGCGTGCGGCGGCATCGCGCTGAACCAGCGCACTGTGTGATGACGTCACTCAGCCGCGGCTGGGACCGGAGCAATCCGGCCCCAGCCGCGGCTGAGGCAGATGTGGGTGTTTTTTCCGTTCCGTTACCTAGGAGACGAGGAGGTCGGTGCCGATGGTCCTCGCTCTGACTGTGTGCGGAGTCGTGGTCGCGCTCGTGGTGGTGGGACTCTTCCTGTTCGGCCTGCGGCGCAGACTGATCCAGCGGTCCGGCGGAACCTTCGACTGCAGCCTGCGCTGGGACGTACCGGAGAAACCCGACGCCGGCGGCAAGGGCTGGAGCTATGGCGTCGCCCGCTACAACGGCGACCGGATCGAGTGGTACCGGGTCTTCTCCTACGCCCCCCGCCCGCGCCGCGTCCTGGAACGCTCGCAGATCGAGGTGGCCGGCCGCCGGCTTCCCGAGGGCGAGGAGGAACTGGCGCTGCTCTCCGACGCCGTCATCCTCGCCTGTACCCATCGGGGCATCCGCCTCGAACTCGCCATGAGCGAAGACGCGCTGACCGGATTTCTCGCGTGGCTGGAAGCAGCCCCGCCCGGTCAGCGCGTCAATGTTGCTTAGAGGGCCATTACTCCGTTACGACAGGCCGGAGTTGATGGCGCTCACCAGTTCGCCGTTGCTGGTGTCACCGCTGAACTCCCAGAAGAAGGCGCCGCCCAGGCCCTGGGACTTGGCCCACGCCATCTTGCTGTTGATGGTGGCGGGAGTGTCGTACGACCACCAGTTGCTGCCGCAGTGCGCGTACGCCGTGCCCGCGATGGTGCCGGTGGCCGGGCAGGACGTCTTGAGCACCTTGTAGTCCTCGATGCCCTGCTCATAGGTGCCGGCCGCCGGGCCCGTGGCCGTGCCGCCCGGGGCGTCCTGGGTGACGCCGGTCCAGCCGCGGCCGTAGAAGCCGATGCCGATGAGCAGCTTGCTCGCGGGCACGCCCTTCGCCTTGTACTTGGCCATCGCGTCGGCCGTGGTGAAGCCGGCGGTCGGGATGCCGCTGTACGAGGTGAGCGGGGAGTGCGGGGCCGTCGGGCCCTGCGCCGCCCAGGCGCCGAAGAAGTCGTACGTCATCACGTTGTACCAGTCGACGTACTGGGCCGCGCCCGCGTAGTCGGCCGCGTCGATCTTGCCGCCGGAGGAACCGTCGGCGGTGACCGCGGCGGTGACCAGGCTGTTCGAGCCGAACTTGGCGCGCAGCGCGGACATCACGTTCTTGAAGGCCGCCGCCCCGCTGGTGTCACAGGACAGACCGCACGCGTTCGGGTACTCCCAGTCGATGTCGATGCCGTCGAACACATCGGCCCATCGCGGGTCCTTGACCAGGTTGTAGCAGGACTGCGCGAACGCGGCCGGGTTGGCCGCCGCCTGCCCGAAGCCGCCGGACCAGGTCCAGCCGCCGAAGGACCACAGCACCTTGATGTTCGGGTACTTGGCCTTCAGCTCGCGCAGCTGGTTGAAGTTGCCGCGCAGCGGCTGGTCCCAGGTGTCGGCGACGCCGCTGACCGACTGGTCGGCGGTGAAGGCCTTGTCGTAGTCGGCATAGGAGTCGCCGATCGCGCACTGGCCGTTGGTGACGTTGCCGAAGGCGTAGTTGATGTGGGTGATCTTGGCGGCCGAGCCGGACGTCACCAGGTTCTTGACGTTGTAGTTGCGGCCGTAGATGCCCCACTCGGTGAAGTAGCCGAGCTTGACCTTGTCGCCGGTGGGCGGGGGATTGGTGCCGCCACCAGTGGTGTGGACCGCGACCGCGCCGCTGACCGGACCGGTCTGGTCGGCGGTGTCACGGGCCTGGACGGTGTAGGAGTAGTCGGTGCCGGCGCTCAGGCCGTTGTCCGTGTACGAGGTGGTCGTCACGGTGGCGACCTTCGAGCCGTCGCGCAGCACGTCGTAGTTCTTGATGCCCTTGTCGTCGGTCGCCGCCGACCAGGACAGCTTCACCGAGGTGTCGGTGATGTTCGACGCGGTCGGGGTGCCGGGCGCGGAGGGCGCCGCGTCACCGGGGACCGTGGTGCCGTCGCAACTGTCGCCGTTCAGCTTGCAGTTGGACGGTGAGCCGGAGCCGGCGCCGTTGAAGCCGAAGGAGACGGAGGCACCCGGGGCGATGGAGCCGTTGTAGGACTTGTTCTTGGCGGTCCAGTGGGTGCCGGAGGAGGTGACGTCCGCGTCCCAGGCCGAGGTGACGGACGTACCGGAGGGGAAGTCCCACTCGATCGTCCACGAGCTGATGGCGGTGGTGCCGGTGTTCTTGACGGTCCACTTGCCCTCGAAGCCGGAGCCCCAGTCCTGGGTCTTGGCGTAGGTGGCGGTGGCGGTCGTCGCGGCCTGGGCGGGGCTCGCGAGGCCTACCAGTCCGGCCAGGGGGAGCAACAGGGTCGCGAACCCTGCCGCGGCTCTGTGTCTGAAGCGCATGCTGCGCCTCCCTCTTTCTCGGGGGTGTCAGGGGCATGACTGAGCCTTCACGCCCACGGTGCCGCGAGAATAGAAAGGTCTGGACCACGGGTCAATAGGTCTGGACCACTCGCCCGGAATTACCCTAGATCCCCAACTCTTGGGCCAGCACGGCCGCTTGGACCCTGCTGCGCAGCTCCAGCTTCGCCAGCAGACGGCTGACGTGCGTCTTCACGGTCCCCTCCGCCATGTCCAGCCGCTCGGCGACCCCCGCGTTGGACAGCCCCTCCCCGAGGCAGGACAGCACCTCGCGCTCACGGGGGGTCAGCGACTCCAGGACCGCGGGATCGGCGCTCGACTCCCGCACCGGCCGTGCGGCGAACTCGGCGATCAGCCGCCGGGTGACGGCCGCGGCGACGATCCCCTCCCCGCGCGCCACCGTGCGCACCGCCTCCAGCAGATCCTTCGCCTCGGTGTTCTTCAGCAGAAACCCGGCCGCACCGGCCCGCAGCGCCCCGAAGACATACTCGTCGAGGTCGAAGGTGGTGAGCACCAGCACGTCCGCGAGCCCCTCCGCGACGACCTTCCGGGTCGCCGACACCCCGTCGAGACGCGGCATCTGAACGTCCATCAGCACCAGATCCGGCCGCAGTTCCCGGGCCAGCGCCACCGCCCGCTCCCCGTCCGCCGCCTCGCCGGCCACCTCGATGTCGGGCGCGCTGTTCAGGATGAGCACCAGCCCGGCGCGCACGGCGGACTGGTCCTCGGCGACCAGGACGCGGATCATTCTGGGTCTCCTTCGATCACGGGGAGGGTGGCACGTACGGCCCAGAGCCCGTCCTCGGGGCTGGCGGCGAACCGGCCGCCGAGCAGGGTCGCCCGCTCCCGCATCCCGGTCAGCCCGGCGCCGGAGCCGGGGGCGCGGGGGGCGTCCCGATGGCCGTAGGGGCTGGTCACACGGAGGTCGAGCATGCCGTCCCGCTGGGCCAGGCGGACGGTGACACGGCCCGGGCCGGCGTGCTTGAGCGCGTTGGTCAGGGACTCCTGGACCATGCGGTACGCGGCCAGCTCGACCGGGGCGGGCACCCGGCCGTGGTCGGCGTCCAGGGTGACGTCGAGGCCGTTGGCACGGGCGCCGTCGACCAGGGTGGTGAGGCCGTCGAGGGTGGGGGTGACGGCAGGTTCGTGTTCGCCGCCGCGGTCCCGCAGGATCCCGATCAGCCGCCGCATCTCGGCGAGCCCCTCGACGCTGTTCTCCCGGATGACGGCGAGGGCTTCCTGGGAGGTGCCGGGGTCGTCGATGGACAGCGCGGCCGTGGAGTGGATGGCGATCGCGGACAGATGGTTGGCGACCATGTCGTGCAACTCGCGGGCCACCCGCGCCCGTTCGGCGGTCACCGCCTGGACGCGGTCCATCTCGGCCAGCAGGGCGTTCTGTTCGGCACGCAGCCGGGCCGCCTCGGCCGCGTCACGGTGGTCGCGCACGACCGAGCCGGTGGCGGCGGGGGCGAACGCCACCACGCCGACCCCGACACCGATCAGCAGACCCGCCGGATCACGCCAGAGCGCGGCCGGCACCACCCCGCCGATCACCGTGAGCAGCCCGGTGATCCAGGGGATGCGGCGGGCGGAGGCCGGGGTGCCGTACAGGACGGCCGCGTACATGAGGTCGGTGAACAGGACGACCGTGACCACGCTGCCCTGCGTCACCGTGTCCACGGTCAGCATGGCGGTGCCCACCAGCATGGCGAACCTCGGCCGGGTGCGGCGCAGCAACTCGCAGGCGGCCGTCACGGCCAGCGGCACCAGCACGGCCCACCGCTGCGGCCACAGCACGAGGCTGTCCGTGACCTCCCGGGGGCTGAGCCCGAGCCCCCACATCAGCACACCTCCGAGGAAGCCGCCCACGGCGATGCGTATGTCGTCGCGGTGCGGGCGCGGAAGCGTCAGGGCCATGCCCCCATCCAACACGGCGCGCGCACCGCACGCGTGCTCCTGTGGAACGGTCCCGAACTGCATCTTTCGATGTACGGGGAGTTCCTCACCGACGACGACGCGGCCGGCGCGGACCGACGGGAGCCTGGAGGGGTGACCGAGAGGAGCGAGACGTGATCGTCGGGTTGATCGTGGCCTGTGAGGTGGCCTTCTGGGTGCTGCTGGCGGCCGGACTTGCCTTCCGCCATCCGCTGAGGATGCCGCGCACCGGGCTGGCCCTGCTGCTGTGCGAGCCGCTGCTGGAGCTCGTGCTGTTCGCCGTCACGGCGATCGACCTCAAGAACGGCGCGGAGCCCGACTGGCGGCACGGCCTCGCCGCCGTCTACATCGGCTTCACCGTGGGTCTCGGGCACTCCACGATCAAGTGGGCCGACGCCCGGATCGCGCACCGGTTCGCCGGCGGCCCGCCGCCGGTGAGGCCGCCGAGGTACGGCACGGCCCGCGCCGTCCACGAGTGGAAGGTCGCGGGCCGCTGGATCCTGGCGTCCGTGGTGGCCATCGCCCTGCTCCAGGCCGCGGTCTGGTACGTCGGCGACGACGCCGGGACCGGTTCGCTGCGGGCATGGCAGCTGAGGATGGTGTGGGTGATCGGCATCAACCTGATCATCGCCGCGAGCTACACCCTGTTTCCCAGGCGGGAGCCCGCCAAGCTCCCCTAGCGCTCCCCGCCCGGCACCCACAGCACGTCCCCGACCTCCTTGTTGGCCGTTCGGGCCAGAATGAAGAGCAGGTCCGAGAGACGGTTGAGGTAGGTGGCCGTCAGGGGGTTCATGATCTCGCCGTGGACCTCCAGGGCCGCCCACGTCGAGCGCTCGGCACGGCGTACGACCGTGCAGGCCTGGTGGAGCAGGGCCGCGCCGGGGGTACCGCCGGGCAGGATGAAGGAGCGCAGCTTCTCCAACTGCTCGTTGAAGCGGTCGCAGTCCGCCTCCAGCTTGTCGACGTAGAACTGCTCGACCCTGAGCGGCGGGAACTCGGGGTTCTCCACCACCGGCGTCGACAGGTCCGCACCCACGTCGAACAGGTCGTTCTGCACCCGGGTGAGGACCTCGACGATCTCCTCCGCCAGACCGCCCAGCGCGATCGCCGTACCGATCACCGCATTCGCCTCGTTGGCGTCGGCGTAGGCCGAGATCCGCAGATCGGTCTTGGCGACCCGGCTCATGTCACCAAGGGCGGTGGTGCCCTTGTCGCCGGTCCTGGTGTAGATGCGCGTCAGATTGACCATGTGACCAGCGTAGTTACCCTCCGGCCGTTCGGAACACGCGTGTGCCCACCGTCACGGCCAGAGTCGCGAAGGCGACGGCGACGAGGACGCCGTAGAGCATGTGGGCCGTCGTGTAGGAGCCGACGTACGCGTCCCGCACCGCGTCCACGAGATAGCGGAACGGGACGAAGTGGGAGAGCACGTCCAGCCAGCCCGGAGCCAGGGTCATAGGCAGCATCAGGCCCGACAGGAGCATCGACGGCATGGTCAGCGCGTTGACCAGCGGGCCGAACTCCTGCGGGGTGCTCACCTTCATCGCCATCGCGTACGACAGCGAGCCGAGCGAGACGGTGAGCAGGGCGACGAACGCGAAGCCGATCAGGATGCCGGGCAGCGGCGCGCGCAGCCCCATCGCCACCGCGGCCAGCACCAGCAGCACCGCCTGGAAGACGAAGACCGTGGCGTCGCGCAGCACCCTGCCGAGCAGCAGGGCGAGCCGGCTGACCGGAGTGACGCGCATGCGCTCCACCACTCCCTGCCCCTTCTCGATGATGATCGTGAACCCCGCGAAGGCGGCCCCGAACAGGCCGAGTTGGAGCAGCAGCCCGGGGACGAGAACCTGCCAGGAACTGCCCCGCGCACCGAGCGGCAGGCCGGTGAGCAGCGGGCCGAAGAACAAGAGGTACAGCAGCGGCATCAGGACGCCGAAGAGCAGCGCGAAGCGGGAGCGCAGGGACTGGCGCAGATAGCGGCCGTAGATGAGTGCGGTGTCGTGCAGGAGCATCGGCTCGGTCCTCGGTGTCCTATACGGCTACGGGGGCGGCGTCGGCCGGGGCAGGCCCGCGGCCGGTGATGGCGAGAAACGTGTCCTGGAGCGAGGCGTCGATCGAGCCGCCGTGCTCCAGCTTCAGCGCGCTCGGTGTGCCCTCGGCCACGACCACGCCCCGGTCGACGACGACCAAGCGGTCGGAGAGGGCGTCGGCCTCGTCCAGATAGTGGGTGGTGAGGAAGACCGTCGTGCCGTGCTCGTCGCGCAGCCGACGGATCAGGGCCCAGAGGTCCGCGCGGCTGCCGGGATCGAGACCGGTCGTGGGCTCGTCGAGGAACAGGACCTTCGGGCGGTGGGTGAGTGCCATCGCGATGTCCAGGCGTCGTCGCTGACCGCCCGACAGCGCGGACGTCCTGCGGTCCAGCAGGCCGGTGAGGTCCAGGTCGCGGGCCAGTTCCGCGGCGCGCTCGACGGCCCGAACCCTTGGCAGGCGGTACAGGCGGCCCTGGGTGACCAGCTCCTCCCGCACGCCGATCTGCCCGTCGACGCCGCCGGACTGGGCGACGTAGCCGCATGCGCGGCGCACCCCGGCCGGGTCGGTGGCCAGGTCGTGGCCGGCCACCGTCGCCGCGCCGCCGGTCGGCTTCAGCAGGGTGGTGAGCATCCGCAGGGTGGTCGTCTTGCCGGCGCCGTTCGGGCCGAGGAAGCCGAGGATCTCGCCCTCGCGGACGGTGAGGTCGATGCCGCGCACGGCCTCCACGGGGCCGCGTTTCGCCTGGAAGGTGCGGGCCAGTCCGGCCGCGCTGATGACTGCTGTCATGCCGCCAGGAAAACAGAGTCCCTGAAATTTTGCAATGACTCCAAGTTTTCACTCTGTCCAGTGAAGTGGCCCGGCGCGGCTAGGATTCGGCCATGGCAGAAGGGCTCCGGGAGCGGAAGAAGCGGCAGACCAGGCAGTACATCTCGGATGTCGCCACGGGCCTGTTCATCGAGCGCGGATTCGACGCGGTGACGATGGCGGAGATCGCCGACGCGGCCAATGTCTCCGTCAACACGGTCTACAACTACTTCCCGGCCAAGGAGGACCTCTTCTTCGACCGGTCCTCCGGCATGATCGACCGGCTGGCCCGCTGGGTGCGCGGCCGCGCCGACGGGGAGTCGGCCGCCGTGGCGGTGCTGCGCGAACTGCGCGAGGAGGTCGAGGCGGTCTCGCCCCGGGTCGGGCTGATCCCCGGCTACGCCCGCTTCATGCGGGTGATCGAGGAGGCGCCCGCGCTGCGCTCCCGGCTGTGGGCGATCCAGCAGGAGATCCAGGCCAATCTTGAGGCCGTCCTGCGCGAGGAGACCGGTGCGGCGCAGGACGATCCGCTCCCCGGTCTGATGGCGGGTCAGATCAACTGGGCCCACCACGCCGTCATGTCCGCCATCGCCTGCGAGATGATCAAAGGTCGCGATCCGCGTGAAGTGTCCCGAGAGATGCTGGTCCTCCTTGACGACATAGAGGACCTGTTCAGTGAAAAGGTGCTCAACTACGCCGTCCGAGGCTTGGAATGACCCCTCCCGGTGTGATGTCCGTCAGCTGAGACGTGACGCGCATTACTTACCGGTCACACGGCCCCTCACGAGCGCTATCGTCCGCGAAAGAGCCATACGTAAACAGCGTGTAAGGGGAGTGGGAGTGGCACGGAAGCTCGCCGTCATCGGGGCCGGTCTCATGGGTTCCGGCATTGCCCAGGTCTCCGCGCAGGCGGGCTGGGACGTCGTCCTGCGTGACGTCACCGACGAGGCACTCAAGCGTGGCACCGACGGCATCAAGGCCTCGTACGACAAGTTCGTGAGCAAGGGCAAGATGGAGGCGCACGACGCCGACGCCGCCCTTGGCCGCATCACCGCGACCACCGACCTGGACGCGGCCGCGGACGCCGATGTCGTCGTCGAGGCCGTCTTCGAGAAGCTCGAGGTCAAGCACGAGATCTTCCGCGCGCTCGACAAGATCGTGCGCCCGGAGGCGGTGCTCGCCTCCAACACCTCCGCGATCCCGATCACCAAGATCGCGGCGGCCACCGAGCACCCCGAGCGGGTCGTCGGTGTGCACTTCTTCTCGCCGGTTCCGATGATGCAGCTCGTCGAACTCGTCCGCGGCTACAAGACCAGCGACGAAACCCTCGCCACCGCGCGGGAGTTCGCCGAGTCCGTCGGCAAGACCTGCATCGTCGTCAACCGGGACGTGGCCGGCTTCGTCACCACCCGGCTCATCTCGGCCCTCGTCGTCGAGGCGACCAAGCTGTACGAGTCGGGCGTCGCGACGGCCGAGGACATCGACCTCGCCTGCAAGCTGGGCTTCGGTCACGCCATGGGCCCGCTCGCCACGGCGGACCTCACCGGTGTCGACATCCTGCTGCACGCCACCAGCAACATCTACACGGAGTCGCAGGACGAGAAGTTCGCGCCGCCGGAGCTGATGCGCCGGATGGTTGACGCCGGTGACATCGGACGCAAGAGCGGGCAGGGCTTCTACACGTACTGAAACGCGTGTACGTACCGCCGCTGAAACCGCACAGTCCCCGCGGGTATCACCCGCGGGGGTGAATTCGGTATCGGTTCGCTTACAGACGGCAACCTGGCCGCCGCTGAAGCAGTCAGACGGTGCAACGCACCGTCTTGGAGTACCTGGAGCACGACGCCGCACTCACGGGGAGCGCATATGCACATCAGGGGCGACCACGCCGGGCTGGTCGTCGGGGGCCGCCTCGACGTCCGCAGCGCGGCGGACGCCCGTACGGTCCTGCATGCGGCCGTCGACGGCGGAGTCGGCGACCTCGTGCTCGACCTGTCAGAACTGGACTCCTGGGACGCCACCGGACTCGGGGTGATCATGGGCGCCCACCGGCGGGCCGGCCGCTGCGGCCGCCGCCTGGTGCTGCGCGGTGTACCGCCGCAGATGCAGCGCCTGCTGGTGGCCACCCGGCTGCACCGGATCCTGGCCATCGAGGGAGGCATCGGGGTGGAGTCGCTGCCCCGGGTGTAACTCCTCGATCGGGTGTGCTCCACGGTGTGGACGAGACCCGGTCGGACAGCGGCGAACCGCACGTCGCGCGCAATCCTCACGAGACTGTGACGTCTCGGACGGCCCGGTACCCCGACCTGTCGGAGATACTGTGCGAAGGTTTAAGGTTCGGTCGCCCGCAGCCATGCAACCCTCGAGCGGGCCCGGACCAGAAGCGACAGCGCGGTGTGCAGCAGGCCGGGAGGGGCCGGATACGGGCACACGACGCTTTTGGGGGGCTAGGAACCTATGGACCCGATCAACCGGGGACCCGAGGGGCACGGCCAGGACGGTGACGGCAGCATGCCGCGCCAGCGCCCGCCCCGGGAATCCCTCACTTCAGACTTCGTCCAGAGCGCACCCGCACTCGCCCGCACGGTGCAGCTCGTCTCGGGCGACCTCCTGCTCACCGTCAATCCCGTCGACGGCAGCGAGATAGAGCTCTGCCCGCCCGCGGAGCGGCCCGGCCGGCCCGCGAAGCTCACCGCGGCCGGGCGCGCCCAGACCGAGCGCGCCGCCCGGCCGCCCGTGCCCCCGGGACCATCGCAGCCCGCGCTGCCGCTCCTGGAGCGCCAGGAAGAGCGCGAGCGCCTGGTGCGGCTGCTCGCCCGCGGCCGCTCCGTACGGCTCACCGGCCCGGCCGGCGCGGGCCGCAGTGCCCTCCTCGACCTCGTCGCCGACGACTGCTCGGACCTCGCCCCCGACGGCGTGGTCCGCCTCACCGGGTACCACCGCACCACGAGCGACCTGCTCCACGACCTGTTCCACGCGGTCTACGACGCACCCCTGCACCGGCCGGCCCAGGACGAACTGCTGGAACTGGTCCGGGAGATCGGCGCGGTCGTCGTCGTCGACGACATCCAGTTCGGCGGCACCGGGCTCGACGAGCTCATCGACGCCACCCCCGAGTGCGCCTTCCTGATCGGCGCCACCCCGGACGTGCCCGCCCCCTCCGCCGACTCCGCGATCGAGGAGGTCTTCCTCGGCGGCCTGGACCGCGCCGCGGGCGTGGACCTGATGGAGCGCGCCGTCGGCCGCGTCCTCACCGAGGACGAGTCCAACTGGGCCGGCGACCTCTGGTTCGAGTCCGAGGGCCTGCCCCTGCGCTTCGTCCAGGCCGGGGCCCTGCTGCGGCAGCGCGAACAACTGCGGGCCAGCGCGGGCGCGGTCGACGAGGTCGGTGTCTTCGAGGACGTACGGCTCCCGGCCGATGCCCCGGTCGAGGCGGAACCGGTCGACGCCGCGGAGGTGCCCCTGCCGTCCCTCGGCGAGGCCGCCGCGCCCGCGCCGCTGCTCGCCTCCCGGCTGAGCGCCTCCGCCCGCGCCGCCCTGCGCTTCGCCGTCGCCCTGGGCGGCGAGGTGCCGCACCAGGCCCATCTGCCCGCCCTGGTCGGCGACACCCACGCGGACGCCGCCCTCGCCGAGCTGGCCGCCTGCGGACTGGTCTCCCCGGTCGGCTCCCGCTACCGCCTCGCGGCCGGTGTGCAGGCCCAGCTGGAGGCCGCCGGATACGCCGACGACGCCGACGACACCGCCCTCACCGCGGCCCGGCACTACGCCTGGTGGGCCGGACACCCCTCCGTCACCCCGGAGCGGGTGTGCGCCGAGGCAGACGCGCTGCTCGCCGCGCTGGCCGTCGTGGTGCCCGCGACGGCGTCCCCGGCCGAAGGCGAGGAGAGCACCGCCGTGGAGCTGGCCCGCACGGCCGCCCCGGCCTTCGCCGCAGGCCTCCACTGGAACGCCTGGGACCGGGCGCTGCGCTCCGGCTCCGAGGCCGCCCGGCAGACCGGTGAGGTCTCCGAACAGGCCTACTTCCACCATGAGTTGGGCATACTCGCGCTCTGCGGCGGACAGCTCGACCGGGCCCGCGCCGAGCTGGAGGCCTCCAACGGGCTGCGCGGCGCCCTCGCCGACAAGCGCGGCACGGTCGCCGGCCGACGCGCCCTCGCCCTGGTCGCCGACCGCGCGGGCGACGTGTCCGGCGTGGGGGCCACGGCGGGCGAGGAGGTGCCCGACGCGCGCCACGACGAGTCGGCGTCGCCGCCCGGCGGAGTTCGCGCGGCCTACCTGCCGGCGCTGCCGCCCGCGGGTGACACGCTGGTCACCCACCGGTCCTCGGACCCGGCGCCGAAGACCCAGGGCGGCGGCCTGCGGCGGCTGGCCCGGCGCAACCTCGTCGCCGCCGGTTCCGGCGCGCTGCTCGCCGCGGTGCTCGGCACGGTGGTCACCCTCGGCATGACGTCGCACGACAGCGCCGACGACCCGTCGCACAACGTGAGCGTCAACCCCTCGGCCAGCCAGGGCACCGACGACGGCAGCCTCGGCGCGGACCCGACGCAGGACGACGGGAGCAAGGGCGACACGGGCACGGCCACCAGCCGCCCGACGGACTCGGGCTCCCCGTCCGACACCCCCGAGCCCTCGGACCGGCCGAGCGGGACGAAGGGGTCGGGCGGCGGCAGCGGCGGCACCTCGCCGAAGCCGTCCAAGTCCAGCTCGCGCCCGACGTCCCCGCGGCCGTCGACCTCGCACTCCCCGTCGTCGACCCCGTCGTCGACCCCGACCCGGTCGAGCACGCCCACACCTACGCCCACGCCGACCGCGTCGTCGACCCCGACGACCTCCAACTCGGCCAGCGGCCCCGCCTCCAGCGCCCCCGCCACGTCGAGCGGCTCGGCCGGTGCGCCGGAGAGCAGCGTCTCGGGTGCGGTGATCTGAGGCCGCGCACTGGTCTCCCACGGCACATGAGGGCCGGGTCCCCGTCCGGGACCCGGCCCTCACCGTCGTACGTACCGAAGCGGCTCCCGGCGCCTCAGAACAGCCGCAGCTTGTCGTCCTCGATGCCCCTGAGCGCGTCGTAGTCGAGGACCTGGCAGCCGATACCCCGGTCGGTCGCGAGGACCCGGGCCTGGGGCTTGATCTCCTGGGCGGCGAAGATGCCGCGCACCGGGGCGAGATGGGGATCGCGGTTCAGCAGTTCGAGATAGCGGGTGAGTTGCTCCACGCCGTCGATCTCGCCGCGCCGCTTGATCTCGATCGCGACGGTCTGCCCGTCGGCGTCCCGGCACAGGATGTCGACCGGGCCGATGGCGGTCATGTACTCGCGGCGGATCAGGGTGTAGCCCTCGCCGAGGGTCTCGATGCGGTCGGCGAGCAGCTCCTGGAGGTGTGCTTCCACGCCGTCCTTGATCAGGCCGGGGTCCACGCCGAGTTCGTGCGAGGAGTCGTGGAGGACTTCCTCCATGGTGATGATCAGCTTCTCGCCCGTCTTGTTGACGACGGTCCAGACGCCTTCCTCCTCGCCGGCCCCCTCCTTCAGCGTGCAGGGCGGCGACATCCAGTTGAGGGGCTTGTAGGCCCGGTCATCCGCATGGATCGAGACGCTGCCGTCCGCCTTGACCAGGATCAGGCGGGGGGCCGAGGGGAGGTGGGCGGTGAGCCGGCCGGCGTAGTCGACGGAGCACCGGGCAATGACGAGACGCATGGTCGGCAACGCTACTCGACACCCTGCCGCCCACGCGATTCGCCCACCTGTCTCCCGTCTCCCGCCTCACCGGAGACCCTCGGGGCTGCCCCTTTTGCATTGGTAACTCTTGTTCATCCTTGGCCGATTGTGCCCCCAATGGGACCGGGCCATGTACGCAATCTGCTGGTGCGGTCACCGTCGGTTGCCTACCGTAGTAAACGGGAGGTCGCGATCCGTGTACGCAGCGTGTTCGGTATCGCGAACTCTCTTACCTGTCCGGCAACCCCTGCTCGTCGGGGGTGCGAGAGGAGAACCCATGTCGCTCGACGTCTCACCGGCCCTACTCGAACAGGCCGAGCGAGGCGAGGTCGACGAAGCTGCCTTCGTCGACTGCGTCCGGACCTCCCTGCCCTATGCGTGGGAGATGATCAGCTCCCTGGTGGCCCAGCTGAAGGTGGACGGCGGACAGTTCGCCGACAACCAGACGCCCCCGCCGGACGAGCAGGCACGGGGCCAGCTGCTCCGCGCACTCGCGAGTGACGCCATACGCGGGGCGCTGCAGCGGCACTTCGGTGTGCGGCTGGCCTTCCAGAACTGCCACCGGGTGGCGGTGTTCCCGCTGGACGCCTCGGTCGACGAGACGCTGGCCCGCTTCACCTCGGTGCGCAGTCAGCTGCTGAACCAGTCCCCGGAGCTCCGGGACTGCTGACGCGGAGCTCCGGGACCGCTCACGCAGTGAGCCGCTTGCTTGCCGCTCCACACGCGGGAGGTGCAATCGGTACAGGGGCGGCAAGCTCTCTGCGTGGCACGGGTGTTGACCGGCGCGACGGACGGTTCGTTCAGCGGAGGCCGGGCAGTACCTCCGCACCGAGCCGCCGAACGTTCTCCTCCGTCGCCGCAAGGTCGCCCGAACCCTCGACCATCAGGGCGAACCGGGTGATTCCGGTTCGCTCCGAGGTCGCCGCGAGCCGGTCGGCGCACAGCCGCGGGGTGCCCACCGGGTGCAGTCCGCAGAGCAGTTCGGTGTACGCCAGCGGATCGCGCATCGCGCGCTGCCGGCCGTCCACCGTCACATGGGCCTCCAGGCCCTGCTTCAGCCAGCCCGGCATCGCCTTCAGCAGCGTCTCCGCCGCGTCGGTGCGCCGGTCCGCGATCTGACAGACGCCCGCCGAGACATGGGCCGCGCCGAGGATCTCGTCCGTGGGCCGCCCCGCCGCGCGTGCGTGCTGCCGCCACAGGGCGACCATCTCGGCCTTCTCCTCGTCCCCGATGTGCATGCCGAGCAGCATCGGCAGCCCGCGCTCGGCCGCCAGCCGTACGCTCGCCGGCGAGGTACAGGCGACGACGACCTCGGGACCCGGGGTGTCCGTCAGCGCCTCCGACGGGCGGGGTACGACGGGGACCTCACGGAAGGAGAACCGTTCCCCCGCGGCCGCGACCGCCGGTTCGCGCAGCCAGCGCACCAGCAGATCGAGTGATTCCGGGAACCCGTGCTCGTACGCACCGAGGCCGGAGCCGAACACCTCCAGGTCCACCCAGGGCCCGCCGCGCCCCAGGCCGAGGGTGAAGCGCCCGCCGCTCGTCACATGCAGCAGCGCGGCCTGCTCGCCGAGGGCGACCGGGTGGACGGTGGGCAGTACGCTGACGGCCGTGCCGACCCGGATGCGCTGGGTGCGGCCCAGCAGCAGGGCGGCCAGGGTGACCGCCGATGGACAGGTGCCGTACGGCACGAAGTGGTGTTCGCCGAGCCAGACGGTGTCCAGCCCCGCCTCCTCGGCGACCTCCGCCGAGCGGACCGCCCGGTGCAGGGCCTCCCCCTGGCCTTGGCCCGGGAACTGGGCCGCCAGCACAAAACTTCCGACGCGCATCGTTCTTTTCCTGCTTCCTTGGCTCCGACGCGGAGCTCCCCCACCCGGCATAACCGTCCGACACGTGCCGAGGACACGGCCTCGCGAAGAGATTTCCGGATTGTCTGCAGAACGGGTCGCCCTGGAGAGGGACTTGTGCGGGTTGGTTCCCTACGCGTACCCCTGTCCGCGCCGCGTAGGCTGGACACAGCCCGTGCTTCCTGTATAGCCCCGAGAGGTGTCCCGTGTCCCCGCGTCGCAACCGAGCCAAGGGAGCCGGCTCGTCCGGCCGGAGCGCCGAGGAGGACCGCGGCGGCCGCTACGGCGGCTGGCAGTCCACGGAGAGCTGGCAGGGGGAGGAGTGGTACGTGCGCCATGTGGCCGGGGCGAGCGCGGAGGGCAAGACATACCGCTGCCCCGGCTGCGACCAGGTGATCCCCTCAGGCGTCCCGCACGTCGTGGCCTGGCCGGAACACGCCGGCATCGACGACCGCCGGCACTGGCACAAGGCCTGCTGGAACGCGAAGGACCGCCGCACCACGCGGGTGCAGCGGTCCAGGAGCGCGCCGAGATTCTGAGCTTCGTACAGCTCCGTACGACCTACACGTCCCGCTTCTGCAGCAGCGCGAGGGCTCCGCCGAACGCGACGGCCGTCACGCCCAGGATGATCCACAGCGGGTCCCAGCCGGACGGGCCCTTGTCGCTGAGGGAGTTGGAGTAGAAGACGCTCAGCTGGTTGGGGATCGAGTACTCGAACAGGGCCTCGCGCACCTTCTCCAGCGACGAGGAGAACATGAACAGCGCGATCACCAGCGGGGCCAGGACGGCGCCGATCATGATGGTGATGGCGCCCGCCGAGTGCCGGATGATCGAGCCGACGACCAGCGAGAGCAGGCCGAGCAGGGCGATGTAGAGGCTGATGCCGACGGTGCCCTTGAGCCATTCCCCGCCGGACGGGGTGCGCGCGCCGTTTCCTTCCAGCATGGACGCCTGGACCATGGCGACGAACGACGCGGCCGCGAGCGTGACCACGAAGGCGACGAGGAAGAACACGATCGCCTTGGCCGCGAGCACGCGCCCGCGGCTGGGGCAGGCGGTCATCGTCGTACGGATCATCCCCGTGCCGTACTCCGAGGCCGTGGTCAGCACGCCGAGCGTGATGATGCACATGCTGCCCAGGAGCAGTCCGAAGAAGCCAAGGCTCAGCGGGTTCTCGCCCGACAGGTCGGACGAGGAGTTGCTGACCACCGTACCGGCGAGCAGGCCGATGCCGACGACGAGGACCACGAACACACCGAGCGTCCACATCGTCGAACGCACCGACTTGATCTTCGTCCACTCGGAGGCCAGCGCATGACCGAGGTGGGTGCGCACCACCGGGATCGGCGAGGTGTAACCGGGGTACTGCCCGCCGGGCGCCGCCTGCCAGTTCGGCGCGGCTGCGGCTGCCTGCGGCATCGGGGGCTGGTGGGTGCTCATCGGGCGTCCTCGGGCTTGGTCAGGTCGGCGGTGGCGGAAGCGGCGGCCGGCTGCGGTGACGATTCGGCAGCGGGGGCCGGGGCCGCGGGCTGTTGCTGGGGTGCCGCCGCGGCGGGCTGCGCGTACGGGTTCGGCTGTCCGGCGCCGGGGGCCCCGGCGGGAGCGCCGTAGGGCCCCGTGGGCGCCGCGCCCGGCGCCGCCTGGCCCTGCGGCGGGGCGAACGGCCCACCGCCCTGCTGGGGCGGCGGCGGGGCGTACCAGCCCGGCTGGCCCTGGCCCGGTACCGGCATCGGCGGCTGGGCGCCGGGCGGCAAGGGCTGCTGGAGGCCGGCCTTCTGGTCGATGGTCGAGCGGTAGTCGACGGCGCCCTGCGTCATCCGCATGTACGCCTCCTCCAGGGATGCCTGGTGCGGCGACAGCTCCCACAGCCGTACGTCGGCCTCGTGCGCCAGGTCACTGATGCGGGGGAGCGCGAGTCCCGTGACGCGCAGCGCCCCGTCCTGCTCCGGCATCACATGCCCGCCCGCCTCGGTGAGCGCGGAGGTCAGCTTCTCGCGCAGCTGGGGCTCGGTGTCGGGCGTCCGGACGCGCGCGAAGTCGGCCGAGTTCGCCGAGATGAAGTCCTTGATGCTCATGTCGGCGAGCAGTTGTCCGCGCCCGATGACGATGAGGTGGTCGGCGGTCAGCGCCATCTCGCTCATCAGGTGGCTGGAGACGAACACGGTCCGTCCCTCCGCCGCCAGCGCCTTCATCAGATTGCGCACCCAGAGGATGCCCTCGGGGTCGAGGCCGTTGACCGGCTCGTCGAACAGCAGCACCTGTGGGTCGCCGAGCAGCGCGGCCGCGATGCCGAGCCGCTGCCCCATGCCGAGCGAGAAGCCCTTGGACCGCTTCTTCGCGACGTCCTGGAGGCCGACGACCCCGAGCGCCTCGTCCACCCGCCGGGCCGGGATGCCCGACAGCTGGGCCAGGCACAGCAGGTGGTTGCGGGCGTGCCGGCCGCCGTGCACGGCCTTGGCGTCCAGCAGCGCGCCGACCTGGCGGGGGGCGTTGGGCAGCTTGCGGTACGGGTAACCGCCGATCGTCACCGTGCCCGCGGTCGGGTTGTCCAGCCCCAGGATCATCCGCATGGTCGTCGACTTGCCCGAGCCGTTCGGCCCGAGGAAGCCGGTGACGGCTCCGGGCCGCACCTGGAAGGAAAGGTTGTACACGGCGGTCTTGTCGCCGTAGCGCTTGGTCAGGCCGACAGCCTCGATCATGCTCCGCACCCATCGAAAGGTTCAGGACAGCGGGGCACACGCCCCCGTAAGGGTTAGGAGGATAACCGGGCGCTGACGGTTCCGCCCAAGGAGAAGTAAAACGTCAGGCGTCGCGCTTCTTCAGCAGCAGGTATCCGCCCGCGATCGCGGCGATCACCCACAGCACCATGATCCCGAGCCCGCCCCAGGGGCCGTAGGGGGTGTCGTCGTCGACCCGCGGGACCACCTGCATGATCCGGCTGCCCGCCTGGTCCGGCAGGAACCGGCCGATCTTCTTGGTCGCGTCGACGTTGCCGAGGATGTTGGAGATCAGGAAGAAGAACGGCATCAGGATGCCGAGCGACAGCATCGGCGAGCGCAGCATCGAGGCGACGCCCATCGAGAACATCGCGATGAGGGTCATGTAGAACCCGCCGCCGAGGACCGCCCGCAGCACCCCGGTGTCGCCGATCTCCGTCCGGTGGGAGCCGAGCATCGCCTGCCCGAGGAAGAAGGCGGCGAAGCTGGTGACCATGCCGACGGCCAGGGCGAGCCCGGTGGCCACCGCGATCTTGCTGAACAGAAAGGTGCCGCGCTGCGGTACGGCGGCCAGCGAGGTGCGGATCATGCCGGTGCTGTACTCGTTCGACACGACGAGCACCCCGAACACGATCATCGCCAGCTGCCCGAGCGTCATGCCCGCGAAGCTGATGAAGGTGGGGTCGAAGGAGAGCCGCTCCCGCACGGGCATCTTGTCGAACTGGCTCCTCGACAGCGCCGAGATCAGCATGCCGAGGGCGACGGTGACGACCACGGCGAGGGACAGCGTCCACACGGTGGACGCGACGGACCGGATCTTCGTCCACTCGGACCGGACGACCTGTGCGACCACCACGGCTCAGGCCCCCTTCCAGTCGGCGCCCCAGTCCTGCTGGACGGGGGCGGTGTCTGCGTGTGCGTGGTACTCCACCGACTCCGCCGTCAGGCGCATGAACGCCTCCTCCAGGGAGGCCTGCTGCGGGCTCAGCTCGTGCAGCACGATCCCGCCTCGCGCGGCCAGCTCGCCGATCTGCTCGGCCTTGCCGCCGTCCACCTCCAGCGCCCCGCTGCCGGACTCGACGGCGGTGATCCCGCCCTCGTGCAGCGCATCGAGCAGCCGCTCGCGCTGCGGGGAGCGGATCCGGACGTACGACCGCGAGTTCTGCCGGATGAAGTCGGCCATGGAGGTGTCGGCGAGCAGCCGCCCCTGACCGATGACCACGAGGTGGTCGGCGGTCAGCGCCATCTCGCTCATCAGATGGCTGGAGACGAACACGGTCCGGCCCTGCGCGGCCAGCGACTTCATCAGGTTGCGGATCCAGTGGATGCCCTCGGGGTCGAGCCCGTTGACCGGCTCGTCGAACATCAGGATCCGGGGATCACCGAGCAGCGCGGCCGCGATGCCGAGCCGCTGTCCCATGCCCAGCGAGAACCCCTTGGCCTTCTTCCGTGCCACCGCCGTGAGCCCCACGCTGTCCAGCACCTCGTGCACCCGGCTCCTCGGGATCCCGTTGCTCTGCGCGAGGCACAGCAGATGGTTGAACGCGCTCCGCCCGCCGTGCACCCCCTTGGCCTCGAGCAGCGCCCCGATGTACGTCAGCGGGTCCTTCAACTGGTCGTAGTGCTTGCCGTCGATATTGACGTCGCCCGCGGTGGGGTGGTCGAGTCCGAGGATCATCCGCATGGTCGTGGACTTCCCGGCGCCGTTGGGCCCGAGAAACCCCGTGACGATGCCCGGCCGCACGGCGAAGGTCAGATTGTTGACCGCGACCTTCTCGCCGTACCGCTTGGTCAGCCCCGCCAGCTCGATCATGCGGACACGCTAAGACGGGACGAAGCCCCCTGCCACCGGAGCGGCAGAGGGCTTCGCTGTGTTCTGTCGGCGTACGCCAGGTGTTACCGGGACTGCTGGGCCGGAACACCCCGGGAGATCGGCTCGTCCTCGGCCGGGGAGCCGGCGGCGGCCACCGCGGCGCCCGTGAGCGTGGCGAGCATCTCGCGGACGTTCGTCAGCTGGGCGTTGATGGAGTCGCGGCGGTTGGTGAGAGCGGCCAGCTCGCGCTCGGATTCCGAGCGGATGCGGTCGGCCTTGGCGTTGGCGTCGGCGACGATGTCCTCGGCCTGGCGCTGGGCCGTCTCGACCGTCTGGCGGGCACGGCGCTCGGCGTCGGTGCGCAGCTTCTCCGCCTCCAGACGCAGCTGCTCGGCGCGGTGCTCGATCTCGGCGAGACGCTTCTCGGCCTTGGCCTGACGCGAGGCCAGGTCGCGCTCGGACTGCTCGCGGCGCTTGGCGAGGTTCGTCTCGAAGTCGGCCGCGGCCTGGGCGGCCTTGGCGCGGGTCTCCTCGAAGAGGGCGTCGGCCTCCTCGCGCTTCGACTGCGCGTCCTTCTGGGCGTCGGAGCGCAGCTGAGAGGCGTCGCTCTTGGCCTTCTCGACGATCCGGACGCCCTCGTCCTCGGCCTTGGCCTTGCGCTCCGCGGCGAACGACTCAGCGTCGTTGCGGACCTGCTGGGCCGCCGACTCGGCGAGCTCGCGGTGCTGCTCGGCCGCGCGCCGGGCCTCGTCGCGCAGATCCTTGGCCTCCTCCTCGGCGAGGCGGAGGATCTTCTCGACACGCGCACCGAGACCGGCGTACGACGGCTCGGCGTCGGTCACCTGGGCCTGGGCGTTCTGTGTCTCGAGGTGGAGCTCCTCGATGCGCTTTTCCAGAGCGGTGATGCGGGCGAGAGCGCTGTCACGGTCGGAGACGAGCTTGGAGATCCGTTCGTCCACCTGAGCGCGGTCGTACCCACGCCGCACTAGCTCGAAGCCGTAGGGGGAAGTGTCGCTCATGGGGTTCCTGTCGAATGAGACCGGTGAGGTGATAGGTGGAATCCTAGGGGCCGAAGCGGTGTGTCATCGAGCGGATACGTGTTTGATCTGGAGAATGACACCTCTTTTGAGTGGTCAACCCGCGCAGCGCTTGCCAACGACTCGGACAAAGGCCCCAGAAGGCAACGGAATCGACGGGTTCGGCTAGTCATCCGAAGACTTGCCACCCGAACGAGGCGTCCCGATCGTTGCCCCCGCCTTGACGCCGCCGTCCTTGCCCGTGCTCGGCGCCTCGAATGAGGTCAACGCCTCCAGCACGGTCTGGACACGGGAGATCTCCGCGTTGATGTCCTCGCGGCGGCGCACCAGGATCTCCAGCTCGCGCTTGCCCTCCTCGACCGTCTTCTTGGCCTCGCGGATCGCCTCGGCCTTGAGCTCCTCGGCCTCCCGGACGAGCGTGGCCTTCTTCTGCTCGGCCTCCTTGAGCAGCGTCTCGGCCTTCTTCACGGCCGCGATCCGGACCTTGCCCGCCTCGGAGTTGGCCTCCGACACGATCTCCTTGGCCTTCGCCTGCGCCTTGGCGTGCTGCTCCTCGGCGGACTTGATGAGCGCGTCACAGCGGTCGCCGGTGGACTTCATGGTCTCGGCGGCCTCGCGGCGGGCCCGCTCGTGCAGCCCCTCGATCTCGCTGGTGATGCGGTCGCGCAGCTCCTCCGCGCGCTCCCTTATGGCGGTGGCGTCCCGGCGGGCGCCGACGAGCAGCTCGTCCGCGTCCGTACGGGCCTTCTCCACCATCCCGTTGCCCTCGACCGTCGCCTCGGAGACGAGGCGCTCCGCCTCGCTGCGGGCGGCGCCGACCATGGTGTCCGCCTGCGACTCGGCGTCCGCGGTGGTCTGCAGCGCCTGCTGCTGCGCCTCGGTGAGCAGCTTGTCGGCCTCGGCCGTGGTCTCCGTGATGAGTGTGTCGACCTGCTCGGCCGCCTCGGAGCGCCGCTTGTTGGCGTCCTTGCGGGCCTCGTCCAGCGTCCGCTCGGCCTCCTTGCGCGCGGACGAGACCAGCCGCTCGGCCGCCGCCTCCGCGTCCGCCCTGAGCCGCTCGGACTCGTTCCGGATCCGCTCGGCGTGCTGCTGTGCGGAGCCGACCGTCTCGGCGGCCTCGGCGCGCAGCCGCTCCGCGTCCCCGGTGGCGTCCGTGATCAGCTTCTCGGCCTTGGCGATGGCCTCCGCCCGGACCCGGTCGGCCTCCGCGATCGTCTCGGTCTGGAGCCGCTCCGCCTCGGAACGCGCCTCGGTGATGAGGGTGTCCGCCTGCATCGCCGCGTCCGAGCGGATGCGGTTGGCGTCGTCGCGGGCGTCCGCCCGGGTGCGCGCCGCGTCCTGGTCCGCCTGGGCGATGGTGTCGGACGCCTCCGTCCGCACCCGCTGGGCGTGCGCCGCCGCGTCCGAACGCAGCCGCTCGGACTCGGCGATCGCCTCCGCCATCGTGCGCTCGGCGAGGCTCTTGGCCGCCTCCGACTCCTCGTTCGCCTCGCGCCGTACGCGGGTCGCGTCCTCGCTTGCCCGCTCCCGCTCGGCGTAGGCGTCGGCGCGGACGCGGTCCGCCTCCTCCTCGGCCTCCCGGCGCGTACGGTCCGCCGCGTGCTCGGCGGCGGAACGCAGGCCGGTGATCTCATCCTGTGCCTGCTCGTGCAGACCGACGACGGAGTCCCGGACCTGCTGGGCGTGCTGCTCGGCCGCCGACACCATCTCGGTGGCGCGCCGGTCGGCCTCCTCGACCAGCCGGACGGCCTCGGCCTGCGCCTCCTCCACCCGGTTGCGTGCGGAGGCCAGCAGTTCCTCGCTCTGCTCGCGGGCCCGTTCGCGCTCCTGGTCGGCCTCCTGCCGGGCGGAACCGAGCAGTTCCTCGGCCTCGCGGCGGCGCCGGACGGCCTCCTCCTGCGCGGCGGCCAGCGTCTCGGACGCCTCGGTGCCGAGGCGCTCGGCGGCGGCCTGCGCCTCCGCCCGTACCCGGTCGGCGGTGTCCTGAGCCTCCGACTTCAGCCGCTCGGCCTCGGCCGCGGCCTCCGAGCGCAGGCGCACGGCGACGTTCTCGCCCTCCGCGCGGGACGCGGACGCGTCCGCCGCCGCTTCGGTGCGCAGCCGCTCGGCCTCGGTCTCCGCCTGCTGCTGGAGCGAACGGATGCGCTCGGCGGCCTCGGCGCGCAGCCGCTCGGTCTCCTCGGCGGCCTCCCGGCGGATGCGGGCGGCCTCGTCGCGGGCGTCGGACAGCGCCTGCTCGGCGGAGGTGAGCCGGTCCTCGGCCTCGGTGCGCAGCCGGGTCAGCTCGTCGGCCGCCTCCAGTCGCCGGGCCTCCACCGCGCGCTCGGTCTCCTCCCGCAGCTCGCGCGCGGCCCGCTCGGCCTCCTCCTTGAGCGCCTCGGCCTGCTCCTCGACCTCCGCGCGGTGCCGTTCGGCCTCCTTGCGGGTGCGCTCCAGGGTCTCCTCGGCCTGCCGGCGCAGCGTGGTGGCGCGCTCGATGGCCTCCGTACGGACCTTCTCGCTGTCCGTCGTGGCGCTCTGCCGCAGCTCGTCCGCGTCGGCCTTCGCCTTGGACAGCAGCTCCTCGGCGGACTTGGCCGCCTCCTCGATCTGCTGGACGGCTTCGCGCCGGGCCTCGGCACGGATGCTCTCGCCCTCGGCGACCGCGTCGGCACGCAGCTGCTCGGCCTCGCCGCGCAGCCGGCGCGCCTCCTCCTGCAGCTCGACCGTCTTGGCGCGGTACTCCTTGGTGTCGTCCTTCGCCGCGCCCTTGAGCTGCTCGGCGAGGTCGTGCGCCTCGGCGCGCAGCCGGTCCGCCTCGGCCTCCGCCTCACGGCGGATCCGCTCGGCCTCCTCGCCGGCCGCCTTGGTGGTCTTCCGGGCCTCCTCCGAGGCCTTGTCGAGGACGTCCTCGGCGGTCTTCGCGGCCTTGCCCAGCTGGGAGGCGGTCTCCTCGGCGGTGACGCTGCGGGCCTTCTCGCCGGCCTCGGCGAGGATCTTCTCCGCCTCGGCGCGGGCGTCCGCGACGATCTGCTCGGCGTCCGCCTTGGTGGCCTCGGCCTCCTTCGTGGCCTCGCTGACCAGCCGGGCGACCTGCTCCTTGGCCGTGCGCGTACGCTGCTCGTTGGCCGACTCCGCGCTGGTCAGCGCCTTGGCGGCGGCCTCCTTGGCCTCGGTGACCAGCTTCTCGGCCTCGGCCTGCGCCTTGCGCACCGCCTCGTCGGCCTGCGCGATGCGCTGCTCGGCGGCCCGGCTCAGCTCGCTCGCCTGGCGGCGGGCGGTGTCCGACTCCGTCGCGGTGGAGCTGCGCAGCTGCTCGGCGTGGTCGGTGGCTTCCTGGGCCTGGGTGGACGCGGCGTTCAGCAGGCGCTCGGCGTCGGTCCGGGCCCGGCGCAGCAGCTGCTCGGCCTCCGCGCGCGCAGACTCGGCGTCGCTCGTCAGCCGCTGCCGGGCCTCGTCGGTCAGCCGCTCGGCCTCGGCACGCGCGGCCGCCATGGCCTGCTCGGCCTCCGCACGGGACTCGTCGAGCAGCCGGCGGGCCTGGGACTCCGTACGGGCCCGCAGCTGCTCCGCCCACGCCACGTTCTCGTTGACGTGCGACTCGACGGTCTGCCGGCGCTCGGCCAGCTCCTGGTCCAGCTGCTGGCGGCGGGCCACGGCCTCGGCGTGCAGCTCGGCCTGCAGGCGGGCGGCCTGCTCGGCGTGCTCCTGGAGGATGCGCTGGGTCTGCGCGCGGGCCTGGCTCAGCTCGCGCTCGGCGTCCATGCGCAGCTGGTCGGCCTGCATCTGCGCGTTCCGCAGCAGCTGCTCGGCCTGATAGCCGATGTCACCGCCGTCGAAAGCGGGCCGGGACATGATGGTGCGCCGTGCCTCGTGCAGCTTGGCGCGCAGCACCTCGACCTGGTAGCCGAGGTCCTCGGCGTGCTGGATCGCCTTTTCCCGCTCGGTCTTCAGCCGCTTCATCTCGGCCTCGAACCGAGAGAGGTGGTCGACGTCAGCCGCCGGCTCTCGCTCCTGGCTCTCGTAGCCCCGCACTGCGCGGTCCCATCCGTCCCCTGGTAGCAGGCCTGTCCAAACGAGCTCCGTCCATCCGCCGAACGGGGCCCCCGGGGAATGGTGTCAGATCAACGGCGGTGCACGGGCTCTGCTGCCCGACGCTCGCCCCCCGAAACCCGGACCCCGGCATGCGGCCGCCCGCGTGGTGGCGACGACCGCCCCCAACCCTACCGGCCCCTATGTACGAGGGTCAGTGCTCAGGTGACTCAACAGGCGCCGAAGTGACCAGTTCTGTCAGGACACCGTGACAATCCTTGGGATGCAGGAAAGTGATCCGCGACCCCATGGAACCGCGCCGTGGCTCCTCGTACAGAACGCGTACGCCCTTGTCACGGATGTCCGCGGCGTCGGCGTCGACATCCGCCGTACCGAAGGCGATGTGGTGGACGCCCTCGCCGTTCTTCGCCAGCCACTTCGCGACCGTGGAGTCCTCCCGGGTCGGTTCGAGCAGCTGGAGGTACGAAGCCCCGCCGTCGGACGTATCGTTGATCTTGAGCATGGCCTCGCGTACGCCCTGCTCCTCATTGACCTCGGAGTGGAAAACCTCGAAGCCGTACGTGGCCCGGTAGAACTCGACGGTCGCGTCGAGGTCATGACAGGCGATCCCGATGTGGTCGATTCGCGTCAGCATGGATTCAGTGCAGCGCTCCGAAGGTGGTTACGCAACGTGCGCGCGATCACACCGACGGCCCGATGACGGGGTGCAGTACCGCTCAGTACATTCGAAGTAAACCCTCGTTCACTCCTCAGCTTTGTGCAGCTGGAAGGGGATCGCACCTCATGTCAGGAACGAACAGCACGACCTCCGTCATCGTCGCGGGTGCCCGCACTCCGATGGGGCGGTTGCTCGGCTCGCTCAAGTCATTCAGCGGGGCCGACCTCGGCGGTTTCGCGATCAAGGCAGCCCTCGACCGTGCGGGGATCGGCGGCGACCAGGTGCAGTACGTGATCATGGGTCAGGTGCTGCAGGCCGGGGCGGGGCAGATCCCGGCGCGCCAGGCCGCGGTCAAGGCCGGCATCCCGATGAGCGTCCCGGCGCTCACCGTCAACAAGGTGTGTCTGTCCGGCCTCGACGCGATCGCGCTGGCCGACCAGCTGATCCGCGCCGGCGAGTTCGACATCGTGGTCGCCGGCGGCCAGGAGTCCATGACCAACGCGCCCCACCTGCTGCCGAAGTCCCGCGAGGGCTTCAAGTACGGGGCGATCGAGATGCTCGACTGCATGGCGCACGACGGTCTGACCGACTCCTTCGAGGGAATCGCCATGGGCGAGTCCACGGAGAAGCACAACACGCGTCTGGGCATCCAGCGTCCCGAGCAGGACGAGATCGCCGCGCTGTCGCACCAGCGCGCCGCCGCAGCGCAGAAGAACGGCATCTTCGAGGCCGAGATCACCCCGATCGAGATCCCGCAGCGCAAGGGCGAGCCGGTCGTCTTCAGCAAGGACGAGGGCATCCGCGGCGACACGACCGCGGAGTCCCTGGGCAAGCTGCGCCCGGCGTTCACCCGGGACGGCACGATCACCGCCGGCACCTCCTCGCAGATCTCGGACGGTGCGGCGGCCGTGGTCGTGATGAGCAAGGCCAAGGCCCAGGAGCTCGGCCTGGAGTGGATCGCGGAGATCGGCGCCCACGGCAACGTGGCCGGCCCGGACAACTCGCTCCAGTCCCAGCCCTCCAACGCCATCCTGCACGCCCTCAAGAAGGACGGCCTGGAGGTCTCCGACCTGGACCTCGTCGAGATCAACGAGGCGTTCGCCGCGGTCACGGTCCAGTCAATGAAGGACCTTGGCGTCTCCACCGAAAAGGTGAATGTCAATGGCGGCGCCATCGCCCTGGGTCACCCGATCGGTATGTCCGGTGCCCGTCTCGTGCTGCACCTGGCGCTGGAGCTGAAGCGGCGCGGCGGCGGGGTCGGCGCGGCCGCGCTGTGCGGTGGCGGCGGTCAGGGTGACGCGCTGATCGTCCGGGTACCCAAGGCCTGAGTCCCCGTACGACAAGCAAGCGGTACGTCTCGTAAGCGAACGGAGCTGTGATGCAGGACGTCTCCTCTCTGGTGGCCCAGGCCAGGGAAGGCCGGCCGCGGGCCGTGGCCCGGCTGATCTCCCTGGTGGAGGGGGCGTCCCCGCAGCTCAGGGAGGTCATGGCGACGCTCGCGCCGCTGACCGGCAACGCCTATGTGGTCGGTCTCACCGGCTCCCCGGGCGTCGGCAAGTCGACGTCCACCTCGGCGCTGGTGACCGCGTACCGCAAACAGGGCAAACGGGTCGGTGTCCTGGCCGTCGACCCGTCGTCCCCCTTCTCGGGCGGAGCCCTGCTCGGTGACCGCGTCCGGATGTCGGAGCACGCCTCCGACTCCGGCGTCTACATCCGTTCCATGGCCACCCGCGGCCATCTGGGGGGCCTTGCCTGGTCGGCGCCGCAGGCGATCCGCGTCCTGGACGCGGCAGGCTGCGACGTGATCCTGGTCGAGACGGTCGGCGTGGGCCAGTCGGAGGTGGAGATCGCCTCCCAGGCCGACACCTGCGTCGTCCTCCTCGCGCCCGGGATGGGCGACGGCATTCAGGCGGCCAAGGCCGGAATCCTGGAGATCGGCGATGTGTACGTGGTCAACAAGGCAGACCGCGACGGCGCCGACGCCACGGCCCGCGAACTGAACCACATGCTCGGTCTGGGCGAGTCCCGCGGCCCCGGCGACTGGCGCCCGCCGATCGTCAAGACGGTCGCGGCCCGCGCCGAGGGCGTCGACGAGGTCGTGGAAGCCTTGGAGAAGCACCGGGCGTGGATGGAGGAGCGGGGCGTCCTGGCCGAGCGCCGGCTGGCCCGCGCCTCCCGTGAGGTCGAGACGATCGCGGTCACGGCCCTGCGCGAGCGCATCGGCGACCTGCACGGCGACCGCCACCTCGGTGCGCTGGCGGAGCGCATCGTGGCGGGGGAGCTGGACCCGTACCGTGCGGCGGACGAACTGGTGGAAAGCCTGACGGAGCGCTGACGGTCGCCAACCCCGAGGCGCGGCTGCTAATTTGATCCGCATGTTCCTCTCCTTGGCGTAGAGCGCACACCGCGCCGCGACGACCGCATGTTGTCGAGGACGGTCAGGTGTCCCCGCTCCGTCTCCTTCCGAGGAACCGCACGCATGTCCGCGCCCGCTTCGCCATGCCCCGCCCCCACCTCACGGCGGCCCTCGTACGCCGCCGTCCTGCGCGTCCCGCACGCGCGCCGCACCTTCGCCGCCGCCCTGGCGGCCCGCCTCTCCTACGGCACGGTCGCGCTGTCCGTGCTGCTGTCGGTGACCCGGGCCACCGGCTCGTACGCCGCTTCGGGCGCCGTGATGGCCGTCTTCGGCGCCTCGGCGGTCCTGCTGATGCCCGTGCGGGCGGCGCTCGTCGATCGTTACGGCCCGCGCCGCTCCCTGCTCCCCATGGCGGTGGCCCACAGCGCCCTGCTCTGCGCACTGGCGGCCCTGACCTGGCGTCCCGGAGCATCCCCGGCAACGCTCGCCGCTGTCACCGCCCTCACCGGCGCCTGCGCGCCCCCGCTCGGCCCCACCATGCGCGCGGTGTGGGCCGAACTCGTCGGTGACCGGCGGCTTCTGCAGCGCGCCTACAGCCTGGACGGCGTGGCGGAGGAACTGCTGTTCGTCTCCGGGCCGGCCCTGGTGGGCGTCCTGCTGCGCTTCGGTCCGCCGCCCGTGGGGCTGCTGCTCAGCGCCGCGCTGATGGTGACCGGGACCTGCGCGTTCGTGACGTCACCGGCGGTGCACGGCACCGGGGGCCCGAAGCCGGGGGGCGTACGCCGGGGGCGCGGATTCCCACCGGGACTGCTTCAACCCATGGCCGCGGCGGCGGGCCTGGGCCTCGCCCTGAGCGCTGTGGAGCTGCTGGTGACGGCCTACGCGCGGCAGCGGTCGTACGACGACGCGGTGGTCCCCTGGATCCTCGGTGCCCTCTCCGCGGGCAGCGCGGCGGGCGGCCTGCTGAACGGGGCGATCGCCTGGCGCGCCCCGGCGCGGGAACGCCTGCCGTGGTTCATGGCGGGCGCGGGCGTGACCCTCTCCCTGGCGGGCCTCGCGCCGGGGCCATGGACCCTCGCCGCCGCCATGACCTGCGCGGGCGCCTTCGTGGCCCCGACCCTGACGACGGCGTACCTCCTCGCGGAGGAGACGGCGCAGGAGACGACCCGGACCCGGGCGGGGGCCTGGGTGAACGCGGCGGTGAACGCGGGCAGTTCGACCGGCTCGGTGACGGCCGGCCTGCTGATCGGCCGAGTCCCGCTGTGGGCGTGCTTCGTGCTGGCGGGCGCGGTGGCCGTGGTGACGGCGTCGGCCTGCCGCCCCGCCGCGCCCACCCGGGCCGGCCTCACCGCCGGACAGCAAACGGCAGACGGGACCTGAACCACCCCGCCTGCCGCCAGGCTGCCGCTTCGCTCGGACCGCCGTCAGGGACGCCCCCGCTGCCCCCGCAGATGCTCGGCGATCGGCTTCAGCGCCTTGTCCAGCTCCGCCAGCGCATCCGTCGACAGCAGATCGATGAAATGCCTCCGCACGGACGCCACATGATGCGGCGCGACCTTCTGCATCGTCTCCATGCCGTGCTCGGTGAGCACCGCATAGAGCCCGCGGCGGTCGGACTCGCAGTTCTCGCGCCGCACGAGGTTCGCGTTCTCCATGCGTGTGATCTGGTGCGAGAGACGACTCTTGGACTGGAGGGTGGCGGACGCGAGGTCGCTCATCCGCATCCGTACGTCCTCCGACTCGGACAGATTCACCAGGATCTCGTAGTCGTTCATTGTCAGGCCGAACGGCTGCAGATCCTTTTCGAGCTGGTACGTCAACAGCCTGTTGACCTCCAGGTGGGTGCGCCAGGCGCACTGCTCCGCATCGGTCAGCCAGCGCGTGGCCGTGTCGGTCTCCATGAATGAAGTCTACCTAAGAAGTTGAAAGATGAACTAGTGAGGGTGGTGTGACAGTGCGCACGCGTTCGACGTCACACTCCGCAGACTACCGCTCACAGCCCGAAGCGACGCTGGAGGTCCCCCAGCTGTCCGGGAAGGCGCGGTGCGCCCGGAGGCTGTCCGTGACCTCCGGGTACCCCGCTGCCACCGGGTACTCCGGGCTCGTGCGGAACCGCTCCCGCGGCCTGCTCGGCCATGAGGGTTTCGGTCGACTGGAGCAGGACGGTACCCGCCCCCACGAACTCGAACTGGTGCTCCTCCCCGGAGGCCCCGCCAAGACCCGTCATTGCACGTAGACCGCCCATTACGCCGGTCAGGTAACCGTGGTCGTAGTGGTGGCACGGCGAGGGGCAGTCGGCCCACCCGACCAGCGCCTGAGGGTCCACCCGGATCGGAGGTTCCATGAACACCACCGGGCCGTTAGACGCGGCCACGAACTTGCCGGTTCCGATAAGGGTCAGAAAACCCGGCACGATCGACTGTTTGAGCGCAAGACTTGGCTGAAAAGCGAGCAGGTTGCCCGAGCGAATGGTCAGGTTGCCGTCGTCCAAGTCATACGAATTCACGTCGAAGGCCCGGTCGGCGAGGAGCATCTTGCCCGAGCCCTCCGCCACGACCCAGTCGCTCGCGTGCAGAGGCGAATGGAACGACGTACGGACAAGTCGGTCGAGTCGACCGTGCCCGACGCCGTTGAACTCGATCGCCCCGTAGTAGGCGATCATCTTCCCCTTCTGCAGGAACCACTGCCCGCTCTTGAGCTCCACGCAGAACGTGTACTTGTTGACGTTGTCGTCGACGGGCAGCGTCATGGGGTCGTGGATCACGGGGCCGGCCGCCCCGCCCCCCGGATACGTGGTCACAGCTTCTCCTCCGAGGCCTGGACGTACACCGTGCCGCTTCCGCTCAGCTCCAGCTGGAACGCCTCGCCGGAGCCGCGCCCCACCATGTCGCGCCAGCCCAGCGCGGTCGACAGCTTGTTGCGCACGTCGCCGTGGTGGGCGACGTAGGCCTGCGGATCGACATGGACCGGGCGCTGTGGAGTGATGGGAATCTCGAACACGCCCCCGTGCGCCATCACGGCGACGGCCCCGTGCCCCTTGAGGGTGGTCGTGAACAGCCCCTGCCCCGTCACCTGCCCCCGGACCATCCCCATGACCCCGCCCTGCGAGCCCATGAACATCGTGCCCTGCTGGAGCGTGCCCTCGAAGGCGAGCAGCCGGTCGGCCTCCACGTAGAGGGTGTCGCCGGAGAGGTTGATGACCTGTACGTGGTGGCCGCCGTGCCCGAAGAAGACGGTGCCGCTGCCCTCCACGGTCATCAGCGGGGTGGCCTCGCCCGCCACCCGGCGGCCGATCATCGACATGATCCCGCCCTGGCCGCCCTGGATGTTGGGTGTGAAGGAGACGTCGCCCTTGTATGCGAGCATGGCCCCGCGCTGACTGAACAACCGCTGGCCGGGCAGCACCGTGGCCTCGACCATCTTGGAATTGATCTCCCGAAGGGCCATCTCACACGTCCCCCGCGATCGTGTTCCGCTCGCTCGGCTGCACGTACACCAGGCCGTCCCCCTCGAACCGGATCTGGAAGGCCTCGCCGCCGCCCTCGCCGAAGAACGTGCGGAACGTCACACCGGACTGGACGGACTGCCGTACGTTCCCCTGGTGGGCGATGTAGGCCCCCGGGTCGACGATCAGCGGGTACTGGGAGCTGACCCGCAGCACGACGGCCGGCCCGTCGGAGGTGATGGCCGCCTGCCCGTGCCCCTCGACCGTGGTCGTGAACAGCCCGTTGCCCTGGGAGGCCCCCCGCAGCCCGGTGAAGGTCGTCCCCGTGCGCAGCCCGGCGTCGGTGGCGAGCAGATTGCTCGACTCCACGTAGAGCTTGTCCCCCTGGAGATTCACGAGGTTGATCTCGGACGCACGGTCCGCGAACCAGCACGTCCCGTGTCCCTTCACCTCCATCACGGTCATCTGCTCGCCGGTGAGCCGCCGGGTCACCATCCCCCGGAGCCCCTCACCGCCGCCGCTCAGCTTCTTGAAGGCCATCTGCCCGTCGTACGCGACCATCGAGCCGTTCTTCGCCTTCACGGCATCCCCGGTCATGTCGACGGCGAGAACCTTGCTTCCTTGAAGTCGGAACATCGCCACGCAGCGAAGGTAGCGGCGGACGACCGATGACGGACAGACCCCTCTCCCCGGGACCGGTGGGGCGTTTGCCACAATGGGCAAACGTTTGTGCTTGCGTTCACAAACCGCGCCGCACGAACCGTCGACCTCCCCTCCCACCGAAGGTGATCCGTGGACATCAAGACCGCCACCGCCATCCGCCGCCTGCGCCTGGTCTCCGTACCGGAGGGCATCTCCTGGATCGTGCTCGCCACCTGCACGGTCATCAAGTACACGGTGACCTCCAGCGTCGACGTCGCCCGGTGGCTCGGGCCGATCCACGGTGTGCTGTTCATCCTGTACGTGATCTTCTGGCTGGACGCCTTGAAGCGCGCCAAGTGGGACCGGAAGACGGCCGCCCTCTACTTCGCGTACTCGATCATCCCCGGCGGCGGCTTCATCGCCGAGCGAAGGCTCCGCCGCGAGGCCGAGGACGCGGTCATCGCCGCCCGCGCCCGCAAAGAAGGGATCGTGAACGCATGATCGTCGCCTTCTCCGTGACGCCCCTGGGCGTCGGCGAGGACGTGGGGGAGTACGTCGCCGACGCCGTGCGTGTCGTCCGCGAGTCGGGGCTGCCCAACCGCACCGACGCCATGTTCACCTCCATCGAAGGGGAGTGGGACGAGGTCATGGCCGTGGTGAAGCGTGCCGTCGCCGCCGTGGAGGAGCGCACGCCGCGCGTGTCGCTCGTCCTCAAGGCCGACATCCGTCCCGGTGTGACCGACGGCCTCACCTCCAAGGTGGAGACGGTCGAGCGCCATCTGGCCGGATAGCCGGACCGGAGTCCCGCGCGAAACCCCGGTCCCCAGGGCCGGGGTTTTCTCGTACCCACTCTTTGAGCGATCGCTCAAAGAGGTGTATTTTCCTGGTCGGATAGTTTGAGCAGTCGCTCAAAAACCTGGCCGGCATGGGGGAACACCGAATGGCAAGCAAGGCGCTCTATATCGAGGCGCGTATACGCGCCGACCTCGAAGAGCTGTGGACCCGTACCCAGGACCCCGCCCGGCATCAGCGCTGGGACCTCCGGTTCACCGAGATCGACCTCCTCCCGCGCGCGGAGGGCGAGCCACAGCGCTTCCGGTACGCCACGCGCCTCCTGCCGTTCCTCACCGTCTCCGGCACCGGGGTCTCCGCCGGCGAGAAGGAGCGCCCCGACGGCACCCGCACCTCCGCCCTGCGCTTCACCTCCCCGCACCCGCTCTCGCTGATCGCCGAGGGCAGCGGCTACTGGCGCTACGTCCCCGAGGCCGACGGCGTGCGCTTCCTCACCGGCTACGACTACCGCCCCCGCTGGGGCGCCTTCGGGGCGCTCGCGGACCGGCTGCTGTTCCGCCCGCTGATGGGCTGGGCGACCGCGTGGTCCTTCGACCGGCTGCGGCTGTGGCTGGAGCGCGGGATCACCCCCGAGCGGGCGCTGCTGAACTGGCTCGCCGAGCTGGCGGTCCGCGCGCTCGTGCTCGCCGCCGGCTGCGCCGGCCTCGGCCTCGGCTCCCTCGTCGGCCTGCTCGGCGCGCTCGCGCCCGCCGTGGCCTTCCTGTGCCCGCTCCTCCTCCTCGTCGCGATCTCCCTGGCCCTCTTCATGGCACCCCGCTCGGGCACCCCGGCCGCCCGCCGCTGTCTGCGCACCCCGCCCTCGCGCGTGCGCGCCCCCCGGCTTCTGTGCACCCTGGAGAACCCGTCATGAGCTCGATGTTCCGCACCGTCATGGGCCCGGACTTCGACCGCCTCCACCCGCAGCTGAGGCGCCGGTTCTCGGTGGGCCTGGCGAGCGGCGAGGCCTGCACCGGCCGGGGCGTGATGGACCGCATCTGGCACGGCGGGGCCTTCGTGAAGCCGTTCCTGGCCCTCGGCACCACCCGCAACATCCTGGTCCCGCGCGCGGGCAGGAACATTCCTTTCAAGATCGAGAATGTGCCCTACGCGGACACCTTCGGGCGTGAGACGGTGACGTTCGTGCGCACCTTCGACCTGCCCGGACGCTCCCGCCGCTTCGACGCCCAGATGGTGCTGAGCCCCAAGGGGGACCGCATCCTCGACTACCTCGGCACCCACCAGCACCTCGCCAGCGAGCTGCACTTCCGCGCCGAGCCCGACGGCTCTTTGCTCATCCGCTCCGGCGAACACCGCTTCCGGGAGGGCGCGGTCGACGTCCGGGTGCCCGAACTCATCGGCGCCACGGCCGAGGTGCGGGAGTCCTACGACGACGCGGCGGGCCGCTTCCGCATCCGCGTGCGGGTGGTGAACAAGTACTTCGGCCCGCTCTTCGGCTACGAGGGTTCGTTCACGGTGTCGTACACGGACATCCGGACCTGCGGCGTACGTCCCGGTCTGCGCCCGGTGCGCGAGGAGTTCCGCGCATGAGCCCGGAGACGGTGAAGTCCCAGGAGACCAAGACCAAACTCCTGGAGGGCGCGCTGCGGACGCTCACCGAACAGGGCATCGCCAAGACCTCGGCCCGTACGGTCGCGGCGGCCGCCGGAGTCAATCAGGCGCTCGTCTTCTACCACTTCGGATCCGTGGACGAACTCCTCGCCGCCGCCTGCCGCTACGGCGCCGAGAAGGCGGTCGCCCGGTACCGTGGCCGCCTCGCCACCGTCACCTCCCTGTCCGAACTCCTCGCCGTCGGCCGCGAGATACACGGACAGGAGCGGGCGGGGGGGCATGTGGCCCTCCTCGGCCAGCTGCTCGCCGGTGCCCAGACCCACGAGATCCTCCGTCCGGCCACCGCCGCGGGCCTCGACCTGTGGATCACCGAGATCGAGCAGGTGCTCAGGCGGGTGCTCGCCGACACCCCCTTCGGTGAGTTCACCGACCCGGCGGGCCTGGCGCGCGCCCTCGCCGCCTCGTTCGTCGGCATCGAGCTGTACGAGGGAGTGGACGAGACCGGCGCCCACGCCGCCCTCGACGCCCTGGAGCAACTCGGCGCCCTCGTGGCCGCGTTGGAGGAACTGGGCCCCGTCGCCCAGCGCGCGGTCCGCCACCACCTGCGTCGCGCCGGCCGCCGCTGACGGCCCCTCGCGGGGCGCCCTACTCGCCCGACGCCAGCATGATCCCCAGCGGTGTCCGCTCGTACAGCACCTGGTGCCCATAGCGTCGCGAGGTGAGCAGGCCCGAGTCCCGAAGCACCGTCAGATGCGCGGACACCGAGGACGCGGCGAGCCCGAGGCGGTGGGCGAGGGCGGTGGTGGTCGACGGTTCGTCCAGAGCCGTGAGCACGGCGGCCCGGCCACGGCCCAGGAGCCGTACCAGCGTGTCCGGGGCGCGGTCCGCGGGCTCGGACCACAGCCCGCCGATGCCGCGGGCCGGATAGACCAGGGCGGGCTGCCAGGGCGGCTCGAAGCCGGTGACCACGTCCGGCCAGCTGAACACGCTCGGCATCAGCACCAGGCCCTGCCCGCCGAGGTGCCGCTCGTACTCGCCCGCCGACTCGACGGTCAGCGTTCCGGCGTGCCAGCCGAAGCGCCGGCTGAGCTCCGGCAGCAGGCCGCCCAGGCCGACCTCGGCCAGCCGCCGGGAGTGGAAGGCGACATCGGCCTCCAGCAGGGCGCGCAGCCGGGGCCAGTCCGGTTCGACGAGGACGTGCCAGGCCTGTTCCATCGCGTCCGCCAGTTCCCGCACCATCCGCTCCGGGTCGGCCAGCCAGGCCCGGCCGTACGGCGACTCCAGCGCGCCGGGGGTGTCCGCGAGCGACCGGGCCGTGTCCGCGCGGGCCGCCTGCGGATCGGCCGCGCGCACGGCCGCGATCTCCTCCTCGAAGGTGGCCGCGGGACCGAGCGGGGGCGGGCCGAGCCAGTCGGGGGAGTGGCCGCGGCGCGGCATCAGCAGCCACAGCGGGGCCAGATCGAGCCCGGCGGCCGCCCGGCGGATCCGGCGCAGCCAGGGCGCGTGGTACCCGTGCCGGTCCGGGCGCTTGAGCGTGCGCACCGCGTCCTGCGTCTCCCACAGCGGCGACACCGCGAACCGGCACCTGAGAAAGTCCCCGTCCTCGAAATGCAGGCGCGACGGCACGGCGGACCTCCCCGGAACGACGACATGAGAACCGAAGAGGACCCCCTGCCCGACGAGGAAGCCCTCTTCCTTTCGTACAACTATCGGTCACCGTCGTGGAGGTGCGGACCGGGAGCTGAGCTTCTGGGTATTCGGCCCACGCCGAATCTCTACTGGGCGGGCCCCCGGCGCCTGCACGCTGCCGTTCATGTCCGTCGTGCAACAGAGACCGGTGGCGCGGCCCACCGGCTATGTCCGTGTCTTCGCCGTGCCGGAGTTCCGGGTCGTCTTCGCCGCTCACACGCTGTCCATGCTCGGCGTGATCGTCAGCGAGATCGCGCTGTCCGTGCTCGTGTACGACCTCACCGGCTCGCCGCTGATGAGCGCGCTCGCCTTCGCGCTCGGCTTTCTGCCGTATCTCGTCGGCGGCACCCTGCTCTCGGGCGTCGCCGACCGCTTCCCGGCCCGGCGGGTGCTGGTGGTGTGCGATCTGGTGTGCGCGGGGTGCGTCGCGCTGATGGCGCTGCCGGGGGCGGACATCGCCGTCCTGCTCGCGCTGCGCTGCGGCCTCGCGGTCGTTTCGCCGGTGTTCGCGGGGACGCGCATGGCGACCCTCGCGGACATCCTGGGCGACGGCGACCTGTTCGTGCTGGGCCGGTCCCTGCTGCGGATCGTCGCGCAGAGCTCGCTGCTGGTCGGGTACGGGCTGGGCGGGCTGCTGCTCACCGTCGTGGTGCCCCGGCACGCGCTGCTGATCACCGTGGGCACCTTCCTGGCCTCGGCCGCGCTGCTGCGCCTCGGCACCCGGCGGCGCCCCGCCCGGGTCAGGGAGGCCGGGGATCGCCAGGGCACCCGGCAGGTGTTCGCCGACCGGCGGGTGCTGGTCCTGCTGCTCCTGTCCTGGGTGCCGCCCATGTTCTCCGTGGCCCCGGAGGCGCTGGCCGCGCCGTACGCCGACGATCTCGGCGCCGGATCCACCGGCCTCGGCCTGCTGATGTGCGCCCTGCCCGTGGGGACGGTCGCGGGAGAGGTGTTCGCGGGCTCCCGGCTGCGGCCCGTGACCCGCGAGCGGATCGCGCTGCCACTGGTCTGCCTGCTGCTGCTGCCCTACCTCGGCTACGCCCTGCACCCCGGCCTGCCGGCCGCGCTGCTCCTGCTGCTGCTCTCCGGCGCCGGATCGGCGTACACCCTGGGCCTGGACCAGTGGTTCGTGCGGGACGTGCCGCAGGAGCTGCGCGGCCGGGCGATGACCGTGCTCAGCGCGGGGATGATGACGATCCAGGGCGTGGGCATGGCCCTGGCGGGCGCGGCGGCCGAGTTCGTCGGCGTGGCCGCGACCGTCGCGGGCGCCGGGGCGCTGGGCGCGGTGTGCTGCTGTGCGCTGGCGGCCGTGGTCCGGCGTACGGAAGCTCCGGGCGACCGAAGGCCGAGACAGAGCTGAACCCGAAATGACCGGCCGGTAGGGTCGGTGCCGTGCCGAAGCCTCTCAGTCTTCCCTTCGACCCCATCGCCCGTGCCGACGACCTCTGGAAGCAGCGCTGGGGAAACGTGCCGTCGATGGCCGCGATCACCTCGATCATGCGTGCGCACCAGATCCTGCTCGGCGAGGTCGACGCGGTGGTGAAGCCGTACGGACTGACCTTCGCGCGCTACGAGGCGCTGGTGCTGCTCACCTTCTCCAAGGCCGGCGAGCTGCCGATGTCGAAGATCGGTGAGCGGCTCATGGTGCATCCCACCTCCGTGACGAACACCGTGGACCGGCTGGTGAGGTCGGGTCTGGTGGCCAAGCGGCCCAACCCCAACGACGGGCGCGGCACGCTCGCCGTCATCACGGACAAGGGCCGCGAGGTGGTCGAGGCGGCCACCCGGGACCTGATGGCGATGGACTTCGGGCTCGGGGCGTACGACGCGGAGGAGTGCGGGGAGATCTTCGCGATGCTGCGGCCGCTGCGGGTCGCGGCACACGACTTCGACGAGCAGTGACCCGGCACGACGTCGACGTGCGGTGACCCGGGACAAGATCTCCCGGAACGGGCGGTTACGCTCGTCGGCATGAAGAAAAGCGTGCTGACCCGCTACCGCGTCCTGGCCTATGTCACCGGTGTGCTGCTCGTGCTGCTGTGCCTGAGCATGATCGCCAAGTACGGGCTGGACATGGACGGCGCGGCGGACTTCACCCGGGTCGTGGCCATCGCCCACGGCTGGCTGTACGTCGTGTACCTCGTCTTCGCCTTCGACCTGGGCTCCAAGGCGAAGTGGCCGGTCGGCAAGCAGCTGTGGGTGCTGCTCGCGGGGACCGTCCCGACCGCCGCGTTCTTCGTCGAGCGGAAGGTCACCCACGAGCTGGAGGCCAAGGTCGCCGACCAGGTCCCGGCCGTCGCCAAGGCGTAGGCTCCACCGCCGCGCGAGTACCGCGTGGCGGTTTGCCATCGACATTTACTAGGACGTCCTAGTAAATTCGATGGTATGGACGCTGACGCCATCGATGAGGGCCGCACCCGCTGGCAGGCCCGGTACGACGCCGCACGCAAGCGCGACGCTGACTTCACCACGCTCTCCGGGGACCCCGTGGAGCCGGTCTACGGACCCCGACCGGGGGACACCTACGAGGGCTTCGAGCGGATCGGCTGGCCCGGGGAGTACCCCTTCACCCGCGGGCTGTATCCGACCGGCTACCGCGGCCGCACCTGGACGATCCGCCAGTTCGCCGGGTTCGGGAACGCCGAGCAGACCAACGAGCGGTACAAGATGATCCTGGCCGCCGGCGGCGGCGGTCTGTCCGTGGCGTTCGACATGCCCACGCTCATGGGACGCGACTCCGACGACCCGCGCTCGCTGGGCGAGGTCGGGCACTGCGGAGTGGCGATCGACTCGGCGGCGGACATGGAGGTCCTGTTCAAGGACATCCCGCTGGGTGATGTCACGACCTCGATGACGATCAGCGGACCCGCGGTCCCCGTCTTCTGCATGTACCTGGTCGCGGCCGAACGCCAGGGCGTCGACCCGTCCGTCCTCAACGGCACGCTCCAGACGGACATCTTCAAGGAGTACATCGCCCAGAAGGAGTGGCTCTTCCAGCCGGAGCCCCATCTGCGGCTGATCGGCGACCTGATGGAGCACTGCGCGGCCGGCATCCCCGCCTACAAGCCGCTGTCGGTCTCCGGTTACCACATCCGCGAGGCCGGTGCGACGGCCGCGCAGGAGCTGGCGTACACGCTGGCGGACGGCTTCGGTTACGTGGAACTGGGCCTGTCCCGCGGCCTGGACGTGGACGTCTTCGCCCCCGGCCTGTCCTTCTTCTTCGACGCCCATGTCGACTTCTTCGAGGAGATCGCCAAGTTCCGCGCGGCGCGCCGGATCTGGGCCCGCTGGATGCGGGACGTGTACGGCGCGAAGACCGACAAGGCCCAGTGGCTGCGCTTCCACACCCAGACCGCCGGTGTCTCGCTGACCGCCCAGCAGCCGTACAACAACGTGGTGCGCACGGCCGTGGAGGCGCTCGCGGCCGTGCTCGGCGGGACCAACTCGCTGCACACCAACGCCCTGGACGAGACCCTCGCGCTGCCGAGCGAGCAGGCCGCCGAGATCGCCCTGCGCACGCAGCAGGTGCTGATGGAGGAGACCGGGGTCGCCAACGTGGCGGATCCGCTGGGCGGTTCCTGGTACGTCGAGCAGCTGACGGACCGGATCGAGGCCGACGCGGAGAAGATCTTCGACCAGATCAAGGAGCGGGGGCTGCGCGCCCACCCCGACGGGCGGCACCCGATCGGTCCGATCACCTCCGGCATCCTGCGCGGGATCGAGGACGGCTGGTTCACCGGCGAGATCGCGGAGTCCGCGTTCCGCTACCAGCAGTCCCTGGAGAAGGGAGACAAGCGGGTCGTCGGCGTCAATGTCAACACCGGCTCCGTCACCGGTGACCTGGAGATCCTGCGGGTCAGCCACGAGGTGGAGCGGGAGCAGGTGCGGGTGCTGGGCGCCCGCAGGACCACGCGTGACGAGGCCCGGGTCCGTACGGCCCTGGACGCGATGCTCGCCGCCGCACGCGACGGCTCCAACATGATCGAGCCCATGCTGGACGCCGTACGCGCCGAGGCGACCCTGGGCGAGATCTGCGGGGTGCTGCGGGACGAGTGGGGTGTGTACACGGAGCCCGCGGGCTTCTGACGAGCACACGCCACCGCGCCGCCCACCGCCCCGAGGGCATGCTGGGCGGCGCGTCATGCCGGCTCCCCGCTGGGGCGACAGGCCCGAGTCCGCTTCCGGGCCGGCCGAGCGGCCGGCGGCCCCGCATCCCAGCCTGGGGGAGTGGTACGCGCTGGTCGGGGACGACGAGAGCAGGCCGCCGGAGTCCTGGCCGCTGCGGCCCGACGCGGCGGAGTTGGAGCGGTTCGGCCGCGCCTCCGACGCGGGCGGGGACCACGGGGTCCGGCTGACGATCGTCTGCCGGAACCCGGAGGTGCACCTCGATGTCACGTGCGCCGGCCGCACGGGGGTTTCGCAGATCGGCAACCGTGGCACGCCTGGGCCCGGACGGCGTCCGCGGCCCGGTGACGGCGGTCGCCGAGGTGTGGGAGCCCGAGTGGGCCATGTTCGTCAGCCACTCGACGCGCCCGCCGTCCGCGTGAGCCGGCTCAGTCCGCGTCGGCGCCCGTCAGGCCCAGCAGTAGTACCCGCGTGAAGCTCCGTACCCACTCCTCGTCCGCCGGCTCCGCGCTCACGAGCGTGCGGTGCACCACCGCGCCCGCCACCATGTCGAAGATGAGGTCCACCGTGCGGGCCGCCTCCTGCGGATCGGACTCCGGGGGCAGCTCGCCGCGCCTCTGGGCCCGTGCGCGGCCCTCCAGGACCAGGCACTTCTGGCGGTCCACGATGGAGTCGCGGATGCGCGCGCGCAGCGCGTCGTCCCGGGTCGACTCCGTGACCACCGCCATCAAGCCACTTTTCGCCTCCGGACGGGCCAGGATCGCGGCGAACTGGAGCACCACGCCCTCGATGTCGGCCGCCAGGGAGCCGCGGTCGGGAAGGACGAGTTCGTCGAAGAGCTCGGCGACCGCGTCGACCACGAGCTCGTTCTTGCCCGACCAGCGACGGTAGAGCGTCGTCTTTGCAACCCCGGCCCGCGTGGCCACGTCTCCCAGAGTGAGCTTGGACCAGCCCAGTTCGACCAGCGCCTGCCGGGTCGCCGCCAGGATCGCGGTGTCCGCGGCGGCGTTGCGCGGGCGACCGGTGGCGCGGGTGGCGGGAGTGCGGCTCTGCATCCCACGACCATAACCGGCCGTTCTTGTGCAGTCGTGAGGGAGATCACCGGGGCGTGGTGTCGCGGAGACCCTCGATTGGATTACGCTACGAGTCGTAGCGAAAGCTCGCGCTGGACGTGCGCGGGCGGCGCACACGCACGACGGACCAGTGGCGTGGGGTGGGGACCCGGCGCTTTCACATCGTTTTTCACTCACGCGCGGGAACGGGGGAGGATAGACGCATGCAGCCACGGAACATGTCCATGAGCGGCGTCGTCGACCTCGCCGCGGTGAAGGCGGCCCAGGAGGCCAAGGCCAAGGCGGAGCAGGCGCGCGCCGACGCCGCCCGGCGGGGCGGGGCGGGGGCCGTCTCCCCGGCCGAACTCGTCATCGACGTCGACGAGGCCACCTTCGAACTCGACGTACTGCAGCGCTCCGCAGAGGTACCGGTCGTCATCGACTTCTGGGCCGAGTGGTGTCAGCCCTGCAAGCAGCTGAGCCCCGTCCTGGAGCGGCTCGCCGTCGAGTACAACGGGCGCTTTCTGCTCGCGAAGATCGACGTCGACGCCAACCAGATGCTGATGCAGCAGTTCGGGGTGCAGGGCATCCCGGCCGTCTTCGCCGTCGTCGCGGGCCAGGCCCTGCCGCTCTTCCAGGGGGCGGCCGACGAGCAGCAGATCCGGGAGACCCTCGACCAACTGGTGCAGGTCGCCGAGCAGCGCTTCGGGCTGACCGGCCTGACCGTCGACCCCGACGCCGAGCCGGGCGGTCGTGCGGCCCCCGCGGCGCCGGCCGGGCCGCACGACGCGGTCCTGGAAGCCGCCGTACAGGCCCTGGACGCGGGTGACCTGGGCGGGGCGATCCAGGCGTACAAGAACGTGCTGAGCGAGGACCCGGGCAACTCCGAGGCCAGACTGGGTCTGGCACAGGCCGAGTTGCTGGAGCGGGTGCAGGGCGTCGACCCGCAGCAGGTGCGCAGGGGCGCGGCCGAGAAGCCGGCGGACGCGCAGGCGCAGATCGCCGCCGCCGATCTGGATCTGGTCGGGGGCCATGTGGAGGACGCCTTCGGGCGGCTCATCGAGACGGTGGCGCGCACGGCGGGTGACGACCGGGATGCCGTACGTCGTCGGCTCCTGGAGCTCTTCGAGCTCGTCGGTGCAGAGGATCCGAGAGTGATCGGGGCACGCCGGGCCTTGGCCCGGGCGCTGTTCTGACCGGGATCCCGAGCGGGGCGGCGGGCCGGTTCTGACCAGTTGCTAAACGTCACGTCGTGTGATGCCCGAGTGAAAGATTTGCCTACGAGGCGTCAGTGCGGCCGCGCTTTACCAAATCTTGGTAATCGCGGCCGCTGTTACTCGGAGTAAATCCAGGACGTAGTTCTGTCTGGTTCTGTCCAAGAGTGAACGGGTTTGCTCTGCCCCTGGATGCCACTGAGGGTGTCCCTCTGAGACCGCCGGGTCGTTGTTCGGTTATCCGGCCGTTACTAGTGAGTAACGAACCCCCTTGTGCGGGCGGCGAGAATGCACCACGATCGGCCACGCTCGGTCCATTCCCCCACCCCGACAGCCGGTCGGGTGCACGGGTTCAACTGGGTCCCCACCGAGCAGAGTCGGCGGCAGTGGCGCCGGCTCTTGGACAGGGGGGTCTTCGCCATCACGGCGAAGCCTGTCCAGCAGGTTGTGCGTGATGCGTGTCAGGCGCGACCAGTGGTTGTCGCTCGGGGGTGATCGCCGGTGATTCGGGCGCGGTTCGCGCCTCTGAGTACGGGCGCTCCCCTTCCCGAGGACGTAGCACTTCTCCCATCCCTGCCCGGCTGAGCCGCCGACTGGTGACTAGTCAGGGCCAGGAGATGTACGTCCGAGAAGGAGGAAATATGGAGTCCCAGGTGCGTGGCGGGACCAGATGGAAGCGGTTCGCTGTGGTCATGGTGCCCAGCGTCGCCGCCACGGCGTGTATAGGTGTCGCCCTCGCGCAGGGCGCTCTGGCCGCGTCGTTCAGCGTTTCGGGTCAGTCGTTCAAGGTGACGGCGCAGGAGCTCCACGGCAAGGGCTTCGCGCAGTACGGGGCGATCGACCAGGGCTACACGATGTCCGGCGGCAAGACGGCTCACCCCGTCGCGGTCTCGGCCTTCAAGTCGGCCACGATCCAGAAGATGTGCCAGTCGGTCGTCACCCCGGACATCCCGATCCTCGGGGATGTCACGCTGCGCCTCGAGGCGGGTGACAGCTCCGACGAGGCCAAGCAGGTCCAGGCGGAGAACCTGTACATCGACGTCGACACCCTCGACGCCGACGCCACCTTCCACAACATCGACATCGGTGTGGCCGCCAAGGACGCCAGCAAGGGTCCGGGCATGAAGGGCAACGGTGAGCAGGCCAACCCGTTCGGCTTCGCCCAGCAGGCGGACTCGGCGGACCTGAGCAACGTGAAGCAGACGGCGTGGGCGACCACCGCCGGAACCTTCAAGCTCAGCGGTCTGCACATGTCGCTGCACAAGGGCAGCGGCGCAGGAATCGAGTGCTACTAATCGCTCGCTGACGGGCGGGGGAGCCGATGGCGCCCCCGCCCGTTCCCCCTTATGACCGCGTCTTCACGCGCGGCACACATCACCACCACAGCAACGCCGCACCAGGGAGCTGTTTTCCATGAGCGCCGAGATTCCTGCCGTCGTACCCGGCCAGTTCACCCGCCGGAGGCTGCAGTTCCGCGCCTGGCGGGGCACTCGTCCGTTCTGGGCCGGTCTGTTTGTCCTGCTCAGCGGTCTTCCGATCATGTACTTCCCGTACTTCAACCTCCAGGTCGGACATCTGACGCTGGCCATGGCGACCACCGCCGGGGCCGGTTCCCTGATCATCGGCGTGCTGCTCGTCGTACTGGGCGTCAGCCTCTGGTTCCAGAAGCACGTGCGCACCTTCGCGGGTGTCGCGGCGATCCTGCTGGGGCTGGTGTCCCTCCCCGTCTCCAACTTCGGCGGCTTCCTCATGGGCTTCCTGCTCGCCCTCGTCGGCGGAGCGATGGCCGTGGCGTGGGCGCCGGGAGTGCCTCCGCAGCCGGAGCCGGCCGAGGGGGCCACCACCGGCGAGGGTGGCGCGCCCGAGGCCGCACCCGAGGTTGCGCTCGACAAGGACATGGGCGGCGCGGGCGAGTTGAACGACCTGTCAGGAACGAGCCCGGCGAACGGGGCGAACGGGAGGCACAGTGCCGGCTGACGAGGTGACCCACGGGACTGATGTGGACGAGTCCCGTGTGAGAACCGGGCCGCGGCATGCGGCACCCAAGAAGCCGCTGTTCACCAGGTTCCACATGCCGGCAGGCAAGGCGATAGCCACGGTGGCGATGCCGACCGCGGTGCTCATGGGCATGGGGTTCACATCGAGCCTCGCCCTCGCCGACGGCAACTCGACGACGCCGCCGTCGTCGAAGAGCCTGACCGCCGACGAGTACAAGGACTGTGTCAAGGCCCTGGACGCGTCCCAGAGCCCCTCGGCCACACCGACGCCCTCCGCGTCGGCGAGCGAGTCGACGGGCCCCACGGACACGGCCACGCCGACCCCCACGGCGTCCGCCGCGGCGCAGGACTCGTCCTCGGGCAAGACCTCTTCGTCGGACTCGGGTTCCGCCGACAAGGCCACGCCCGCGCCGTCCGCCACGCCCTCGTCGGGTTCGTCGGACACGTCGTCGTCCGGTGGCGGCGACACGGCGACCGCGACCCCGTCGCCGTCCGCGACCAGCGGGAACCTGCTCGACACGATCGGTGACGCGATCAAGGACGTCTTCACCGGGGGCAGCGGCGACTCGACCGCCACCGCGAGCCCCACGCCGTCGGCCTCCACGGCCACGCCGTCGCCTTCGTCGTCCTCCTCGTCTTCGTCGAGCGACAGCAAGGCGTCCGGCAGCACCGCCACCGACACCGTCAAGGACACGGTCGGCACGGCCACCAAGACGGTCGGCGACACCGTCAAGACGGCCACCGACACGGCGACCACGGCGGCCCAGAGCGCCGCCGACGCGGCCGCGACGGCCACCGCAAGTCCGAGCCCGTCGGCGAGCTCCACCACGGCCGCGGACAACTGCCCGGCCGCCACCGACGACACGAGCGGTGTCGACAACAAGGTGCCGGTGGCGGACGACCCCTGGTACCTCAACGCCAGCTCGCTGCTGCTCAAGGGCGCCGACTACCAGGGCATCGTCGAGGTGAAGACGGCCAACGGCACCACGAAGAAGGTGCTGAAGTACGTCATCTCCGGCGGAACCGACATCGGAGACCTGCACCAGACGGTGAACGACAAGCAGTCGGGCAAGACCTACCACGTGCAGGCGGCCTCCGGCTCGACGTCCACGATCCGCGACGGTGACACGGTGATGTACACGGAGAGCATCTCCGGCAACCTGTTCGGCCTGATCCCCGTGACGTTCAGCCCGGACAGCCCGCCGCCGCTCAACATCCCCCTGATCTACTTCACCAAGGTGAAGGTGACGCAGGCCGCTCAGTTCGGCGGAACCCTTCACGTACCCGGGATGCGCGTGTACACGACCGACTGAGCGGCCGTTCAAGCCCGTTCGGGAGCCGCAATGCCGTGGCCTGGCCCTCCTCTCATGGGGGCCAGGCCACGGCCATTAGTGGGCCTTTACAAGTTTCACACCTGCCTCATAGCGTGTACTTGCCGTGGGCATGACCAGCCCCGGTGCGGGGGGCACCATGCCGAAGCCATGACAGTCGTGTCGTGAAGTTCTGCCGTGCAGGTGCGCAATTCCCCCGATGACCTGATGAGGGGGATCTCGCGCTCCATGTTCAGTCACATCAGCCGTCCGGTGCGCCGGGCGGCCTCGGTCGCAGCGGGACTCGCCGTGACCGCCGTCCTCGCAATGACGACCGCGAACGTCGCACCGACCTCGCCTTCCGGACCCGAAGCAGCAGCGCATGTCACGCGCCCCGAGCGGGCGCCGCTCCTCCAGCAGGCCGCAGGCGAAGGCGCCGGGATGTTCCCGCTCCTCGCCCGTAACAAGGACGGCCGCCTCTACGACTACGAGCCCACCGGCGACGGCGGTTTCGAGCCCAGGTTCGACCTCGGCGGCGGCTACACCGACGCCACCGCCCTGGCCCAGGCCAACATCTCCCGCAACCTCACCGGCACCGACCTGTACGCCGTCATCGACGGCACGCTCTACTACACGGCCGAGCGCGGCAACGACACCAAGGTGCTCGGCACCGGCTGGGGCGCCTACAACCTGCTCGTCTCCGCCGACAACCTGGCCGGCACCGCCCAGCCCGATCTGCTGGCCCGTGACAAGGACGGCGCGCTCTGGCTCTACCAGGGCAAGGTCGACGGCACTCTGGCCGCCAAGGTCCGTGCGAGCGCGTCCGGTTGGGACGAGATGAACGAGATCACCGGCCGTGGCGACTACACCGGCGACGGCAAGGCCGACATCCTCGCGCGCAGCACCGCCGGCGCGCTCTACCTCTATCCGGGCACCGGAAACGCCACCGCGGACGCCGTGTTCGGTACCCGTGTCACGGTCGCGACCATCGGCGGCAAAGGGTGGAAGAGCTACTCCGACCTGGTCTCCGTGGGCGACAACGACGGTGACGGCAAGCCGGACCTGATCGCAGTGGACAACGCGGGCACGCTGTGGCTCTACAAGGGCACCGGGAAGTCCTCGGCCCCCTTCGCCGCGCGCACCGAGATCGGCTCGATCATCTGGTCCGGGTACGACCTGCTCTTCTGAGCGTCCGTCACCCCTTTCTCTCCTTCCCCCTTCCTTTTTCAGCAGAACGGCTGATTTTCGCATGCGCTCACACGCGTCTCCAGACCGGCGCAGACGCCGGAACGGAGCCCGGTCTCCAGGCATTTGGAGCGGGCTGCTCACCACCGCCACCGCGTTCGGCACCGCCGCCGTCATCGCGGTCACCGGCGGCCACCTCCCCGACATCACCAGGCCCGTCGCGGCCACCGCGGACACCCCGGGCACGCCCGCCGAACTCAAGCAGGCCGAGCAGCTCCGCGAGGACCAATGCCGCCTCAACTACGTCCTGCGCAAGGGCGGTCCGGCGATGAAGGAGGTGGCACGTACCGGCCTCGCCGGCACGCCGGAGCAACTGCACACGGCAGCGAACAGGGAGTACTGGACCGACACCCCGCTCTCCGTCGCCTTCGACAAGGATCGGGCCGCCTCGGAGGCGAAGTCGGCCGAACTGGGCAGCCGCGCCGACGTGTGGGAGAAGTCCCTCGCGGTCACGGATCCGCCTCCGGGCTACACGCGCACAGGTTTCCAGTGGGTGGAGCCCCCCACGCCGTTCCAAAAGATCGGCCTCAGCGGCTGGATCGGCGACCAGTACTGGAAGCAGGAGGACGACTTCTACGTCGACGTCCAGGCGAAGGCCGGCAAGGACTCCGTGGACGCGGCCACGGCTGTCTACAACGCCCGCTACTCGCCAGACAGTCATGACGACTACGACGACCGTGAGGCCTGGTACTTCCTGCAGCACATGCACGGCCTGTACGCCGACGACGCACGTCTGTTCCTCCAATACGGCGGCTTCCCGACCACCGCGCCCGACCCGGACTCCATGGAGTTCCGGATCGACGTGGAGAACCTCAAGGCCCGATTCGCCTCCTGCACCTGGAGCAACCCGGCGGACCCACACAGTGCGCTGACCGAGGAGCTGGGCACCGCGGCCACCGAATGGCAGAGCGAGCTGGATGGGCAGAAGACCCAGCGCAACGCCATCCTGGTGGCGGAGGCACGAGCGTCCACAGATCTGAAGGCAGCCTCGCAGGCCCTCGGTGAGTCGCTCGGTCAGTCGCTGATCGCCGGCCGCCTCACCGACTGGCAGGCGTACTGGACCAAGCAGAAGCCGGCCGACCACCCCAACGACTACCCGTCGAAGGCGGAGTTCGACAAGGTCAAGAAGTGGATCACGGACGCGCAGGGACGCGCTTCCGGCCGTCTCTTCGTGGTCTCCCGCGCCGCGCTCGACGCCAAGAAGGCCGCAGCCGAGGTCACCAAGGCGCAGGACGAGGCGTACGCCATCGCCGACGAGGCCGGGCTGCCGCGCGGCCGGGGCCTGATGTACAGCCAGCAGGCTGCCCAGATCGCCAAGGCGTCTGCGGCGGCGGCCCAGGCGGCGGCGAAGGCGACCGAGACCGCCTTCCAGGCCACCCGTGCCTCGGCCGGCGACAGCAAGACGCTGAACGATCTGGCCAACGCCCAGGCGCACGCGACCAAGGCGGAGTTCCGGCGCAAGGCCGCTCAGGAGGCCGAGGCCCAGGCGAAGGCCGCCTCCGAGGGTGCCGCGGCACAGGCCAAGGAGGCGGCTCAGCACGCGTCCGACGCCAAGGCGGCCGAGAACAAGGCCAAGGCCGCCGAGCAGACCGCGAAGGACGCGGCCGCCGACGCCGACGCCAAGCGGAAGAAGGCCGAGGCCGAACGGGACTACGCCAAGGCGCAGAAGGACCTGGCGGCCGCGGAACGCCAGAAGGCGAAGGACGCCGACGAGCGGGCCAAGTCGCAGCGCACCGTCGCGGCCGACAAGCTCTCCGACGCGCAGGCGGCGGGCAAGACTGCGGCGGACAAGAAGGACGCGGCCGTCGCCGCCGAGGGCAGGGCCGCCTCCGCCCGGGCCGGGGCTCGGCAGGCGGAGCAGCGGCGGGACAGCCTGCTGGCGAAGGCGGAGGCCGCGGAGTCCCTGCTGGCCGCCGTGGACAGCACCGAGGACTCCATCGAGGCGCGCAACGCGGCCACCAAGGCCCGTAAGGCGGCGGACGACGCCACCACCGCCGCGACGGAGGCCCGCAGCGCGGCGAACGATGCCACGGACGCCGCCACCAACGCACGGGAAGCGGCCACCAAGGCCGAGGGCGCGGCCAAGCGCGCCCAGGCCGCGGCGGACGACGCCAAGGCAGACGTCAAGGTGACCGAGGCATCGGTGAAGAAGGCCCACGCGGCCGCCGCCGACGCCATCGCCGCCTCCGCCGCCGCCAAGTGGAACGCCATCGCCGCCAAGGCGGAGGCGGAGACCGCGCAGAAGGCGGCCACCAAGGCCAAGGGCGACGCCACGGTGGCCCGCTCCGAGGCCAACCTGGCAGGTGCCGACTCGATCCGGGCCGCAGGCCACGCCTACGCCACCGCGCAGGCCGCGGCGGCAGCCCGCGACTCCGCGGCCCAGGTGGTCAAGCCCGCCAACGACGCCATCGAACTCGGCTCCCCGTACGCGGAGACCGACTCCTCGGCGGGCCTCGCCGTGCTGACGGGTCAGGCCGCGAAGACGGCCGCGCAGCAGCAGGCGGCGCTGGCCAAGGCCAAGGCGGCGCAGGCGGCCAAGGCGGCGGCAGAGGCCAAGGCGCAGGCCGCGAAGGCGGACGCCGACGCCAAGGCGGCGGCGGAGGCCGCGGCGAACGCGGCCGACTACGCGGCGAAGGCCGCAGACTCCGCGGCGGACGCCCAGGCGTCGGCGGACGCTGCGGACGCGTCCGCGAAGGCGGCGAAGCTGTCCGAGGCCAACACCGTCGAGTACGACAAACAAGCCAAGGAGGACGCGGAGGCGGCACAGAAGGCCGCGACCTCGGCCGACGAATACGCCACCCAGGCCGACTCCGAGGCCGACGACGCCGAGCGGGACGCGGCGAGCGCGCGCAGTGCGGCGAGTGCCGCGGAGGGCGACGCCGCCAGTGCGCGGGACGTCGCCGACAAGGCGGAGAAGGACGCGGCCACCGCGGAGGCGGCGGCAGCGAAGGCCCGCGAGCTCGCCGTCGAGGCCGCCCAGGACGCCATCCGCACCCAGCAGGCCAACTTCGAGGACTCGGAGGAGCGGGGTCGTACGGCCGACGGCGGCGGCACCGGCATCGAAGGGGTCGTGATGCGGCCCAGCGGCGACACGCTGGTCGACATCGATCCCCAGAGCGACTGCGTGGGCACCGGATCGGGTCCCGACGCGGGTTGCGACATCGACCTCAAGTACCACGTCTACGGCGAGATGGACTTCTATCTGGAGACCTGCTCGCTGCCCGGGGTCGACCGCAGCAAGTGCGGCGCCGGTCTCAAGCGGGACTACCTGACGAGCGTGCCGCTCGATGTGAAGTTCGAAGAGAAGAAAGTCCACATCAACGGCTACAAGCTCACCGCGGAGATCCTCAAGTCCGTGGCCATGGCCGCGGTCAGCGACATCACCGGCTGCTGGAAGGGCAGGATCAGCAGTTGCCTGTGGCTCGCGGGGAGCATCGTGCTGCCCAGCCTGCTTGGGAAGGCTGTCGAGGCGGCGCTTGCGGTGCGCATGGCACTGCGGGACGGCACCCGGATCAGTACGGCACTGTGGGGGCTGCGCGGCTCGGGACTGGCCGCGTCCGCGATCGCCCAACTGGAGAAGCTCGGCGGCAAGGCCCTGCTGTCCAAGTGCTTCCCCGCGGGGACCAAGGTCGCGACGGCCGAAGGACCCAAACCCATCGAGGACATCAAGGTCGGTGATCGTGTCTGGTCCCAGGACCAGGCGACCGGCAAGAAGTCCCTGCAGCGGGTGCTGAAGCTGTTCCACCGGACCGTGGCGTCCCTGGTCCGGATCAGAACCGCCGATGGCGAAGTCAAGGCAACCGGCACCCACCGCTTCTGGGTACGCGAGCGCGGCTGGGTCGAGGCGGGTGAGCTGCGCGCCGGAGACACCTTCGAGACCCGGGACGGCGGTTCCACGCAGGTCCTCGGCACTTCTGTGGTCGAGGGACCCGTCCGGGTCTTCAACTTCGAGGTCGAGAAGAACCACACGTACTACGTGTACGCGGGTTCGCAGCCGGTCCTGGTGCACAACGAATGCATCGAGGCGATCCTCAAGGACCTGGCGAACGACGGAGATCACATCATCCTCGGGATGAATCCCTTCAGTGACGACCTCGCCAAGAGCCTGGGCGGTCGTACGTTCAACGGCAGGGCGTTCGCCGACGAACTGCCCGAGGCGATGGGGATGGGCGTGCGACCGGTCTGGACGGTCGGCGTGGAACGGGCCGTCAAGAACCCGAACGTCACACTGTCCGTGTCGCTGGACGGAGTCGAAGGTGCCAAAACGGCGGACGAGGCTCTCGAATGGCTCTTGAAGCGAGGGGAGACGATCAAACCTGGCGACTGGGAGACCGTGCGAGGCAACGGGTACGGCACTGCCTGGGAGATGACCCAGCTCCGGAAGTCGGTCCGGTTGGGAGACCGGGGCTGGAAGTCGATCGACTGGTACTGGGCCGGCAAGCCGGCCTTCCCCAAGCGCTTCACATTCCCCAACGGCGAGCCGGTGCCGGATTAGGGAGAGGATACGCAGATGGCAGATTTCATCCGTCAAGGACGGCTGTTCCGGGTGGTCGGATTCAACCCCTCGCACCGGCAGTTGTTCCTTGCCAGCGAGGCACTCGCCGTGGACCGTACCACCACGCACGTCGAGGTCTACTTCGGCCACGTGGAACTCATGCTGCTCAAGCCGTACTACCGCGACGGTCTGCACATCCGACGGGCCACTCCCGAGGAGTTCGCCGTGCTGCGGGATCGGCACAAGCTCGACCCGGGCGACGCCGGGTACACCTGGATGCTGGACCCCGACGGTGACAGCTTCGTGATCGGTGGAAGGCCGAGCTGGCGCGAGGCCGAGTACGAGCTGATGGGCGACCGCGAGGCCCTGTACGACGCCTCCCAGCCCTGGCCCCCGGACTTCCCCGTGGAGTCGGGAACCGTCGACTGACCCGGCGTGAAACGCCTGAGGGCGCCCCCTGCCACAGGGGGCGCCCTCAGCGTCGTACAAGGCCCTTCAGTGGGGCGTCACTTGCCGTCGCCGCCGACGTGGTGGACACGGACCATGTTGGTGGTGCCGGGGACGCCGGGGGGCGAGCCGGCGGTGATGATGACCGTGTCGCCCGGGGTGAAGCGGTTGAGCTTGGCCAGCTCCTGGTCGACCATGTCGACCATTTCGTCCGTGCTGTTCACGAACGGAACGATGTGCGACTCCACACCCCAGCTGAGCGTCAGCTGGTTGCGGGTGCCCTCGTCCGTGGTGAAGGCCAGGATCGGCTGGGCCGCGCGGTAGCGGGACAGCCTGCGGGCGGTGTCACCGGACTTGGTGAAGGCGATCAGGCCCTTGCCGCCCAGGAAGTCCGCGATCTCGCACGCGGCACGTGCGACCGAACCACCCTGCGTCCGGGGCTTCTTGCCGGGGACGAGCGGCTGCAGGCCCTTGGAGAGCAGCTCCCCCTCGGCCGCGGTGACGATCTTTGACATCGTCTTGACCGTCTCGACCGGATACGCGCCCACGCTCGACTCGGCCGACAGCATGACCGCGTCGGCGCCGTCCAGGATGGCGTTGGCCACGTCGGAGGCCTCGGCGCGGGTCGGGCGGGAGTTGGTGATCATCGACTCCATCATCTGGGTAGCCACGATCACCGGCTTGGCGTTGCGCCGGCACAGCTCGATCAGGCGCTTCTGCACCATGGGGACCTTCTCGAGCGGGTACTCGACGGCGAGGTCGCCACGGGCGACCATCACGGCGTCGAACGCCAGCACGACGCCCTCCATGTTGTCGACCGCCTGCGGCTTCTCCACCTTGGCGATGACGGGGACCCGGCGGCCCTCCTCGTCCATCACCCGGTGGACGTCGTTGACGTCCTTGGCGTCCCGCACGAAGGACAGCGCGACCATGTCGCAGCCCATGCGCAGCGCGAACCGCAGGTCCTCGATGTCCTTGTTGCTCAGCGCGGGCACGTTGACGGCCGCGCCGGGCAGGTTGATGCCCTTGTGGTCGGAGACGACACCGCCCTCGATGACGATCGTCCGCACCCGCGGGCCCTCGACGTCCACCACCTTCAGCTCGACGTTGCCGTCGTTGATCAGGATCTGGTCGCCCCGTGCGACATCGCCCGTCAGGCCCTTGTACGTCGTGCCGCAGATCTGCTTGTCACCCGGCACGTCCTCGGTCGTGATGACGAACTCGTCACCACGCTCCAGTTCGACCGGCCCCTCGGCGAAGGTCTCCAGACGGATCTTGGGGCCCTGCAGATCGGCGAGGACGCCGATGGCGCGGCCGGTCTCCTTGGAGGCGGCCCGGACGCGGTCGTACCGCGCCTGGTGCTCGGAGTGGGTGCCGTGGCTGAAGTTGAACCGAGCCACATTCATGCCGGCCTCGATCATGGAGACGAGCATCTCGTGGGAGTCGACCGCGGGGCCGAGAGTACAGACGATTTTCGAACGGCGCATGGGGCGATCCTATCGGTTTGTTTCGCTACGGAATATTCCGTCTGGTGGAAGATGCAAATGGGCGGACGTGCGCTCAGTCGTGTTACCGCCGTGTAATTGCTCAGCTGTTCGCCTAAATGCTCAGCTGTTCGCTCAGCTGTTCTTTCCGACCAGTGCGTAGGTCTGTGTGGCGATCTCCAGTTCCTCGTCGGTGGGCACCACGGCGACGGCCACCCTCGCGTGCTCGGGCGAGATCAGCCGTGGCCCGTCGCCGCGTACGGCGTTCAGCTCGCCGTCCACCGCCAGGCCCAGCTCCTCCAGGCCCGCCACGGCAGCCTCTCGCACGGGACTCGCGTTTTCCCCGACTCCCGCTGTGAAAGCGACCGCGTCCACCCGTCCGAGCACCGCGTAATAGGCGCCTATGTACTTCTTCAGGCGGTGAATGTAGATGTCGAAGGCGAGACGCGCCCGTTCGTCGCCCTCGTCGATCCGACGGCGGATCTCCCGCATGTCGTTGTCACCGCACAGCCCGAACAGACCGCTTCTCTTGTTGAGAAGAGTGTCGATCTCGTCCATGGACATTCCGCCAACACGCTGCAAATGGAAGATGACGGCCGGATCCAGGTCGCCGGAGCGCGTCCCCATCACAAGCCCCTCCAGCGGGGTGAGCCCCATCGAGGTGTCCACGCACCGGCCTCCGCGCACCGCGGAGGCGGACGCCCCGTTGCCCAGGTGCAGCACGATGACATTGACCTCCTCCGGCGCCTTCCCGAGCAGCTTCGCGGTCGCCCGGGAGACGTAGGCGTGCGAGGTCCCGTGGAAGCCGTAGCGCCGGATGCGGTACCGGTCCGCCAGCTTCGGGTCGATCGCGTAGCGCGCCGCGGACTCCGGCATGGTCGTGTGGAACGCCGTGTCGAAGACCGCGACCTGGGGCAGGTCGGGGCGCAGCGCCAGGGCCGTGCGGATGCCGGTGAGGTTGGCCGGGTTGTGCAGCGGCGCGACGGGGATCAGCCGCTCGATCTCGGTGAGCACGGCGTCGTCGATGACGGTCGGCTCGGTGAAGAACATGCCGCCGTGCACCACACGGTGCCCGATCGCGGCCAGTTCCGGCGAGTCCAGGCCGAGACCGTCCTTGGCCAGCTCCTCGGCCACGGCCTTGAGGGCGGCGTCGTGGTCGGCGATCGGCCCGTTCTCCTCACGGGTGGCGCCCGAGGCGAGACAGGTGTGCTTCAGCCGGGAGGTCTGCTCGCCGATGCGCTCGACGAGACCCGCCGCCAGCCGGCTGCTGTCGCGCATGTCCAGCAGCTGGTACTTCACCGACGAGGAACCGGAGTTGAGGACGAGGACGCGGGTGGCGGTCACTGGGCGGTTGCCTTCTCGCTGGAGGTCTGGGCCTGGATGGCCGTGATGGCGACGGTGTTGACGATGTCCTGGACCAGGGCGCCCCGGGACAGGTCGTTGACCGGCTTGCGCAGACCCTGCAGGACCGGGCCGACGGCGATCGCGCCGGCCGAGCGCTGCACGGCCTTGTACGTGTTGTTGCCGGTGTTGAGGTCGGGGAAGATCAGCACGCTGGCCTGTCCGGCGACCTCGGAGCCGGGCAGCTTGGTGGCCGCGACCGACGGCTCCACGGCCGCGTCGTACTGGATCGGCCCCTCGATCTTCAGGTCGGGCCGCCGTGAGCGCGCCAGCTTGGTCGCCTCGCGCACCTTGTCGACGTCGGCGCCCGAACCGGACGTACCCGTGGAGTACGACAGCATCGCGATCCGCGGCTCCACGCCGAACTGCTGCGCGGTGGCGGCCGACTGGATGGCGATGTCGGCCAGTTGCTCGGCGTTCGGGTCCGGGTTGACCGCGCAGTCGCCGTAGACCAGCACCTTGTCGGCCAGGCACATGAAGAACACGGAGGAGACGATGGACGACTCCGGGGTGGTCTTGATGATCTCGAAGGCGGGCCGGATGGTGGCGGCCGTGGAGTGCACGGACCCGGAGACCATGCCGTCGGCGAGACCCTCCTGGACCATCAGGGTGCCGAAGTAGTTCACGTCGGAGACGACGTCGTAGGCCAGCTCCACCGTCACGCCCCGGTGGGCCCGCAGCCCGGCGTACGTCTGGGCGAAGGCGTCGCGCAGCTCGGAGGCGGCCGGGTCGATCAGCTGGGCGTCGCCGAGGTCGATGCCGAGGTCGGCGGCCTTCTTGCGGATCAGGTCGACGGGACCGAGCAGGGTCAGCTCGCACACGCCCCGGCGCAGCAGCACCTCGGCGGCGTGCAGCACACGCTCCTCGGAGCCCTCCGGCAGGACGACACGGCGCTTGTCGGAGCGGGCCTGTTCGAGCAGCTTGTGCTCGAACATCATCGGGGTGACCCGGTCACTGCTCGGCGCGGAGACCCGCTTGAGCAGATCGCTGGTGTCGACGTACCGCTCGAACAGACCGAGCGCGGTCTCCGCCTTGCGCGGGGTGACCGCGCTCAGCTTGCCCTCCAGGGAGAACAGCTGCTCGGCGGTGGGGAAGCTGTTGCCGGGCACCGAGACCACCGGGGTGCCCGGGGCGAGCCGGGCGGCGAGGGTGAGGATCTCCTCGGAGGGCCGCTCGTTCAGGGTGAGCAGCAGGCCGGCTATCGGCGGGGTGCCGGCGCTGTGCGCGGCGAGCGAGCCGATCACCAGGTCGGCGCGGTCGCCCGGGGTCACCACCAGGCAGCCGGGGGTCAGGGCGCTGAGCAGGTTCGGCAGCATGGCGCCGCCGAAGACGAAGCCGAGCGCGTCCCGGGCCAGCCCCGAGTCGTCCCCGAGCAGCACGGTGCCGCCCAGGGCCTGGGTGATCTGGGAGACCGTCGGCGCGGACAGCGCTGGCTCGTCGGGCAGCACCCAGCAGGGGACCGGCAGCCGGTTTCCGAGCCGCTCGGCGATCTCGTCGCGGTCCTCGCGGGCCACCCGGTTGGCGACCATGGCGAGGACGTCGCAGCCGAGACTGTCGTACGCCCGGAACGCGTTGCGCGTCTCGGCGCGCACGGACTCGGCGGTCTGCCGGCGGCCGCCCACGACCGGGATCACGGACGCGGCGAACTCATTGGCGAGCCGGGCGTTCAGGGACAGCTCGTCCGGGAGCTGGGTGTCGGCGAAGTCGGTGCCGAGGACCAGGACGACGTCGTAGTCCCGCGCGACCAGGTGGAACCGGTCGACGAGGGTGGACACCAGTTCGTCCGTTCCCTGTTCGGCCTGCAGCGCGGACGCCTCGTGGTAGTCCATGCCGTAGACGGTCGCCGGGTCCTGGGACAGCCGGTACCGGGCGCGCAGTAGCTCGAACAGGCGATCGGGGCTGTGGTGGACGAGCGGCCGGAACACCCCCACCCGGTCGACCTGCCGGGTCAGCAACTCCATGACTCCCAGCTCGACGACCTGGCGGCCGTCGCCGCGGTCGATCCCGGTCACGTACACGCTGCGCGTCACGTGGGCACTCCGTTTCGTCTCTCACGTCTCCGCATAAAAATCGCCCACCAAGGTGAGCAGATCCCTCTTGACAATACCCCTGGCGCTAGATAAGGCGCCCGTCAGGGCATCGGCCCCCTGACGGACGTGAAACAATCGGACTTGCTCACCGGTACCAACAGCGACCAGGAGACACAGCACGATGCGCATCGGAGTTCTCACCGCAGGCGGCGACTGCCCCGGCCTGAACGCAGTGATCCGGTCTGTCGTGCACCGGGCCGTGGCGCAGTACGGCGACGAGGTCATCGGCTTCGAGGACGGCTACCGGGGACTGCTCGACGGCCACTACCGCACCCTCGACCTGGACGCGGTCAGCGGCATCCTGGCCCGCGGCGGCACCATCCTCGGCTCCTCCCGACTGGAGCGCGACCGGCTGCGCGAGGCCTGTGAGCGGGCCACCGACATGGTCGGCGAGTTCGGCATCGACGCGCTGATCCCGATCGGCGGCGAAGGCACGCTGACCGCCGCCCGGATGCTCTCCGACGCCGGGCTGCCGGTCGTGGGCGTGCCGAAGACGATCGACAACGACATCTCCTCCACGGACCGCACCTTCGGCTTCGACACCGCCGTCGGCGTGGCCACGGAGGCCATGGACCGCCTCAAGACCACCGCCGAGTCCCACCAGCGCGTGATGGTCGTCGAGGTCATGGGCCGTCACGCGGGCTGGATCGCCCTGGAGTCCGGCATGGCCGGCGGCGCCCACGGCATCTGCCTGCCCGAACGCCCCTTCGCCCCGGCCGACCTGGTCAAGATGGTCGAGGAGCGGTTCTCCCGCGGCAAGAAGTTCGCCGTCATCTGCGTCGCCGAGGGCGCCCACCCCGCCGAGGGCACCATGGACTACAGCAAGGGCGAGATCGACCAGTTCGGTCACGAGCGCTTCCAGGGCATCGGCACGGCACTGGCGTACGAGCTGGAGCGGCGCCTCGGCAAGGAGGCCAAGCCCGTCATCCTCGGCCACGTCCAGCGCGGCGGCACCCCGACCGCGTACGACCGCATCCTCGCCACCCGCTTCGGCTGGCACGCGGTGGAGGCCGCGCACCGGGGCGAGTTCGGCCGGATGACGGCGCTGCGCGGCACCGACATCGTGATGGTGCCGCTCGCGGAGGCGGTCACCGAGCTGAAGACGGTCCCGAAGGACCGGATGGACGAGACGGAGTCGGTCTTCTAGGACCGTCCAGGCGCTGCGCGGTCCTGCCGGGTCTTACTGGTTCCTGCCAGGCCCTGTTGGTATCAGGCCGTACTGGCCTCCACCCTCGACCAGAAGTGCTCCACGATCCGGTCGAGGAAGTCACGGCCGTTGCCGCTGGAGTCCTCCGCGGCACTGGTGCCGCCCCAGCTCAGCGTGGCCACCATCTGCCCCTGGTAGTCCTGGTGCAGCTCCTGGAGGGCGCCCTCCAGGAGTCGGCGGTCCAGCGGCACCATCCGGCCCACCGGTCGCACATAGGCCCGCCACCGCGTGGTGACCGCACTGCGCAGCAACTCGGCCAGCTTCCCGTCGCGGCCGCTGACGGTCACGAAGTCGGGCAGGGACAACGCGAGCAGCTCGGCGAGGGCGGCGGACTGCCGCTCGGTGCCGCGCCACTCGTCGTGCTCCTCCATCCGCAGATAGGCGAGGAGTTCGACCCCGACGGCGAGGGCGACGTCCTCCGCCGCCAGCCCACGGGCGACGCGGTGCTCGCGCAGACTGCGCGGCCGCCCGATCAGCTCCCCCGGCGAACACCACAACACCCCGGCGAGAGCGGTGAGTTCGGGACTGCTGGGCGTGGCGAGGCCCCGCTCCCAGGTGGCGACCAGGTCAGCGGTGACGTACGGCAACCCGTACGAGGCACGCATGCCGTGGGCGACGTGTTCGGGTGTCATGCCGAGAGCGGCACGGAGTTTGCGGGCGGCGGGGGCGTTGAAGGGGGGACCTGGCTGGTTCCGTGGGTCTGGTGGTCGGCGCACAGCGGACAACGTACGGGTGCGCGGGGGCGATGACTACGGTCTGTTCGGCCAGGATCACGGATTGTAGGAACGTATGGTTCCGGCGTAGCCGGTGCTCCCGGCAAGGTGTGCCGGTTCCCCGGCGGCGTGTCGGGTTGCACGTGGCGTGGTGCCCGAAGTGTCCGCCGTCCGGTCCTCCGTGGCGGGGTCGCGCCTGGACGATCCGCCAGAAGGTCAACGAACGGAGGTGGGAGATCGTGGCGCTTGAGGTGATGCCCGACCACGTTGGCCTGTCCGTCAAGCACGCTGCTGAGCCGTCGGCTTCGTCTGTCGCGAACCAGTTGAAGGCCTTCACTTCACGCCCCTCGAAGGGCGGGACGCGGCGTGGCACTCGCGCGCGGGACCGGGCCGTGGGGGTGCTGCCCCTACCGCCGTTCGCCTTGCTTCCCGGTCACGGGTCCGTAGAAGGTCCCGCCCCGGAAGTCGATGTGGTCGCCCCCGTAGACGGCTCGGGGCCCTTCCTCGGAGTGCGCGGAAGCATCGTCGCCTCCGGGCCGGTGCTTGCGCAGTACCGCCATCGCCACCGATGCCGCCCGCGTGGCCGCCCGCTGCTGTGAACCCCCGGCGTCCGCCTCGGACTTCCGCGCGTCGGCGCGGTCGCTGATGCCCCGGACGACCAGGGCGTCAACCTGCCCGCTCAGCTGCGCCGCGTGGGCCGCGCCGGACCCCTCCATCTCGACCGCGGCCGCGTCGTTGTAGTGCTCCCGCAGGTGACGGGCGATCTCGGACCCGGCGTCGGCCAGGACGACGTCACCGGTGGCGATCGGCTTGAAGTGGGCCCGTACGTCCGTCATGTCCCGTACGGCCGAACGCGCGGCCTGCACCAGTGCGTTGGAGCCGTACCAGGCCTCCGGGCGGACGAGCAGGCCCTCGGCGGTCTGCTTGCCGCCGTGGATGCCGTACACCTTGGTTCCCACGACGACGTCGCCGATGCCGATGTCGTCCTTGAGGCCGCCCGCGACACCGACGAAGAGGACCGCCCGCGGACGGAGCCAGTCGATGAGTGACGCGGTGAGCGCCGCGGTGGCCCTGGCGCCCTCGCCCAGCTCGCCGATCGCCACGTGCCAGGGGGTGCCGGGCAGCCGTCCGCGTTCGAGCCGGGTGCCATTGCCGGGGTGGACGAGATCCTGCCGGTCCTCGACATGGGCGCGGACGGCGGAGTACTCCAGAGCGAGTGCGGTCAGGACCAGAACGGTGGGCTGTGTCTCCGGCACACTCTCAAGGTACTGCCGGGGGAAGGGGTCGTAGTGCCGGAACGAGACGTCACCGTGGGGCGGTTGCTGCTCATCGAGTACCAGACCGTCAAGGACGAGCAGAAGACGAGGATCGGGTTCCGGGACAACCTCCTCTATGTCACGCTCACCGTCGTCGCCGCCGTCATCGCGGCGTCGGCGCAGGCCGGACAGCCCGCCATGCTGCTCGCGCTCCCGCCGGTCTGTGTGGTCCTCGGCTGGACCTATCTCGTCAACGACCAGAAGATCTCGGCGATCGGCCGGTACGTTCGCGAGGACCTGGGTCCCCGGCTCGCGCGGCTCGCCCGGACCGAAGAGGCCGGCGAGGTCGAGGAGGTCTTTGTGTGGGAGCGTGCTCATCGCGGCGACCGGCGTCGCCGGTCGCGCAAGGCCGTGCAGTGCGTCATCGACCTGCTCGCCTTCTGCCTCGTGCCGCTCGCCGGGCTCACCGTCTACTGGACCGGCGGGCAGGGCAGCGGCGGCCTCCTCGTGGTGTCCGTCGTGGAAGCCCTGGCCGTGGTCGGTCTCGGCGCGCAGGTCGTGTCGTACGCCGGGGCGAACACCTCCGGGTGACGGGGCGGCTCACTGCCCCCTGACCCACCGGTACTGCAACTCCGGCCGCCCCACGGTCCCGTACTGCGGACTGCGCGCCGCCCGCCCCGCGTCCACCAGGTGCTCCAGATAGCGGCGGGCCGTGATGCGGGAGATGCCGACCGCCTCGGCGACACCGGCGGCCGTGAGACCCTCCGCGCAGTCCCGCAGGGTCACCGTGACCCGCTCCAGCGTCGGCCCGCTCAGCCCCTTCGGCAGTGCCGCGGGCCCGGGCGCCCGGAGTTGGGCCAGTGCCCGGTCCACCTCGTCCTGACCGCTCGCCTCGCCCACCGCCGCACGGAACTCGGCGTACCGCACCAGCCGGTCCCGCAACGTCGCGAACGTGAACGGCTTCAGGACGTACTGCACGACTCCGAGCGAGACCCCTTCCCGGACCACGGTCAGATCCCGCGCCGAGGTCACCGCGATGACATCGGCGTGATGCCCGGCCGCCCGCAGGGAGCGCGCGAACTGCAGGCCGTGCACATCCGGCAGATGCAGATCGAGCAGCAGCAGGTCCACCGGCGTACGGTCCAGGAGGCGCCGTGCCTCCGCCCCCGTGTGCGCCTTGCCCACGGCGACGAACCCCGGTACCCGGCCGACGTACATCACATGCGCGTCCGCCGCCACCGGGTCGTCCTCCACCACCAGCACGCGGATGGACTGCTCGTTCGTCATACGTCGCCTCCAGACACCGGGGACGGCCCGACCGCCGTGTGCAACGGCAACCGCACCTCGAACTCCGCCCCACCACCGTCGGCCTCCGCCACCGTCAACGTCCCCTGCTGACGGTGTACGGCCTGCCGGACCAGGGCCAGGCCGAGCCCGCGCCCGCCCGGTCCCGCCGGCTTGGTGGTGAACCCCCGCTGGAATACCAGTTCCGCATGGGCCGGATCCACACCGCTGCCGGTGTCCGCCACCCGCAGGACGAGTTCCCCGCCCTTCCCGCCTTCCGCGCCCGCCCCGCCTTCCGCGTATGCGGTCACCGTCACCCGCGCCCCGACGCTGCCCTGCGCCGCGTCCACCGCGTTGTCGATCAGATTGCCCAGGATGGTCACCAGATCGCGGGCCGGGAGGCCGGGTGGGAGGACCCCGTCGTCCAGTCGGCTGTCCTCGGAGAGGATCAGCTCCACGCCCCGCTCGTTCGACTGCGCCGTCTTGCCGAGCAGCAGGGCGGCCAGGACCGGCTCGCTCACCGCCGCCACCACCTGGTCCGTCAGCGCCTGCGCCAGTTCCAGTTCCGCCGTGGCGAAGTCGACCGCCTCCTGAGCGCGGCCCAGTTCGATCAGCGAGACGACCGTGTGCAGACGGTTCGCCGCCTCGTGCGCCTGCGAGCGCAGCGCCTGCGTGAAACCGCGCTCGGAGTCCAGCTCGCCCATCAGGGACTGGAGTTCGGTCACGTCCCGGAGCGTCACGACCGTTCCGCGGCGCTCGCCGCCCGACACCGGCGAGGTGTTCACGACCAGCACCCGGTCCGCCGTCAGATGGACCTCGTCCACCCGGGGTTCGGAGGCGAGCAGGGCACCCGTCAGCGGGGCGGGCAGGCCGAGTCCCGCCACCGACGTGCCGATCACGTCCGCCTCGGCCGGCACGCCCAGCAGTTCCCGGCCGCCGTCGTTGATCAGCGCCACCCGGTACTGGCCGTCCAGCATCAGCAGCCCCTCGCGCACCGCGTGCAGCGTGGCCTCGTGGTAGTCGTGCACCTGGCTCAGCTCGGTTGCGTTCATGCCGTGGGTGTGGCGGCGCAGCCGGGCGTTGACGACGTACGTACCGACCGCGCCCAGCAGCAGGGCGCCGCCGGCCACCGCGAGCAGCGCCGTGACCTGGCCCTGCACCCGCTTGCTGATCGCCTCGACCTTGATGCCGGCGCTGACCAGGCCGATGACGCGGCCGTTCTCCTCCACGGGCGTGACCGCGCGGACGGACGGGCCGAGTGTGCCGGTGTACGTCTCGGTGAAGGTGTGGCCGTGCTGGGCGGGGCCGATACGGCCGAGGAAGTGCCTGCCGATCTGCTTTTCCTCGGGATGCGTCCAGCGGATGCCGGAGGGGTTCATGATCGTCACGAAGTCGACGTCCGCGTCCCGCATCACCTGGAGGGCGTAGGGCTGCAGCCGGAGGGTGGGGTCGGCGGTGTGGATGGCCGAGCGGACCGAGGGGGAGTCCGCGATCGAGCGGGCCACGGCGGTGGCGTGACGGGCCGCCGCGTCCTCGGCCTGCCGCTGGTCGCTGACGTAGGTGAACAGCGCGTACCCGGCCACGAGCACCGCTATCAGCACGGCCTGCATGGCGAAGAGCTGGCCGGCCAGGCTGCGGGGACGGGCGACGGACGGGAAGCGCATGTCGTCAGTGTGCCTCTGCGGTTAAGCGTGAACTAAATGAACGGAAGGGTGACCGCCCTCACAGGGCGGGAGATAGTCACGGCATTCCCCATAACCCCCGGACGTGAGCCGCACGCCGGTGTGTTGCCGACGAAGACGTCAAGGAGGGCAGCCGTGGCCGCCAGTACCCCCGATACGGCTCCAGCCGCACCCGCTGTGAAGCGGGACCGTACCCACTATCTGTACATCGCCGTCATCGCGGCGGTCGCGCTCGGTATCGCCGTGGGGCTCATCTGGCCCGACCTCGGGGTCGAGCTCAAGCCCCTCGGTACGGGCTTTGTGAACCTGATCAAGATGATGATCTCGCCGATCATCTTCTGCACGATCGTGCTCGGGATCGGGTCCGTCCGCAAGGCCGCCAAGGTCGGCGCCGTCGGCGGTATCGCCCTCGGCTACTTCCTCGTCATGTCGCTGGTCGCGCTGAGCATCGGGCTCGTCGTCGGCAACGTGCTGCACCCGGGCGACGGGCTGCATCTGACCGACGCGCTCAAGGCGACCGGGCACGACCAGGTGTCCGCGGACGCGCTGCCGCCCGTCGAGTTCGTGCTGTCGATCATCCCGGTGACCTTCGTCTCGGCGTTCACCGAGGGCCAGGTCCTGCAGACCCTGCTCGTGGCGCTGCTCACCGGGTTCGCGCTGCAGGCCATGGGCCCGGTCGGCCAGCCGGTGCTGCGCGGTATCGAGCACATCCAGCGGCTCGTGTTCCGCATCCTCGCCATGGTGATGTGGGCCGCCCCGATCGGTGCCTTCGGTGCCATCGCGGCGGTGGTCGGCTCCGCCGGTCTGGACGCGCTCAAGAGCCTCGCCGTGCTGATGCTCGGCTTCTACGTGACCTGCTTCCTGTTCGTCTTCATCGTGCTGGCCGCGCTGCTGCGTGCCGTCTCCGGGCTGAACATCTTCTCGCTGTTCAAGTACCTGGGCCGGGAGTTCCTGCTGATCCTGTCCACCTCCTCCTCCGAGTCCGCGCTGCCGCGGCTCATCGCGAAGATGGAGCACCTGGGCGTCAGCAAGGCCGTCGTCGGCATCACCGTGCCGACCGGCTACTCCTTCAACCTCGACGGCACCATGATCTACATGACCATGGCGTCGCTCTACATCGCCGACGCGCTCGGTACGCCGATGTCGATCGGCGAGCAGATCCCGCTGCTGCTCTTCCTGCTCCTCGCCTCCAAGGGCGCGGCGGGCGTCAGCGGCGCGGGGCTTGCGACCCTGGCCGGTGGTCTGCAGTCGCACAAGCCCGCACTGGTCGACGGCGTGGGCCTGATCGTCGGCATCGACCGCTTCATGAGCGAGGCCCGCGCCCTGACGAACTTCGCGGGCAACTCCGTCGCGACGGTGCTGATCGGCACGTGGACCAAGGAGATCGACAAGGACCGCGTCAAGCAGGTGCTCGCCGGCGAGCTGCCGTTCGACGAGACGACCCTGCTGGACGAGGGCGAGGCCGCCGTGGCCCCCGAGCCGACCGAGGACGGCGAGAAGGAACTCGCGAAGGCCTGATCGGGGCCCCTTCCAACGCCCCTTTTGACCGCCGGGCGCCCGGCCCTGCCTGAACCCGGGCCGGGCGCCCGGCCCTGCCTGAACCCGGGCCGGGCGCCCGGTCCACCGCCCCGGGCGGCTGAGCCTCCCCCCGAAGCTCAGCCGCCCGGCTTCTGTCTGCCCATTCCGGTGTCTACTCGCCCTCTCCGGCCTCTACTCGCTCAGCTTCGCCACCAGCGCGGTGGCCAGGGAGGCGGGCACGCCCGACGCGGCCAGCACGGCGGCCGCGGCGGAGCGGCCCGCCTCCGGTGCTGCCAGCAGGTCGTCGTTCACCGCCTCCATCACCGCGAACAGCATCTGTTCATGCACGTACGCCAGTGCCGGAGCCGGCAGCGGCGAGCTGAACGTCCCCTGTTCCAGGCCCTGTCGCAGCACCTCGGCGCAGGCTTCGCGGACCGGCGTGAGGCGCTCGCGGATGCCCTGCACGGTGACCGTGCGCTGGGCCAGCGCGACCAGCAGCCGGTAGCGGTCGGCGATCTCCCAGACCGCGAGCACCGACCGGGCCACCGCCTCCGCCGGGTCGTCGACCCCCTCGCGTCCCGCCGCGTGCGCGGCCGCCAGCGCCTCCACCGCTTCGTCGATCAGCGTGCCGATCAACGCCTCACGGCTGGGGAAGTGCCCGTACACCGTCCGCCGTACGACCCCCGCGGCGCGCGCGATCTGGTCCATGGAGGCGTCGGGGTCGCGCAGCAGCTCGGCGAGGGCGATGTCGAGGATGCGGCGCCGGTTGGCGTCCGCGCGAGAGCTGTTACCCGTGGTCATGGCTGCCATTCTGCCTGCCCCGTGGAGGGCCTCACGGTCCTTCCGCATGGGCTTCACCTCCTTCATTTGCACAGCACTGTGCAGTAGTCGTACATTGCACATCGTTGTGCAATTGCACGCCACTGTGCAAGTTCGGTGGTGTGCATCTGCCCCGTCGTGTGCATCTGTGAGGAAGGCGACCCCTGCCCATGCGACTCGTCATGAACGAACCGGTCGAAAGGACGGACCGCCCCTACGCCCGGCGCTGGTGGGCCCTGCTGGTGCTCTGCCTGAGCCTGCTGATCATCGTGATGGCCAACACCGCCCTCACGGTCGCGGCCCCCGACATGACCGAGGACCTCGGTCTGTCCAGCGCCGACCTGCAGTGGGTGATCGACGGCTACACGGTCCCGTACGCCGCGCTGATGCTGCTGCTCGGCGCGATCGGCGACAAGTACAGCCGGCGCGGCGCGCTGGTCCTCGGGCTCGTGGTCTTCGGGGGCGGGGCCGTCTCCGGTTACCTCGCCGACAGCGCCACCGCCGTCATCGCGGCCCGTGCGGTCATGGGCGTCGGCGCCGCGCTGATCATGCCCGCCACGCTCTCTTTGCTCGCCGCGACCTTCCCGCGCGCCGAGCGGGCCAAGGCCATCACCCTGTGGACGGCGACCGCGGGACTCGCCATCGCGGCCGGTCCGGTCGTCGCGGGCGCGCTGCTGCGCGACCACGGCTGGTCGTCGACGTTCCTGATCAATGTGCCCGTCGCCGCGGTCGCGATCGTCGGTGCCTTCGTCCTCGTGCCGCCGTCCAAGGCCGGTCACCACGACCGGATCGACTACGTCGGCGGGCTGCTGTCGGTGCTGTGGATCGGCTCGCTGGTCTACATGATCATCGAGGGGCCGCACTTCGGCTGGGGCGTGAAGGCCGTGAGCGCCGCGGTCGTCGCGGGCGTCGGCCTGGTGGCCTTCGTCCTGTGGGAGCTGCGCCACCCGCGTCCGGTGCTGGACGTGCGCCGCTTCGCCGACCGCCGGTTCGCGGGCTCCAACCTCGCGGTCGCCCTGTTCTTCCTGGCCGTCTTCGGCGCGTTCTACTACCTCACCCAGCACCTCCAGTTCGTGCTCGGATACGACGCGCTCGGCACCGGTCTGCGCATGCTCCCGCTCGCGGGCGCCGTCTTCGTCGGCTCGGCGCTCACCGGCTGGCTCACCCCGCGCGTCGGCATGAAGTGGACGGTGACCGCGGGCATGGTCGGCGGCACGACCGCGCTGGCCCTGCTGACCCGGGTGGACGCGGCTTCGTCGTACGGCGATTTCGTCGCCCCGCTCATCGTCCTCGGCCTGGCCATCGGGCTCGCCCTCTCGCCCTGCACGGACGCGATCATGGGCGCCTTCCCGGAGTCCGAACTCGGCGTCGGCGGCGCGGTGAACGACACCTCGCTGGAGCTCGGCGGCTCGCTCGGCATCGCGATCCTCGGCTCGCTGCTGTCGACGTCGTACGGCAACCACCTCACCGACGCCACCGCGGGCAGCAAGCTCCCGGCGGACGCCCTGACCACCGCGCAGGACTCGGTCGGCGCCGGCTACGCGGTCGCGCAGGGCATCGGGGAGAAGGCGCGCCAACTCGGGGCGCAGGCGGCCCGGACGACGGACCCGCAACAGGCCGCGAAGCTCAAGGAACAGTCGGCCCAACTGGCCACGGGAGCACGCCAGATGGCCGACGCGGTCGGCTCCGCCTTCTCGGACGCGGTGGCCCACACGAGCCTGGTCGGCGCGGTGGTCCTGGGTATCGGCACGCTCCTGGTGGCACTGCTGCTGCCGGGCCGCGCGGCCGCCACACCGGAACCGGAGGAACCCGCGGAGGAGAAAGAGCTGGTGGACAGCGGCGTCCGCTGACCCGTCTCGACCCCTTCTCACCCGCATCCGCTAACGTGCCGTGCCGGATCAACCGGAACGGCACGTTTGCTTTCGCGCGTGTCCGTGAGTACGTATGGAGGCACGGGGGATGAAGATCGACTGGGACCGTCGGCACTGCGCGCGCAAGGGGCATGTGACCTACGCGCCGGACGACCCGAGGCTCCGGGTGCGGCTGCACGCCGAGACCGCGCTCGGGGACGTGTGGCGCTGTCTGCGCTGCGGCGACTTCGTGCTCGGCGAGCCGCACGGCTCGGGGCCGGCCGACGACGCGCCGCTGGTGCCGCGCGGGAAGGTGCTGCGGGACCTGTTCATCCTGCGGTTCCTGTCGATCGAGCGGGCCGTGCGGGGCGTGTTCATCGTGCTGGTCGCGGTGGCGGTGTGGAAGTTCAGCAACAGCCAGGACGCGGTACGGCGGCTCTTCAACGAGAACCTCGACGTCTTCCGCCCTGTCTTCAGGCACTTCCACTACGACCTCGACCACTCACCGGTCGTCGGCTCCATCCAGAAGGTCTTCGGCTACAAGCACTCCACGCTGCTGCTGGTGGCGGCCCTGCTGCTGGCCTACGCGGTGATCGAACTCGTCGAGGCGGTCGGCCTCTGGTACGCCAAGCGCTGGGCCGAGTACCTCACGGTGGTCGCCACCGCAGCGTTCCTCCCGCTGGAGATCTACGAACTCACCGAGCACATCAGCTGGTTGAAGATCTCAACCCTCGTCCTCAACATCCTCGCGGTCCTCTACATCGCCATCACCAAGCGGCTGTTCGGGCTGCGGGGCGGACGGAAGGCCTTCGACGAGGAGCGGCACAGCGCTTCGCTGATGGAGGTGGAGGAGTCGGCGGGGGTGGCTGTCTGATCCCGCGCCAAATCCTTTGACGCGCCCACCCGTTCGGCCCAGGCTTGAAGGCCTCGCAGCGCACGCGACGCACGGAGGTGGACATGGGGGAGCCGGGCAGGGTGGAGATCGTCAGCTCGCAGGAGTACGAGGCCCGATACGGACCGGAGAGGGAGCCGTCACCGCTCTCGTTGGAGCAGGTCAACGAGTTGTTCTCCGAGTTCCTCATGGCGGTCGCCCGCCCCAAGCGTCCGGACACCGACGGCAGCCGCGACCTCGCCAAGCGGCTGCGCGACCACCTGGGGTCGGCGCCGACGGACCGCCCGGTGGTGAAGGCCGCCTACGCCTCCTTCGACCTGCCCAACGTCCACCTCGCCCTGGAGCGCTGGTTCGCCGCGGACGGCCGCTCGTACGAACTGATCGGTATGCGTGGCGCCCAGCACCACGGCGACCTCACCCTCGGCGACATCATCGACGCCGCCGACCGCTACGACCGCTTCGTGGTCGGCGCCGTCGACTACGCCCATCTGCCGATCTCACCCGACGAGGAACTGGCCTGCGTCTCCTGCGGGTTCTACCTCGGGGCGGAGGGCGACGAGCGGTTCGCCGTACTCCTGCGCGGCCCGCAGGACGAGTACGGGCGCAACAAGGTCGAGGTCGAAGTCCTCGCCGGGGACAAGGAGTTCGCGGACCGGCTGCTCGCCGGGATCGACGCGCTCATGCGCGAGAACAACGTCTTCCGCGGGCAGGTGCTCTCCTTCGAGGGCTCCGAGTTCGGGCACGGTCTCGGCCCGTTCCGCTTCCACCGCCGCCCCGGCCTGACCCGCGACGACGTCGTGCTGCCGGCCGGACTCCTGGATCGGGTGGAACGCCAGGTCGTGGGCGTGGCCCGGCGCCGTGAGCAGCTGCGCGCGGCGGGCCAGCATCTGCGCCGGGGCCTCCTGCTGTACGGCCCGCCCGGCACCGGCAAGACCCATACGATCCGCTATCTCCTGTCCCACCTCCCGCAGTTCACGGTCGTGATCCTGTCCGGCGAGAGCATTCAGGCCATCGGCCCGGCGTGCGCCCTGGCCCGGATGCTCCAGCCCGCGCTCGTCGTCCTGGAGGACTGCGACCTGATCGCCGAGTCCCGCGACTACGGCGGCGGCGAACAACCCCTGCTCTTCCAGGTGCTGAACGAGATGGACGGCCTCGGCGACGACGCCGACGTCGCCTTCCTGCTCACCACCAACCGTGCCGACCTGCTGGAACCGGCCCTCGTGCAGCGCCCCGGCCGCGTCGACCTCGCCGTGGAGATCCCGCTGCCGGACGCGGAGGGCCGCGCGGCCCTGCTCGGCCTGTACGGCGCGGGACTCGGCCTCGGCAAGGACATCGCCGACGAGGTGGTGGCCCGTACGGAGGGCACGACAGCCTCCTTCACCAAGGAGCTGGTACGGCGGTCCGTGCTGATCGCGGCGGAGCGCGAGTCGCCCCGCACCGAGCCGGACGACGTCCGCGAGGCCCTCGACGAGCTCCTCTCCGACCGCGACCACCTGACCCGCCGGCTGCTCGGGGTGCGGGACGGCGACGAGGACGAGGAACGCCGACCGGTGCCGCGCAAACCGCTGCTCCCGCCGGCCTTGCCCTGACGCCGACGTCAACGCCTACGGTCGTACCCATGCGAATCGGCGAGCTGGCAGCACGGGCCGGAACCACCACGCGGGCGCTGCGGTACTACGAGTCGCGGGGGCTGCTGCCCGCGCGGCGCGACGACAAGGGGCACCGGTCGTACGACGAGGCCGACCTGCGGCTGCTCACCCAGATACGGACGCTGCGGGACTTCGGGTTCGACCTGGAGGAGACGCGGCCGTTCGTGGAGTGTCTGCGGGCCGGGCACCCGGAGGGCGACTCGTGCCCCGCCTCGCTCGCGGTCTACCGGCGCAAGCTGGACGAGCTGGACGCGCTCATCGGGGAGCTGCGGGCGGTGCGGGAGACGGTCGCCGGGCAGTTGGTCCGGGCCGAGCGGGCGCGGGCCGAACTGGCCGCCGAAGCGCTGGTTCCGGGAGGTCCGGAGCCGCTGTGCGAACTGGGAGGGCAGGAGCGTTGATCAAGGCGGACGGTGTGACCGAGGTGACGGACGCGGACTTCGCGGCGGAGGTGCTCGGCTCGGAGCTGCCCGTACTGGTGGAGTTCACCGCCGACTGGTGCCCGCCGTGCCGGCAGATGGGGCCGGTGCTCACGGCGCTGGCCCAAGAGACGAGCGAGCGGCTGAAGGTCGTGCAGCTGGACGTGGACACCAATCCGTTGACCACCAACGCGTACAAGGTGCTGTCGATGCCGACGTTCATGGTGTTCCGCGCCGGTGAACCCGTGAAGGCGATGGTCGGGGCGCGCCCCAGGCGCAGGCTTCTGGAGGAGCTTTCCGACGTCTGGTAAAGCGACGGGCCCGCAAAAAATCCCCCGAGCAATTGCGCTCGGGGGATTTCTGTGCGTATATTCAATGGTTCGCGACTTCAAGTGAATTGAGGCGCGGTGAAGTTCAGTGAGCACAGTATATCCGGGCGGGAGCGGAATTGTCAAACACCGAATTTCCGGACGATGAATTGCGACACGAGCAGGAATTCATCGACGGACTGTACGCGCACGTCGATGCCCTCCGCGGCGACACCGAGGTCTCCGTCGCGGACGCCCTCGCGCAGGGTGACAAGCCCATGCAGGCCCGGCTGGAGCGGGACATCCTGGTCGCCGAGCGCTCCGGGCTGCTCGCCGCGCTGAACGCCGTGGACGGCTCGCTCTGCTTCGGCCGCATCGACCTGTCCCCCAAGCTCTCAACTTCGTTCGAGCAGGGGGGACTCCCATCCGGTACCAGCCACCACATCGGCCGTATCGGCCTGCGCACCGACGACGCCGAGCGCACCCCCGTCCTCATCGACTGGCGGGCCGATGTCGCCCGCCCCTTCTATCTGGCCACCGGGCACACCCCGCTGGGGCTGCGCCGGCGCCGGCACATCGCCACCGACGGGCGCCGCGTCACCTCCCTGCACGACGAGATCCTCGACCTCGGCGACGCCACCCGCACCGGTCACGAGGACCCCACCGGGGACGCCGTGCTGCTCGCCGCGCTCAACTCCGCGCGCACCGGCCGGATGAACGACATCGTGCAGACCATCCAGGCCGAGCAGGACGAGATCATCCGGGCGCCGCACCGCGGGGTGCTGGTGGTGGAGGGCGGACCCGGCACCGGCAAGACGGCGGTCGCGCTGCACCGCGCCGCGTATCTCCTCTACGAGCACCGGGAACTGCTCGCCAAGCGGGCCGTCCTGATCGTCGGCCCCAACCCGGCGTTCCTCGGCTACATCGGCGAGGTGCTGCCCTCGCTCGGCGAGACCGGCGTGCTGCTGGCCACGGTCGGCGAACTCTTCCCGGGCGTGAAGGCGACGGCGACCGACAGCCGCGAGGCGGCCGCGATCAAGGGCCGTGCCGATATGGCGGACGTGCTCGCCGAGGTCGTACGGGACTGGCAGTCGCTGCCGGACCCGGTGATCGCGATCGAGCACGACCGCGAGATCCTGATGCTCGACGACGGCCTGGTGAAGGTGGCCCGTGAGCGCACCCGTGCCGCCCGGCTGCCGCACAACGTCGCCCGCGAGCACTTCGAGGGTCACATCCTCAACACGCTCACCGACATGGTGGCCGAACGCATCGGCACCGACCCGTACGACGGCACGAATCTGCTCGACCCCAGCGACATCACCCAGATCCGCGACGAACTCGCCGAGAACCCCGAGGTGTGGGCCGCCGTCGACCAGTTGTGGCCGCGCCTGACGCCGCAGCGCCTGGTCGCGGACTTCCTCGCCGACCCCGTGGGTCACCTCTCGGACGAGGACGCGGCCGCGGTCCGCCGCCCGACCACACGGGCGTGGACGGTGGCGGACGTACCGCTGCTCGACGAGGCCGCCGAACTGCTCGGGGTCGACGAGCGGTTGGCGCGGGCGCGGGCGGAGCGGGAACGGGAGACCCAGGTGGCCTATGCCCAGGGCGTCCTCGACGTCTCGTACGCCTCGCGGACGTACGAGTTCGAGGACAAGGAGGACAGTGATCCCGACGGCTCGGAGGTCCTGTCCGCGCACGACATCATCGACGCCGAACGGTTCGCCGAGCGCCATGAGGAGGAGGACCACCGCAGCGCCGCCGAGCGCGCGGCGGCCGACCGGACCTGGGCGTTCGGGCACATCATCGTCGACGAGGCGCAGGAGCTGTCGCCGATGGCATGGCGGCTGCTGATGCGACGCAGCCCGACCCGCTCGATGACCCTGGTCGGCGACCCGGTGCAGACCGCGGAGGCGGCGGGCGTCGGCTCGTGGGCGGACATCCTCTCCCCGTACGTCGAGGACCGCTGGGAGCACACCCGCCTGGGCGTCAACTACCGGACCCCGGCAGAGATCATGGACGTCGCGGCGGCCGTGGTGCGCGCCGAGGACCCCGGCTTCGAGCCGCCGAGTTCGGTGCGGTCGACGGGCGTACGGCCGTGGGTGCGCGCGACCGACGACCTGCCGGGCGCCGTGGCCGAGGCGGTGAAGGAGCTGACCCCCGACGAGGGCCGGCTCGCCGTCATCGCCCCGCGCCATCTGCACCGCAAGCTGGCCGCACGGCTGGACGGGGTGACGGCGGGCGCCGAGCCCGACCTGACGCGGACCGTCGTCCTTCTCGATCCGCGTCAGGCCAAGGGCCTGGAGTTCGACTCCGTCCTGGTGGTGGAGCCGGGCAGCTATGGAACCAGCGACCTGTACGTGGCCCTGACCCGAGCGACACAGCGGCTCGGTGTGCTGCACAAGGGCGCGCTGCCCGAGGGGCTCAGGCAGGCCGCAGCCACACCGTAGCCAGTGGCGGCAGGGTCAGCCGGATGCTCGCGGGTCGGCCATGTGCCCCTTGCGGCTCCGGTTTGACCGGGTCGGGGTTGGTGACGTCGCCGCCGCCGTACCTCCCGATGTCCGTGTTGAGGGTCTCGTGCCAGGCGGGGACGTCCTCGGGGACGCCGAGGCGGTAGTCGTGGCGGACGACCGGGGCGAGGTTCGAGACCGACAGGAGGGGGTTGCCCTCGGCGTCCAGTCTCAGGAAGGCGAAGACGTTGTCGTCCGCCGCGTCGCCGACGATCCACTGGAAGCCGGCCGGGTCGGTGTCCCGCTGCCACAGGGCGGGGGTCGTACGGTAGACGGCGTTGAGGTCGCGGACCAGGTCGCGGATGCCGCGGTGGTCGGACTCGGCGCCGTATGCCGGGTCCAGCAGCCACCAGTCGGGGCCGTGGGCCTCGGACCATTCGGCGCCCTGGGCGAACTCCTGTCCCATGAAGAGGAGTTGCTTGCCCGGGTGGGCCCACATGAAGCCCAGGTACGCACGGTGGTTGGCCCGCTGCTGCCACCAGTCGCCCGGCATCTTCGACACCAGTGAACGCTTGCCGTGGACGACCTCGTCGTGGGAGATGGGCAGGACGTAGTTCTCGCTGTAGGCGTACACCATCGAGAAGGTCATCTCGTGGTGGTGGAACTTGCGGTGCACCGGCTCGTGCTGCATGTACTCCAGCGAGTCGTGCATCCACCCCATGTTCCACTTCAGCCCGAAGCCCAGACCACCGAAGCCGCTCGGGCCCCTGTGGTGCGTGGGGCGCGTCACGCCGTCCCAGGCGGTCGACTCCTCCGCGATCGTCACCACGCCCGGGTTGCGGCGGTAGACGGTGGCGTTCATCTCCTGCAGGAACGCCACCGCGTCCAGGTTCTCCCGGCCCCCGTGCTCGTTCGGCGACCACTGGCCCGGCTCACGTGAGTAGTCGAGGTAGAGCATCGAGGCGACCGCGTCCACCCGCAGCCCGTCTATGTGGAACTCCTCGCACCAGAACACGGCGTTCGCCACCAGGAAGTTGCGCACCTCGCGCCGGCCGAAGTCGAACTCCAGCGTGCCCCAGTCGGGATGCGCGGCCCGCAACGGGTCCTCGTGCTCGTACAGCGGACGCCCGTCGAACTCCGCCAACGCCCAGTCGTCCCGCGGGAAATGGGCCGGCACCCAGTCCATCAGCACACCGATGCCCGCCCGGTGCAGGGCGTCGACCAGGTACTTGAAGTCGTCGGGGGTGCCCAGCCGGGCGGTGGGGGCGTAGAAGCCGGTGACCTGGTAGCCCCAGGAGCCGCCGAAGGGGTGCTCGGCGACCGGCATCAGCTCGACGTGGGTGAAGCCGAGATCCTTGACGTACCCGGGGAGCTGCTCGGCCAGTTGGCGGTAGGTCAGGCCGGGGCGCCAGGAGGCGAGGTGGATCTCGTACACCGAGAACGGTGCCTCGTGCACCGGCGTGTCCGCTCGGTGCGCCATCCACTCCGTGTCGCCCCACTCGTACTGCGAGGCGTGCACGATGGAGGAGGTGTTCGGCGGGGCCTCGGTGCGACGGGCCAGCGGGTCGGCGCGCAGGGTCCGGGAGCCGTCCGGGCGGGTGATCTCGAACTTGTACAGCTCGCCCTCGCCGATGCCCGGCACGAACAGCTCCCACACCCCCGAGGAGCCCAGCGACCGCATGGGGTGGCCCGTGCCGTCCCAGAAGTTGAAGCCACCGGCCAGCCGTACGCCCCGCGCGTTCGGCGCCCACACCGTGAAGCGGGTGCCGGTCACGCCCTGGTGCGTCATCGGCTCGGCGCCCAGCGCCTGCCACAGCTGCTCGTGCCGGCCCTCGCCGATCAGATGCAGATCGAGGTCACCGAGCGTGGGCAGGAAGCGGTACGCGTCCTCGGTCTCCCGCACCGTCTCGTCGTACGCCACCAGTAGCCGGTACTCCGGGACCCCGATCAGGGGCAGCAGCCCGGAGAAGAAGCCGTCGCCGTCGTCGTGCAGTTCGGCCCGCAGACGGCCCGACACCACCGTGACGGACCGGGCGTACGGGCGCAGGGCCCGGACGGCGATCCCGCCGGGCACCGGGTGGGCGCCGAGGACGGAGTGCGGGTCGTGGTGCGTGCCGTGCAGCAGCCGCTCGCGGTCGGCGGCGTCCAGGGCGGGGGACACGGCGGTTTCGGCGGGAGCGGGGGCCGTCTTCGTGACCGCCTTCTTCGTGACCGCCTTCTTCGTGACCGCCTTCTTCGGGGAGGGCTTCTTGGCGGAGGCTTTCTTCGCCGGGGCTTCCTTGACTGCGGCCTTCTTGACCCCGGCCTTCTTGGCTATGGCCTTCGTGGCCGCCTTCTTCGCGCCGGCCGTCTTCTTGGCCGCTGCCTTTCCGGCCGCAGGCTTTCCGGCCGTTGCCTTCCCGGCCGCCTCGGCCGACGTCTCGGCTGTTTTCTTCGCTGTCTTCTTGGCCGCCGTCTTCTTTGGATTCTTCGGATCCGAACCGCTGGACGGGGGGCTGGGGGTCACGGACGAGCCTCCTGGGCGAGGGTGAGGTCAGAGCTGGTCGGACAGGGCGAGGCGGTGTACCGCCGACATCGGTACGGGGAGCCAGTCGGGGCGGTGGCGGGCTTCGTAGACGACCTCGTAGACCGCCTTGTCGGTCTCGTAGGCCCGCAGCAGAACGGGATCCGTGCGCGGATCGCGCCCGGCGACCTCGGCGTACCCGGAGCAGTACGCGGCCCGGCACGCGGCCGCCCAGCCCGGGGCCGGCGGGGTCGCCGAGTGTGCCGCGTAGTCGAAGGAGCGGAGCATCCCCGCGATGTCCCGCACCGTCGGCTGCGGCATACGCCGCTCGGCCAGCGGGCGGGCCGGTTCGCCCTCGAAGTCGATCAGCGACCACTGCCCGGAGGGCGAGCGCAGACACTGGCCGAGGTGCAGATCGCCGTGGATGCGCTGGGCGGTCCAGATGCGGCCCTCGGCGGCCAGCTCGGCCAGGGCCTCGTAGGCGGAGCGCAGCCCCGGCTCGTACGGGCCCAGTGTCGGCACCGCCTGTACGGCCGCCTCCAGCCGCTCGACCATGCCGTCCACCAGGCGCCGCAGCTGGACATGGCCCAGGGTGGTCGTGGGGAGCGCGTGGGCGAGTGCCGTGTGCACCTCGGCGGTGGCCCGGCCCAGCGCCCGGGCCTCGGCGGTGAAGTCCTCGCCCTTGGCCAGCTCGCGCAGCGCCAGCTCCCAGCCGTCCGTCGCGCCCCGAACGAACGGCTGGAGCACGGCGAGGACGTAGGACTCCTGGGCGGGCTCGCCGGTGTCGGCCATCAGCCATGCCGTCGGCGCGGGCACGCGGGCGCAGCCCTTGCGGGCCAGGACCAGCGGTATCTCCAGGTCGGGGTTGTCGCCGGGGACGACCCGGCGCAGCAGCTTCAGTATGAACGTATCGCCGTAGACGACCGAGGAGTTGGACTGTTCCGCGGTCATCATGCGGGCCACCAGGCCGTCGCGTATCTCCTGGCGTCCGTCCCGCTCGAAGCGCAGCCCGCCGATGCGGGCCTGGGTGCGCAGGGCCTCCAGGAGCACCTCGGCGGGCCGGGGGTCGTACAGGGCGTCGTACACCGTGCGTCCGGCGAGCGGCCCTTCCTCCACGTGTCCGATCAGCGCGGGCGCGAGCCGGGGCGGCAGCGCCTCGCGCACGCCTATCAGGAGCTGGTAGCAGTCGCCGGGGTGGACCGCGGCGCCCAGGACGGGTGGCTGATGGGCACGGACGAGCAGATGGTGCAGGCCCAGCCTGCCGTCGGAGGGCAGCAGTTCGGTGGCCGAGACCAGGGAGAAGCCGGTGACCGGGCGCCCCTTGCCCGCGAACCACCGCTGCCTCGGCAGCCACTCGCGCAGCAGTGGATCGAGTGACGCGAGGAGGTGGCCGGGACTTGTCGTGCCGGAAGGTGTGACCGTTTCCGCCATGGCGGCGCGTCCTTTCCCCGGGGCGTCGGGGTGTGACTGATGGGTGCCCCGGGTGGGGCAGGGGAAACCGCTCCACCCGGGAGTGGACTATGCGGTTTCCCTGCGGAGCCGGAACCAGTAGAAGCCGTGCCCCGCCAGGGTCAGCAGATACGGCAGTTCGCCGATCGCCGGGAAGCGCACCCCGCCGAACAGCTCGACCGGGTGCCTGCCGTTGAACCGCCGCAGGTCGAGTTCGGTCGGCTGTGCGAAGCGGGAGAAGTTGTGCACACACAGGACCAGGTCGTCCTCGTACTCCCGTAGGAACGCGATCACCGCCGGGTTGGAGGACTGGAGTTCGGTGTAGGAGCCGAGTCCGAAGGCGGGGTTCTGTTTACGGATCTCGATCATGCGGCGGGTCCAGTGCAGGAGGCTGGACGGGGAGGACATGGAGGCCTCGACGTTGGTGACCTGGTAGCCGTAGACGGGGTC
>NZ_JBVHLX010000022.1:0-144633 GCF_055558775.1 Streptomyces sp. NPDC025638 | reverse complement strand
GTGGAATCGGCACTCGTCTCCCACCCCGCGGTCGCCGAGGCCGCCGTCGTCGGTGCCACCGACGAGACGACCGGACAGGCCATCGTCGCCTTCGTCATCCTGCGCGGCAGCGCCTCCGAGGACGACACGCTGATGGGCGCGCTGCGCGACCACGTCGGCGCCACGCTCGGCCCGATCGCCAAGCCCAAGCGCATCCTGCCCGTCGCGGAACTGCCCAAGACCCGCTCCGGCAAGATCATGCGCCGGCTGCTGCGCGACGTCGCCGAGAACCGCCAGCTCGGAGACGTCACCACGCTGACCGACTCCACGGTCATGGACCTCATCCAGGCCAAGCTGCCCGCCGCGCCCAGCGAGGACTGAGCAGACACAGGAACACCCGTCCGAGGGGCGCCCCGCACGAAAGCGGGGCGCCCCTCAGGCGCATAGCGTGGAACCACCGGATGCGTCACCCGGCAATCTTAGGTAAACTAAGCAAAGCGCCACTGGCGCGGCAAGATCCTCAAGGTGCGCCGGGAAGTCTGGTCGGCATGTGCTCAGCTCTGCCCACCACCCGGAGGTCTCCCCGTGGCCGCGCCCCGCACCACCGCCCGCCGCAAGGTCCTCGGACGTCTGTCCCTTCCCGAGCGGACCTTCGTCATGGACGCGCTGCGGACCGAGACCGTCGGCGGTGTACTGCTGCTGATCGCCGCGGTCGCCGCGCTGATCTGGGTGAACGTCCCTGCGCTGCGCGACAGCTACGAGACCGTCAGCCACTTCAGCTTCGGCCCCGAGGCCCTCGGACTGGACCTCTCCGTCACGCACTGGGCCGCCGACGGACTGCTCGCCGTCTTCTTCTTCGTCGCCGGCATCGAGCTCAAGCGCGAACTGGTCGCCGGCGACCTGCGGGACCCGAAAGCGGCCGTCCTGCCCGTCGTGGCCGCGCTGTGCGGGATGGCCGTACCCGCGCTCGTCTACACCCTCACCAACATCGCCCACGGCGGATCCACCCAGGGCTGGGCCGTACCCACCGCCACCGACATCGCCTTCGCGCTCGCCGTGCTCGCGGTCATCGGCACCTCGCTGCCCAGCGCCCTGCGCGCCTTCCTGCTGACGCTCGCCGTCGTCGACGACCTGTTCGCGATCCTGATCATCGCGGTCTTCTTCACCGATCGCATCGACTTCGCCGCGCTCGGCGGGGCCGTCGTCGGCCTGGCCGTCTTCTGGGTGCTGCTGCGCAAGGGCGTAGGGGGCTGGTACGTGTACGTCCCGCTCGCCCTGGTCATCTGGGGGCTGATGTACAACAGCGGTATCCACGCGACGATCGCCGGCGTGGCCATGGGCCTGATGCTGCGCTGCACCACCCACGAGGACGAGGCGCACTCGCCCGGCGAGCACATCGAGCACCTGGTGCGGCCCCTGTCGGCGGGCCTCGCGGTGCCGCTTTTCGCGCTGTTCAACGCCGGTGTACTGGTCTCCGGTGGGGCGCTCGTCGACGTGTTCACCAAGCCGGAGAGCTTCGGCGTGGTCCTCGGGCTCGTCGTCGGCAAGACGCTCGGCATCTTCGGCGGCACCTGGCTGACCGTCCGTTTCACCCGGGCGTCCCTCAGCGACGAGCTCGAATGGGCCGACATCTTCGCCGTGGCCGCCCTGTCCGGCATCGGTTTCACCGTCTCGCTGCTCATCGGCGAACTCGCCTTCAAGGGCAACGCGGTGCTCACCGACGAGGTCAAGGCGGCCGTACTGACCGGCTCGCTGATGGCGGCCGTCTGCGCGACCGTCCTGCTGAAGATACGCAACGCCAAGTACCGCAGGCTGTGGGAGGACGAGGAGCGGGACGAGGATCTCGACGGCATCCCGGACGTCTACGAGCAGGACGAGCCGTCGTACCACCTGCGCATGGCGAAGATCCTCGAAGAGAAGGCGGCCGAGCACCGGCGCATCGCCCGGGAACAGGCCGCGGCGCGCCACGGGCTTACCGAAGTGCCGGGCGGGGCAGGCGAGGACGACGACCGTCCGGCATGATCTGACGAGACGGTACAAAAGACGAAGAGGGAGACCGCGATGAGCGCACCCGACGGCAGCCCGGTCGGCGCCGAACGCAGCATCGGCCAGTTGTTCGCCTCGGCGACGACCGAATTGTCGGCGCTGGTGCACGACGAGATCGCGCTGGCCAAGGCCCAGCTGAAGCAGGACGTCAAGCGGGGCGCGACGAGCGGCGGCGCGTTCTCGGCGGCGGCCATGCTGCTGCTGTTCTCCCTGCCGATGCTCAACTTCGCGCTGGCGTACGGCATCCGGACCTGGAGCGGCTGGAACCTCGCGATCTGCTTCCTGCTGTCGTTCGCGGCGAACGTCCTGGTGGCCGTCGTGCTCGCGCTGATCGGCGTGGTCTTCGCGAAGAAGGCCAAGCAGAGCCAGGGCCCGCAGAAGGTGGCGGCCTCGATGAAGGAGACGGCGGGCGTCCTGCAGAACGCCAAGCCCCACCCCCGCGCCGAGCGCCCGGCGCTGGAAGAGCGGGTGCCCGAGGCCATCGAAGCTGTGGGACGCTCGTCGTCATGACGGATCCCTCCCCGACTTCGGTCGTACGCGTCGATGTCCCCGAAGGGGTGACCCACCGGGACGTCGCCGCCAATGGCGCCCGCTTTCACATCGCGGAGCTGGGCGACGGCCCCCTGGTGCTGCTGCTGCACGGCTTCCCCCAGTTCTGGTGGACGTGGCGGCACCAACTGACCGCGCTGGCGGACGCGGGATTCCGTGCGGTGGCGATGGACCTGCGTGGCGTGGGCGGCAGCGACCGCACACCGCGCGGGTACGACCCGGCCAACCTCGCCCTCGACGTCACCGGTGTGATCCGGTCGCTCGGCGAGCCGGACGCCGCCCTGGTCGGCCATGACCTGGGCGGCTATCTGGCATGGACGGCGGCCGCGATGCGGCCCAAGCTCGTACGGCGGCTCGCGGTCGTCTCCATGCCGCACCCCCGGCGCTGGCGCTCCGCGATGCTGCGGGACGCCCGGCAGACGGCCGCCAGCTCGTACATCTGGGGTTTTCAGCGGCCCTGGATCCCGGAGCGGCAGTTGGTCGCCGACGACGCCGCCCTCGTGGGCCGGCTCATCCGGGACTGGTCCGGGCCCCGGCTGCCGGACGACGAGACGGTGGACACCTACCGGCGGGCGATGTGCATCCCGTCGACGGCACACTGCTCGATCGAGCCGTACCGCTGGCTGGTGCGGTCGCTGGCCCGCCCGGACGGCATCCAGTTCAACCGCCGTATGAAGCGGCCGGTGCGCGTGCCGACACTGCATCTGCACGGCTCGCTGGACCCCGTGACGCGGACGCGGAGCGCGGCAGGCTCGGGCGAGTACGTCGAGGCCCCGTACCGCTGGCGACTGTTCGACGGGCTGGGCCACTTCCCGCACGAAGAGGATCCGGTCGCCTTCTCCACCGAACTGATCAACTGGCTCAAGGACCCCGAACCCGATCGGTGACCGCACCGATACGTCCGGCATGTCGCATTGAACGTCTGTCCTACGAACGGCCACATGCCTGGCGCATAGGCCAATTGAGGGGTCCGGGGGCGGTTATCGACCATGGGGCGGGGGCAGACGTCGGGGTATGGGCTGGACGCACGACTACAGTGACGCACCCCGAAACCGCCGTTCCACGGGCGGTCTGAGCTCCCACCAGGGAAGCGCCCCGCAGTTGCCGGGCACCGACCTCAGGGTGGGGATCCCGCGCATCCTGCGCCGCCGGGCCCGCTGGGTCTCGGTACGCCTGCGTCACCCCCGCGGCTGACCGCCCCGCGGCGTCCCAGGCCCGGTAGGCCTCAGAGGGCGCAGCTGTCGGTACCCACCTGCTCGTTCGCCGTACGGCCCTTGGCGATGTCCTGCCGGATCTCGTCCGCCGTGAGCGCGTAGCCGGTGTCGGCGTCGTCGAGGGACTTCGCGAAGACCACGCCGTACACCTTGCCGTCGGGCGTGAGCAGCGGGCCGCCGGAGTTGCCCTGGCGGACGGTCGCGTACAGGGAGTAGACGTCGCGGCGGACGGTGCCGCGGTGGTAGATGTCCGGGCCGTTGGCCGTGATGCGGCCGCGCACACGCGCGGCACGGACGTCGTACGACCCGTTCTGCGGGAAGCCCGCGACGATCGCGCTGTCGCCGCTGTCCGCGTCCCGGGACGCGAACTGCAGGACACGCGCCTTCAGGTCAGGCACGTCGAGTACGGCGATGTCGCGCTCCCAGTCGTAGAGGACGACCTTGGCGTCGTACTTGCGGCCCTCGCCGCCTATCTGGACCGTGGGCTCGTCGACGCCGCCGACGACGTGCGCGTTGGTCATCACGCGGCGGTCGCCGAAGACGAAGCCGGAGCCCTCCAGGACCTTGCCACAGCTCTGGGCGGTGCCCATCACCTTGACGATGGAGCTCTGGGCGCGGGTGGCGACGGGGCTGCCCGCCAGGGCCGGGTCGGGCGGCTGGACGTCGTTGATCGGCTCGTTGGCGAACGGGCTGAAGACCTGCGGGAAGCCGTTCTGCGCGAGGACCGTGGAGAAGTCCGCGAACCACGTGTCGGCCTGCGCGGGCAGGGCGCGGGAGACCCCGAGCAGCACCTTGGAGCTGCGGACCTCCTTGCCGAGCGTGGGCAGCGTCGTGCCGGCCAGGGCCGAGCCGATCAGCCAGGCGACCAGCAGCATCGCCACGACGTTGACCAGGGCGCCGCCGGTCGCGTCCAGGGCGCGGGCCGGGGACCAGGTGATGTACCGGCGCAGCTTGTTGCCGAGGTGGGTGGTCAGGGCCTGGCCGATGGAGGCACAGACGATGACGATCACTACCGCGACGACGGCGACGGTCGTGCTGACCTCCTTCTGGTCGGTCAGGGCGTCCCAGATGACGGGAAGCACATAGACGGCGACGAGACCGCCGCCCAGGAAACCGATCACCGAGAGGATGCCGACGACGAACCCCTGGCGGTAGCCGACGATCGCGAACCACACGGCGGCGACCAGCAGCAGGATGTCCAGCACATTCACGGGGTTCACCCTGTCATGACCGCCAGTCGAGTGGGACCTGCTTCTCTCTGTCCCAGGGCCGCTCCCAGCCCGCGTAGTGCAGCAGCCGGTCGATGATCCCGGCCGTAAAACCCCAGACCAGGGCCGATTCGACCAGAAATGCCGGACCTGCGTGGCCGCGCGGATGGACGGCGGTGGCCCTGTTGGCCGGGTCCGTGAGATCCGCCACGGGGACGGTGAAGACGCGCGCGGTCTCGTTCGGGTCGACGACACCGACCGGGGTCGGCTCCCGCCACCAGCCCAGCACCGGGGTGACGACGAAGCCGCTGACCGGGATGTAGAGCTTGGGCAGCACGCCGAAGAGCTGGACGCCGGACGGATCGAGACCGGTCTCCTCCTCGGCCTCACGCAGCGCGGCCCGCAGCGGTCCGTCGCCCGACGGGTCGCCGTCCTCCGGGTCGAGGCTGCCGCCGGGGAACGACGGCTGGCCGGCGTGCGAGCGCAGCGATCCGGCGCGCTCCATCAGCAGCAGCTCGGGACCGTGCTCGCCCTCGCCGAACAGGATCAGCACGGCGGACTCCCGCCCCGCCCCGTTCTCCGGCGGCAGGAAGCGGCTCAGCTGGAGCGGCTCGACCGTCTCCACGGCGCTCACCACCGGGTCCAGCCACTCGGGCAGCCCCTCCCTGTTGAGCGTCGCCGAGCCACCGCGCGTGTCGCTCGTGTGTGTCATCGCCACCCCCGTTCTTCCGTGTCCAACGCCCGACGGCACCTCGATCGTTCCGTCACGCGGCCCCCAGCGGCGGCGCCGGCCTGCCGCCCGCGTCGAGATAGGACTGCGGGGGCTTGAGGCGCTGGCCCGGGAAGCCGCCCTTCTCGTACTTCAGCAGCTTCCGGGCCTTGTCCGGGTCGGTCTCGCCCTCGCCGTACGCCGGGCAGAGCGGGGCGATGGGGCAGGCGCCGCAGGCGGGCTTGCGGGCGTGGCAGATGCGCCGGCCGTGCCAGATCACATGGTGCGAAAGATCCGTCCACTCGCTCTTCGGGAAGAGCGAGCCGACGACGGCCTCGATCTTGTCCGGGTCGGTCTCGTCGGTCCACTTCCAGCGCCGTACGAGCCGCTGGAAGTGCGTGTCCACGGTGATGCCGGGCCGCCCGAAGGCGTTGCCGAGCACGACGAACGCGGTCTTGCGGCCGACGCCGGGGAGCTTGACGAGGTCCTCCAGCCTGCCCGGGACCTCACCGCCGAACTCGTCGACCAGGGCCTTCGACAGCCCTATGACCGACTTGGTCTTGGCCCGGAAGAAGCCGGTGGGGCGGAGGATCTCCTCCACCTCCTCCGGGTTGGCGGCGGCCAGGTCCTCGGGGGTGGGGTACTTGGCGAAGAGCGCCGGGGTCGTCTGGTTGACCCTGAGGTCCGTGGTCTGGGCGGAGAGCACCGTGGCGACCAGGAGCTCGAAGGGGTTCTCGAAGTCGAGCTCGGGGTGGGCGTAGGGGTACACCTCCGCGAGTTCGCGGTTGATGCGGCGGGCGCGGCGGACCAGGGCGGTGCGCGACTCGTCGGCCGGAATCTTCTTCGCGGGCGCCGACTTCACCGGCGTCGCCTTCGCCTGCGCTTTCTTCGCCGCAGTCGTTTTGGCAGTTTTTACGGTTTTCCTACCGCCGCCAGGGTTCTGTTCGCCCACAGCGGAATCGCGACGTACAACCACCCGCGCAGCCCCCTTGGCCTGTGCTCTACCGGCGACTTGGACACCCGGCCAGCCTAAAGCCCGGCACCGACATCCGCCCCGGACCCAGAAGATCAGCGCCCAATTGGACCCCTGCCGCTTACCTCGGGACACCTGTGCGGCATCCTTGTGACAGATCACACTGTTTGGACCGTCCGGCAAAATGGGGAGCACGGTCCCCTGGTACCAAGGGGGAGCAAGATCCCCTGAGCAGGTCGACAAGGAGAGAACTCGTGGACGACGTTCTGCGGCGCAACCCGCTCTTCGCGGCGCTCGATGACGAGCAGTCCGCGGAGCTGCGCGCCTCCATGAGTGAGGTGACCCTCGCACGTGGAGACTCCCTGTTCCACGAGGGCGACCCGGGCGACCGGCTCTACGTCGTCACCGAGGGCAAGGTCAAGCTCCACCGCACCTCGCCCGACGGCCGCGAGAACATGCTCGCCGTCGTCGGCCCCGGCGAGCTGATCGGGGAGCTGTCGCTGTTCGACCCCGGTCCGCGCACGGCGACCGCCACCGCCCTCACCGAGGTCAAGCTGCTCGGTCTCGGCCACGGCGACCTCCAGCCCTGGCTGAACGCCCGCCCCGAGGTGGCCACCGCTCTGCTGCGCGCCGTCGCGCGCCGTCTGCGCAAGACCAACGACGCCATGTCCGACCTGGTCTTCTCCGACGTCCCCGGCCGTGTGGCCCGCGCCCTGCTGGACCTCTCGCGCCGCTTCGGCGTGCAGTCCGAGGAGGGCATCCACGTCGTCCACGACCTGACGCAGGAAGAGCTGGCCCAGCTGGTCGGCGCGTCCCGCGAGACCGTGAACAAGGCGCTGGCGGACTTCGCCCAGCGCGGGTGGCTCCGCCTGGAGGCGCGGGCCGTGATCCTGCTGGACGTCGAACGCCTCGCCAAGCGCTCGCGCTGACGCCGAGTCCCTGCCTTACGACTATGGGGTGCCGCCTCTTGAGGGCGGCACCCCGTTTTCGTCGCCGCCGGGCCCTGAACGTCGCGGCCGGGGCGGTGAATGAGCGGCCGGGCGGTAAATGAGCTGCCCTGCCGCTCCCCCCGGGGGCACAGTGAGCCCATGGCCAAAACCGCCCCTTCCAAAGGCCTCGACCCCCTGGGCTACCTCGAACGCGAGGGTTCCCTCGCCCTCGTCCCGCACGACTTCCGCCCCGTCGTCGCCGCTGCCCGGGACCGGCTGCTCGAAGTCTTCGGCGCACGGCTGCACAGTGCGTATCTCTACGGGTCGATCCCACGCGGCACCGCGCGCGTGGGACGCAGCGATCTCGATCTGCTGGTCGCCCTGCGGGAGGAGCCCACGGAGGCGGACCGCGAGGCCGCCCGCGCACTCGGCGACGCGCTCGACAAGGAGTTCGGGCAGATCGACGGGGTGGGGACACTGCTGTTCGGCCGGGGACGGCTGCTGAGCGAGCCGGAGCGCTACGACCTGGGGTGGTTCGTGGCCTGCCTGTGCACTCCCCTCCTCGGGGAGGATCTCGCCGAGTACCTTCCGCGCTACCGGCCCGACTCGCTGCTCGCCCGCGAGACCAACGGGGACCTCGCTCTCCTCCTCCCGCGCTGGCGTGAGCGGATCGCGGGCGCCGACGACTCGGAGGAGGCCCGGCGGCCCCTCGTACGCTTCATGTCCCGGCACCTCGTGCGCACCGGGTTCACCCTCGTCATGCCCCGCTGGAACGGCTGGACGAGCGACCTGAGGGAGATGGCCGAGGTCTTCGGCGCGTACTGCCCGCAGCGGGCGGCGCAGATGCGCACAGCGGCCGAGTACGGGTACGAACCGGTCGGCGATCCCGTCATCCTGCGGTCGTACGTCGACGACCTCGGGCCGTGGCTCGCCGAGGAGTACGCGCGCGTGCACGGGGTGAAGGCACCCAGGGCCGACTGAGCGGCGGGAATCGGCTCGCGCCGGCCTGGCGGCACGACAACCCCCTAGATCAGCCCGTGCTCCTGGAGGTAGTCCATCTGCGCCAGCACCGACAGCTCCGCGGCCGACCACAGCGAGCGGTCCACGTCGGCGTAGACGTGGGCGACGACTTCGGAGGCGGTGCGGTAGCCGTCCTCGACGGCCGTCTCCACCTGGGCGAGGCGGTGGGCTCGGTGGGCGAGGTAGAACTCGACCGCGCCCTGGGCGTCCTCCAGGACGGGGCCGTGGCCGGGCAGGACCGTGTGGACGCCGTCGTCCACCGTGAGCGACCTCAGACGCCTCAGGGAGTCCAGATAGTCGCCCAGACGGCCGTCGGGGTGCGCCACGACCGTCGTACCGCGGCCGAGGATCGTGTCACCGGTCAGCACCGCACGGTCGGCCGGCAGGTGGAAGCACAGGGAGTCCGCGGTGTGGCCGGGGGTCGGTACGACCCGCAGCTCCAGGCCGCCGACCCTGACCACGTCCCCGGCGGCCAGGCCCTCGTCGCCCAGCCGCAGCGCCGGGTCCAGCGCGCGGACCTTCGTGCGGGTCAGCGCGGCGAAGCGGGCGGCGCCCTCCGCGTGGTCGGGGTGGCCGTGGGTGAGCAGGGTGAGGGCGATGCGCCTGCCGGCCCGCTCGGCCGTGTCCACGACGGCACGGAGGTGGTCCTCGTCCAGCGGGCCGGGGTCGATGACGACGGCCAGGTCGGAGTCGGGCTCCGCGACGATCCAGGTGTTGGTGCCGTCCAGGGTCATCGCGGAGGCGTTGGGCGCCAGGACGTTGACGGCCCGCTCCGTGGCTGGACCGGAGAGGACTCCACCACGGGGCCGGCCGGGGAGGGCTGCGGCGTCCGTCATGCCAAAGCTCCTTCCGGCGCCGCTGCGAGAAATGCGGTGGGAATCGATTCTCCACCCCTGGCCCGGCCGGGCGGAGCCGCGGCGTCCGTCATGCGGGGCCTCCTCCGGCCGCAGGGTTCGGGATGTGCTTGGTGAACTCGTCGTGGCCCGGCCAGGACAGGACGATCTGGCCGTCCACCAGGCGGGCGCGGGCCAGGACGGGAGTCATGTCGCGCGCGGGAGCGGCGGCGAGCGTCTCGGCCGCGGTGCTGTGCGGGGCCAGTTGGCGCAGGGTCGCGATGGTGGGCGGCATCATCGTCAGCTCGCCCTTGTCGTAGGAGTCCGACGCCTCCTGCGGGCGGATCCACACCGTCCGGTCGGCCTCCGTGGACGCGTTGCGGGTGCGCTGGCCCTCCGGGAGGACGGCCACGAAGAACCAGGTGTCGTAGCGGCGGGACTCGAATTCGGGGGTGATCCAGCGGGTCCAGGCGCCCAGCAGGTCGGAGCGCAGGACCAGTCCGCGGCGGTCCAGGAACTCGGCGAAGGACAGGTCGCGGGCGACCAGGGCGGCGCGGTCCGCCTCCCAGTCCTCGCCCGTGGTGTCACCGACCACCGAGTCGGGGTCGGGTCCGGCGAGCAGGACGCCCGCCTCCTCGTAGGTCTCCCGGACGGCCGCGCAGACGACGGCCTGGGCGGCGCGCTCGTCGACGCCGAGCCGCTCGGCCCACCACGCGCGCGTGGGGCCCGCCCAGCGGATCTGATGGTCGTCGTCCCGCGGGTCGACGCCGCCGCCGGGGTACGCGTACGCGCCTCCGGCGAAGGCCATGGAGGCGCGTCTGCGCAGCATGTGGACGGCCGGACCGGCGGCGGTGTCCTTCAGGAGCATCACCGTGGCCGCGCGCTTCGGGGACACCGGGGTGAGGGTGCCTTCCGTCAGCGCACGGATACGATCCGGCCACTCCGGGGGATACCACTGCCCATTAGCCATGGGCGGAGGCTATCCCGATGTGCGCGAATGTTCGAGAGGGGCCAGTGAGCAGCGCCTTACGGCATCAGCTCGACCTGAACCTCCACCTCGACCGGCGCGTCCAGCGGCAGCACGGCGACGCCGACCGCGCTGCGCGCGTGGACGCCCTTGTCGCCGAGGACGGCACCCAGCAGCTCGCTCGCGCCGTTGATGACGCCGGGCTGCCCGGTGAAGTCGGAGGCCGAGGCGACGAAGCCGACGACCTTCACCACGCGCGCGATGCGGTCCAGGTCACCGGCGACGGACTTCACGGCGGCCAGGGCGTTCAGCGCACAGGTGCGGGCCAGGTCCTTGGCCTCCTCCGCGGTGACCTCCGCGCCCACCTTGCCGGTGACCGGAAGCTTGCCGTCGACCATCGGCAGCTGACCGGAGGTGTAGACGTACACGCCCGACCGCACGGCCGGCTGGTAGGCGGCCAGCGGCGGCACGACCTCCGGCAGGGCAAGGCCCAGTTCGGCCAGCTTGGCCTCGACGGCGCTCACGACTGCTTCTCCCGCTTCAGGTAGGCCACCAGCTGCTCGGGGTTGTTCGGGCCGGGCACGACCTGGACGAGCTCCCAGCCGTCCTCGCCCCAGGTGTCCAGAATCTGCTTCGTGGCATGGACGAGCAGCGGCACGGTTGCGTATTCCCACTTGGTCATGTGGCCGACTGTAGCCCCTGTTATCCACAGCCTCCCGCGTAGCCCGTCCGCGGACTGGTTAGGCTCGAAGACGTGAGCAGGCTCCAGGTCGTCAGCGGCAAGGGCGGGACCGGAAAGACGACGGTCGCCGCGGCCCTCGCGCTGGCCCTCGCGACCGAGGGGAAGCGGGCGCTTCTCGTGGAGGTCGAGGGTCGGCAGGGCATCGCACAACTCTTCGAAACAGAGGCGTTGCCGTACGAGGAACGGAAAATCGCCGTGGCTCCCGGGGGCGGGGAGGTGTATGCGCTCGCCATCGACCCCGAACTGGCTCTTCTGGACTACCTCCAGATGTTCTACAAGCTGGGCGGGGCGGGCCGGGCCCTGAAGAAGCTCGGCGCCATCGACTTCGCGACCACCGTCGCGCCCGGCCTGAGGGACGTACTCCTGACGGGCAAGGCGTGCGAGGCGGTACGGCGCAAGGACAAGAGCGGACGGTTCGTATACGACTACGTCGTCATGGACGCCCCGCCGACCGGGCGGGTCACCCGTTTCCTCAACGTCAACGACGAGGTCGCCGGGCTGGCGAAGATCGGCCCGATACACAATCAGGCGCAGGCCGTGATGCGGGTGCTGAAGTCGCCCGAAACCGCGGTGCACCTGGTCACGCTCCTGGAGGAGATGCCGGTCCAGGAGACCGCGGACGGGATCGCCGAACTGCGGGCGGCGCGGCTGCCGGTGGGCCGGGTCATCGTGAACATGGTGCGGCCCGAGGTGCTGGACGAGGCCGACCTGGAACTCGTACGGACCGTGCCGCGCTCCGCCGTAGCGCAGTCGCTGTCCGTCGCCGGGCTGGGCGGGGCCCGCCGCGGCGGCAAGGCCGAGCAGTTGGTGGACCCGCTGCTGGACCAGGCCGCCGAGTACGCGGAGCGGCACGCGCTGGAGCACGAGCAGCGCGCCGTCCTCGGCGAGCTGGACCTGCCGCTGCACGAACTGCCGCTGCTCGCCGAGGGCATGGACCTGGCGGGCCTGTACGAACTCGCCACCGAGCTGCGGAAGCAGGGGATGTCATGAGTCCGGACCCGGCCCAGGCACAGGACACCGGCCGCCATCACCTCTCCCCCGCGCGCGTGCTCGACGTCGACCCGCTGCTCGACGACCCGAAGACCCGGATCGTGGTGTGCTGCGGCTCGGGCGGTGTCGGCAAGACGACGACCGCGGCGGCCCTGGGGCTGCGGGCCGCCGAGCGCGGCCGGAAGGTGGTCGTCCTCACCATCGACCCGGCCCGGCGGCTCGCCCAGTCCATGGGCATCGACTCGCTGGACAACGTCCCCCGCCGGGTGAAGGGCACCGACGGCGACGGCGAGCTGCACGCCATGATGCTCGACATGAAGCGCACGTTCGACGAGGTCGTCGAAGCGCACGCGGACCCCGAGCGGGCGGCCGCGATCCTGGCCAACCCCTTCTACCAGTCGCTCTCGGCGGGCTTCGCGGGCACGCAGGAGTACATGGCGATGGAGAAGCTGGGGCAGCTGCGGGCCAGGGACGAATGGGACCTGATCGTGGTCGACACGCCGCCGTCCCGGTCGGCGCTGGACTTCCTCGACGCGCCCAAGCGGCTCGGGTCCTTCCTGGACGGGCGGCTGATCCGGCTGCTGACGGCCCCGGCGAAGCTGGGCGGACGCGCGGGGATGGCCTTCCTCAACGTCGGCATGTCGATGATGACCGGCACGCTGGGCAAACTGTTGGGCGGTCAGCTGCTGAAGGACGTCCAGACGTTCGTGGCCGCGATGGACACGACCTTCGGCGGGTTCCGTACCCGCGCGGACGCGACGTACAAGCTGCTGCAGGCGCCCGGCACGGCGTTCCTCGTGGTGGCGGCCCCGGAGCGGGACGCGCTGCGCGAGGCCGCGTACTTCGTGGAGCGGCTGGCCGCGGAGGACATGCCGCTGGTCGGACTGGTGCTCAACCGCGTCCATGGCAGCGGCGCCGACCGCCTGTCGGCCGAACGTGCGCTCGCCGCCGCGGAAAATCTTGAAGAGCCCCGCATTGTGGATCAGGGGGGCGGGAAAGCTGGACTTCGTAACTCTCCCGACACGTACGGCAGTTCAGGCTCTCCCGCTGTCGAAGCACCGGCTCCCGCCGAAGGCTCCCCCGCCGTCACGGACCCGGAGCGCACAGTCGACCAGTTCACCGCAGGCCTGCTGAAGCTGCACGCCGAGCGCATGCAGCTGCTTTCCCGCGAGCAGCGCACACGCGACCGCTTCACCGCGCGCCACCCCGAGGTGGCGGTGGTGGAGGTGGCCGCACTGCCCGGCGATGTGCACGACCTCACGGGACTGCGGAACATCGGGGAACGGCTTGCGGCCGGCCGGACGGAGCTGCCCTAGGCCTTGGAGCACTGGAGCCCTGTAGGCACGCCCAAGCCGCACCGGTCGAGCAGATGGCGGACCCAGCCCTGAGCCCCTGCCCCGAGCGCGCACGCGACGCCCCCTGACCTGGGCGCGTGCCGCATGAGGCATGCCGTTGGCGCTTCTCGTGACCTACGACACACGCCACGTGCAAACCATGCCACTTCACCGGACGTATCACACGCGCCGCTTCCCATGACGCGTGCCCGGCCTGAGGTGCCCTGGGCGTAGACCCGAGGGGAGGGCCCTCAGCTCACCGCTGCGTAGTTCTCGTACACCTCATCGCTGTCGAGAGGCACGATCCCGGCCCCGCGTTCGTACTCCGAGCGCGCGGTCTCCAGGAGCCTGCGCCACGATGTCACGGTGGGCCGCCTGCGCAGCAATGCGCGGCGCTCCCGCTCCGTCATGCCTCCCCACACGCCGAACTCGACGCGGTTGTCCAGCGCATCGGCCAGACATTCGGTGCGTACCGGGCATCCGGTGCACACCGCCTTGGCCCTGTTCTGCGCTGCTCCCTGAACGAACAGTTCATCCGGATCGGTAGTGCGGCAGGCAGCCTGCGCACTCCAGTCGGTTACCCAGCCCATACCGGCGCCGTCCTCTCCCGAATCGAGGCTCCCCCACGGCGGCAGCGGCATATTCACCGCCGCCAGTTGAGGACGTTACGGAAGGTGGGCACAGCGCAACACCCCCTTCGGGCCCAATCTTGAATGGCCCGAACGGACTATGGGTTAACGGCAGATCACCCGCGGGAGTGAGCTGGCGACATGCGTGATCATCACGGCAAACCGGGACAGCTGTGGTACGTCACAACGGACGCCGGATGACACACAAGGCGGATTCGGACACGCCGCCCACAAAAAAATTGGGCTACCTCCGGAACGATTCGGGGTCGCCGGACGTATTGATACGTGGCCGCACTGCTGTGACAGTTGGGAGCAGCTTAGGCCAAGGCATATACGCGTGTCCGGCGAATGAGAACGTAGACGCCGCACGCTGCCCACGGCCCGGCGCGGGCCGTGGCCCGGGATGTCGCGGATGTCGCTCATGTCACGATCCGGCACTCGAACATCCCGAGAGACACCCGTTCCACCGGATCGCTCATCTCTACGGATTAGGCTGCCCTCATGCCAAAGAAGCGCTCGGGTGGTGGCCTCTCGGCAACGCAGCAGGCCGCCAAGTTCCTCGGTGTCAGTGTCCTCGCGGGAGCCGTGATGGCCGGCATCGCGCTGCCCGCGGCCGGAGCGCTCGGGCTCGCGGCCAAGGGGTCGGTCCAGGGCTTCGACGAGATCCCGGCCAATCTGAAGAGCCCACAGCTCAGCCAGCGGACCACCATCCTGGACGCCGCGGGCCATCAGATCGCGACCGTCTACTCCCGTGACCGCACGGTGGTGGACCTCAAGGACATCTCGCCGTACCTGCAGAAGGCGATCGTCGCGATCGAGGACTCCCGCTTCTATCAGCACGGCGCGATCGACCTGAAGGGCGTCCTGCGCGCGCTGAACAAGAACGCGCAGAGCGGCGGGGTCGCCCAGGGCGCCTCCACGCTCACCCAGCAGCTGGTGAAGAACTACTTCATCGAGGAGGCCGGCGACGACCCGACGAAGGTCGCGCAGGCCACCCAGCAGACCCTGGGCCGCAAGATCCGCGAGCTGAAGTACGCGATCCAGATCGAGGAAAAGCTCGGCAAGAAGAAGATCCTCGAGAACTACCTCAACATCACCTTCTTCGGCGAGCAGGCCTACGGCGTCGAGGCAGCCTCCCAGCGCTACTTCTCCAAGCACGCCAAGGACCTCAGCCTGCAGCAGGCCGCGCTCCTGGCCGGCATTGTCCAGTCGCCCAGCCGCTACGACCCGGTGAACGACGAGGCGGAGGCCACCAAGCGCCGCAACACCGTCCTCCAGCGCATGGCCGAGGTCGGCGACATCTCCCAGCAGGAGGCCGACGCGGCCAAGGAGAAGCCGCTCGGACTGCACGTCAGCCAGCCCAAGAACGGCTGCATCACCGCCGGCAAGGGTGCCGGCTTCTTCTGCAAGTACGTGGAGAACGCCTTCCTCAACGACCCGGTCTTCGGCAAGACCAAGGAGGCCCGGGCCAAGATCTGGAACCGCGGCGGTCTGACGATCCGTACGACCCTCGACCCGCAGTCCCAGGCGTCGGTCCAGGCCTCGCTCAAGCAGCACGTCGAGAAGTCGGACAAGGTCGCCGCGGCCGCCACCCTGGTCGAGCCCGGCACCGGCAAGATCCTGGCCATGGGCCAGTCGAAGCCGTACGGCTACGGCAAGAACGAGACCGAGTACAACTACTCGGTCGACCGTGACATGGGCGGCTCCAACTTCGGCTTCCCGACCGGTTCGACCTTCAAGCCCTTCGTGGCCGCGGCCGCCATAGAGGGTGGCAAGCCGGCGACCCAGGAGTACTCGTCGCCGTACAAGATGCCCTATCCGAGCCCGGTGCAGGCGTGCAACGGCAAGCAGTGGGTCAACGACCGCGCCTACACGGTGGAGAACGAGAGCGAGTCGGAGAAGGGCCCGTACGCCATGAAGGAGGCGATGGCGAAGTCGGTCAACACCTACTTCGTGCAGCTCATCTCCGACATCGGCCTGTGCCCGGTGGTGAAGATGACCGACGCGCTGCACGTGGTGCAGGGCGACGGCAAGAAGCTCCCCGAGGCACCGGCCATCGCGCTCGGCTCCAAGGGCATCTCCCCGCTGACGATGGCCAACGCGTACGCCACCTTCGCCGCCCGCGGCATGTACTGCACGCCGATCGCCATCGAGTCGATCACCCAGAAGGTCGACAACGAGCAGAAGTCCCTCCAGGTGCCGAAGTCGACCTGCTCGCGCGCGATGACCGAGAACACCGCCGACACGGTCAACACGCTGCTGCGCGGCGTGGTCGACTCCGGTACGGGTCAGCAGGCCGGCCTCACCGACCGCGAGAGCGCCGGTAAGACGGGTACGACGGACGAGCGCAAGAACGCCTGGTTCGTCGGCTACACGCCCAACATGGCCGGCGCGGTCTGGGTCGGCAGCGCCCGGCAGAACGTGAAGATGGTCAACATCACCATCGGCGGCGTCTACCGCCCCCTCGTCTACGGCGGCGAGGTCCCGGGCCCGATCTGGAAGGACGCCATGACCGGCGCTCTCCAGGGCAAGCCGGCCGAGTCCTTCAACCTCGTCGACATCCCGGACAGCAAGGACAACGGCGACGACAACGGTGACGGCCATGGGCGCGGCCACGGCGGCGACAACGGCGGCTTCATCGGCGGGATCATCGGCGGCCTGACGGACGGCGGTACGACGGCGGGCACGGCCAACGGCGGCACGAACGGCGGCCCGCTCCCGGCACCCACCCTCTCCTTCCCGGGCAACCTCATCCAGGGGCAGAGCAACGGGGGGAACAGGAACGGAGGGACGCGGGGCTGAGGCCGCGCCGTCCGATTCGGAGACACGGCGGGACGAACACAGCGGGACGAGCGCAGCGGGACGAGCGCAGCGGGACCGCACCCGGGCAGAGGCCCACGGTGCGGTCCCGTTGCCATGTCCGAGCGGGTCGGCCCGGCAGCGGCTTGGTTCTTTTGACCCTCTCAGCCCTTTTAATCCCTATCAGCCGTCTGGCTGCTTCAGCCCTGCAGCAGCTTCTTGACCGCGGCGGCGACACGGCCGCCCTCGGCCTGGCCGGCCACCTTCGGGTTCACGATCTTCATGACGGCACCCATGGCGCGCGGCCCCTCGGCGCCCGCCGCCTTCGCCTCCTCGACGGCCTGGGCGACGATCCGCTCCAGCTCCTCGTCGGACAGCTGCTTGGGCAGGTACGCGGCAAGGACCTCGCCCTCCGCCTTCTCCCGCTCGGACTGCTCGGGACGACCACCCTGGGCGAAGGCGTCGGCCGCTTCCCGGCGCTTCTTGGCCTCCTTGGTGATCACCTTGAGGACCTCGTCGTCGGAGAGCTCGCGCTTCTCCTTGCCCGCGACCTCCTCCTTGGTGATCGCGGCGAGCGTCAGCCGCAGCGTCGAGGAGCGGAGCTCGTCACGCTCCTTGATCGCGGCGTTGAGGTCGTCGTGCAGCTTCGACTTGAGCGTGGTGGTCATGGCGTCGATTCTCTCAGGTACGGAAGGCCGGACGCCTGCCGATTTAGCCGGGACCCGGTCGGCGCCATGAGAACCGCCCCGATCGCCCAATCGGATGGGGGTTTGGAAGGGCGGGCGGTCCCGGGGCCGCCGTGCGGTCTGACACGATGGTTGTATGCGCGCTCGATACGGAGTACCTCTGGGAATCGCGGCGGCCGGCGCCGCCGGTGTGGTGTACGCGGCGGGGTTCGAGGCCCGCTCCTTCCGGCTCCGACGGGTGACCGTCCCGGTCCTCCCCGCGGGCATGCGCCCGATGCGCATCCTCCAGGTCTCCGACATCCACATGGTGAGCGGTCAGCGCAAGAAGCAGCGCTGGCTGCGCTCGCTGGCGGGCCTGCGCCCGGACTTCGTGATCAACACGGGCGACAACCTCTCAGACCCGGAGGGCGTCCCCGAGGTCCTGGACGCACTCGGCCCGCTGATGGAGTTCCCGGGCGCGTACGTCTTCGGCTCCAACGACTACTACGGCCCCAGATTCCGCAACCCGGCCCGCTACTTGCTGGAGAAGGCCAGAGGCCACCATGGCCTGAACGGCAACCCACCGGTCGTGGGTGCGCTCCACAACCCCTGGGAAGACCTCCGCGACGGCTTCGACGCGGCGGGCTGGCTGAACCTGACCAACACGCGGGGTGTGCTGAAGGTCGAGGGGGTCTCGGTCGAGCTGACAGGCCTGGACGACCCGCACATCAAGCGCGACCGCTATCTGCAGGTGGCCGGCGGCCCCTCGGGTATGTCCGACTTCTCGATGGGCGTGGTGCACGCCCCGTACCTGCGGGTGCTGGACTCGTTCACGGCGGACGACTACCCCCTGGTCCTGGCCGGCCACACCCACGGCGGCCAGCTCTGCATCCCCTTCTACGGCGCCCTGGTCACCAACTGCGACCTGGACACGGACCGCGTCAAGGGCCTGTCCACGCACACGGCGGAGGGCCGCACGTCGTACCTCCACGTATCGGCGGGCTGCGGCACGAACCGCTACACACCGGTACGGTTCGCCTGCCCACCGGAGGCGACGCTGCTGACGTTGGTGGGCCGGGAGTAGTCCGCGGGGCGCCAGGGACGGGCGGGGCACAGGCGACGACGGGCCGGATCTGCTGTTGCCCCGCCCCAGTCCGCTTAACCCACCCGGCCCACCCATATCGCCCCTTTTGTACGCTTTGCTTAGCGTGAGGGGATGACCGCCCCGATACCCAGGGACATCCCGGACCTCCCCGCGATCCCGCGCAAGCCCAGACTGCTCCCCTCGTACGTACCGGCCACGGCGGTGGTACCTCCCTTCCCCCGCCCCCTGACCGCGGCATTCCGCCTCCTTACGGCCCTGGCGGCGGCCACCGGCGTAACCCTGGAGCTCCTCCTCGGCAGCCCGACCCGGGCGCTGAGCTACTTCAGCGTCCAGGCCAATGCCCTACTGGCGCTGGTGTTCCTGATCTCCGCCCACCGGGCATGGACGGCCCGCCGCCCCGTACCGCCGGCCGTGACGGGCGCCGTACTGCTCTACGCCGTGATCTCCGCCCTCGCCTACCACCTGCTGCTGGCCCACACGACGCCCCCGTTCTCCATGACGGGCGCGACGACGCCGCCGGCACCGTGGCACGGCGAGTGGCTCGCCGCCCAGCTCCTCCACAAGGCGGCCCCGGCAGCGGCGGTCCTGGACTGGCTCCTGCTCACGGCCCCCGGCCGCCTGCACCTGCGCCAGGCCGCGACGTGGCTCCTCTACCCCCTGGCCTACCTGGCCTTCTCCCTCGCCCGGGGCGAACTCCTCCTCCCCGGCTCCCCCGACCGCTACCTCTATCCCTTCCTGAGCGTCGACCGGCACGGCTACCGCGGCACCCTCGCCAACGCCCTCCTCCTCGGCCTCGCCTCCTACGGCCTCGCCGTCCTCCTGACCGCCCTCGACCACGCCCGCCCGAACCCCGTCCGCCGCCGCGCCAAAACCGGATTTCGTCTCCGGCCACCAGTGGGCTAAAGTAAACGACGTCGCCGCGACAAACAGCGACATCGGGGTGTAGCGCAGCTTGGCAGCGCGCTTCGTTCGGGACGAAGAGGTCGTGGGTTCAAATCCCGCCACCCCGACAGTGAAACACCAGGTCGGGCCCGGTGCTGAGAGATCAGCACCGGGCCCGACCTGCTGTACGGCCCCGTTTTGGGAGCCATTTGGGAGCCGACTTCGAGAACCGGCTCCCAGGGCCCGTCTGCCGACGAGCACGCAGGAGCGTGCGGTCAGAGCCAGTCCCAGTGCTTGAAAGCGAAGTACAGCGTCAGAGAGACAACGACGATGACGGCGCTGGAAACGATGAAACCCGACTGGTGTCCGAAGCCTGGGTAGGGAAGGTTCTGTCCGTAGAAGCCAGTGATCGCCGTGGGCACCGCGATGATCGCGGCCCAGCTCGTCACCTTCTTCATGATCAAGTTCATCCGGTTCGCCTGCACCGACAAGTTGGTCTCCATCACCGAGGCCACCAGGTCGCGCAGCGACTCCGTCCACTCGCCGGCACGCAGCACGTGGTCGTACACATCTCGGTAGTACGGCAGCAAGGGGCCGGCGACGACGTCGAGGTCGGGGCGCATGAGGGCGTTGACGACCTCCCGCATGGGCAGTACCACCCGACGGAGCCGGACCAGTGATTTCCGCAGGGCGTAGGACTGGCGCTGCACGGTCTGGATCTGCCGGCCGCCTTCGGCGAAGAGCAGATCGTCCAGTTCCTCGATACGTTCGTCGAGTTGCTGTACCGCGGCGAAGTGCCCGTCGACGACATGGTCGAGCAGGCCGTGGAGTAGAAAGGCGACCCCGTGTGCGGCCAGAGCCGGGGTACGGTCCCAGCGGGCGACCAGCTCGTCGAGGGCGAACGCGGCGTCCTTGCGGACGGTGATCAGCGCCTGCGGCGTGAGGATGACCGCGAGCTCGCTCATCGTCAGTCCTGCGCCGTCCGGGTCGACGGCGACCGCGTAGACACTGAGGAAGTGATGGGTGCGGTAGTTGTCGAGTTTCGCCCGCTGTCCCTCGTGCAGCGCGCCCTCGAGAGCCAGCTCGTGGAGGCCGAGTTCCTCGCCGACCGCCGTGAACTCGGCGCGGTCCGGGCGGTACAGGTCCAACCACACGGTCGAAGACCGGTCCGCCAGATGCTGGGAGATGTCCCGGACCGGGAAGTCCTCCTCGACCAGGGAGCCGTCGCGGTACAGCCGAGTACGGGCCATGTCGCGCACCCTAACGGCACCAGCGGAACATCAGCGGACACCACTACCGGGCATCCACCCCGACGGGCGGCACCCCCTCGATCGCCTTGAAGTAGGCGCCGCCCAGCAAAGGCAGCTCTACGGGCGCCCGGACCTCCAGAAATCACGAGAAGGGAGAAGTGGTCCTGGTCGCCCCGAGTGATCAGGACGGTGTCATCACCGACCGGGAAGGAGTCGATATGGACGAGCTGGTCGTCGATGACCAGGCGCATGGCAAGTTCATCCCATGCGGTGGCGTCCAGACCGACGCGCGTGATGGGGCCGAGGTGCCCGGTCAGCACGTGGATGAGGTCGGGCAACTCCGCGCCGATGTCGCGGGAACGCGGCCACCACGCGCCATCGAGGTTGCCTTCCCGGGATCGTGTCGTCTCCAGCCGCAGAAGAACTGTCCCGCGTCCGGCAGGAGCCCGGGGGCACGAGGGACGTCGGATTCGGTCATGGTGTGTCCCCGCCTGTCTGCGGGATTCGGTGTCGCCGCCGAACGCGGGACCTCGTCCTCTCACCGTAAATCGCGCCCGCCGCACCGGCTGCGCGCCGGCGGTTCCGGACTCGTTGCCTCGGTGAATGCCTGCTCCCGCGCACGCTCCGGGTCTTCGGAACGGCGTAGAGTGAAAGGACCGGGAGTACTTCGCACACCGGCCGTCATGTCGATGTCGTTTCCGGCGAGCACAACACCGGCCTCCAAGAGGAGGCCCGGGGACAGGTCCGTGTCATGACCGCGACCATCGAACCTACGATCATCAAAGAGCGCCTGCCTTCGGCGTCGGCCCGGCTGTCCCTGACCTCGACCGGCTCGGTTCCAGGTCTCCTGGACGGTGCCTGGTGGCCCCGCTCCCGTGATCTCCTCCGGGAGATCCCCGCTCTGACAGACGCGCTGGACGCATGCTGGGGCCGGATCACCCACGTCACCGTGAACCCGGCCCACTGGCCTGTCATCCCGCGCAAGGTCCCCGTCACGGGCCACACGGTGCATGTCGGCTGGTTCGCCGACGAGCAGGACCCGAACAAAGTGATCCTCCTCTCCTACACGGTGGGCCGCCTGGACCTGCTCGTGATCCCTCCGGAAACCGAACCGGCCGCCGCCGCCCGGCTGATGGCAGCAGCAACCGTTTCGAGAGGTATCCGCACCGCCAGTGGTCTGATGGCCGACGAGGCCATCAGCCACGACGCGGCAGAGGCTCAGAGCCGGGAAGAGGAATGGGAGACCGACGGCGGAGCCGCTTCGGCGGACGGAGCCGCGATCGGGATCTTCGGTTCCGCCCTGAGGAGGTGAGGACGTGGAGACAGCCGTCACCGTCGCCGTGATCATCTTCGTGATCATCGCGGGAACGTTCCTGATCCACCGGCTCAACGCGCAGCATGACGAAAGGATGGGGGCGTTCCGCTACAGCGACGCCCTACCCGGAATCGGTCGGCGGACCCGTAAGAGCCCACGTGCCACCGTGCCGAAGGGCCCTCCTGCCGACGCCACACACCGTGAGCATCGAGAGGGGAGCCGCTGATGACGCCGACCTGCTTCCAGCCAAGGGTGGGTGTGGGGCGGCGGCCGTCACACCCAGCGGCACGTCGCCCCCGATGCACGTCGTCCTGGATGCGCAAGGGGTCGGCATGAAGTCACCGGAACTGCCGACGGCCGGGCACGCGGAGGTCCGTATCGTCGCCGCGGACCCGGAGACCGCTCGCGATGTCGCGGAGACTCTCCGCCGTTGTTTCGCCGCCACCGAAGCACGCAGCTACCCCGCAGGCACCGACGGCGGAACACGCCTCTGCCTCACCGTGGACACCACGCGCATGACGGAGCCGGTGCGCTCCTGGCTGTTGACCAGCCAGTCCTCCCGGGACGATCACACACAGCCGGACGAAATCTGAGGAGCGTGCCGGAGGCAGGCGACCATGGCGACGCTGCACGAGCGGGAGCATTATCGCGAGGCGATCATGAAGACCCTGTACGAGGCCGTCGAAGGCAATCGCCTCCTCGGCCTCACCGGGGCGCAGCTGCGCGAGGACCTCGCCATGCCCGAGGAGGATCCGGCCGCCGCCTGCACGTACCTGGCGGCCGAGGGACTGATCCAGGTCGACCGGGCGCGAGGAAACACACCCGCGATGGTCACACTGGCCGCCCTCAGAGCCCCGGCCAGTCACATGACGGCCGTAGGCCGTATCATCCCATATAGCCGAAATAACCCCCCGGGCATACCCTGGTGAGTGGGCCGGTGCACTCTCACGTGCAACGACCCGGAAGGGCGGCCCCGGTGTGTATACGCCGGGGTCGTTGCGTTCGGCACATGCCACGGGGAGAAGGTGTGATCCACTCGGCCGATCTCCGCGAGACGCAACTGCGACGTCGTTGACCCGAAGGGCCGAGAGATCAGTCCGCCGTCCACGTGGACGGCGGACAGCGACTGGCCCGCCGCTGACGCCGGGAGGCTGACGTGGTGCTGTTTCTTCTGCTGCTCATCGTGGCGGTTGCGCTCGGTGTCATCGGGGCGCTCGGCATGGACACGCTCTACCCGCTGATCATTGGGGTGGTGGCCTCCCCCGGGTCCTCTCACTGCTCCGGCTCCTCACTGAGCAAGCCTCGCCCGCCACGGCGAGATCGCTGTGTCCAAGAAGCGCAAGCAGCCGAGGCCACTGCTCACCGCCCACGGCAGGACGTACGAGATCAGCTTCCGTGAGCGGCAGAAGCAGGTCCGGTACGTGCCCGAGCAGCCCGGCCGACGTACCTACGACTGACAGCGGGTCACCCCGGCGCACCGGTTCGAATCGTCCGGCGAACTGGAACTGCTGGTTGGCCGGCACTCGGCCTACGGCTACGGCCACAGCTACGGCTGGAAGAAGGAGTGGGCCGACACAGCGAAGAAGCCGTTGGAGGAGCAGATCGGTTCGGTCTTCCGGGCGTTGAAGGCGCACGCGGAGGAGCAGGAGCCGGCGCGGCTGGAAGCACCCGCCTCCAGCTCACCGTGGACACCACCAGCCCGGCGGAACCGGCACGGTCCTGGCTGGAGACCAGCCGCTCCTCGGAGGACGACCGCCGACGGAACTGAGGCGATGTCCAGGAGCGGTCCGTTCGGCCTCTTCGGGGAGTAGCGTGAATTCATCGGGAGCATTTCGCACACCGGCTCCGATGCCGGTGTCGTTCCTGGTGAGCAACAACACCGGGCGGCTGCACTCGCGCAGAGGTCCGGAGACGGGTTCGCGCGATGTCCGCGACCACCTCTCATCCCTCGCTACCGGCCGTTCCCTTCCGGGCCCCGACCGCGCGCCTCGCACTGAAACCCGTGAGTCCCTCACCAGGACACGTCGAACTGGACGGTGCCTGGTGGCCTCGGTCACGTGACCTGACGAGCGAGCTCTCCGCTCTGGCGGACGTACTGGATCCGCTGTGGGGACGGATCACCCATATCGCCGTCAACCCGCACTACTGGCCGATCCTTCAGCGCAGGATCTTCGTCAACGGCCATGTGGTGGAGGTCGGTTGGTTCACGTCGGAGCAGGATCCGCACAAGATCCTGCTGCTGTCCTATACGGCGGGCCGCTGGGACCTCCTGGTGATACCCCCGGAGACCAGCGCCCCCTCGGCCGCCCGGCTGATGGCCGCCGCGAGCACGAACACCGGCCCGCAGATGACCGCGACCGCCCTCGTGACGGCGGCACGGGCCGGCGAAGCTTCCTCGTCGTACGAGGCCGCCACCGGCCGGCCCGGCCCACTGGTGGTGGGGATGTGACGGTCGTCGTCGCCGAACCTGGCCGTCGGTGCCCTGATGATTCGCCGGGCAGTCCGTGGTGGGCCGGATCAGACGTGACCACTTGCCGCGGCCGCCATGAGCGGTCCTGCGGCCTCCTCGGTCGTATCCGGAGGCACGACCAGCAGGTCCCAGCGCCCTCGGCCGGGGGGATCGAGTGGTTGCCGTCAGACGCGACGGGCCGCGACCCGCTCCGCCGTCGGCCAGCGCACGTCGTACACCCAGCCGAGGCGTTCGAGGAGGCGAATGACGGCGGCGGACGGGTCGAACTGGCCGCGGTCGACGCCGTGGCGGGCGCAGGTGGGGTCGGCGTGGTGAAGGTTGTGCCAGCTCTCGCCGAACGAGAGCAGGGCGAGGGGCCACAGGTTGGTGGCCCGGTCGTGGCGCCGGGTACGGAACGGGCGCTCGCCGATCATGTGACAGAGGGAGTTCACGCTCCAGGTGACGTGGTGGAGCACCGCGATGCGCACAAGTCCCGCCCACAGAAGGGCTGTTACGCCGTACACCCACGTACCGCCGATGACCCAGCCCACCGCGAACGGCAGGGCGAGCGTGAGGACGCACAGCGCCGGGAAGGCGCGGGCGACGGCACGGATGTCGCGGTCGGCAAGGAGGTCGGGGGCATAACGCTCCGGCGGCGTACGGTCGTTGCGGAACAGCCAGCCGACGTGAGCGTGCGCCAGACCGCGCAACTGGCCTCGCAAATGCGTGCCGTAGCGGTACGGGGAGTGCGGGTCCCCCGGCCGGTCGGTGAACGCATGGTGGCGCCGGTGGGTGGCGACCCAGCCGATGACGTCACCCTGGAAACTCATCGATCCGGCCACCGCGAGCGCAATGCGCACGGGGCGGACGGCCCGGTAGCCGCCGTGGGTGAGGCCACGGTGGAAGCCGACCGTGACGCCGAGACCCGTGATCGTGTAAAGGACGAGGGCGAGCACGATGTCGGCGGGATGGATGAGACTCCCCCACAGCAGCCAGCCGGCGAGACCGATCGCCACGAACGGCAGTACGACGATCACCGCCGTCACCGAGACGTACAGCCGCTCACCGCCGTCGCGCGCCGGCGCCGGGCCGTCCGGCGGGAAGGGGGACGTCCCGTCGTAGCCCTGGGGCGGCGGGGCGGGGTCCGACGGTGTGACCGTCGTGGACGTGGTCGGACTGAGTGGCATACGTGGCTCCTCGGCCTGGATGCGGATGGCGCGGCCGGGGTCACGGGCTGCCCATGTGATGGGAGTCGCAAGGGCGGGCCCGGTGGGGACACCGGTATACGAAGAGCCCTCGCTTCCTCCACCGTACTCCCGCACGCTCCGGGACGAGGCAGGCAGGATCGCGTGGCCACCTCGTTGACAGGGACCGTTGCCGGCCGTTGACTGGCAGCACGGTGCAGGGCCATGCCACCCCGGCACACACGGCGAAGCATTCCGCCTTCCCGCCTCGCCCAGACCCCGCGGGAACTCACCTACTGGACAACAGTGAGGCCGGCCATGACCGTTTCACGGACCATCAGGAACCAGGCGCAGACCATGAAGGGCAGGATCACGGAAGAGCTCGGCCGGGTCACCCGCAACAGGCGACTGCGACGCCGGGGCAGGATCGACCGGGTCTCCGGAAGCCTGAAACAGGCCGCGGAGAAGGCCAAGGGCGCCTTCAGGGGTAGCGGAAGCGGCCCCCGATGATGTACGACCAGACGCGCGCCCAGCAGCTCGCGGGCCAAACTCCGGGTCCGGCCGGACGCCGCAGCCCGGCCCCGGAGCCGCTGCTCCCGTCGGCCGATCGGGACAAGATCGTCCTGCGCCTGAGGCACGCCCTCAACACCTTCGCCGACACCCCGCTCAAGGCGCTGGAAGAGGCCGAGAGCGCCTATGACGAAGCCACCGCCCAGCTCGTGAACGCCCTCGCCGAACGGCGGTGTGTCCTGCGCGTCGGCTGGCAGGACCGGGATCCCGGAACGCAGTCCGAGAAACTCCGGCTCGCGCTGAGGCAGTACCGGGAGATCACCCAGCGACTGCTCCGCATCTAGGCGGCCACTACTCCGCGCTGCGGCGGAGCGCGGAGAGAGCCATCTGTCTCTGACCATGTGGGACATGCCGCGTCTGGCGTAATGGGCCGTCCGGGGCGGTCGGCCGCGTCACTCTGTGCGGGTTGATCGCGGTCGTGTCAGGAGCCGATGTGTGCAGATCACGTGAGAGTGTCGAGCGCATCCGCCGTGACCGCGGGACGGCCCGAGCGTGTCGGTGCGGGCGCTGGATTCGCGGCACGAGGCCAGCAGGAACATGGTGACCGAGACTTTGAGGCCACCGGTGCAAGGGCGCGGCCATGGCACAAGGTGAGCGGCGGCCGGACAACGGCATGACGGACCGTTCGGAAGGGTTCGGTGAGCGGCTGCTGGGGGTGCTGCTGGACCGGGCACACGAGATGCCGCCGCAGCTGATCGCCCCGCTGATCGCGGAAGAGGTGGCCAGGGTCGGTGGTCGCGACGTCTCGATCCTGCTGCAGGACTACGGCCAGCTGGTGCTGGTACCGCTGCCGGGTCGGCGGCTGATGCTCGGCGAGCCCGAGCCGATCGGTGACTCTCCCGCCGGCACGGCCTTCCTGCAGGCGACCACTGTCGAGGTGCCGCAGCCCGACGGCGTCCGGATGTACCTACCGTTGCTGGACGGCAGCGACCAGGTGGGAGTGATGGGTCTCAGCCTGGACACCGTCGATGACGACGACCGGCGGCTCCTGCGCAGGCTCGCCGGTCTGGTCGCCGACATGCTGGTCACCAAGCACAGCTACACCGACCAGTTCTTCCTCGCCCGGCGCCGCGAACCGATGAGCGTGGCCGCGGAGATCCAGTGGTCCCTGCTGCCGCCGCTGGCGATGTCCGTCCCACAGGCAGCAGTGGCCGGAATCCTGGAGCCCGCCTACAGCGTCGCGGGCGACAGCTTCGACTACGCCCTCAACGAGGACATCCTGCACCTGGCCATCGTCGATGCGATGGGCCACGGTCTGGACGCCGCCACGATGGCGACCGTCGCCGTCGGGGCCTACCGGCACGCCAGACGTGCCGACATCGGCCTGTCCGAGATCTACACGTTCATGGACCGGGCCATCGCCGACCAGTTCGGGCCCGACCACTTCGTCACCGCGCAGATGATGCGCCTGAACATCGCAACGGGCCACCTGCAGTGGGTCAACGCGGGCCACCCCGCGCCGCTGCTGATCCGCGACCACCAGGTCGTGCGCCAACTGACGGGCCCGACCACCCTGCCGGTCGGCTTCGGCGGTGAAGAGCCCCGGATCAGCGAGCAGATGCTCCAACGCGGCGACCGGGTGCTGTGCTTCACCGACGGCCTGATCGAGGAGCACGAAGCCGGTGAAGAGCAGTTCGGCGAGGAGCAACTCATCCACTGGGTGAACCGCATCGAACACACAGAGAAGGGAGTACGCGCGGTGGTGCGCGCACTCTCCCACGCCCTGAAGCAGCAACGGGGCGGCCGCACCAGCGACGACGCGACCCTCTTCCTGATCGAATGGCGCGGGGGCGCCGCCGACCACCTCGCCCTCCTGGAGTGAGCCGACAACCGCGCCACCGAAGACAGGGCCGACGACACGGGGACCGCTGCCTGGCCAACCTCGGTGCGCACTCGCCCCTGGCTGTCCGCCGGTGCGCCCCCTACAGGGATTACTGAATGGGGTGACGCCGACCCGGGGAATCACGCGAGCGTCCACAGTCATCCCTCCACCGCTCCCATGTGGCGTTCCCGGGGACTTTCTCCACCACCCCGTCCGCGACGATCGTTTTGCCTTGCGTGTGCCACCGCGCTTTTGCACCGTCCATATCCTGGGATTGGTCTGCTTCGGACCGTCCGTCACATGACGCGAGGACTACGCTGCTGTGCAGACGTCCCAGACCCCGGCGGCATGCTGTTGCTGAACACAGATGGCTGCGGGGTACGGAGTCTTCGTCTGTCACCCGGCGCATCCCTGGAGGGAACTGGGTGGATCCTCTGTCCTGCTGCGCAGGCTGTCGGACCGGCCGTTGCTCTGCCTCCGTCGAAAGTACGCCCCTGCCTGGAGCGCTCCCGAGGGGCCGGAACTCCGGCCCACCGTGCCCGCTGCCGGATGGTCTCCCGAACCGAGGCGTCATGCCCCTTCCCCAGCTCACCGTGTACCGCCATGACCGAAGGACTCGGGCGCTGATCACCCTGTCCGGTGAGATCGACCTCGAATCCGCGCCGTTGGTGCGCGTGTCCCTGGAGCGGTGCCTGCGAGACGGTATCCGCACCATCGACGTCGACCTCACCCCCGTCACCTTCTGCGACTGCAGCGGACTCAACGCCTTCCTCCACGCTTCGCAGCAGACCACCGTGGCCGGCGGGACCCTGCGACTGCACCATCCGCCGGCGATGCTGGCTCGGATTCTCGACCTCACCGGCAGCGGCTTCCTCCTCCTCGGCCTTCCGTTCGACCACCTGCCACCTCCTCTCGGCGACACCCCGGCCACGCCCCTTCCAGCCCCGCCACGCCGGTCTGTCCCGCTTGCGCCTGTTCTCTCGGGAGATGTGCGATGACGGCCGAACCAGGTCGGGAACAGTCACGGAAGCCTGGGGACGGCGAGCCGTCCACCGTGGCTCCGGTGTGGTTGCGTCGGCTGAACCGTTGGCTGGTGGAGGGCCTGCGTGAGGATCTGGCGGATCTGTATGTGGAGTCCCGCGCAACGGTGCCGGGTGATCCGTACCGCCGTCCCAGCCGCCAGAACTTCCTGGACCGTCTCACCGCGGACATGCACCGACAGGGATTCGCCATGGTGATCGCCGAGACGGACAGCCTGAGGGGATGCGCCTTCGGATTCCCAGTACGCGGCGACGGCTCCTGGTGGCTCGGCTTCGAAGGAATACTGCCGCGCAGCGTCGGGCAACTCACCGTGTCCAGCAGCGTCTTCGCATTCGCTGACATCCTGATCCGGCCGCACCCTCGGGACCGGGAACTCTCCCGTCGTATGCAGGAGCGGCTGCTGACCGACCACCAGGCATCACTCGGCGCCACCTTGGTGGACCAGGCCGATCGCTCGACTCTCGCTGTGCTCCGCTCCTGGGGGTGGCTGGACATCGGAGAGCTTCGCAGGCCACTGGGCGTCACCACGTTCCGCGCGCTGATACTTCCCCTCGGGGAACGCACCACGGCAAGGCTCGAGATGCCTGGAGGCGATGGCCCCGGTGGGCCCTGACAGGCGGTCGGCCCGCATTCAGATGCTGGTGGCCGCGCAGGCGGTCCGACGAGGTGCCCGGGTCGGTGTGGTGGACGTGTGCACCGCGGCCGTGGCCGCGCTGCCGGTCGGCGGGGCCGGGCTGTCGGCGATGTCCCGGACCGCGCCAAGCCATCCGCTGTGCAGCACCGACGACATCAGCGAGCAACTGGAACAGCTCCAGCTCACGCTGGGTGAAGGGCCTTGCGTGGACGCCTTTGCACGCGGCTCGGCCGTCCTGACACCCGATCTGCTCGCTATCGAACTGCAGGATCACTGGGTCGTGTTCGCCGATGCGGCCCTGGAAGCAGGAGCCCGCGCGGTCTTCTCGCTCCCCCTGCGGAAGGGGGCGATCAGCCCGGGAGTGTTGGATCTGTACGCCAACGTTCCGACCGTACTGGACACGGAGGAACTGGCCGACGCACTGGCGTTCGCCGATCTCGCGACGCTGCTCCTGCTCGATACAAGGATCGACGAGACGGGCGCACCGGCCGACGGGCCGATGCCCGACCGCAGCTTCGAGGACTTGAGCGGATACCGGGCGGAGATCGACCAGGCCGGCGGGATGCTCACAGTTCAGCTCGGAGTCGGCATCGAGGAAGCCTTCGTCCGGCTCCGCGCCTACGCCTATGTGCACGGACGCCGACTCGCCGACGTGGCCGCTGACGTGGTGGCCCGTCGGCTTCGTTTCTCACCGGACGCGGAGCCGGATCAGGCCGAGGAGGAAACCTGACGTAGAGGTGCCGGCCGAGGAACATGCCGTACTTCCCGTCTCTTCAGGCAGGGACTAGTCTCAATCGAGGGTGCCCACGATGGATCAACAGCTTCTGGCCAAGACCTTCGTCGAGCTGGCCGACAACCTGGTTGCCGACTTCGACCTCATCGACTTCCTGCGCCTGCTGACCGACCGCTGCGTCGGCATGCTCGATGCGAGCGCCGCCGGGGTGCTGCTCGCCGACCGGGACGGCAAACTCCGCGTCATGGCCGCCTCCGACGAACAGGTGCGTCTGCTGGAGCTCTTCCAGCTGCAAAACGACCAAGGTCCCTGTCTCGAGTGCTTTCGCACCGGCGTACCGGTGATCATCCCCGACCTGACCCGGGAGGTCGACCGCTGGCCGCGCTTCGTCACGGTGGCCCACCGCAGCGGGTTCGGGGCCGTCCAGGCCCTGCCCATGCGCCTGCGGGACGAGACGGTGGGCGCCCTGAACCTTTTCCGCTCCGCGCACGGCCCCTTCGATCCGGCCGCCACACTCATCGCCCAGGCGCTGGCAGACGTCGCCACCATCAGCCTGCTGCAACAACGCACCGCCCGGCGCAACACGGTGCTCAACGAGCAGCTGCAGACGGCGCTGAACAGCCGGGTGCTGATCGAACAGGCCAAGGGGAAGCTCGCCGAACGCCAGGGCATCGACATGGAACAGGCGTTCAGCGCGCTGCGCGGTTACGCCCGCGCTCACAACCGGCGCCTAGCCGATGTGGCTCGCGCCTTCATCGACGACTCCGAACCCCTTGCCGGTCTGGGGTCCTGACCCACGGCCTGGCGGGGGTCCGCGACAGCTCTGCGCCGTCCTCGATCGGACGGCGGTGCGGTTCTGCGGTCATGACGTGGATCGCTCGCGTCAGCTCGGTGCTGGTCTTGAGTTCCAACTCCTGCTCGATGAAGTCGTGGTCGGCCTTGATCACGCCGAGCTGATCTCGGCCGAGCAGGCCGAGAAGATCGTCACGAAGGATCAGGTGAGCGTGGTGTCGATCTCGGCGCGCTCCAAATCCGTGCGGACGTACTGAAAGTCGACCGGGCCAAGGGCCGGCAGGGCCCCTGGCGCGTCGTGTGGTCGGTGAGCGTCACCGACACACGCTGCAAGCCCGACATGGACGGCGATGGCTGTGAGCCGCCGCAGACGGTGGTCGACGCCGGTACCGGTGAGGTCTACGCCGGCTGAAGAGAAGTCGCCGGCCTCTGTGTGAGCGGGAGCGTCGACCTCTGTGTGAGCGAGGTCGGCGACCTCTGTGTGTTCGTGCGCCCCTGCCCACAGCCCGAAGTGCGCACATCCCACCCCCCTCCTACCGTTGAAGGGCAAGTCGCCGACGTGCGGGGGCACCGGTCGGCTCCGTGCGGGAATGGGAAGGTGGTGCGGAGATGGCCACGACGTCGGACACTCCGGTTCTGGACACGATCGCCGCCATGACGGTCGACTCGATCGAGCGTTGTGGGATGGACGAAGGCTCGCTGATCCTCACGCGTATCGCCGCGCTCGTGGCCATGGATGCGCCGGCGGTCAGCTACCTCGCTCACGCGGGTGCCGCCATGGAGGCCAACCTGACCTCCGAGCAGGTACAGGACGTGCTCGTTGCGATCGCCCCCGTCGTGGGCACGGCGCGGGTCATGTCGGCCGCGGGGCACATCGCCGAGGCGTTCGGGTTCGCCATCGCCATGGCGGAGGCCGAGGCCGAAACGATCTCCCAGGCCGAAGGGAAGAGTCGTAGCTCGTCATGAGAAGGCGGCCTGTCGTCGCCCCCGCTTCGCGTCTCAGTCCGTGACGAGGTCCTCCGGTGCGGACCGGGCCAGTTCGGCGAGGGTGGCGAGGGCCTGGGAAAGGGCGTCCGGCTGGGGTGTGGCCAGGCCCAGCCGGACGGCGTTCGGCGCGTGGTTGTCGCCGACGGTGAACGCGGCCGCCGGGACCACGCCGATGCCGTGGCGGGCGGCTGCCGCGACGAAGGTGTCCGCGCGCCAGGGGCGGGGCAGTCGCCACCAGCAGTGGTAGGAGCGCGGATCGCTCTGCACCGCGAAACCGTTCAGGTGCCGCGCCGCGATCCGCTGCCGTACCGCCGCCTCCCGCTGCTTGGCCTCGACCAGCACCGCCACCGTGCCGTCCTGCTGCCAGCGGTGGGCTGCCTCCAGGGCGAAGCGTGTCGGTGCCGAGCCTGACGCGCGCAGGGTGGTGTTGATGTCGGTCGACAGGGCCGCGGGCGCCACCACGAAACCCAGGGTCAGGCCCGGCGCGATGCGCTTGCTCAGGCTGTCGATCAGGATCGTGTGCTCGGGCGCGTGGGCGGCCAGGGGTGGCCGTTCGTTGTGGAGGAAGGACCAGATGGCGTCCTCCACCGCGGGGATGCCCAGATTCTGCAGGACGGCGGCCATGCGCTCGGCTCGGGCCTCGGGCATGGTCAGCGAGAGCGGGTTGTGCAGTCTTGGCTGTACGTAGACCGCGTGCAGGGGGGCGGTGGCGTGGGCCTCCTCGATCGCCTCCGGGATCAGTCCCTCGCCGTCCATGGGCAGGGGGGTGAGTGTGATGCCGAGCCTGGTGGCGATCGCCTTGACGACGGGGTACGTCAGCTCCTCGACTCCGAGTCGCGCGCCCGGGGGTACGACGGTGGCGATGGCGGCCGCGATGGCCTGCCGTCCGTTGCCGGAGAAGAGGATCCTCGACGGGTCGGGGCGCCAGCCGCCTGCGGCGAGGATGCCGGCGGCGGAGTCCTGTACCGCCGGGAGGGCGGCGGTGCCTGCGGGGCGCAGAGCCTCGGCCAGGGCGTCGGGGCGGAGGAGTCCGGCCAGGCCCTCGGCCAGGAGTGCGCTCTGCTCCGGTACCGCCGGGTAGTTGAGCTCCAGGTCGATGCGGGTGGTCGCCGGTTCCGTGAGTGCGGGGGCGGTGGCCGGAGAAGCCGCGCGGACGAACGTGCCCCGTCCCACCTCGCCCACCGTCAGTCCCCGGCGGGCCAGCTCCTGGTAGACACGCGCGGCCGTGGAGTTGGCGATGCCGCGCCGCCGCGCGAACTCGCGCTGCGGGGGGAGGCGGTCACCGGGACGGAGACCGCCCGACCTGATCTCCTCCGTCACCGCGTCGGCGACGCTCTGGTAGTCCCGCACCGTGTTCTCCCCCTCGGCCGACAGCTTCCTTCATCCCACCCCACCCCGCCCCACTCCACCACAGAATTGCACTGAGAGCAATATTCTTATTGCACTGAGTTATTGCACTGCCATATGCTCCGAGGCAGTCCGGCGGGGACCGGTGTTCGGCCGAGGCAGGGGGCGTTTTCGTGGTTGATCCGGTCATCGTTGATCCGAGCGGAATCCTCGGCGTGACCGCGGTGGGGCTCGGCATGGTGCTCACCCCCGGCCCGAACATGATCTATCTCGTCTCCCGCAGCATCACCCAGGGCAGACGCGCCGGAATCATCTCCCTCGGCGGCGTTGCCCTCGGCTTTCTCGTGTATCTGCTCGCCGCGAACCTGGGCCTGGCGGTCGTCTTCGTCGCCGTACCCGAGCTGTATCTCACGGTGAAGCTGGCGGGCGCCGCCTACCTCGGCTTTCTGGCCTGGAGCGCCCTGAAGCCGGGCGGCATCTCCGTGTTCGCCCCGCAGGACGTACCGCACGACCCGCCGCGCCGGCTGTTCATGATGGGCCTGATGACGAACCTGCTCAATCCCAAGGTCGCCATCATGTATCTGTCGCTGATCCCCCAGTTCATCGACCTGGACCGGGGCCATGTGCTGCTCCAGGGCCTCGTTCTCGGCTCGGCCCAGATCCTGGTCAGCATCGCGGTCAACCTCACCATCGTGCTGGCGGCGGGCACGATCGCGGCCTTCCTCGCCCGCCGCCCCTCCTGGCTCCGGGTGCAGCGCTACCTGATGGGCACGGTGCTCGGTGCCCTCGCCGTGTCACTGGCCGTCGACTAGCCTCCGCAGGAACCCACTCAGTTGTTCCACGTCTCGTCGTACGGGTCGTGCGGCGTCGGCACCGGCCGGGACCCGGTGACCCGGAGGAACGGGATCGGGCCGTTGTTGACCGGGTCCCGGGTCTGCTTCGTCGTGTACGTGCCCGTCACCTCCAGCCAGGCGTCCGGCTGGAGGACCGGAGGGATCTTCCCGGTCAGGCCGATCTTCACCGGCTGGGCGTCCGCGGCACAGCAGTTGAGGGCCATGCGGACGAGGTAGGGCGTGCCCGCGCGGTCCACGGCGACGAAGCCGGTGATCCGGACGCTGCGGCCGCCCAGGGAACGGCCGTGGTCGTAGACCGCGCGGCCCGCGTAGTCGACCAGGTTGACCGGCACGGGGTCGCCCGCCGGCAACTTCATGTAGCCGTACGGCTGTTGCAGGGCCGTACCGGCGCGCATCGCGCTGTACGAGCCCAGGGCCGGCGGCGCGACCAGGATGAGGGCGAAGAGCGGGAGGACGAGGAGCCAGGAGATACGGGGCTCGTGGTGGACATGGCCGTGGCCCTCATCGCCGACGGCGGCGCCGGCACCGGCACCCGCCTGCCTCCTCCGCCGCGCGTTCTTCCACTCGTACCAGGCCGTCGCCAGCGCCGTCACGATCAGTACGACGCCCGCCGCCAGCAGCAGCGGGCGCAGGCCCGCCTTGACGTAGCGCAGATAGAGGTCGGTGAAGCCCGCGTGCAGCAGGGCCGCGCCGATCAGGAACAGGACCGCCGCCTGTGCCTGCCGGTTCACAGCAGCACCGCCCCGGTCGCGACCGCGCCCACGACGGCGAGGACGAAGGTGGCGGGGGCGAAGCGCAGGGCGAAGCCGCGGCCGAAGGTGCCGGCCTGCATCGCGAACAGCTTCAGGTCGATCATCGGGCCGACGACCAGGAACGCCAGCTTGGCCGTCAGCGAGAACTGGGTCAGCGACGCCGCCACGAACGCGTCCGCCTCCGAGCAGATCGACAGCACCACGGCCAGGACGGCCAGGGCGAGGACGGAGAACACCGGGCTGTCGGCGGCCGTGCGCAGCCAGTCCGCCGGGGCCACCGCCTTCAGCGTCGCCGCGGCCATCGCGCCGAGCACCAGGAAGCCGCCCGCGTGCATCATGTCGTGCCGGACGGACCCCCAGAACGCCTCGCCCTTGCTCTGCCCCTCGTGCGAGGCGTGTGCCGGCAGGCGCAGCCAGTCGGTGCGCCCGAGGCGCTGCCACAGCCAGCCCATCACGCACGCGACCAGCAGACTGGCGACGAAACGGCCCAGCACCATCTCCGGGTTGCGGGGGAAGGCGACGGCCGTCGCCGTCAGCACGATCGGGTTGATCGCCGGGGCGGAGAGAAGGAACGCGATCGCCGCGGCGGGGGTCACACCCCGGCGGACCAGCGCCCCGGCCACCGGCACCGACGCGCACTCGCAGCCCGGCAGCACCGCGCCCGCCACCCCGGCGACCGGTACGGCCAGGGCGGGCCGGCCGGGCAGGGCGCGGGCGAAGAACGACGGCGGTACGAAGACGGCGATCGCCGCGGACAACAGCACCCCGAGCGCCAGGAACGGCAGTGCCTGGACGACCACCGCGACGAACACCGTCATCCAGCTCTGCATCACCGGCGTGGACAGCGCACCGCGGATCGGCCCCTGCGCCACCACCACCAGCAGCATCAGCATGGTCAGGGCGAGCGGGGAGTTGAGGTGCCAGCCCTCCTTGTCGGGCCGCTGGTCGGGCCCGGTGCCGGGCGGCGCCGCATCGCGAGCGACGTCCCCGGGCGGGGCTTCTTCGGTGATGGCCACGGGTCGGGTACCTCCGGCGTACGGGCGCTGCTTCGCTGTTCTCCCTCCCCTTCGGTACGGCGGTCCCGGCCCGCGCGTTCAGCCCGTTGCTGGAACCATCCGCCCCGTTGGGGCACTCTTTGCCCTTGTGGGGAGCGTTCCGTATCAGGGTGGCCATGGTGGTGCGCCGGCCCGGATGGTGGTGTGCGGCGACGACGGGCTCGCGCACCGGCTGGCCGCCGAACTGCGCGGAGTGTACGGCGAGCAGGTGACGCTCGTCGTACCGCCGAACGTGCGCACGGCACGGCCGCCGGTCGTCGGGCGGGCCCGGGCGGCATCGGCGGCGCTGCTGGACCGGGTGGTGAACGCGGCCGTGGGACGGACCACGGCCAACGGTCATGGCAGCGGGGGCGGCACCGGCAGCGGTGAACCCGCCCGTGGCGAGCGGCTGTTGGAGGCCGTCGAGCCGACCGAGGCGGTACTCGCCGAGGCCGGTGTGGAACGGGCCACCGCGCTGGCGCTCGTGTACGACGACGACGAGACCAACATCCGCGCCGCCCTCACCGCCCGCCGCCTCAACCCACGGCTGCGGCTCGTCCTCAGGCTCTACAACCGGCGGTTGGGCCAGCACATCGAGGAACTCCTCGACCAGTCCGCCGCGTTGGCGGCCGGGGACGGCGAGAGCGGGGAGTCCGGGAGCGACGCCTCGACGACCGTGCTGTCCGACGCCGACACCGCCGCGCCCGCGCTGGCGGCGACCGCGGTGGCCGGCACCACCAAGGTCGTCCAGACGGACGGGCTGCTGCTGCGCGCGGTGGAGCGGCCGCCGGCCCGTCCCGGGCAGATCGTCGACCCCGGGCTGTGCACACTGGCGCTGCTGTCGGCGACCAGCAGCGATCCGGCCGGCGCGGACGGCGCCGAGGGCAGTGGGGAGCGCGGACCGCGGCTGCTGCCCGACGAGGCGGAGGTACGGGAGGCCGACGGGCGCGGGACGGTCGTACTGGAGCAGGTGTCGTACGCCGCCGGGCCGCCGTTACCCGCGGGGCGCGCCGGGGTCGTACCGCCGTTCGCCTCGCTGTTCTCCCGGCGGCTGCGGTGGTCGCTGGCCGGGCTCGTGGGGTGTGTGGTGGCGCTGGCCGTGGCTCTGTGGCTGGTGACGGGCATCCATCCGCTGCGGGCCTTCTATCTGACGCTGCTGGACCTCTTCGCCATCGACGACCCGGCCATCGGGGCGTCCCTCGGGCGGCAGATCCTGCAACTCCTGTCCGGTCTGGTCGGGTTGCTGCTGCTGCCGGTGCTGCTGGCCGCGGTGCTGGAGGCGCTCGGCACCTTCCGGACCGCGTCCGCGCTGCGCAAGCCCCCGCGGGGCCTCGGCGGACATGTGGTGCTGCTCGGGCTGGGCAAGATCGGCACACGCGTGCTGACGCGGCTGCGGGAGCTGCACATCCCCGTGGTGTGCGTCGAGGCCGACCCCGAGGCCCGCGGACTCGCCACGGCGCGGCGGCTGCGGGTGCCGGTGGTGCTCGGGGACGTGACCCAGGAGGGGGTCCTGGAGGCCGCCAAGATCCATCGGGCGCATGCGCTGCTCGCGGTGACCAGCGCGGACACGACGAATCTGGAGGCCGTGCTGTACGGGCGGTCCGTGCGACCGGATCTACGGGTGGTCCTGCGCCTGTACGACGACGACTTCGCGACCGCCGTGTACCGCACCCTCCGGGCAGCGCATCCGCGTGCGCTGACCCGGAGCCGGAGCGTGACGCATCTGGCCGCGCCCGCCTTCGCCGGGGCGATGCTCGGCCGGCAGATCCTGGGGGCGATCCCCGTCGAGCGGCGGGTGCTGCTCTTCGCCGCGGTGGACGTCGAGGGGCACCCGCAGTTGGAGGGGCGGACGGTGGCCGGGGCGTTCCGGGCCGGCGCCTGGCGGGTGCTGGCGCTGGAGGGGCGGCAGTCCCTGTCGGCCGACCATGTGCTGCGCGCCGGGGAGCGGGTGGTTCTCGCGGCGACCCGGCGTGGGCTGGCGGAGCTGCTCGGCCGTCCCGGTGCTCCGCCCCAGACCCCGCCAGGGGCTCCGCCGCTGGACCCCGCTGTCCCACCGGCCCACCCGTCCCGGTAGACCGAAGAGCAACCCCGCCCCCGGCGTGGCCTACTCGGTCAGGTGCCGCCTCGCGAAGTCGATCTCCAGTCCCACCTGCTTGATCCGTTCCTCCACCACCAGCGACCCGTGCCCCGCGTCATAGCGGTACACCTCGTGCGTCGCGCCCCGCGCCGCAAGACGGTCGACGTAGTTCTCCACCTGGCGGATGGGGCAGCGCGGGTCGTTGACGCCGGCCGAGATGTAGACGGGGACCTTGACCTGGTCGACGTAGGTGAGGGGGGAAGACGCCTCGTAGCGCTCCGGGACCTCCTCGGGGGTGCCGCCGAGCAGTGTGCGGTCCATCGCCTTCAGGGTCTCCATCTCGTCGTGGTACGCCGTGACGTAGTCCCCGACCGGGACGACCGCGATGCCCAGGGTCCAGCCGTCCGGCTGGGTGCCGAGGCCGAGGAGGGTGAGGTAGCCGCCCCAGGAGGCGCCCGTGAGGATCAGCCGGCCGGGGTCGGCCAGGCCCGAGGACACCGCCCAGTCGCGGACCGCCCCCACGTCCTCCAGCTCGATCAGGCCGACCCGGTGTCGGAGCGCGTCCGTCCAGGCCCTGCCGTAGCCCGTCGAGCCGCGGTAGTTGATGCGCACCACCGCATAGCCGTGGTCCACCCAGGCGGCCGGGCCCGCGGCGAAGGAGTCGCTGTCGTGCCAGGTCGGGCCGCCGTGCAGGTCGAAGACCGTCGGCAGCGGGCCGGTGGCCCCCGCGGGCTTCTGGACCAGCGCGTGGATACGGCCGCCGGGGCCCTCGATCCACACGTCCTCCACCGGCACCGAGCCGGGGCACTTCATTCCGGGCGGGTCCAGGACCACCTTGCCGGTCGTCGAGCGGACCGCCGGCGGCTCGGCGGCCGAGGACCACAGGAACTCCACGCTGCCGTCGGGGCGGGCCGTCGCGCCGGAGACCGAGCCGGGCGGGGTCGGGATGCTCGTCAGCTCGCCGGTGGCCAGGTCGTAGCGGAACAGTTCGCTGCGGGCCTCGAAGCCGTGGGCGATCAGCAGGGCGGAGCCGTCCGGATACCACTCCGCGCTCACATCGCCGGGCAGGTCCAGCGCCAGGTCGGTCTCCTCGCCCGTCGCCACGTCCCACACCAGCGGCTCCCAGCGGCCGCGGCGCTGGTGTCCGATGAGCAGCCGGGTGTCGCCGTCGACCGGCGCGAAGCCCAGCACCTCCAGGCCCAGTTCCTCCGCGCCACCCTTGGTGTCGTCCAGCTCGGCGACCTGTGTGCCGTCCTGGCGCAGGACGCGCAGCGCGGAGTGCATCGCGTCGCCGTGCTCCGTGTGCTCGATCGCGAGCAGCGTGCCGTCGTGGGAGAGGTCGCCGACGTACGCGGACTCGCGGTGGCGGTAGAGCTCGACGGGCGCCTCGCCGTCCCGCGAGACGTGGATCGTGGTGCCCTCCTCGTCCGTCGAACGGCCGACGACCGCGGTGCGGCCGTCCCGGGCGAGGGCGAGTCCCGCGGGGTAGGAGGGCTTCAGGCCCGGTGTGGCGAGCTCGTCCTCGCCGCCCGCGAACGGCTGCCGACGCCATACGCCGAACTCGTCGCCGTCCTTGTCGTCGAACCACCAGATCCACGCGCCGTCCGGCGACACCAGACCGTCCGTGGTGCCGTTCGGCCGGTCCGTCACCTGCCGCTGCTCCCCTGTCGCACGGTCCCAGGCGTACAGCTCGTACGTCCCTGTCGCGTTGGACACGAACAGGGAGCGGTCGGGGGCGTCGTCCGCCCAGTCGGGCAGGGAGACACGTGGGGCACGGAACCGCTTCTCCCACTCGGGCGTGGCTGCTGCGTCGGTCATCCCTCTATGTAACCCGATCAGCACCAAGTCGTACGCGGGGAGTCGGGAGCGGGCGCGGGCGGCGCACCCAGGCCCGTCGAACTTGTATGAACAAGACGGGGTGAACTTGTATGAACAAGTTTGGTCGCGGTTCTTCCGCCCGACAGCGGCCGCCGGTACCTATGTCCCGTTCATGTCATCCCTCAGGCACCCTCATCGACGGGACGAGGTACACGAATGAGACTGCGCTGGAGATCCTTGGGCGGGCTGGTCGCCCTCCTCGGTGCACTGATCGTCTCCGCTCCCGCTCCCGCCCAGGCGGCGGGCGGCAGCGGCAATCTGATCGTGAACGGCGACGCGGAGACCGGCGGGTACTGCACCAATGACTGGGGCGCGGCATCCACCGTGCCCGGCTGGACCACCGAGTCGGGCGGTCTGGACGTCATGTGCCACACCGCCGGGTCCTTCGGGCTGCCCGGCGACGGCAAGGCGCCCGGCAAGGCCTTCTTCGGGCCCGGCAACTTCGGCGACGGCGCGATGACGCAGACCGTGGACGTGTCCTCGGCGGCCGGGGCCGTCGACGGCGGCACGGTGAGCTACGACCTCTCGGGCTGGCTCGGCGGCTGGACCGTCTACAGCGGCTATGTCGCGGTCGGGCTGCACTTCCAGGACGCGGGCGGCCACCCGATCGGTGCGACCGCCAAGCTGCCGACGGTCTCCGCGAGCGACCGGGGGCTGGCCACCAAGTTCCTCTCCCGCAGCACCACCGGCCCGGTCCCGGCCGGGACCCGCTCCATCCAGGTCGAGGTGCAGTTCCTGTCGACGTCCAACGAGACCGGCTACCTGGACAACCTCTCGCTCACCCTGAACACCCCGGTCGCCGCGCCGGCGCCGGTCACCCCGCCCGTGTCGCGCGTGCCCGGCTACGACCATGTGTTCATGATCATGATGGAGAACACCGACTACTCCGCGATCATGAACGACCCGGCGGACACGCCGTACATGCACAGCCTGATGAACCGGGGCGCCACGCTGACCGACTTCCACGGCGTCTACCACCCGAGCGACGAGAACTACCTCGCCGTCGCCGGCGGTGACACGTACGCCAAGGGCGCCGTCTACTGGCCCAACATCAACTCCCCCCAGCGCAACCTGGGCGACACCGTCGAGGCGGCCGGCAAGAGCTGGAAGGCCTACGAGCAGGGCATGGGCACGCCCTGCAACACCAGCAACAACTTCGACCGCTACTACGAGCCCGACGACGCGCCGTTCATCAACTACACCGACATCAGCGGCAACGCCTCCCGCTGCGCCGCCCACCTGTTCGACACCTCGCAGCTGACCACCGATCTCCGGTCGGCCGCTACCACCCCGGACTTCTCCTGGATCGCCGCCGACGACTACTACGACGGCGAGGCCTCCGGCAACGGCAGCCCCACCAGCCTGAAGACGCAGGACGGCTGGCTGAAGCAGACGCTGGCCCCGGTACTGGCCTCCCCCGCCTGGACCCAGCAGCGCTCGCTGCTCGTCCTGACCTGGGACGAGAGCAACAGTGAGGCCTACAACCACATCGTCACCACGGTCGTCGGATCGCAGGGCACCGTCCCGCCCGGCACCAGCAGCCCGGCGCACTACGACCACTACGGCATCGCCCGCACCATCGAGTCGGCCCTCGGCCTGCCCGCCCTCACCGGCAACGACGCCTACGCGACCCCGTTGAACGCCGCGTTCGCACCGTCCACCGCCACGGCCCCGACCCTCACCGGCGACCTGAACGCGATCGCGGGCGGCGGCAACGTCACCCTTCGCTACTCAGTGCCATCCGCGTCCCAGGTGAGTGCGAAGAACTGGATCGGCATCTACCCGGCAGGCGTCGCGCCGGGCCGGCAGTCCTCTCTGACCTGGGCCTACGCCCCTGACGCCAGCGGCGCCCTCTCCTTCTCCACCGGCAAACTGAAGGGCAACGGCACATACGACGCGTACTACCTCGCGAACGACGGCTACTCGGTCCTGGCCGGCCCGTTCACCCTGACCGTCGGCTGATCCACCGCCGCCGGGACCCCCGGCCCCGTCTCCGCGCCGTCGCCCCGTACCGTTGACGGCGTGTACCGGTTTCTGCTGACACCCCGCTGGTGGGGCATCAACGTCTTCGTGCTGCTCTCCATCCCGTTCTGCATCTTCATGGGGTCGTGGCAGCTGGGCCGGTTCGAGGCGCGGGTGCAGGACCACCGGGCCGCCACCGAGCAGGCCTCCTCGGCCAGATCGGGGGCGGCCCGGCCGCTGGCCGAGCTGCTGCCCGTCGACAAGAGCACGTCGGGCAAGCGGGTCACCGCCACCGGCCGGTACGACAAGCAGTTCCTGGTGCCCGGCCGGGAACTGGACAACAGGAGCGGCTTCTATGTGATGACGCTGCTGCGCACCGACTCCGGCAAGGCAGTGCCGGTGGTGCGGGGCTGGCTGCCGGGCAACGCCGACCCGGCGAAGGCGCCCGCCCCGCCCGCCGGCGAGGTCACCGTCACCGGTGCGCTGCAGGCGTCCGAGACGCCGGGAGACAACGGCGTCAGCGCCCAGGGCGGGCTGCCGTCCGGGCAGACGGCGGCGATCAGCTCGGCATCGCTGGTGAACCTCGTGCCGTACCGGGTGTACGACGCGTGGGTCACGCTCGACAAGGGCGACTCCGGGATGAAGGCCGTGCCCGCGTCCGCTCCGGACAACACCGGGCTGGACCTGAAGGCGTTCCAGAACCTCGGCTACACCGGTGAGTGGTTCGTCTTCGCGGGCTTCGTGGTCTTCATGTGGTTCCGGCTGCTGCGCCGCGAGCTGGAGTTCGCCCGGGACGCGGCGCTGGGCCTGGTACCGGACGAGGAGGGCGTCTCCGCCCCGTCCGGCGTCTGAGGCCGGGCGCACCGACGGCGGCCGCCCGAGAGCGATCCGCAGATCGACGGACCGACGGACCGGCGGATCGACGGTCGACGGATCGGCTACGGCCGATCGACTACGACGTCGACAGCACCCCGGTCCAGTAGACCGTCCCGGCACACGCGTTGGACACCGTCGCCGAGACCGCGGGCGAGCCCGCCTGCGGGGTGTGGGTCACCACGATGCTGCCGTCGGCCGGGCCGTCCTCGGTGAGCAGCTGGGTGGTGACGCCCGAGGACGTGGCGCCGCCGTCCGTGCCGCCGCTCGCACTGGCGTCCTGGGAGGGCGACGGCGAGGGAGAGGGATGACCGGTGGGGTCCGTGCCGCCGTTGTTGCCGCCGGTGGTGGGGCAGGTCGTCGAGGGCACGAAGGCGAACTTCTCCTCGTAGGCCGCGCCGGGCTGCAGGACCAGCGCGGTGGCCTCCAGGGACGGGTCGGGCAGACCCGCCGCCGCGTCGCCGGACGCGTGCCGCGCCGTACCGATCTTGGTGGCGTCCGCGGCGCCCTGCGCGAGGGTGCTCACGCTGCCCGCGCCGTCGACGGTGCAGCCGGTGGTGGAGATGTTGGTGACGCGGAAGGTGCCGTAGACGACGCCGGCGGAGTCCGGTGCGTTCACGGTCCCCGTGGCCGAGCCCAGCTGGGCCGCCGTGCACACCGGGGCGCTCTCGCCCGTGGAGGCCGAGGGGTCGGTGCCGCCGGTCGAGCCGGGGCCGGTGCCGCCGGTCCTGCCCTTGCCGGACTCCTTCTTGCCGTCCTGCCCGGTGCCCGAGGTCTTGCCGCTGGAGCCGCCCGAGGTGCTGGCGCCGCCGTCCGGGTTCTTGCCCTGGCCCGCGCCGCCCTGGGCCTGCGAGGCCTGGCCGGCGTTGGAGGTGTTGGGGTCGAAGCCGCCGGAGTTGGAGACGTGCACGAGGGCCGGGATGGCGGTGCCGATGAACAGGGCGGCGGCCGCCATGCCGACGGCGGCCTGGCGCTTGCGGGCCCGCCGGGCGGGTACCGCGCGCCGCAGGTGGTCCAGCGTGCCGTCGCTCGGCTCGATGTCCTGGACGGCCGAGTGCAGCATCCGGCGCAGTGCCAGCTCGTCCGAGCCGAGCCCCTCGGGGCCCTTGTCGTCGGGGCTGTCGTTCACAGTTCCGTTCCCAGCGTGCGATTGCGTGTGCTCTTGCTCAGGCCGTTCCATCGGCTCATGCCAGGCGTAGGGCTCGTGGCGATCATGGGAGTCCCGCCCTTCGGCTTCTTCTCTCATGCCGGTGCCTCCATCGCCACGCGCAGCGCCGCGATGCCGCGCGAGCCGTACGCCTTGACCGAGCCCAGGGATATCCCGAGCGTCTCGGCGACCTGCGCCTCGGTCATGTCCGCGAAGTAGCGCAGGACCAGGACCTCGCGCTGGCGGCGCTGCAGGCCCTTCATCGCCTTGATGAGGGAGTCGCGCTCCAGCTGGTCGTAGGCGCCCTCTTCGGCGCTCGCCATGTCCGGCATCGGCTTGGAGAGGAGCTTCAGGCCGAGGATGCGGCGGCGCAGGGCCGAGCGGGAGAGGTTGACGACCGTCTGGCGCAGATAGGCGAGGGTCTTCTCCGGGTCCCGGACGCGTTTGCGGGCCGAGTGGACGCGGATGAAGGCCTCCTGGACGACGTCCTCGCAGGAGGCGGTGTCGTCGAGGAGGAGCGCGGCGAGTCCGAGCAGCGAGCGGTAGTGCGCCCGGTAGGTCTCGGTGAGGTGGTCGACGGTCGTGCCGGCCACCGCGGACTCGTCGGCGCCGTCACGCTGGTTGGGTATGCGGGCGGGCCGCGCTGCAGGCATGGGCGCGATCACCGGCATGCCGCCGGGCGCGCCGGGCATGCGGGGCCGCAGCACCGCGCGGGGCGGCCGAAGGGCCGTACCGCGGGTCGCCGCATTGAGTTCGAGTACCTCTGCCACGCCAGTTGGACACGCTTACCCCCTCCGGGGTTGTACGCGCCGAGCATCACTTTTGCGTCGGACGCGTCGGATGGCACGGCCGACGGCGTCTCCGCGGCCGACAGCACACCCGACGGAACCTCAAGTGCCGTCATGCGTCCCGCTCTTCCCCTATGTCCCATATGAACGAGCGTCCCCACGCCCAGATCGCGGCGTCCCCACGCCTGGATCATCGCGTCCCACGCCCCGCAAGGGCGTCCGCAAAGACGCTCCCCGCCCTTCGCGCGGTTGCGGGGGCGGGGAGAAAAATCTTCGGACGCCGAGAGGCCCGGATCAAGTGGTACGGACCATTAACCTGACCACTTGCGTCTTACACAGATCCTACAAATGGATCCGCTCCCATCCACAGGTTTTCCGGTGCGGTGTGGGCATCACGACACCCCGCACGGGCGTCACGAGAACTCCGCCGCCACCAGCTCCGCGATCTGCGCGGTGTTCAGCGCGGCACCTTTGCGCAGGTTGTCCCCGCATACGAAGAGTTCGAGGGCGGTGGGGTCGTCGAGCGCCCGCCGCAGCCGCCCGACCCAGGTCGGGTCGGTCCCCACCACATCGGCGGGGGTGGGGAACTCACCGGCGGCCGGATCGTCGAAGAGGACGACACCGGGCGCCGTGGCGAGGATCTCGCGGGCGCGGTCGACGGTGACCTCTTCCTGGAAGCGGGCGTGGACGGTGAGGGAGTGCGTGGTGATCACCGGCACGCGCACACAGGTCACGGCCACCGGCAGCTTCGGCAGTCCGAGGATCTTGCGGGACTCGTCCCGCACCTTCATCTCCTCCGACGACCAGCCCTCCTCCCTGAGCGACCCGGCCCACGGTACGACGTTCAGCGCGACCGGTTCCGGGAACGGCCCGGTGTTCTCCCCGATGGCCCGGCGTACGTCACCGGGGCTGGTCCCCAGCTCCGTACCGGCCACCAGGGACAGCTGGGCCCGCAGGGTCTCGACACCGGCGCGCCCCGCCCCGCTCACCGCCTGGTACGACGACACCACCAGCTCGCGCAGCCCGAACTCGGCGTGCAGCGCGCCCAGGGCGACGATCATCGACAGGGTCGTGCAGTTGGGGTTGGAGATGATCCCGCGCGGCCGGCGACGGGCGCAGTGCGGATTGACCTCGGGCACCACGAGCGGCACCTCCGGGTCCATCCGGAAGGCGCCGGAGTTGTCGATCACCACCACGCCCTTGGCCGCGGCGATCGGCGCCCACTGCGCGGCGACCTCGTCGGGCACGTCGAACATGGCGACGTCGACCCCGTCGAAGGCCTCCTCCGACAGGGCCACCACCTCGACCTCCGCACCGCGCACGGCCAGCTTGCGGCCGGCCGAGCGCGGGGAGGCGAGCAGGCGGATCTCACCCCAGACGTCCTTGCGCTGGGACAGGATCTGGAGCATGACCGTACCGACGGCCCCGGTCGCTCCCACGACCGCGAGCGTCGGACGTACGGCCGGTCCGGTCGCGGCCATCAGCGGCCGGTGCCTCCGTAGACGACGGCCTCGTCGGTGTCGGAGTCGAGCCCGAAGGCGGTGTGCACGGCCCGGACGGCCTCCGGCACGTCGTCGGCGCGGGTGACGACCGAGATACGGATCTCCGAGGTGGAGATCAGCTCGATGTTCACCCCCGCGTCGGACAGCGCCTCGAAGAAGGAGGCGGTGACGCCCGGGTTGGTCTTCATGCCCGCGCCGACCAGGGAGATCTTGCCGATCTGGTCGTCGTAGCGCAGCGAGTCGAAGCCGATGCCGGCCTTGCTCTTCTCCAGGGCGTCGATGGCCTTGCGGCCCTCGGTCTTCGGCAGGGTGAAGGAGATGTCCGTCAGGCCCGTGGAGGCGGCGGACACGTTCTGCACGACCATGTCGATGTTGATCTCGGCGTCGGCGATCGCGCGGAAGATGGAGGCGGCCTCGCCGGGCTTGTCGGGCACACCGACAACCGTGATCTTGGCCTCGGAGGTGTCGTGCGCGACACCGGAGATGATGGCCTGCTCCACCTTCTTGTCCCCTTGCTCGATCGGCTCGCTGCTGACCCACGTGCCCTGCAGCCCGCTGAACGAGGAGCGGACGTGGATCGGGATGTTGTAACGGCGCGCGTACTCCACGCAGCGGTGGAGCAGCACCTTGGAGCCGGAGGCGGCGAGCTCCAGCATGTCCTCGAAGGCGATCCAGTCGATCTTCTTCGCCTTCTTCACCACACGCGGGTCGGCGGTGAACACGCCGTCGACGTCGGTGTAGATCTCGCAGACCTCGGCGTCCAGGGCGGCCGCGAGGGCCACCGCCGTGGTGTCGGACCCGCCGCGCCCGAGCGTGGTGATGTCCTTCTTGTCCTGGCTGACGCCCTGGAACCCGGCGACGATCGCGATGTTGCCCTTGTCCAGGGAGTCGCGGATCCGGCCCGGCGTGACGTCGATGATCCGGGCTTTGTTGTGGACCGAGTCGGTGATGACGCCTGCCTGGCTGCCGGTGAAGGACTGGGCCTCGTGGCCCAGGTTCTTGATCGCCATGGCCAGCAGGGCCATGGAGATCCTCTCTCCGGCGGTCAGCAGCATGTCGAACTCACGCCCGACAGGCATCGGGGATACCTGCTCGGCGAGATCGATCAGCTCGTCCGTCGTGTCGCCCATCGCGGAAACGACGACAACCACCTGGTTGCCGTTCTTCTTCGCTTCCACGATCCGCTTGGCGACGCGCTTGATGCCCTCGGCATCGGCTACGGAGGAGCCTCCGTACTTCTGCACGACAAGGCCCACGTGCGCTCCTCGCTCAGTCCGTCGATTGCCCGCTCAGTCTAACGAGCGTCCGAATTTTGCCCTCGGGGAACCGCATCGTGAGATGTCCGGCCACCCGCTTCGTGACTCCTCTGCCCAATGTCACGCGAGTGATGGCTGTGATCTGCGCGTCACACGGATCTCACTGGCATTACTGGCTTTACTGGCTTCACTGGCTTCACTGACCCTGGCGCATGCCCAGGGGGCCCGCGATCTCCTCCTCCATCACCTTGCCCGCCTCGAACTCCAGGGTGTCGTCGCCCATGCTCTGGTCGGTGTCCAGGCCGTCCAGCTCATCCAGGGGCTGGTTGAGGCGGACGTGGGCGAGGACGGAGTGCAGGGCGCGGAGGGTGGCGGAGGCCGTGGAGCCCCAGTTGGAGAAGTAGGAGAACTGCCACCACCACAGGGCCTCGGTGGTGCGGCCGGCGCGGTAGTGGGCCATGCCGTGGCGGAGATCGGTGATGACGTCCGCGAGGTCGTCGGAGATACGGGCCGGGACGGACGCCTTGCGGGGCTCGTACGGGTCGAAGACCTCCGAGTAGACGTCGACCGGCTCCAGGAGGCGGGCCAGGTTCTCCCGGAGTTCGTCCACGTCCGGCTCGAAACCGGGATCGGGCTCATAGCGCTCGTCGGGGACGATGTCCTCGTGCGCGCCGAGCCGGCCCCCGGCCAGGAGCAGCTGGGAGACCTCCAGCAGGAGGAAGGGGACCGCCGAGTCCGGCTCGTCGCCCCTCGCGATCTCTGTGACGGCCACCAGGAAACTCTCGACCTGATCCGCGATCTGGACCGCGAAGTCGTCCGGGTTCTGCGTCGTGGCGTGCAGCGTGGCGTCAGACATCTAGGAGTCGTCTCCCCTCGAAGGCGCGGCCGAGCGTGACCTCGTCCGCGTATTCCAGGTCGCCACCCACCGGGAGGCCGCTGGCCAGGCGGGTGACCTTGAGGCCCATGGGTTTGATCATGCGGGCGAGGTACGTGGCCGTCGCCTCGCCTTCGAGATTGGGGTCCGTGGCCAGGATCAGTTCGGTGACCGTTCCGTCGGCCAGGCGGGCCAGGAGTTCCCGTATCCGGAGATCGTCGGGGCCGACGCCCTCGATCGGGCTGATCGCGCCGCCGAGGACGTGGTAGCGGCCCCGGAACTCACGGGTGCGCTCGATCGCGACGACGTCCTTGGGCTCCTCGACCACGCAGATGGCCGACTGGTCGCGGCGGGGGTCGCGGCAGACCGCGCACAGCTCCTCCTGTGCGACGTTGCCGCAGGTCGCGCAGAAGCGGACCTTCGCCTTCACCTCCAGGAGGGCCTGGGCCAGGCGCCGTACGTCCGTCGGCTCGGCCTGCAGGATGTGGAAGGCGATCCGCTGCGCGCTCTTGGGACCGACGCCGGGCAGCCGCCCCAGCTCGTCGATCAGGTCCTGGACCACGCCTTCGTACAACGGACTGCCCTTCCTGGAGTCTTCCTGTACGTACCGTAGTTGGCCGCGGCCTGTCTTAGAAAGGCAGGCCGGGAATGCCGCTGCCGCCGCCCAGTCCCTGGGCCAGCGGGCCGAGCTTCTGCTGCTGGAGGGTCTGCGCGTTCTCGTTGGCCGCCTGGACGGCCGCGACGATCAGGTCGGCGAGGGTCTCGGTGTCCTCCGGGTCCACCGCCTTGGGGTCGATCACGAGGCCGCGCAGCTCGCCGGCGCCGGTGACCGTGGCCCTCACGAGGCCCCCGCCTGACTGACCGTCGACCTCCGTGTTCGCCAGTTCCTCCTGGGCCTTCGCCAGGTCCTGCTGCATCTTCTGGGCCTGCTGGAGCAGCTGCTGCATATTGGGCTGGCCACCACCGGGGATCACGATCAGCTCCTGGTTCGGTTCTCGTTGTTCTCCGTTGTGCACGAGCCTACGTGGTCCACGCAGGCACCGCCCCGCCACTCTTTCGAGTGAGATTGTCGTGGGCCCTATACCTGATCAAGACCCCCTTCCGGGCGGAAAAGAGGCGAAAGCTTCGCCTTCGCCACCCATTGGGCGGTAGGAAAGGTGCCGCGCGTCAGCATCAAGATGTCACTCAACGTGACCGGTCGCGATCAGTAGGGAGTGCCGGGTGGGTCAGCCGGAGATGCAGCCCGAGGGTCCGCCTCAGGACGGGCGGGGCGAGGGGGCGGCCGGGCTGCGGCCGGGCGATCTGGCCGGGCGGATGTTTCCGCCCGGGGACTGGGGGGAGCCGGCCGAGCGGCTGGACGAGCTGTACCGGTGGGTGGAGTGGGGGGCTCTGGAGACGGCGGCCTGGTATCTCACGGACCGGGTGTGGAAGCGGCGCGGGGCGCGGGCGCTGCGGGCGGGGGCGGCGACGGGGGCCGTGTGCGGGAGCGTGCTGCCGCTGCTGGATCTGACCGGGGTGCTCGGTGGGGGTGCGCCGTGGGGGTATCTGGCGCTGATGGTCGCGGTGGCGTGTGTCGGGGTCGACCGGTTCTTCGGGGTCACGTCGGGGTGGATAAGGGACGTGGCCACCGCGCAGGCTGTGCAGCGGCGGTTGCAGGTGTTGCAGTTCGACTGGGCGTCGGAGTGTGTGCGGGAGGTTCTGGGGCCGGCCGAGGGGACGGCGAGTGAGGCCACCGAGCGGTGTCTGGGGGTGCTGCGGAGGTTCTCCGAGGACGTGACGGAGTTGGTGCGGGTGGAGACTGCCGACTGGATGGTGGAGTTTCGGACCGGGTCCGCGCCGTTGGGGATTCAGGCGGCTGTGGCGGGGTCCGGGGGGCGGGGGGAGTCGGGGGGGTTGCCTGGGCGGTTTCCGTTGCCGCCGGGGGCTGCCACCCGGCCCAATATGCCTCGGCAGCGGCCGCCGGAGCCGCGGTAGCGGGTGCGGGGGGGGTTGTTTCACGTCCGGTGCTGGTGAGGTGCGCGGTGTTGGGGCTGGGCGGGGGTGGGGGCGCGACCCGGCGCTTGCGGGGTGCCTCCCCCAAGCTCTCGGCTTCGCTCGAGCAGGGGGGACCCCCATCGCCCACCCGTGCCGCCTGGGGGTCCCCCTGCTCGAAGAGCTTGGGGGAGGCACGACTGCCCGCGGCTACGACAGCTGGGGTGGGTGGGGTGCAGTTTTGTGGGTGGGGTCAGGCGCAGAGTTTCAGTCCCTCTGGGGTCCAGCAGGGGATGTGGCCGTGGGTGCGGATTACGTCCTGGCCGTTTCCTCGGGAGAGGTAGGTCAGGAAGCTGGAGACCAGGGAGTCGGCCGGGGGCTGGCCGTAGGTGTAGGCGTACTCGATCTCCCGGTAGGGGTACGCGCTCCGGCCGTGTTCGATGGCGTCCACCGACGGCTCGTTGCCGTCGAGGCGGAGGATGTGGAGGCCCTTGGCCCGGGTGGCCAGGTTCAGTTCGCTGTAGCCGACGGCGCCCGGGAGCTTGGCCACCTCCGTCAGGACCTGGTCGGTGGAGTCCAGCTCGCAGCGGGTCACCGGGGCCGACGCGTCGTCCCTGTGGACGCAGTCGACGGAGGAGTTGGCGATCTCGCCCCGCCCCAGCACCCGCCGCTGGAACACCTGCCGCGTCCCGGAGTTGGCGTCCCTGCTGACCAGGTGGACCGGCAGGTCCGGGCCGCCGAGCTGCCGCCAGTTGGTGATCTCGCCGCGATACAGGCGTCGTACGTCCTTCGCCGACAGGTTCTTCAGGGTCACGTCGTCGTTCATCACCAGCGCGAAGACCGACACCGCGACCCGGCTCTCACGCAGCTCCGGCATGTCGCTGGGCTTGGGGCCGTCCGAGAGGGCGACCAGGGGCGGGGATCCCCTCCCCTTCCACTGGGCGCCGGTGGCCTCCAGCTCCCGTACCCCGGCGGTGGAGCCGTGCGGGTCCACCGTGACCGTCGAACCGTCGCAGTCCCCCTCGTACTTCTCCGCCACCTCTCGCAGCACGGGCGCGAAGGCCGTCGAACCGGTGACCGTCAGTGTGCCCTTCTCGCAGCCGATCGGCGGCGGGGTGTCGTCCCGGGCCACGACGATGGTGGCGAGCGTGACGACACAGACCGTGAGCATGATGGTGATCAGCCGCGAGGCCCGGCTGAACAGGGGCGGCTTGTCGTCGGGCGTAGCGCTGCGGTTGGGGTGGACCTCGCCCTCCCGGATCCCCCCGATGAGCCGGATCTCCCGGCCCACGTCCCCGCCGGACAGCAGGACGAGCAGCTTGAAGTGGTCACCCCTGTTGAGCGGGACCCGCGGGATGCGCAGGGTGTTGCCCTCGTAGCCGAACCCCCGCTCGGGGGTGAAGTGGTCCATCAGATGGTCGGTGTCGTTCGGCTGGGTGACCGACACGCCCCGGACGGTGCGGTCGGTGAACACCGCGGTCAGTCCGTGCCGTTCGGTACTGGTGTAGTCGTCGCGGTCGATGCCCTGCGAGCCGTCGTTCTCCACGCGGAGCAGGACGAGCGTGGCGTCCGCCATGACCGGGGCCTCGTCGAAGAGGCCCAGGCGTCGGTTGGCGCGGCCCGAACGGACGTCGTCGCCGATCGGGTTGTCCATCTGCACGCGGTAGCCGACCCGCTTGCGGCGCGGCACCCGGCGCTCGTACCAGACCATGCCGGCCGACGCGGCGATACCGAGCACCGCCGTCCCCACGGCCACGACGTTCTCCGCACTCAGCCACTCCATGTGGGTGCCCCCGCTACTCCCCGGAGTCGAACGGTGGGGTCACATTACGTGCGCCCGGGGGGACAATCCGGTCTCGTGGGCTGAAGTTCGCCGGGCGTTCAACGACCTCACAGAAAACGGGAGTTGGCCCTCACCGCATCACCGCTTCGTGTAGGTCAGGCTCTCCCCGTTGCCCTGCTTCGCCCGCCGCAGCCGTCCGTCCGACAGCAGCGTGACCTCGGTGGCCTCGCCGGGCGAGCAGGACGAGAGCGGCTCGCCCGAGGAGACGGTGGACGGGCCGATCTCCAACGGGCCGTTGCCGCTGGGCTGTTCGGCCAGCGCCGCGGTGAAGACACAGTGGTAGCTGCCGCCGCCCACGATGGGCCCGTCGGCGACGAGCGTCAGGACCGTGTCCCCCACATCGCCCTGCTGGATGGTCAGTTCGCGGGTGTTGTGCCCGGTGGCATTGTCGATCGACGTCTCCCAGGTTCCCAGGTAACCGGCCGGGATCGTGCCGTCCGCCGGTGCCGGGGTGGTGGGCTGCGAGGTCGTCGGGTCGGGCCCGGAGGTGGTCGGGCCGCTGGTCGTGGGCGCGCCGGTGGTCGGGCCGGGGGAGACGGTGTTCCCGCCCTTGTCGTCGCTGCCGCCGCCCTTCATCAGCGCGTACACCGAGCCGCCCGCGGCGAGCGCGACGACCAGCGCGATCACCACGAGGAGCGCCGTGGACCGGCCGCTCTGGCGCGGCTCACGCGGCGGAATGCCGCCGGGTCCGTACGGCGAGGTCGAGCCCATCGGCGGCGGGCCGTACGGCGGGGTCGAGCCGACGCCGCCCGCGTACGGGTTGTACGGCTGCCCGGAACCGGACCAGGCACCGGCGCCGGGCTGCTGCGGATGGCCGTAGGCGGAGGGCTGCGGGTGCTGCTGCGGGTAGCCGTACGCCGGGTGGGCCGGGGGCATCCCCGGCGGGGGCGTCTGGCCCGCGACCATCGTGGGCAGATGGTTCACCCCCGGTCCGCCACCGTTCGGCCGCGGGTCCCCGGGCGGGGGCGGCACGGAGGCGTCGTCGGAGGCGGGGGCGTGCTCGGGGGGCGAGCCGGGCGCGGGGGTCTGCTTGTGGATCCACGCGGGGGCGGGGTCGGGCGTACCGTCCCCACCGGGGCCGGCCGCGGGCCGGCCGGGCGCAGGCGCGGGCAGAGCCGGCCGGGAGTCCGCCCCCGCCGGTCCCCCCGCCGAGCCCCCCGCCGGACCCTCCGCCGCCGCCTCCGGATCCTCGGCCTCCAGCAGCTGCACCGCGTGCCGCCCCAGCTGGGCCACCAGCGCCCCCGGCAGCCACGGGTCCCGCGAGCGGCCTCCGGACACCGTGTCCTCGGCGCCGGTGCGCTCCAGGATCCGGTCCAGCGTCGGCCGGGCGGCCGGGTCCTTCTTCAGACAGTCGCGCACCAGGTCGGCGATGCCCTCGGGCACGCCCTCCAGGTCGGGCTCCTCCTGGGCGATCCGGAACATCAGGGCGTGCACCCCGCTGTTGGCGGCACCGAAGGGGAGCCGGCCGGTCGCCGCGTACGCCAGCACGGAGCCGAGGCAGAAGACGTCGCAGGCGGGCGTGATCCGGTCGCCGCGCACCTGCTCGGGCGCCATGAAGCCGGGCGAGCCGACCAGGGAGCCGGTGCGGGTCAGCCCGTCCCCGGCCAGGGTCTCCAGGGCCCGCGCGATGCCGAAGTCGATGACGCGCGGCCCGTCGATGGTCACCAGCACATTGGACGGCTTGAGGTCGCGGTGCACGATCCCGGCGGCGTGGATGTCCTTGAGCGCGTGCGCAAGCCCGGCCGCCAGGATCCGTACCGAACGCTCGGGCAGCGCTCCGTGGTCGTGCCCGACGACCTGCTGGAGGCTGGGTCCGGCGACATACCCGGTGGCCACCCACGGCACGGCGGCCTCGGTGTCCGCGTCCAGCACGGGAGCGGTCCAGTGGCCGCCGACCCGGCGCGCGGCCTGCACCTCCTGCCGGAACCGGGCCCGGAACTCCTCCTGCTCGGCGAGCTCCTCGCGCACCAGCTTCACGGCGACGGTACGGCCCCGGTCCGACCGGGCCAGATACACATGCCCCATGCCGCCCGCGCCGAGCCGCGCCAGCAGCCGGTACGCCCCGATGCGCTGCGGGTCACCGGGCCCGAGCTTCTCCATGGCTGCGCCGCCTTCCCCCCGTAGGTGTGCAACGAACCGAGAATAGTGCGGTCGTGAGGGTGGTCGCGCGGGGCGGTGTCTACGGTTCCGTAACAGACAATCTGTCGTGGAAACCCCCCGACCAGGGAACAGGTCGCCGATATCGCGTTCGTATCGCGGACACTTACGCTCGCTCGCATGACCCCTCAGCCGAATCCCGAAGCCGGCGCCGCCGTGAAGGCCGCGGACCGTGCACACGTCTTCCACTCCTGGTCCGCCCAGGAGCTCATAGACCCGCTCGCCGTGGCCGGCGCCGAGGGGTCGTACTTCTGGGACTACGACGGCAAGCGCTACCTCGACTTCACGAGCGGGCTCGTCTACACCAACATCGGCTACCAGCACCCGAAGGTCGTCGCCGCGATCCAGGAGCAGGCCGCACGCCTGACCACCTTCGCGCCCGCCTTCGCCGTCGAGGCGCGCTCGGAGGCGGCCCGGCTGATCGCCGAGCGGACGCCGGGCGACCTGGACAAGATCTTCTTCACCAACGGCGGCGCGGACGCCGTGGAGCACGCGGTGCGCATGGCCCGGCTGCACACGGGCCGCGCGAAGGTGCTGTCGGCCTACCGCTCGTACCACGGCGGTACGCAGCAGGCCGTGAACATCACCGGCGACCCGCGCCGCTGGCCCTCCGACAGCGCCACCGCCGGTGTCGTCCACTTCTGGGCGCCCTACCTCTACCGCTCCCGTTTCTACGCGGAGACCGAGGAGCAGGAGTGCGCGCGGGCCCTGGAGCACCTGGAGACCACGATCGCCTTCGAGGGTCCTGGCACCATCGCCGCGATCGTCCTGGAGACGATCCCGGGCACCGCGGGGATCATGGTTCCGCCGCCCGGCTATCTCGCGGGCGTGCGGGAACTGTGCGACAAGTACGGGATCGTGTTCGTCCTGGACGAGGTCATGGCCGGGTTCGGACGCACCGGTGAGTGGTTCGCGGCCGACCTGTTCGACGTCGTGCCCGACCTGATGACCTTCGCCAAGGGCGTGAACTCCGGATATGTGCCGCTCGGCGGTGTCGCCATCTCCGGGAAGATCGCGGAGACCTTCGGCAAGCGGGCCTACCCGGGCGGCCTGACGTACTCCGGCCATCCGCTGGCCTGCGCCGCCGCCGTCGCCACCATCGACGTGATGGCGGAGGAGGGCGTCGTCGCCAACGCGAAGAACCTGGGCGCGAGCGTCGTCGAGCCGGGTCTGCGCGCCCTGGCCGAGCGGCACCCGAGCGTCGGCGAGGTGCGCGGTGTGGGCATGTTCTGGGCCCTCGACCTGGTGAAGAACCGGGAGACCCGGGAGCCGCTGGTGCCGTACAACGCGGCGGGCGAGGCGAACGCGCCGATGGCCGCCTTCGGTGCCGCCGCGAAGAAGAACGGCCTGTGGCCCTTCGTCAACATGAACCGCACGCACATCGTCCCGCCCTGCAATGTGAGCGAGGCCGAGCTGAAGGAGGGTCTTGCGGCCCTGGACGCCGCGCTGAGCGTGGCCGACGAATACACGGTGTGAGTGAGGGCCGCAACACCGAAGCTCACCAGGGGGAACTCGAACGCGTAAGGTGACGTGCTCGTAGATATGGACGAGCACATCACCCATACGCGTGAGGAGAGCCCCCGACCATGCCCGGCAACGGCGCCGTGACCCGCAGTACCTTGCGGCAGCAGATCGCGGACGCGCTTCGTGACGAGGTGCTGGCCGGCCGGCTCCAGCCGGGCCGGGCGTTCACGGTCAAGGAGATCGCCGAGCAGTACGGGGTCTCGGCGACGCCGGTCCGCGAGGCGCTGGTCGACCTGTCCGCGCAGGGCATCGTGGAGGCGGACCAGCACCGCGGCTTCCGCGTCCCGGAGTACTCGCTCGACGACTACCGCGGCATGATCGAGGCGCGCAGCCTGGTCACCGACAGCATGTTCCAGGCGCTCGTCGACGGCCGCAAGCCGTTCGCCGACCCCGAGGAGCCCCGTACGGCGGCCGCCCTCGCCGCGGTCCGCCGGCGCGGCGAGGAGGCCCAGCGCGCGTCCGCCGCCGGTGACCTGACCGTGCTGATCGGCTACGACCTGCGTTTCTGGCGCGAGCTGGGCGCCCTGTTCGGCAACCCCTATCTCGCCGACTTCCTGAACCGGCTGCGCGTCCAGTCCTGGGTGTGCGCGGTGCAGCACCTGCGCCGCCTGCCCGATCTGCGCGGCCGCCTGTGGTCCGGGCACACCGAACTGGTCGACGCCCTGGTGCGCCGGGACCCCGCGCGCGCCCGCGCGATCGTAGCCGGGTACAACACGCACGCCCTCGCCCTCATCGAGCGGCTGGCGGCCGGATGAGCGGCCGCCGCACCGAGGTGGTCGACCTCTCCGTCGTCGTCCCCGCCTACAACGAGGAAGAGCGTCTCGGCCCCACCCTCGAAGCCGTCACGGCCTATCTGAGCGACAACGAGGGCCGCTGGGGCGAGTGGGAGGTGATCGTCGCCGACGACGGGTCGACCGACGGCACCCGGGAGACAGCGGCCTTGGAGCACCCACGGGTCCGGCTCGTCACCAGTGACCGCAACCGCGGCAAGGGCAGCGCCCTGCGCCTCGGGGTCGCGGCCTCGCGCGGCCGCCGGGTGCTGGTCACCGACGCCGACCTGGCGGCCCCCATAACGGAGCTGGAGCGGCTCGACAAGGCGCTCAGTGAGGGGCACACGGCGGCGATCGGCTCGCGTTCGGTGCCGGGTGCGGCGATCGACAACCGCCAGCACCGGGTGCGCGAACTGCTCGGCCGTGCCGGGAACTTCCTGATACGCACGACGGCCGTGCCGGGCATACGGGACACCCAGTGCGGCTTCAAGCTGTTCGAGGGCGACCAGGCCCGTGAGGCCTTCGCCGCCTCCCGGCTCGACGGCTGGGGCATAGACGTGGAGGTGCTCCAGCACTTCCACCGCAACGACTGGCCCGTGGCCGAGGTCCCGGTCCGCTGGAGCCATCAGCCCGGCTCGAAGGTCGGCCCCCTCGACTACGCCCGCGTCCTCACCGACCTGGCCCGGCTCAGAGCCCGCGCCGTGCGCCCCGCCGACCTCCTGGTCACCGTCCTCTTCCTGCTGATGGCGGTGGCCCTCTACTCGGGCCGTGTCTTCGACCCGGACCACCGCTATCTCCCCGACTCCCTCCAGGACCAGAACCAGTGGGAGTGGTTCTTCGCGGTGACCGCCGACAACGTCGCCCATCTGCGCAACCCCCTCTTCACCGATCTCCAGGGCTTCCCCGACGGTGTGAACCTGATGGCCAACACGGTCATGCTGGGCCTGTCCGTCCCCTTCGCGCCGCTCACCCTCGCCGCGGGGCCCGCGGTCGCGCTGAGCGTCTGCATGACGCTGGGCCTGGCGGCGACCGCGGCCGCCTGGTACTGGCTGATCGTGAAACGGGTCGTACGGCAGCGGGCGGCCGCCTTCCTGGGCGCCTCGCTGGCCGCCTTCGCGCCCCCGATGGTCAGCCACGCCAACGCGCACCCCAACTTCGTGATCCTCTTCATGATCCCGCTGATCATCGACCGCGCCCTGCGGCTGTGCGCGGGCACGCGGGTGGTGCGGGACGGGGTCGTGCTCGGCCTGATGGCCGCCTACCAGGTCTTCCTGGGCGAGGAACCCTTTTTGCTTGCCGCGCTTGGCATGACCCTGTTCACGGCCGCCTACGTCGCCGTACGGCGGGACGTGGCACGGGAGGCCTGGCGGCCGCTGCTGAAGGGCCTGCTGATCGGCGCGGCGGTCTGTCTCCCCCTCGTCGCCTATCCCCTGTACTGGCAGTTCACCGGCCCGCAGAGCTATCGCAGCGTCCTGCACGGCGACAACGTGGGCAACAGCCCCCTGTCCCTGATCGCCTTCGCCGAGCGCTCGCTGTTCGCGGGCGACGCGCAGACGGCGAACTCGCTCTCCCCCAACCCCACCGAGCAGAACGCGTTCTACGGCTGGCCGCTGGTCGCCCTGGCCTTCGCGATCCTCGTACGGCTGTGGGAGCAGGCCCTGGTCAAGGCGCTCGCGTTCACCGCGGTGGCCGCCGCGGTGCTCTCCCTCGGCCCGAAGATCCGCATCCCGCTCACCGACACCGTCTACCCCGGCCCCTGGGCCCTGCTGGCCGACAAGCCGCTGTTCGAGTCGGTGATCGAGGGCCGGGTGGCGATGGTCTGCGCCCCGGCGCTGGGCATGATGGTGGCGATCGCGGTGGACAGGCTGGCGGCGACCCGTGCCGTGGGCACGATGTACTTCGGCTTCCTCGGCGTCCTGCTCGCCCTGGTCCCGCTGGTCCCGGCACCGCTGAAGTCCGCGGAGCGGGCCGAGGTGCCGGCGTTCTTCACGGACGGGACCTGGAAGTCGTACGTCCGCGAGGGCGAGTCGCTCGTGCCCGTGCCGCTGCCCGACTCCGGCGTCGCGGAGGCCCTGCACTGGCAGACGGCCGCCGATCTGGGCTTCCGACTCCCCGGCGGCTACTTCAACGGCCCGTACGGCGAGGACCGCATCGGCATCTACGGCGCCTCCCCGCGCTACACCTCCAACATGCTCCGGGACGTGCGCTGGACGGGCGTGGTCCCGATCATCGGCAAGAACTGGCAGGCGCAGGCCAAGCGGGACTTCGCCTACTGGAAGGCGGGCGTCCTGGTGGTCGTACCCCAGCCAAATGACGACAAGCTGCGCACGGCCCTGCACAAGCTCACCGGCCGTGCCGGAAAGTGGACGCACGGTGTGTGGGTATGGGACCTGCACCAGGGGGGCTGAGGCTGCGCCGCACCGATTACCCTTCCCTGACCACCCTGCAATGCGTGTACGCGTGCTGATGCGAGGAGCTCTCGTTGGCCTGTGACCTGTGGCTGGTGCCGCTCGTGGACGTCCTGTGCCACACCCCGGACAACCCGTTCGCCGAGGAACTCGCGCAATACAACAAGGTGCTCGCCGAGGCCGGACTCCCACCGGTGCCGGTGTACCAGTACATGCCGGGCCTGTCCGGCGAGGTCGCCCCGGTGGCCGGCTTCGACTACGACGCGCTGCACTTCCTGCGCCGGGTCTACCTCCTGCAGATGTGCGGGCTGCCGGTGACCCCGGTGGACGAACTGGGCGGCGACTACGAGCAGCTCCTGGAGATGTTCGAGTCCACCGCCCAGCAGTCGCACCTGGTCTGGCACTACGACCACGCGGGCGCCTACGTCCCGGTCGACTTCCCCAACCCGCTGTCCAACGACGAACTGCTGGCGAGCGGCGGCCCGCTGGGCTCCTCCCAGACGCTGCTGCGGGAGCTGGAGTTCGTCGCCCCGTCGATCGGCATCGATCCGGCCAACCCCCCGGCGGCACCGGAACCTCCGCGTGGCCCCACGGAGTTGGAGGAGCCGGCGGTCCCGCCGCCGTACGATCCCAGCCCCTTCGCCCGCGAACGGCACGTCTGGCTGGGGCTGCACGCGGCGGCGACCCGGAGCCTGGCCCAGGGGTCGATGATCGTCTTCAGCTGACCGTGGTCGCCGACGCCGGGCTGGGCCACCGTCTTTCCGGGGCGCCCGCTCGCTTGGGAGCGGGCGCCCCCTACGGCCACCCCGCAGCCGACGTTCAGAACACCGGCGTCCCGGCCTGCGTCAGCTTCCAGTTGGCGTCCGCGAAGTCCGCCGGGTTCAGCGTGCCCTTGGACACCACGTAGTCGATCATCAGCTGGCGGATCTCGTTGGTGGAGCTGTACGCGATGTCGGCGGACGCGATGTGCGGGTATCCCGAACCGCCGTTGGCCCGGTAGTTGTTGACGGCGACGACGAAGACCTGGTCGTCGGCGACCGCGGCGCCCTTGTAGGTGAGGTTCTTGATGCGGGAGCCCTCAGGCTGGGCGATGTCGATCTCGTAGGACACGCCCGCCGCGGTGTCGTACATGTAGTCCCAGAAGCTGTTGGCGTTGGTGAGGGTGGAGGTGTCCACCGCCGTGCCGGCCGGGACCTGGTGGTAGTACTTCGCCGCGTACTCCAGGTAGTCCTTGAGCTGGGCGCCGGTGAGCTTCTTGCCGTAGAGGGTGTTGTCGTAGATGTAGAGCCCGGCGATGTCCTTGATGGTCACGCTGCCCTGGGGGATGTCGGCCGTGCGGCTGAACGGCGCGGCGACGGAGATGAGCGGGAGCGCGGCGTCGGCGGCGGACAGGCCCGCCCCGACCGTCTTCATCTGTACCTCGTGGATGAAGTCCATGATGGGGACGTCCTTCCAGCAGGACTCGGCTGCCGAGAGGTCCGCAGTGCAGGTGCCGACGGGCGTGTTGACGTACTTCACGACGAGGTCGTGGTCGGCCTTGAGGAGCCGGGTGATCTCCGGGTCCTCCTCGACGTTGTTGGGGTTGAGGGTCTGGGCCGTCTTGCTCGTGACCTTCCAGCGGCCGTGGTGCAGCTCGACCTCGAAGTCGAAGACGCTGAGCCGGTAGCCCCAGCAGTACGGCTCGGAGAGGAGGACCTCCTCACCGGTCTCCTCGTTCTTGACGGTGTACGAGGAGACCTCGACGTGGGTGTGGCCGACGAGGATGGCGTCGATGCCGGGGACCTGCTCGGCGACGAGGTTGGAGGCGTTCTCGACGTACGGGAGCGAGTCGCCGTAGGAGGAGGAGCCGTCGAGGCCGGAGTGGTCGGTGAGGAAGACGACGTCACAGCCGAGGGCGCGCAGCCGCGGGACGTACTTCTTGGCCTGCTCGACCAGGCCGGGGAACACCATCTTCCCGCTGACGTTGTCCTTGTCCCACAGCGCGATGCCGGGGTTGGTGAGGCCGAGGATGCCGACCTTGATGTCGGGGGCGCCGGGGACGCAGATGCGCTTCACGGTGTACGGCAGGAACGCGGGCCTGAGGGTCTTGGCGTCCAGGGCGTTGGCGCCGAGCAGCGGGAAGCGGCACTGGCTCTCAAACTTGCGCAGGACGTCGATGCCGTAGTTGAACTCGTGGTTGCCGAGGGCGGCGGCGTCGTAGCGCATGTGGTTCATGGCGACGGCCATCGGGTGCCTGGGGCCCCGCTTGCCGTCGGTGCCGGTGATCGGGTCGACGCGGGCGAAGTAGTAGGCCAGGGATGTGCCTTGGATGATGTCGCCGGCGTCCACGAGCAGCACATGCTCCTCGCCCTTGGCCTCGCGCTGCTGCTTGACGAGGGTCGCGACGCGGGCGACACCGCAGGAGTTGCCGGCCTTGTCGGTGTAGGCGGCGTCCTTGTAATAGTCCCAGTCGAAGACGTGGCTGTGCAGGTCGGTGGTGCCGAGGATGGAGAACGACCAGGTGCGGGGCGTGTGTTCGGGCTCGTGGTCGGATGCTTCGGCGGTACCGGTACCGACCGCTCCGGCGGCGACGGCGGCGGCGGCACCGGTGACGGCCGACTTCTGCATGAACTGCCGGCGGTTCATGGGCTGGACGGGCATTCGGGGCTCCTGGAACGGAAGAGGCGGAAGGAACGGCACTACCCGCGTAGATGCTTGCCCTGCGCCGGTTCCGCGCGGAACCAGGAACAGCCCAAGGGCCGGTCAAGGATGTTCATGTCCATGACCGGCCCGTGGGTTTCCGATGATGACCCGTGAGTCCCGGATGCTGACCGTGGGTCCCGGATGACTACAGGAACGAGTTGATCTCGATCGTCTCGTCGCGGCCCGGACCCACGCCGATCGCGGAGATCGGGGCGCCGGACATCTCCTCCAGCGCCTTGACGTAGTTCTGGGCGTTCTTCGGCAGGTCGGAGAAGGACTTCGCCTTGGTGATGTCCTCGGACCAGCCCGGGAGGTTCTCGTAGACCGGCTTCGCGTGGTGGAAGTCGGTCTGCGAGTACGGGAGTTCCTCGACGCGCTTGCCGTCGATCTCGTACGCCACGCAGACCGGGATCTGCTCCCAGCCGGTCAGCACGTCCAGCTTGGTGAGGAAGAAGTCGGTCAGGCCGTTCACGCGGGTCGCGTAGCGGGCGATGACCGCGTCGAACCAGCCGCAGCGGCGGTCGCGGCCCGTCGTCACACCCCGCTCACCGCCGATGCGGCGCAGCGCCTCGCCGTCCTCGTCGAACAGCTCGGTCGGGAACGGGCCGGCGCCGACGCGGGTGGTGTACGCCTTGAGGATGCCGATGACCCGGCTGATCTTCGTCGGGCCCACGCCGGCACCGGTGCAGGCACCGCCCGCGGTCGGGTTCGAGGAGGTGACGAAGGGGTACGTGCCATGGTCGATGTCCAGGAGCGTGCCCTGGCCGCCCTCGAACAGGACGACCTTGTTCTCCTCCAGGGCCTGGTTGAGGACCAGGACCGTGTCGGCGACGTACGGGGCGAGCTTGTCGGCGTAGCCCAGCAGCTCCTCGACCACCTGCTCGGCGGCGATGGCGCGCCGGTTGTACAGCTTGGTGAGGATCTGGTTCTTGACGTCGAGGGCCGCCTCGACCTTCTGCTCCAGGATCGACTCGTCGTACAGGTCCTGGACCCGGATCCCGACGCGGTTGATCTTGTCCGAGTAGGTCGGACCGATACCGCGCCCCGTCGTCCCGATCTTCCGCTTTCCGAGGAAGCGTTCCGTCACCTTGTCCACGGTGACGTTGTACGGGGTGATGATGTGCGCGTTACCGCTGATCATGAGCTTCGACGTGTCGACGCCGCGCTCGTTCAGACCGCTCAGCTCGGAGAGCAGGACCGACGGGTCGACGACGACGCCGTTTCCGATGACCGGCGTACAGCCGGGAGAGAGGATTCCGGAAGGGAGGAGGTGGAGTGCATACTTCTGGTCGCCGACGACCACCGTGTGGCCGGCGTTGTTGCCGCCCTGGTAGCGAACGACATAGTCCACCGAGCCACCGAGCAGGTCGGTGGCCTTCCCCTTGCCTTCGTCACCCCACTGAGCACCGAGCAGCACAAGTGCGGGCACGCGCGTACACCCCTTCCGGGCGGGGCATGTCCAAGGTCAGGGGCGTGGGCGTAAGGTTCACCGCCGCGTACCACCGCGACCGCCTTTGGTCGCACAACCGTCGGACCGGATGCCCCGGAATAGACGAAGCCCCTGGCGCAATAGCGCAAGGGGCTCTTGCACAAAGATGCTACCCGAGGAAGCGAGGCAGGACCGAGGTGGCGACTTTCGCGACGTCCGATCAGCTGCTGGTGGTCATCGACCCGGTCGCCCGGCGGACGGACGGGGAGTCCGTACGGATCGCGAAAGACGTGCTCAGCGCGGGTGCGACCACCAAGGTCTGCCTGCCGGAGGGGCCGGAGGAATTCGCCCGCGCGCTGGCGCGGCGCGGCTCGCGCCGCCCCGTGGTGATCGGCGACGACCGGGCGCTGGTCTGCGCGGTGTCCCTCCTGCACCGGCAGCGGGAGCTGGCCGGATGCGTGCTGTCGGTGGTGCCGGTGGGGGGCGCGCTGGCGCTGGCGGAGACCCTGGGAGTGCCGACGGGGGCGGTGGCCGCGGCGCGGGCCGTGCTCGACGGGGTGGAGCGGCGCATGGACCTGCTGGTCGACGACAGTGACGGGGTGGTGATCGGCGCGCTGCGGATCCCGCCGGTGCCGGTGCCGGTGCGGCGGGCCGCGCAGCTGGAGCCGGTGCCCGCGGCTCCGGTCCGCCCCTGGCTGCGGACGACGTACCGGTCCCTCGTACGGACGCTGGGCGCCCGCCCCGCCCGGCTCGCCACCTCCGTGCCCGCCCCCGGGCCCGCGCGGCTGCGGGTGGAGGTCGACGGGGTGACGCTCGTCGATCTGGACCAGCCGGTGGAGGGCATCTCGGTGGCGACCGGTTCCGCCGGGCTGGCCGAGGTCGAGGTGCGGCCGGCGTCGGTGGGCGCGGAGGCGTGCCCGCTGCGGGCCTCCGGGCGGACCGTGACCGTGGCCGGACCGGACTTCCGGTACCGGGCGGACGCAGGCGTGGCGGGGCCGGTGCGGAAGCGGACGTGGCGGGTCGTGGAGGGGGCCTGGGGGCTCACGGTGCCCCAGCGGGCCGGCGCCTGAAGGCCGCGGGCTCAGTCCTGCCCGAAGAGCTGCTCGCGGTGCACCCGCCAGCGCTCCATCATGGCCGCGATCTCGCCGTCGACGAACTCGAAGAAGGCCAGCGTCTCGGCCATACGGCGGCCCGCCGGGGTGTCCGCGCCGAGGCTGACGACCCCCTCGCGCAGGGCGCCTTCCCAGCGCTTGATGACCGCCTCGCGGTTGGTCAGGGCCTCGTACCACTGGTTGCTGTGCACGCGGTAGCGCTCGCGCCGCGAACCGGGCTCGCGCTCGCGGGACACCATGTGCTGCTGTGCCAGGTAACGCACCGCGCCGGAGACCGCGGCGGGGCTCACCTGGAGCTGGTCACCCAGTTCGGCGGAGCTCAGGGCGCCGTCGTCGGAGGACAGGAGCGCGGCGAAGATACGGGCCGGCATGCGCTGCATCCCGGCTTCGACGAGCTGTGCCGCGAAGGACTCGACGAACTTCGACACCGCCTCGGGGTCACGCTCCGTACCGGCTGCTTCCGTCATGACCGCATCCTATCCAAGCTTCATAGCCTTCCTTAACTTCACAAATTTCTGAAAGAAGCGTACGTTCTGATCCATGACGAAGGCAATCACCGTCTCCGGACTGCACAAGTCCTTCGGGCGGACACACGCCCTGGACGGCCTCGACCTGGAGGTCGCCACCGGAGAGGTCCACGGCTTCCTCGGCCCCAACGGCTCCGGGAAGTCCACCACCATCCGGGTCCTGCTCGGCCTGCTGCGCGCCGACTCGGGCGCCGCGCAGATACTGGGCCGCGACCCGTGGAGGGACGCCGTGGAGGTGCACCGCCGGATCGCCTACGTCCCCGGCGACGTCACCCTGTGGCGCAACCTCTCCGGCGGCGAGGTCATCGACCTGTACGGCCGACTCCGCGGGGGCCTCGACAAGGCGCGCCGGGCGGAGCTGATCGAGCGGTTCGAGCTGGACCCCACCAAGAAGGGCCGCACCTACTCCAAGGGCAACCGGCAGAAGGTCGCCCTCGTCGCCGCCTTCGCCTCCGACGTCGACCTGCTGATCCTGGACGAGCCGACCTCGGGCCTGGACCCCCTGATGGAGGAGGTCTTCCAGCGCTGTGTGGAGGAGGAGCGCGACCGCGGCCGCACGATCCTGCTGTCCTCGCACATCCTCAGCGAGGTCGAGGAGCTCTGCGACCGGGTGAGCATCATCCGCAACGGCCGCACCGTCGAGAGCGGCTCGCTGGCCGACCTGCGCCACCTCACCCGCACCAGCGTCAGCGCCGAACTCGCGGGACCGCCCAACGGCCTGTCCCACCTCCCCGGCGTCCACGACCTCGACGTACAGGGCCGCCGCGTCCGCCTCCAGGTGGACACCGACAAGCTGGACGCCGTGCTGCGGCAGCTGAGCGAGTCGGGCGTACGGTCCCTGACCTCGACCCCGCCCACGCTGGAGGAGCTGTTCCTGCGCCACTACCAGGACGAGGTGTCGCGATGACCACCCTCGCGGTACGGACGCCTGGCGGCACCCGCCAACTGGCCGGCACCGGAACGCTGTTGCGCTTCGCCCTGCGCCGCGACCGGATGATGATCCCGGTCTTCGTCGCGGTGAACGCGCTCATGATCCTCTCCATGCCTGGCACCTTGAAGTCCCTGTACAACACCACGGCCGAACGCGCCGACCTGGCGCGGCAGATGGAGACCAACGCCTCGTTCCGCGCCCTGATCGGCCCGGTCTTCGACACCTCCATCGGCGCGCTGACGGCCTGGCGCATGGGCGTGTACGCCGCCGCCCTCGCCGCCGTGATGAGCCTGCTGATCGTCGTACGGCACACCCGGGACGAGGAGGAGAGCGGCCGGCAGGAGCTGGTGGCGTCGGGGATGGTCGGCCGCCGGGCCTCCCTCACGGCGGCGCTGCTGGCGGCGGCCGTCGCGAACGCCGTACTCGCGCTGCTGGTCACGGCCGGTCTGGCCGGGCAGGGAACCTCGGGCGCCGTGTCCTTCGGCCTCGGCCTCGCCGGGGTCGGCATGCTCTTCGCCACGATGGCGGCGATCGTCGCCCAGCTGACGGAGAGCGCACGGCTCGCCCGGGGGCTGACCTCGGCGGTCCTCGGGGCGGCCTTCGTCCTGCGCGCGGCGGGCGACTCGGCGTCCGACGACGGTTCCTCGGTGCTGACGTGGCTGTCGCCGCTCGGCTGGCTGGAGAACCAGCGGTCCTTCGCGGACGAACGCTGGTGGGTACTGCTGCTGTTCGCCGCCGCGATCGCCGCCCAGGGCGCACTGGCCTACGGGCTCGCCGGGCGCCGGGACGTCGGCATGAGCTTCCTGCCCACGCGGCCCGGACCGGCCGACGGCCGCATGGGCACGGCGGGCGCGCTGGCCTGGCGGCTGCAACGGGGCAGCGTCCTCGGCTGGTCGATCGGCTTCTTCCTGGCCGGGGTCGTCTACGGCGGGCTGACCGACGGCGCGGCCGACCTGGTCCGCGGAAACGACCAGGCACGGGAGATCTTCGAGCGGATGGGCGGCCAGAGCGCGTTCACGAACGCGTTCCTCGCGGCGATGGTCGGCATGCTCGGCCTGATCGCGTCCCTGTACGTCGTGGCCTCGGTACTGCGCCTGCACGGCGAGGAGACCTCGGGCCGCGCGGAACCGGTACTGGCCTGCGCAGTGGGGCGCCTGCGCTGGGCCGCGAGCCATCTGACCATCGCCTTCGGCGGCTCAGCCCTGATCATGCTCCTGGCGGGCCTGGGCTTCGCCGTCGGCTACGGCAAGGAGATCGCCCCGATCCTGGGCGCCTGCCTCCTCCAGCTCCCGGCGGTATGGGTGATCGGCGGGGTGGCGGTCCTGCTCTACGGCATCGCCCCCCGGGCGGCAGCAGCAGCCTGGGGAGTGGCAGTCGCCGTCCTCCTGATCGGCTGGGTGGGCCCGGCCCTGAACGCCCCCCAGATCATCCTGGACCTCTCCCCCTTCGGCCACCTCCCGAAGCTACCGGGCGCCGAGATGCAGTGGACCCCGGTACTGACCCTGGCGGCGCTGGCGGTGGCCCTGGTGGGCGCGGGACTGGCAGCGCTGCGGAGACGGGACTTGACGACGTGAGGGTGACCTCCCGTCAGTCGACGAGCCGCTGGTGCCCGTTGATCAGGATCATCGCGCGATCAGCCGAACGGGTGATCACCCCACCTCGACGCTCAACCCCTCCAAACCCCGGATCACAAAGTTCGGCTTCCTCTGCGGCTCTGCCGTCAGGGTCAGGCGTGGGGCCTGCTCCAGCAACGCTGTCATCGATGCCGCCAGTTCGATGCGGGCCAGTGGGGCGCCGATGCAGTAGTGGATGCCCGCGCTGAAGGAGATGTGGGGGTTGTCCGTGCGGGTGAGGTCGAGGGTCTCGGGGGCGGTGAAGACCGCCGGGTCGTGGTTGGCGGAGCCGAAGAGCATGGCGATCTCCGCGCCCCTCGGGATCGTCGTGCCGTCGATCTCGATCTCGTCCAGCACCCAGCGCTCGAAGAGCTGGAGCGGGGTGTCGTAGCGCATCAGCTCCTCGATGGCCGAGGGGACCAGGGAGTGGTCCGCGCGCAGGGCGGCCAGCTGGGCCGGGTTGCGGAACAGGGCCCACCAGCCGTTCACCGTCGCGTTCACCGTGGCCTCGTGGCCCGCGTTGAGGAGCAGGACCGCCGTGGAGATCATCTCCTGCTCGGTCAGCCGGTCGCCCTCGTCGTGCGCCGCGATCAGGCCCGAGACGAGGTCCTCGCCGGGCTCCTTGCGGCGCGCCGCGATCAGCTCCCGGAGATAGTCCGAGAACTCCACCGAGGCCCGGACCGCCTTCGCCGCCGTGTCCTCGGAGGGATTCAGCTCGTACATCCCGCAGATGTCCGCCGACCAGGGGCGCAGCTGGGCACGGTCCGACTCGGGGATGCCCAGCATCTCCGCGATCACCGCGACCGGCAGCGGCTCCGCGACGTCCTTCAGCAGATCGCCGCCGCCGGCCGCCACGAGGGCCGACACCAGTTCCCCGGCCAGCTCGCCGACGTACGGCTTGAGCCGCTCCACCGTGCGCGGGGTGAACGCCTTCGACACCAGGCGCCGGATACGGGTGTGGTCCGGCGGTTCGAGGTCGAGCATCCCGTGGTCGTTCAGGACGTGGAACGGCTCGTGCTCCGGCGGGGGCGCCGTGCGGCCGAAGTCCTCGTGCGAGAACCGGTGCTGATACGTACGGCCGAGGCGGCGGTCCCGCAACAGCGCCGAGACGTCCGCGTGGTGCGGGACCAGCCACTGGTCGGTCGGTTCGTAGTGGATCACACGGCCCCGCGCCCGCAGCTCGGCATAGGCCGGGTACGGATCGGCGAGGAACGCCGGGTCCCAGGGGTCGAAGGCGAGATCGGAAACGGCTGCCATGGACGGACGCTAGCCCGGTTCCTCCCTCCGTGACCAGGGGTCTCTCACCCCGGCGTGACCAGTCTCGCCTCGTAGGCGAACACCGCCGCCTGGGTGCGGTCGCGCAGGCCCAGCTTCACCAGGATGCGGCTGACATGGGTTTTGATCGTGGACTCGGCGACCACCAGCCGCTCGGCTATCTCCGCGTTGGACAGGCCCTGGGCTATCAGGACCAGCACCTCCGTCTCCCGCTCGGTCAGTTCCCCGTACGCCGACTGTCCGGTGGGGGCCGGCCGCGGTGCCTCGAACAGCCGGGAGAACTCCGTGATCAGCCGCTTGGTGACCGTGGGGGCCAGCAGCGCCTCGCCGGAGGCCACCACGCGCACCCCGTCGGCGAGCTGGCGGGCCGAGGCGTCCTTCAGCAGGAACCCGGAGGCCCCCGCGCGTAGCGCCTGGTACACATACTCGTCGAGGTCGAACGTGGTCAGCACCAGCACCTTCGCCGTGCCGTCCGCGGCGACGATCTCCCGCGTCGCCTCGATGCCGTTCAGCTCGGGCATCCGGATGTCCATCAGCACGACGTCCGGGGCGAGTTCCCGCACCCGCTCGACGGCCTCGCGGCCGTTGACGGCCTCGCCGACGACCTCGATGTCCGGCATCGCGTTCAGCAGGACCGAGAAGCCCTCACGCACCATCATCTGGTCGTCCGCGATCAGTACGCGGATCGTGCGAGTCGTCATGCACCGTTCCTGTGGTCGTGCCCGTCGTGTCGGTCGTCTCCGCGGCCGTCCCGGTCGAATTCCAGGGCGACCGGCAGGAACACCGTCACCTCATAGCCCCCGTCCTCGGCCGGCCCTGCCGTCATCTCGCCGTTCAACATGGAGACACGCTCCCGCATCCCGGTGATCCCGTGTCCGGCGCCCGGTGACGGCTTCACCAGGTCCGGCGCGGGCGGCGGGCCGTTGACTATGCGCAGGCCGAGCCCGCCCAGGACATACCCGATCTCGACCCGTGCGCTCGCCCCCGGCGCGTGCCGCAGCGAGTTGCTCAGTGCCTCCTGCACGATCCGGTACGCCGAGAGCTCGACGCCCTGCGGGAGTTCGCGCACCGCGCCGGTCACCGTCTTCTCCACCCCGAGCCCGGCCTCCCGCACATTGCCGAGCAGGGAGTCCAGGTCCGCGAGGGTGGGCTGGGGGGCGTCGGGTGCCTCGTAGTCCTCGGCGCGGACCACGCCCAGGACACGGCGGAGCTCGGTCAGCGCCGCGACCGCGTTCTCCCGGATCGTGGCGAAGGCCTTCTCCAGCTCCGGCGGCGGGTTCTCCACCCGGTACGGCGCCGCCTCCGCCTGGATGGCGACCACCGACATGTGGTGGGCGACCACGTCGTGCAGTTCGCGGGCGATCGTCGTGCGCTCCTCCAGCAGCGTGCGGCGGGAGCGCTCGTGCGCGGTCACCGTCTGCTGGGCGGTCACCTCCTGCGCGGCGTCCCGGCGTATGTGCCAGACCGTGACTGCCAGCAGGGCTATCGCCGAGAGCACGAGCATCGGACCGGCGTTGGTGTTGAGCCGGCCCCCGCCCAGGGTGGCGTCGACCACGAAGCCGTAGCCCGCGGTCAGCACCCACATCCAGGCCGCCGTGCGCGGCCGGGTCCGTATCGCCACCACCGTGAGCACCACGAGATGGGCGAGGAAGCTGCCCGGCAGCCACGGCCAGTCCATCCAGGACGAGCCCACGATCGAGGCGGCCGCCGTCGCCGCGAGGGACAGCCAGAAGGCTCCCACCGGACGGGCCAGGGTCAGCAGCACCGGAATCAGCGCGAGGAGACCGCAGAGCACGGCCGCCCCGCCGCCGGTACCACTGCCCGCGAACCCGATGAGCATCGCCAGCGCGCCCGCGGCGGCCACCAGCATGTGCGCTCTCCAGGCCGCGTAGTCCCGGGCGCGACCAGTGAGACGGCGGGTCAGCCGGCCGTCGACACGCATCCGGGGCAGCGGGACATACGCAAACGCGTTGTGGAACAGGTCCTGCCGCAGCCCCCGCAGGGCGTCCGCGACAAGCCGGAACTCCGGGCTGCGCGGCCTGGCGGCTGCGCCCGGCGGTGTCGTCTGCATGTGCGTCGTCTCGGTCACGATGAAAACGGTATGCGGCGGCCGGGGTCGCGGTCGTCACCTCTGAGAGGGTCCTTGGGAATCCGTCTCAGGTACTACGCGGGGCAGGCCAGGGCTGGTTTCAGCGGGTCCCGGGGCGGACCAGACCCGACTCGTAGGCGAACACCGCCGCCTGAGTGCGGTCGCGCAGGCCCAGTTTCACCAGGATGCGGCCGACGTGGGTCTTCACGGTCTGTTCGGCCACCACCAGCCGTTCGGCGATCTCCGCGTTCGACAGCCCCTGGGCGATCAGGGCCAGCACTTCCGTCTCGCGCTCCGTCAGGTCGCCGACGCGTTGCTTCAGCGGAGCGCGACGGGGGCCGTCCAGGCGTGAGAACTCGGCGATCAGACGGCGGGTGATCCCGGGCGCGAGCAGGGCGTCTCCGGCGGCCACCACCCTGACCGCCTCGGCGAGTTGGTCCGCGGAGGCGTCCTTGAGGAGGAAGCCGGAGGCGCCGGCACGCAGCGCCTCGTAGACGTACTCGTCCAGGTCGAAGGTGGTGAGGACCAGGACCTTGACGGCGGGGTCGTCGGTGGTGATGCGGCGGGTGGCCTCGATCCCGCTCATTTCGGGCATCCGGATGTCCATCAGGACCACGTCCGGGGTCAGTTCGGCGACCTTGGTGAGGGCGTCCCTGCCGTCCACCGCCTGGCCGATCACATCGATGTCGGGCTGGGTGTTGAGCAGGACCGTGAAGCCCTGGCGGACCATTTGCTGGTCGTCGGCGATCAGTACGCGGATGAGGTCCGGGCCGACGGGTGTCATGGGGTCTGGGCTCCTTCGTCGGGGACGGGTGCGTGGCTTTCGACTGTGGGTGCGGGTGGTCCCTGTAGGGGGATTGCGGCCGGCCCCTGTAGGGGGATCTCGCCGCCGGCGGCCGCTGGGTCCGGGTCCGTGGGGGGCCGGTCCACGCGTGCGTCCTTGGGGAGGAAAGCCGTCACCATGAATCCGCCGTGCAGAGTGGGGGTCGCCGTGACATGGCCGCCCAGCATCGTCGCGCGTTCTCTCATGCCCAGCAGGCCGTGGCCCGTGCCCGGGGAAGGGGGAACCGGCCGGCCGGGGCGGGAGTTGATGACTCCCAGATGGACGCCCTCGGAGAAGTGGCTGACCTCCACCCGGACCTTGGAACCCGGTGCGTGGCGCAGGGCGTTGCTGAGGGCCTCCTGGACGATCCGGTACGCGGACAGTTCCACGCCGGGCGGGTAGGGGCGGGGTTCGCCGCGGATGTCGGTGACCACGTCCAGGCCGGCGGCCCGGGTGTTCTCGATGAGCGCACCGAGCCGGTCGAGGGTGGGCTGCGGGGAGTCCGGGGCCGGTTCGTCCGGGTTCTCGGAGCGCAGGACGCCCAGTACCCGGCGCAGTTCGGTGAGTGCTTCCAGGGCGTTCTGGCGGATGCCGGCCAGGTTCTCCTTCAGCTCCTCGGAGGGGTTGTCCACCAGGTGCGGGGCCACCTGGGCCTGGATGGAGATCACCGACATGTGGTGCGCGACCACGTCGTGCAGCTCGCGCGCGATACGGCTGCGCTCCTCCAGCAGCGTGCGGCGGGCCCGTTCCTCCGCGGTGATCGTCTCCTGCTCGACCAGCTGGGTGCGGGCCTCGCTGCGGGCGCGCAGGGCGGTGCCCACCAGGACGGCCACGGAGAAGACGGCGACCGCGACCAGGCCGGTCGCGGTGTACCCCGCCCCGCCGATGACACCCTCGATGACGAAGGTCGCCAGACCGGACACCGCCAGCGCGGCGATCGCCCTGCGGATCGGGAGCCGTAGCGCGAGAAGGAAGAACACGAAGGCGTGGGCCAGGACTTGGGGGGTCGCCCAGGGCCAGTCGGGGCCGGGCTGCGGAGCGTCGGCCAGGACGGGGCGGGCCGCCGTGGCCGTGGCGACCATCACGCCGAGGGAGATGCCCCAGGCGGGGACCGGGCGCGACAGGGCCAGCACGACGGCCAGGCCCTGGGCGAAGCCGGCCAGGAGGCCGTCTGCCGTGTCGAACCCGTAGGACGTGGAGAGTTCGTCGCCGCCGGCCAGGGTGATGCCCAGGGCGATCCATGTGGCGATCAGGTACTTCAGGATGCGGAGCCAGCGGCTTGTTCGGGTGCGCAGGCGGCTGAGGAGCGTTTCGCGCGCGGGCTCGGGGGCGGCTTCGGGGGTGGGTTGGGGTGCGGGTTCGAAAGTGGAAGTCGGTTCGGGGGCGGGGGTCGGTTCGGGGGTGGGGGCCGGGCCTTCGGCCGTGTGGGGTGGCGTCTCGCCGTCTCCGGCCGCCGGGTCCGTGGGGGTCATCTCCTCAACCCTAGGCATGGCGGGACTTCTTCGGTTCCGTTCGGTGCGCGTGGGAGTGGGAGTGGCGGCGGATCACCCGGGAAGGGCGGTTCCTCGGGCGGCGCGGGCCCTGTTCGTAGGAGCGGAAGGCCGTCCAGCACAGGGTCAGGGCCAGGGCGAACAGGGGGAGGCAGGCCAGCCGGGCCGCCACCCAGGTCAGCTGGTCGGGCTCGGTGTGCAGGCCGGGCAGCGGACCGGCCGGGAGGGTCACGGCCGTCGTGGCCATGAGCGCCGTCTGATGCCAGAGGAAGATCGTCATCGCGGAGAGGTTGACCAGCGCCACCGCGGCCCAGGCCACCGGGCGGGCCATCGCGCGGCGCAGCCGGTCGCGGAGCAGCAGGGCCAGCCCGCACTGCGCCAGCCCGAAGGTGACGGCCGCCAGCGTCGGGGGGTTGAGATTCGAGATCGCCGTACCAGGGACGCCGACCATCGACGCCGGATAACCCGCCCACGCGACCAGCACCGCGGTGGCCGCCGTACCGCCCACGAACAGGACCCAGCCCGCCCTGCGGCCCTCCAGCTCGCCGCGGGTCCAGGCCGCGCCCAGGGTGTAGGGCACCAGCCAGCCCGCGGCCACGTTCACCCAGCCGAGCCAGGGCGGGGCGCCGCCCAGCCCGAATCGGAGGAGGTCCACGTGGATGACGACGGCCAGGGGCCACAGCGGGTTGAGCCGGGTCACCAGCGGGGTCGCCGCCGTCAGGGCCGCGAAGACCAGCAGGAACCACAGCGGGGACAGGGCCAGTTTGACGAGCGTGTGGATCGTTTCGAACCGGGCGCCCGAGACGAGCAGGCCCGCGGCCGCCACCGCCCACAGGGTCAGCAGCGCGGCCACCGGCCGGAACAGCCGGGACAGGCGGCCGCGCAGCCACTCGCCGTAGGTCGTTCCACGGGCCCGGGCGGAGGCGTAGCCGCGGGTCGCCACATGGCCGCCCACCAGGAAGAAGACGGCGAGGGTCTGGAAGGCCCAGGAGACGGGCGCCAGCCAGGGCATGTGCCGCAACGGACTTGCCGCGTGCAGCGAGCCGTCGTCCGCGACCAGGGCCGTGACCAGCCAGTGGCCGAGGACGACACCGAGGATCGCGAAGGCACGCAGGGCGTCGACGGCACGGTCCCGGGAGGCGGGCGTGGCGGTGTCCACGCGGCGGGCGCCCTGCCGTATCCCGTTCGGCATCACGGTCAGCGCGCGGCGCAGGGTCGGCTCACGCACGGGTCACCTCCGAGGTCTCGCCGAGGGTGATCCGGGCCAGGTTGGCGAGGACGGTCGAGCCCGGAGTGAAGTAGCCGCTGTGACCGGCGTCGGCGGCGTCGAAGACGCGGGATCCGAAGGCCGGAGAGACCGGGTCGGTGCCGAAGCCGATGGTGGTGTCGAACAGTTCGGCGCTGACGTGCGGCACATCCGCCACCCAGTCGTCGGAACCGCGGGCCGCCCAGACCCGGGCCGGGGTGTGCAGCGCGGCGGCGGAGTCGGCGCCGGTGCCGGGGCTGCCGACGAGGACGAGGTCGTCGACGTCCAGGCCGGCGGCGGCACGGCCGCACACGACCGAGCCGTAGGAGTGGCACACGGCGGACACACGCGGCTCCTCGCCCACGACCGCGCGCAGCTGCCGTATGAACGCGCGCAGTTGGGGCGCGGCTTGCTCGGCGCGGCTCGTGGTGGTGACCGTGGTGCTGATCGTGCCCGGGGTGTCGTAGCCGAGCCAGGCGACGACGGCCACCCGGCTGTCGGCGGGCGCGCGGCGGGTGAGTTCGGAGTACAGGGCGGCCGCGGCTCTGTGGAAGCGGTCGTAGGTGTCTATGGAGGTGTCGGAGCCGGGGACCAGGATCGCGATGCGGTCGGCCCCGGCCAGGTCCCCGAGCACCTCCGTGGCCCGGCCGGAGCCGCGGCCGTCGAAGACGAGCAGCTGACGGGACGGGGCGGCCAGCGCGCGGTCCGCGGCGGCACGGTGACGGTCGCTGTGCGCGGCCGCCATGGCGGCGGCTTCGGTGGCGTTGGCACGGTTGGCCGCGTACGCCTCCCCCAGCGTGGCCGCCGTCGGCGGGGCGAGGACGGTCGGGGCCGGGGCGGGGACCTCCGGTCGGGCGGCGGCTGAGAGGGGGACCACGACGGCGGCCGTGATGAGCGCGGCGAGGAGGGCTCGGCGCCATCGATGGGCGGCGGGGCGCATCGTTCCTGAGCGTCGGCGCCTCTTGCCGGTTCGTTCGTCTGCGGTCCGCTCCTCCGCAGCCCCCGTCACACGCCCCATGGCTCCGTCCCCTCCAGTCCCCCGCCCGGTCGTCGGGCTCGTCTGGATGGGAAATTACGGATCGGGACTCGTCGTTCGCGTCCCGCCAGGGAACTCTTCTCCTGCGTAGCTCTCAGGTACTACGGGTATGACCGGGTCGCCTCCTCGGAGGCGCCGACCCAGGCGCTGTCACCAGGCCAGCTGCGCAATCTCCTCCGCCACCACCGCACACGCGTCCGCCGCGGGATCGATCAGCGGGAAGTGCCCGACGTCGTCCAGGAGCGTCAGCCCGACGACCTCCCCCGCCTTGGCCGCCGCCTCCGCGTACGACTCGGCCACCGCCTGCGGTACGACCACATCCGTACGGCCCTGGACGAGCGTGGTCGCGATCCCGGTGGGCAGCAGGAGGGCCGGGTCCGCGTACGGCTGGCGTTCCGCGAACTTCTCCTGACCGCCCAGGAGTTGGAGGGCCGCGTTGCCGCACACGTCGAGCTTCTCCGCGACCGCGAAGTCCGCGATGGGGGCCAGGGCGACCACACCGCGCAGGGGGGTGGGCCGGTCCGCGCGCCAGGGGGCGTCGGCGGGCAGGACGTGCCGGGCCGCCGCCCACAGGGCCAGCTGACCGCCCGCCGAGTGGCCGGTGAGCACGGTACGGCGCGGGTCGGCCTGCGGAAGCAGCTCGTGGACGAGCGCGGGCAGGGCGTCCAGCGCGGCGGCGACGTCGTCGAAGGTGTCCGGCCAGCGACCGGCGACCGGGCCGTCGCCGCCCTGGGCCGGGATCGCGCTGCCGCGGCGGTACTCGACGTTGGCCACGGCGAAGCCGCGGCGGGCCAGGTAGTCGGTGAAGGGGGTGATGTGGCGGCGGTCGTACGGTGCGCGCCAGGCCCCGCCGTGCAGAACCACGACCAGAGGGGCGAGGGAGCCCGGTTCCGAGGGCTCGGAGCCGCGCGGGACGTAGAAGTCGATCACCTGGTCGGGATGGTCGCCGTACGTCGCTGTGACGTCGGGGTCGACCGGCGGGTGCGAGAAGGCCGACTCCTCTTCGGCGGCGGCGCGGGCTGCGGCGGCGTCGTCCGGCATGCTCCAACCTCTCAGCGGTGTAACGGGTTTGGCGGACCAGGTGGGAAATCGGCCGTTGGCGGGGACGGTATCAGGCCGATGACGTGCGGGGACACGGGGATGTCACGCTGGGTGAGGTTAAACGGTTCTCCTCCCCTGGCGCACCACTGCCCGGCCCGCGTGCGCACGGGCCGGGCAGTGGAATTCCGGCGGCCACCGGGGCGGCTGCCCGAGCACCTGTCGGGGCAGTTCCCAGTCACCTGCCGGGACAACTGCCCGAGCACCTACTGAGGCAACTCCCCGAGCACCTCACCCAGCACCCGGGCCGCCCGCTCCACGTCCCCGAACCCGACGTACAGCGGGGTGAAGCCGAAGCGGAGGACGTCGGGATGCCGGAAGTCCCCGACCACACCCCGCTCGATCAGCCGCTTCATCACGTCCCCGGCATTCCCGCAGCGCAGCGCGACCTGGCTGCCGCGCTCCTCGTGGGCCGACGGGGTCAGCGACTCGACGACGCCCTGCGGGACGTACGCCTCCACGCACTCCAGGAAGAAGTCCGTCAGGGCGAGGGACTTGGCGCGCACCGCCTGCACGGAGACCTCGTCCCAGACCTCCAGCGCTGCCTCCAGGGCGAGCATGGAGAGGATGTCCGGCGTGCCGACGCGGCCGCGCAGGGCACCCGGCGCGGGCGCGTAGTCCGTGCGCATGCCGAAGGGGTCGGCGTGGGAGTTCCAGCCGGGCAGGGGCGAGTCGAAGCGGTCCTGCAATGTGCTGCGCACATACAGGTACGCCGGTGAACCCGGGCCGCCGTTCAGGTACTTGTAGGTGCAGCCGACCGCCAGGTCCACGCCGTGCTCGTCCAGGCCCACCGGCAGCGCGCCCGCGCTGTGGCACAGGTCCCAGACCGCGATCGCGCCCGCCGCGTGGATCGCCGACGTGAGCGAGGGCAGGTCGTGCAGCCGGCCGGTGCGGTAGTCGACGTGGTTGAGCAGCACCGCTGCCGTACGGCCGGACAACGCGCCCGGCACCTCCGCCGGGGTCACCGGCCGCAGTGTACGGCCGGTCAGCCGGGCGGCCGACTCGGCGATGTACCCGTCCGTGGGGAAGGTCGTGGCGTCGACCAGGATCTCGTCCCGGTCCTCGCCCGCCATCCGTACGGCGGCCACAAGTGCCTTGAAAACGTTGACGCTTGTGGAGTCGCCGACGACGATCTGCCCCGGCGCCGCACCGACCAGCGGGGCGATGCGGTCACCGATCCGCTCAGGAGCGGTCCACCAACCGCTCTCGTCCCAGGAGCGGATGCGGAGTTCGCCCCACTGGCGGCGGACGACGTCCTCGACCCGGCCGGGGACGTTCGCGGGGAGCGCGCCGAGGGAGTTGCCGTCCAGGTAGACAACGTCGTCCAGGACGAACCGCTCCCGCTGGTGCGCGAGTTCGTCCGCGGCGTCCAGCTTCTCCGCGCGGGCGATCTTCTCCGCGCGTGCGACGAGGTCAGACATGGGACCTCGCCGTCCACAGCTCCGGGAACACGTTCTTCTGCGCGCGCTTCTCCAGCCAGGCCACGCCGGCCGAGCCGCCGGTGCCGGGCTTCGCGCCCATCGCGCGGCGGGTGGCGACCAGGTGGTCGTTGCGCCAGCGCCAGACGAGCTCGCCGACATCGGTCAACGCCTCGCCCAGGCGGGCGAGTTCGTCGTCCGGGTCGCCGGAGTAGACGGTGGTCCAGGCGGCCTCGACGGCCTCCGAGGGCTCGTGGCGCCGCGACGCGTCACGGTGCAGGACGGAGGCGGGGATCGCGTGGCCGCGGCGCGCGAGGAGCCGTACCACCTCGTCGTACAGGCTCGGCTCGTGCAGCGCCTTCTCCAGCTCGGCGTGGACACGAGGCGCGCCCCGGTGCGGGACGAGCATCGACGCGGACTTCTCGCCGAGCAGGAACTCCATACGGCGGTACATCGCCGACTGGAAGCCGGAGCCCTCGCCGAGGGCGGAGCGGTACGAGTTGAACTGGGCCGGGGTGAGCTGGCCGAGCGGCTTCCAGGAGGCGTTCAGCGCCTCCAGCTCCCGTACGGAACGCTTCAGCGCGTCGATCGCGACGGGGACCCGGTCCTTGCGCAGTGCCTCGGCCGCGGTCTCCCACTCGTGGACGATGACCGTGAACCACAGCTCCATCACCTGGGTGGTGACCAGGAAGACCATCTCTCCGGGATCGTCGGAGAGGGTGTGCTGGAGGTGGGTGAGCACGTCCGCCTTGACGTAGTCCTCGTACGGCGTCGTGCCTGCGAAGTCGAGATGCGGGGTCTCGGGCTCCTGAGTCTCGGGGGACTGATGAGCCTGTTGGGACATCGCTGTCTCCTGTATTACTCCGGGTAGCGGTCCGCCCCTGCCGATTCCGGCACGGGGGCCCCGGTCCCCACCGGCATCCTCTGTAATCCCCCCGGTTACGGCAAGGCCCGTCCAGTGCCAGACGGGCCACACCGTATGCGCCGATCAGCCCAAGGTCTGGGCCGCCGTCGGCGAGGAGTCCTTCAGGAACTGCGTGCAGCGCTCGTACTCCTCCTGCTCGCCGATCGACTGCGCGGCGCGGGCGAGGGCGTGCAGGGCGCGCAGGAAGCCGCGGTTCGGCTCGTGCTCCCAGGGGACGGGGCCGTGGCCCTTCCAGCCGTTGCGGCGCAGCGCGTCCAGGCCACGGTGGTAGCCCGTACGGGCGTAGGCGTACGACTCGACGACCGAGCCCCGCTCGAACGCGTCGTCGGCCAGCTGGGCCCAGGCGAGCGAGGAGGTCGGGTACTTCGCGGCGACGTCCGCCGGCGCGGTGCCCTGCGCGAGCAGCTCGCGGGGCTCCGGGTCGTCGGGGAGGTGGGTGGGGGGCGGGCCGCCGAGGAGGTTCTCGTGAATGCTCATACCCCAAGTCTGCGGGATCCCTCCGGGGGCCGGCAGGTGGGAGCGGCGGGTGCCGCCCACTTCCTGGGGGCTGCGCCCCCAGACCCCGCCATCGGCCTGAACGGCCTCGTCCTCAAACGCCGGACGGGCTGGATTTGGCCGGGCTATCTCGTCACCTGCGGGTGGGTGGGGGTTTGGGAAGGCACACCTCGTCCTCAAAGGCCGGACGGGCTGGATTTGGCCGAGCGGGGGTCGGGATGGCGCTCCTCCTCAGACACCGGACGCGCTGAGTGTGGCCGGGCTACCCGGCCCCTGCGGGCGGGTGGGGGATCGGGACGATACGTCTCGTCCTCGGACGCCTGACGCGCTGGAATTTGGCCGAGCGGGGGTCGGGATGGCTCTCCTCGCCCCTCGGACAAGCGGCCTCAGACACCGCACCGCGCACCGCACCGCGCACCGCACACCCCACCGCACGCCCCCTCACTTACTAAGCCGGCCGGATGAAGCCGGCCCCCGTTCCAGTGGGGGTGCTGTTACGCAGCCGTGGGTTCGGCATTCGGGGTGGCGGCAGTCCGGGGGTGGGCGGCGTACCAGGGTGAAGGCCAGGATCGCCCCGGCGACCAGTACCGCCGCGCAGATCGGCATCGCCCTGCGGAACGACGTCTCGAAGGCGTCCGCCGAGCGGTACGCCTCCGGGCCCATCCCGGTCAGCAGGGGCAGCGCGGCCACCGCGATCAGCCCGGCCGCGCGGGCCGCCGCGTTGTTGATGCCGCTGGCCAGGCCCGCCCGCGCGGTGTCCACGGAGGCGAGGACGGTGGCGGTCAGCGGGGCGACCAGGGTGACCATGCCGGTGCCCATGACCAGCAGGGCGGGGAGCACGTCGGTCAGATAGTTCGCGTCCTTGCCCACCCGCAGCATCAGCAGCATCGCGGCGGCGCACAGCAGCGGGCCCACGGTGAGCGGGATGCGGGGGCCGATGCGGTCGGCCAGGGCGCCCGAGCGGGCCGAGAACAGCAGCATCAGGACCGTGGTCGGCAGCAGTGCCGTACCGGCCTGCAGGGCCGAGTACCCGGCCACGACCTGGAGCTGGAGCGCGGTGAGGAAGAAGAAGCCACTGAAGGCCGCGTACACGCACAGGGTGACCAGGTTGACTGCCGTGAACTGGCGCGACGAGAAAATGTCGAGCGGCATCATTGGGTCGGGCCTGTGCTTCTCGACGTATACGAAGGCCACTGCGGCCGCCACGCCCGCCACTGCGGTGACCGTGACGACGATCGACCCGCCCTGCGCCTCGATCAGCGCGTAGGTCACCAGGGCCAGTGCCAGGGCGCCCAGGGTCGCGCCGAGGACGTCGAAGCGGCCGTGGCCGCCTCCGTCGGACGACTCGGGCACGTGCCGTACGGCGATCGGGGCGCACACGAGGGCCAGCGGGACGTTCAGCAGGAACACCCAGCGCCAGCCGGGACCGTCCACCAGCCAGCCGCCCAGGAACGGGCCCACGGCCGCCCCGACGCCCCCGAAGCCCGACCACAGGCCGACGGCCTTGGCCCGGTCGTCCGGGTGGAAGGAGGCCTGGATCAGGGCGAGGGAGCCCGGTGTGAGGAGGGCGCCGCCGATGCCTTGGAGGGCGCGGGCGGCGACGAGGACGGTGGCGTTCGGGGCGAGCCCGCACAGCAGGGACGCCGTGGCGAACCAGACCACGCCCAGCACGAAGATCTTCCGGCGGCCGTAGCGGTCGCCGAGCGAGCCGCCCAGGAGGATCAGGCCCGCCAAAGTCACCATGTACGCGTTGACCGTCCACTGGAGCGCGGCCAGGCTCGCGTCGAGGTCCTCGCCGATGCGCGGCAGGGCCACGTTGACGACGGTCGAGTCCAGCATGGCCATGCTGGAGCCGAGCACCGTGGTGAGCAGGATCCATCTGCCCTGGGACGAGGCCAGCCGGACATCGGGCATGCCCCCAGGTATACAGCGAGCCCGGCGCCGTAGACAGACGCCGGGCCCACCGCGAGGTACCGCGAGCGGTTACTTGATCTTCGTGCCGACCGAGTTACTCGATCTTCATCCCGACCGAGTTACTTGATCTTCGTGCCGGCCGACCGCAGGTCCTGCGTGGCCTGGACGACGCGCTGGGCCATCGAGCCCTCGGCGGCCTTGCCCCAGGTGCGCGGGTCGTAGGTCTTCTTGTTGCCGACCTCGCCGTCGACCTTCAGGACGCCGTCGTAGTTCTGGAACATGTGGGCGGCCACGGGGCGCGTGAACGCGTACTGCGTGTCCGTGTCGATGTTCATCTTCACGACGCCGTTCTCCAGCGCGGTCGCGATCTCCTCCGGCGTGGAGCCGGAGCCGCCGTGGAAGACGAAGTCGAACGGCTGCGAGCCGGCCGGCTTGCCGAACTTGGCGGCGACGCCCTCGCTCAGCTGCTTCAGCAGGTCGGGGCGGAGCACGACGTTGCCCGGCTTGTACACACCGTGCACGTTGCCGAAGGACGCGGCCAGCAGGTAACGGCCCTTGTCGCCCAGGCCGAGCGCCTCGGCGGTGCGGATGGCGTCGTCGACGGTGGTGTAGAGGGAGTCGTTGATCTCGTGCGAGACGCCGTCCTCCTCGCCACCGGTCGGGGTGATCTCCACCTCGAGGATGATCCGGGCGGCGCGGGTGCGCTCCAGGAGCTCCTGCGCGATGGCGAGGTTGTCGGCGAGCGTCTCGGCCGAGCCGTCCCACATGTGCGACTGGAACAGCGGGTTCTGGCCGTTCTTGACGCGCTCCTCGGAGATCGCGATCAGCGGACGTACGTACCCGTCGAGCTTGTCCTTCGGGCAGTGGTCCGTGTGCAGGGCCACGTTGACCGGGTACTTCTCCGCGACGATGTGCGCGAACTCGGCCAGGGCGACCGCGCCGGTCACCATGTCCTTGCTGTACTGGCCGCCCAGGAACTCGGCGCCACCCGTGGAGATCTGGACGATGCCGTCGCTCTCCGCCTCCGCGAAGCCGCGCAGCGCCGCGTGCAGGGTCTGGGTCGAGGTGACGTTGATGGCCGGGTAGGCGAACTTGCCTGCCTTCGCCCGGTCGAGCATCTCGTTGTAGACCTCGGGGGTTGCGATGGGCATCTGTCCGCTCCTTGAGTGTGCGGGTCGGCGTTCTGCGTGCTTACGGCCCTGACCTAGACCTTGGGGGTGACGTCATCGTCGGCCCCATCTTTCCAGAGATGTGCCGATGCTCAATGCCCCTGGTCAAGGAGTGGTCACCCCCGGGTCAAGCCGGCGCGTCAACCTCGCGCGTCAGTCGAGGCCCAGGTCGTCCTTCGAGTAGGCGAACACGTAGGGCACCCCGGCCTGTTCGGCGATCGCCTCGGCGGCTCCGGTGGCCCGGTCCACGATCGTGGCGACGGCGACGACCTCGGCACCGGCCTCGCGCAGCGCCTCGACGGCGGTCAGCACGGAGCCGCCGGTGGTGGAGGTGTCCTCGACGGCGAGGACGCGGCGGCCCTTGACCTCCGCGCCCTCGATCCGGCGCTGCAGGCCGTGCGCCTTGCCCGCCTTGCGCACGACGAACGCGTCGAGCACCTTCCCGCGCGCGGCGGACGCGTGCAGCATCGCGGTGGCGACGGGGTCGGCGCCCAGCGTCAGCCCGCCGACCGCCTCGAAGTCCAGGTCGGCGGTCAGGTCGAGCATGACCTGACCGACCAGCGGCGCGGCCTCGCCGTCCAGCGTGATCCGGCGAAGGTCGATGTAGTAGTCGGCTTCCTTGCCCGACGACAGGGTCACCTTGCCGTGCACCACGGCCTTGTCCTTGATCTGCTGCAGCAGCGCGCCGCGTACGTCCGTCATGCCGACCAGCTTAGAGGCGGCGCCACGTCCAGGTGGTCGTGGCCTCCAGCGGCTCCAGCGGTGTGACCAGGCGCGGCTGGGTGTTCAGCCCGTTCGGCGGGCCCGTCTGGGGCTCCACGCACACGGCCGCCTCCTGCTCGTCGTAGACGACGACCCACTGCTCGCGGCTGGTGACCTTCAGCTCCAGCTGCCCGGGCCAGGTGAGGGTGACGTCGACGCCGCCGGGCATGCCGAAGCAGTCGTCCCAGGGGCCGGGCTTCGGATCGATGCGGTTGCCGGTGGGCAGATGGTCGTCGCCGCGCTCCTCCTGCCAGGCGGGGCTGAAGTCGAGCCGCGCGTCCTCGCCGCCCAGGTTCCGGTTGAACCACGGGTGCCAGCCGATCTGCGCCGGGAAGGAGGAGTCGTACGTCTCCACGGACATGGTCAGCGTCAGGCTGTCCTCGGTGAGGGCGATCACCTGGGTGACGCGGCCGGGGTAGGGCCAGGGGTCGACCAGGTCGTACGTGATGACCGCCTCGTCGGCGGAGGAGCGGGCGGTGCGCCAGGCGCCGTCGCGAACGGTGCCGTGGATGGCGTGCGGCGGGGAGTTGAGCGGCATCTGGTGGACGGTGGCGCCGTCCAGGAAGCGGCCGTCCCTGATCCGGCCGCACCAGGGGACCATCGGGAAGCAGCCGAAGCGGTCGCCCTGCCGGAGCAGTTCGACACCGCCGACCCGGAGCCCTCCGATACGGCCGCCGTTGCCGGGCTGCACGGTCACGTCCGCGTCGCCCGCGGTCAGCGTGATGTCTTTGTTACTCACGGGACGACCCTACTGGGGCGATCAGGGGTCAGCGGCGTCTGCGCAGGGCCCGGCCCAGAACGATCGCCCCCGCCAGGACGAGTGCCGCGGCGGGTGCCGCCCAGCGCAGTGTGCTGCTCGCGGCGATGGTCTGCGGGGCCGGTACGGGGGCGTAACGGCCGCGCGGCGGGGCGTGGTCGACCTCCTCGGCGCTGCGGCCGATCATCGTGCGCCGTGCGTGGGCCGCCTCGGCGGGCGGTTCGGGCGACTCCGCGAAGTCGTCGGAGGGGCCGTCGTGGAGGTCCTCGTCGGCACCCGGATCCAGGGAGGGCGGGGGGACCTCGGTGTCGAAGACGGAGGCTTGGGCGTCGGGTTCAGGCTCCGGCTCGGCTCCGGGTTCAGGCTCCGGCTCGGCTCCGGGTTCGGGCTCCGGTTCGGGGCCGGCCTCTGCTTCAAGCAGGGACTCGGGCTCCGGCTCGGGCTTCTCCACTGCCGCCGCCAGCCCCTCCACGAAACGGTTCAGCAGGCGGGTCGTCGCCGAAGTCACCGACTCCTTCGGCAGTTCCGCGATGCGGCCGTCCGCGGAGGCCGTGCCCTCGACGGTGACGGTGGTACCGCCGTCCGTGTCCCGGAGGCGGAGGGTGAGGGCGAGTTTGACGGAGCCGGTACCGCGGGCCTCGGTGGCCTCGCCCTCGACGGCGTACGAGCCGTCGTCCCTGGCGGTGACCCGGGCCGAACCGCGGTAGGTGACGGAGTGGCTGCCGACGCGCACCTTCAGCCGGCCCGCGACCGGCTCGGCACCGGCGTCCTGCTGGAACCCGGGAACCGCCCGGGCGACCCGCGCGGGGTCGGCGAGCGCCTCTCGCAGCCGCTCGACCGGGACCGGAACGAAGACCTCGTGCTCCATGTCGGCGAAGCCTACCCAGCAGGGGGCGCTACGTACCCTCCCCTGCACTGGTGAGTCACCCGGCGTTGGGGCCACCGTCACCAGGGGTTGTCGCCCCCACTCAATAGCGCGGATGGACCAGTGTCGATGCCGCCGATTCCCCGAGCCGCATGCGCGCCGCCTCCTCGGCATCCGTCGCGAGGGTCCTCGTGGTGAGTGTGCGGAGGCGGGGGCCGTGGGGGTCCAGGCGGAGGGGAGGGGGCGAGGGGCCGGGGGCGGCCAGGATGAAGCCCCAGTCGTGGGGGGCCCGGGAGGCCCCGGCGGAGCGGTCGGGGCCCGCGGCGAAGCCGGAGTCGTGGCCGGGGACCCGGTAGGGGGCCGTGGCGAAGCCGGCCGCGCGCAGCGTGGCGTCCACCGTCCAGAAGACATGGCGGCGGGCGGAGACCGGGCCCGCGTGCACGACAAGGCGGCCGCCGGGCGCCAGGGCACGCCGGGCCAGGCCGTAGAACTCCTGCGAGTACAGCTTCGTGCTGGCGGTGATGCCGGGATCGGGCAGATCGGCGATCACGACGTCGTACGCCGCCCGGGGTGCCCCGCGCAGCCAGCCGAACGCGTCCGCGGTGGTGACGTGCACGCGTCCGTCGTGGTACGCGTGCCCGTTGAGGTGCGACAGCCCGGGGTCGTGGCGGGCCAGCCGGACGAGGGCCGCGTCGAGCTCTACGACGTCCACCCGCCGCACGTCCCGGTGGCGCAGTACCTCCCGCGCGGCCAGCCCGTCCCCGCCGCCGAGGATCAGCACGCGCGCGTGGACGCCGTACATCGCGGGATGGACCAGTGCTTCGTGGTAGCGGCGCTCGTCGCGGCCGCCGACCCGCAGCCGGCCGTCCAGGAAGAGGTCGAGCGGGCGGCCGTGCGTGCCGCCGGTGAGGACGACTTCCTGGACGTCGGTCTGCAGGGCGACGCGTACGTCCTTGCCGTACACCGCGTGCCGGGCGGCGCGTTCGAAGTCGTCGACGAGTACGGCGGCCGAGGCGAGGACGCCGAGGACGGTGACGTTGGCGATCAGGAGCAGCCAGCGGGCGCGCCGGGTGAGGTCGCGGCGGAACAGCCCGAGCACCAGGGCACCGCCCGCGACGACGTTGACGGTGCCGGTGAGCAGGGTGCCGGTCAGCTGGCCCAGGAACGGCAGGAGCAGGAAGGGGAAGGCCAGGCCTCCGGCGAGCGCTCCGACGTAGTCCGCGGCGAACAGGTCGGCCACGGCGCCGCCCGCGTCCTGGCGCCGGATGCGCTGGATCAGCTCCATCAGCAGCGGGACTTCGGCGCCGATGAGCAGACCGATGGCGAGGGAGAAGGCGACGAGGAGGCCGCGGGGGCCGTTGGCCCACATGCCGCCCCAGCCGCCGGTCCAGGCGAAGGCCGCGTAGAGCGCCATCGCGCTGCAGCCGCCGATGAGCGCGAGCCCCGCCTCCACGGCGCCGAATCCGGCGGCGGCGTGCCAGCGCAGCCGTTTCGCGGCGAGGGAGCCGATGCCCATCGCGAAGACCATGACGGACAGGACGACGGATGCCTGGGTGACCGAATCTCCGATCAAGTACGAGGCGAGGGCGACGAGTTCGAGTTCGTACACGAGTCCGCAGGCCGCGCAGACGAAGACACACGCGAGGACGAGGAACCGACCGGTCGCCGGCCGCACGGGCAGCCGCACGGGAGGGCCCCAGGGCGGCGGTGCGCCGGGTGGGGCGGGCGCCTGCGGTTCGATCACTCTGCGACGTTACGTCACACGCTCGGTACGCTTCGTCACCCACACGTGTGGATCTGAAGCACGTTGACCCGCAAGGGGTTTGACGGCCTAGCCGAGTTGGGCCGCCGACACCCGCACGCCCACCCGTGTCCGGGTCGCGACCAGTTGGCCGTCCTGCGGATACGCGTGCCAGGTACGCCAGTGCATTTGGCCCTCGTGTCGCTGGGCGAGCATCGCCGTGAAGGCGTGCGGGCTGCCGGGGAAGACGCCGGCGAGGCCGTGCGGATGGTCGGAGACGAGGGCCAGCAACTCCTGGGCGCGGCCCGCGAACGATCCGGGCGAGAGCACCTCCACCCGGGCGGCGAACTCGTACTCCCAGTCGCCGACCCGCTTGGCGACGCCGAGCGGCAGGGGCGTGCTGGACCCCGGAATGCACGCCACCGTCTCCGAACAGCCTCCCCGCTCCTCCTCGAGAAGTACCTGGTGAGACGCTCCGAGAAGTCTCAACTGGAGCTTCGCGCCGGTTAATTCGAGGTCGAGCGTGGCCAGGGCGGGGAGCGGCTCGCGTCCCAGGGCCCAGGCTAGGTCGGCCGCGCGCGTATCGGTGTAGGAGGTGTTCAGGGTCGTGAGCATGGATCGGCTCCGCTGGCACGCAAAGAGAAAAGGGAGTGTGGTCCGGCGCACCTCGGTCGGTACCGGGAGATCGGCCGCGTCTGCCCGGTGGGCCCCGCCCGCCCAGCCGGGGAGAAGGCTTCTGCAGGGCGTCCGAGGGGCTGCGTTGGTGATTTAGAGGGAATCATGAACTGTGGCGCCGCCACAGCGTTTTTACCCAACTTCGTGGGGTTTCCATCCCTCAGGGGGCTCCACAGCTCAACTGTTCAACAACAGAGTGCGCCTGGCGCCCCGCGCGTACGCCGGAGCGCCCGCCGGATGCCTTCTCCCGGCGGGCGCTCGGTGTGCGGCCCGGATACGGTTCCCCCTGTTCTCCGGAGCTCAGCTGCCCCGTGTCAGCCGCCTCCCCCGCATCCGCCCCCGCCGCCACATCCGCCGCCCCCGCCGCAGGACGAGCCGCCCCCGCACGAGGAGTGACCGCCACCGCACGAGGAGTGACCCCCGTGGTGCCCGTGGTGCCCCCCGGACGAGCCGCTGTCCGCGGCCCCGGCCGCCCACCAGCCGGCGCTGCTGCCGCCGTCGTACGACGACGAGGACGACGAGCGGGAGCCGCTCCGATACCGCTTGCCGTACCGGTTCTTGCGCGATCCCTTCGCCACGGCCCCGATGAACAGGACCGCGGCGATCACCGCCAGGATGATGCCGAGGACCATGGCGTCACCCTCCTTCCGTTCCCCCGAAGCGGCCCCCCGTGGGCGCCTCGCTCTCCCGCGGCCGCCGTGCGACTGCCGCGTGACACGGGGATGCCCGGCCGCTCCGCCGGCGAAAGCAGAGTTGAGGAAGTCCAGAGCTTCGGCGCAGGATGACCCGCATGACCTCCAGCGCACGCCCGCTCCTCAACCGCCGGCTCGCCGAGTTCGGGACGACGATCTTCGCCGAGATGTCCGCCCTGGCGGTGCGGACCGGCGCGATCAATCTGGGCCAGGGCTTTCCCGACACGGACGGACCCGAGGAGATCCGGGAGGCGGCCGTGCGCGCCCTGCGCGAGGGCCGCGGCAACCAGTACCCGCCCGGTCCCGGCATCCCCGAGCTGCGCACCGCGATCGCCGCGCACCAGCTGCGCCGCTACGGCCTGTCCTACGACCCCGACACCGAGGTGCTGGTGACGGCGGGGGCCACCGAGGCCATCGCCGCCGCCCTCCTCGCGCTGCTCGAACCGGGTGACGAGGTCATCGCGTTCGAGCCGTACTACGACTCCTACGCCGCGAGCATCGCCATGGCGGGCGGCACCCGAGTCCCGGTCACCCTGCGCCCGCACCGCGAGCGGGGGGCGGGCTTCCGCCTCGACCTCGACGAATTGCGCGCGGCGGTGACCGACCGCACCCGCCTGCTGCTGATCAACACCCCGCACAACCCGACCGGCACGGTCCTCACCCGTGCCGAGCTGACGGCGATCGCGGAGTTGGCGGTGGAGCGGGACCTGCTGGTGGTCACGGACGAGGTCTACGAACACCTGGTCTTCGACGACGCCGAACACCTGCCCCTCGCGTCCTTCCCCGGGATGCGGGAGCGGACGGTGACGATCGGCTCGGCGGGCAAGACGTTCTCCTTCACCGGCTGGAAGGTCGGCTGGGTGACGGCCACGCCGGAACTGGTGACGGCGGTGCGCTCGGTGAAGCAGTTCCTGACGTACGTGGCCTCGGGCCCGTTCCAGTACGCGGTGGCCGAGGCCCTCTCGCTCCCGGACACCTACTTCGACGCCTTCCGCGCGGACATGCTCGCCAAGCGGGACCTGCTCGGCGACGGCCTGCGGTCAGCCGGGTTCGAGGTCTACCAGCCCCAGGGCACTTACTTCATCACCACCGACATCACCCCCCTCGGTGAGAAGGACGCCTACGCCTTCTGCCGCACGCTCCCCGAACGCTGCGGCGTCGTCGCCATCCCCAACTCGGTCTTCTACGACGACCGCGACGCGGGCCGCAGCCAGGTCCGCTTCGCTTTCTGCAAGAGGGACGACGTTCTCACCGAGGCCGTCGGTCGCCTGCGAGGCCTGACGTCCTGAGCCCACGACCCCTTCGCACCGAATGAGGTTCGGTTGCTGCCCGGGTGTCCCGAGCGGTGCCCGCCCGTCGGGGCCATATGCGCTCAATGCGGTCGTGTCGCACGGCGTACGCTGCCGGACCACCTTTCTCTACGGCCCGGTGGATCGCGTCACGGCACACGACGAGCCGTTCGACCATCTCTGCACTGCGAAGCTGCTGGTTGTCCAGGTAGAACAGCACCGCCTCGCGCCGGCCGGGGCGAGGCGGGCGGCCTCCTGCTCGGAGAGGACGAGGCCTGAGCGCCCGCGAAATCAGGATCTCGCCCTCGTTGAAGTGCTCGCACAGGGCGGTGATGGTCGCGGAGGAGCCGTCGGGCAGGGAGGAGATGTACGCCCCTACCCCGATTGTGACCGCGCTGCCGCGCCGCTGGACGAGGGCGTTGGAGATCACCGTGAAGTCGGCTGTCAGCCGGGTGCGGACGTGCATCACACCGGAGGTCGGAGCTCCGGCGTCGGCGCGCAGGCGCGCGTTAGATGCGGGTCAGCCATCGGGAAGAGGTTCACTTCCTGATCGGTCAGGCCCTCGTTCGGGACGGCAATCCCGGCCGGGGGCCGTATCTGTTTGTGGTTGTCGCGGCGAACGTAACCGCCCGCGTCCCGCGCCTGCAAGCCGGTCACTCGGACGGGTGACGAGGGCTTCCCGGCCGACTCAGGGACGGCGGTGCCTGGCCTTCAACTCGCCTATGAACGCGGTCCAGGCAGCCGCTTCGAAGGACAGCACCGGACCGTGCGGGACCTTGCTGTCACGGACGGGGACGACGGCCTGGAACCCGTCGGCCACCTCCACGCAGTCGCCCCCCGCCTGATTGCTGTAGCTGCTCTTGCGCCAGGCGACGCCGTTCAGATCGGGACGGGAGATTCGAGCCACGGTAGTTGCCCTCCATCGTGGACCGGATCATGTCGAGTGACATGATCGGGGGCAGGGCTGCCGCCCGCAGCCGATCGTAAATCACCTTGTAGCGACTGACATTGGCCGGCTCCTCGCTGAGTTGGCCGTAGTCCGAACCCTCCGTGTAGGCCACTTCTGAGCCGTCCGGCAGGACCAGAATCGTCAGTGAGCCGCCCATGGCCTCGTGCCCGCCTTGGTCGAACGGCAGTACCTGCACAGTGATGTGACGCTCCGCTGTAGCGTCAAGCAGTCGCGCCAACTGCTTCCGCATCACGGCATGGCCGCCGATCGGACGCCTCAGCACCGCCTCGTCCAGGATCACCGACAGCTCCGGCCGGTCGGGCAAGCTCAACCGTTCCTGCCGTCCCATACGGGCAGTGACGCGCTCCTCCAACTGCTCATCGCCGTCCAACAGAGCGTCCAAGCTGAGAACAGCACGTGCGTAGTCCTCCGTCTGCAACAGACCCGGCACCACATGAGCCGCGTACTGCCTGATGGCCACCGCCCGCTCCGAGTACTCCATGAACCTCCGCGACCAGTCCGGAAACGCCTCCCGATACACGTACGGCCACAGCTCCACCAGCAAGTTGTCCGCCCCCAGCGCCGCGTCCAGCGCACGCGCCAGTTCCAGCGTCGGCTTCGCTCCGGACGCCCGCTCGATCTGTGTGATCCGCGTGCTCACCACATGCACCCTGTCACCGAGCTCGGCCTGGGTCAGGCCGGCCGCCATACGGAGCCTGCGCACCCGCGCGCCGAACAGCGCCGCCATCGACGCGCTGGGGTCAATTTCGTTGGCCAAAGCGTCACTTCCGTTCCTTACCGACTGAAAAGTAAGGCTGCGTCACCTGTCGAGCGTAGGGCGACCAGACGACTCTTGAGCACGGAACGTGACGACTCGCGTACGCCGCGGGATGTCTCAGGCTCGACAGACAAGGACCGACAAGCCGTGCTGACAGGAACGACCGACGAAGAGAACGAGCCGCGCGAGCTCCCCTCCCTCACAGCGCAGTTCGTCTCCTCACCCCGAGGTGCGCAGCTTGCCCGACGCCACGCCGTCCGGTGTATGGAGGAGTGGGGTCACCCGCCGCTGTCGGACGTGTCATGCACGGTCGCCCTCGTCGTCGGCGAACTCGCCGCGAACGCCGTACAGCACGGCCGGGTTCCCGGGCGCGGCTTCGGTCTCCGGCTCGCCATCGACGCGGTCGCGGGTCTGGTGCGTATCGAGATCGCGGATGCCGCCGCCGCGAAGCAGCCACCCACGGCCCTGCCCTCGTCGTACCCCGACGGAGAGTCCGGTCGGGGACTGCTCCTGGTGGATGTCCTGGCCACGCGCTGGGGGTCGGCACCCCGTCAACCCGTGGGCAAGACGGTGTGGGCGGAGTGCGCCATCGAGCCGCCGATTCCCTACTGACTCAGGTCGCGGCCTGGGTCTGCTTGAGCAGGTCCACGGCCGCGGCGAGGCTCAGTCCCGGCAGGGCTTCGCGCAGGGCCTTGACGGCCTTGATCTCCTGTTCCCTGACGTCCAGCTTGGCCTCGGCGAGCACCTGGGCGGCCCAGCGCACGCGCGGGTCCCTGCCGTCGCCGATCCCGTCCACTATTTCCAGGGCCTGCCGCAGGCCGGCTGCCGTGTCGCTGCCGATGGCGTCGTTCAGTGCCCGCTGGATCGCGGCGCGCGCCTCGTCCAGATCGTTCAGTACGACGAAGTGCGTTTCCTTCTTGCTGAACACTCTTCCCCCTTGGTCGGTCGGCGAGTCGGTCGGTGTATCGGTCATCGACGATCTTTGCCGAACCGCGGCCGTGCGGGCGTGAGGGACACGCCACCCCGTGTCACGCAGCCACGCCGGACGCCGCGAAATCGCACCCGCACGGCCGCCCATCGCTCGCGACGGCCCGTTTCCTCCTGCAATGTGCGGGTGTGACCCACGCCACGACCGTCGCAACGCCCACCGTCACCGAACCCGAGACGCTGCACCGTGCGCGCCCCGGGCTGTCCACGGGCTCCGCGCTGTCCCTCGCCGCGGCGAGCGCGGTGGCCGTCGGGCTGTTCCTCGCCGCCCGGCTCGCCGGAACGGCCGTACTCGCCGTGGCCGCCTGGGCCACCGGCAGGCAGCCGCTCGCCCTGCTCGGCCGGTCCTGGGACTCGGCCTGGTACCTGGGCATCGCCGCGCACGGCTACGGCCGCACCCTGTACTTCCACCCGACCGTCATCCACAGCGACCTGGCGTTCTTCCCGCTCTATCCGGCGCTGGTGCGGGTCATGACCGCCCTGACCCCGCTGAGCGGGGGCGCCGCCGGGCTGATCGTGTCGTGGACCGCGGCCGGGATCGCCGCCGGCGGGATCTACGCGATCGGGGCGCGGCTGCACGGGCGGGCCGTGGGCTCGGCACTGGTGCTGCTGTGGGCGCTGCTCCCGCACTCCGTCGTGCTGTCGATGGCGTACACCGAGCCGGTGCTCACCGCCTTCGCCGCCTGGTCGCTGTACGCGGTCCTGAGCGGGAGCTGGCTGTGGGCGGGGAGCCTCGCGGCGCTGGCCGGGCTGTCCCGGCCCAACGGTTTCGCGGTCGCCGCCGCCGTCCTGGCCGCGGCCCTCTGCGAGGCGTACCGGACCCTCCGGCGCCGCGGCCGGGTTTCCCACAGGCTGTGGACGGGCGCCGCGCTGGCCCCGCTGGGGTGGACGGCGTATGTGCTCTGGGTCGGCCGGCGCAAGGGGGATCTGCTCGGCGGCTACTTCGAGGTGCAGCGGCTGTGGGGGTCCCGGTTCGACTTCGGGCACGGGTCGCTGCACTTCATGCGCCAGCTGCTGCTGCACGGCAACCGCTTCGTCTTCCCCATGACCATGGTGATCGTGGCGGCGGCCGTGCTGATGTACGCGCTGCTGATCGCCGACCGCGCCCCGCTGCCGCTCGTCGTCCACAGCGGGGTGCTGCTGCTCATCGCGCTCGGCGGCTCCGGCTTCTTCGAGTCCAAGCCGCGCTTCCTGCTGCCCGCCTTCCCGCTGCTGCTGCCGCTGGCCCGGGCGCTGGTGCGGACGGCGAGAGCCCGGCCCTGGCACGCGACCGTGGTGGTCTGCGCCCTGGCCGGGCTCTCCTTCGTCTACGGGGCGTATCTGGTCGTGATCGCCCACACCCCGCTGTAGCTCCGCGGAGCCGAGGGTTCTACTCCTCGTCGTCCTCGGGCTTCTCGGCCTCGTTGACCTCCTCCTCAAGGCCGAGCTGCTCGACCAGCCACTTGTCGAACTCGATCGCGGCCCGCACCCAGCTGACCGTGGAGGAGACGAAGTGGTTGAGGTCGACGCCGGTGCCGATCAGCATCTGCGCCTCACCGATGAGGCGGACGGTGCCGTCGTCGTGGGTGTGGCTGTACACCTTGGGCCACAGGGTCCGCCGGTTCCAGTCGTCGATGGACTCCAGCAGCTGCGGCTTCTCGTCGATCTTGTGGGGCCGGTCGTAGAAGGTCCGCACCGAGAAGACCGCCTGTTCGGCCTCCCCGCGGAACATGAAGTACGTACGGAACTGCTCCCACGGCGCCGCGAGGTCCCCCTCGTCGTCGACGACGTACTTGAGCTCCATCTGGTCGAGGAGCTGCTTCACGAGGTCCTGATCCGGGACGACGGGGCCCGCCGGTCCTTGGGGCTGCGGCTCGGGCTGGCCCCCGAAGTTCGGAATCGAGGACGGGTCGATGCTCACCGTGTATTTCCCTTCGTACGGATTCCGCCATCCTCCCCCATGCGGGGAGGGGGGTGGCAAGCCCCGACGTGGCCTGTCGGCTCCTGGCTGACATGATCTGGCCGGTCGACGACGATCCGGAACGCGGGCAGGGGGCTCGATGGCGGGCGTGCGGGGCGGTACGGCGGGTGCGCGGGCGGGCCGGGGGCGGACCCGGTGGGGGGTGTTCGCGGCGGTCATGGCGCTGCCGGCGCTGATCCTGGCCGGGCTGGTCGCCATGGTGATCAGGTTCATGACCTCGGACTATCTCCTGGGCGGAGAGCCCGAGGCCGTGCCGTGCACGGAGGCACTGGCGTTCGGCGGGGCGAAGCTGCCGAAGGGGGCGTACGACGGTCAGTGCACGGTGCAGACCTGGCTGGACACGGACTATCACGCCGCGTTCCGGATGCCGAGGGGGGCGGTCCGGACGTGGCTGACGGACACCTATCCCGAGGGCCCGGAGCCGGGTACCGATCTGTGCGACACCGGCGCCGATCTCTGTCTGAATCTGAACACGCAGTTCGCGACGCCTCCGGAGGACGCGGGTGCCGACGCGGTGACCGTGAACGTGACCTACGAGGACGCAGGCACCGCGGTGGTGTCCTTCTCGGCGTTCACCGTCTGACCCACACCAGACGGCCCGCCCCCCGGGGGACGAGGGGCGGGCCGTCGCGTGTGCCGGAACGGGTCAGAGGGTCTTGCCGGTGGCCGGGCCGACGATCAGGCCGTCGCCGAAGGCGTCCACACGGACCGTGTCGCCGTCCTTGATCTCGCCGGAGAGGATCTCCTTGGCGAGGCGGTCGCCGATGGCGGTCTGGATCAGGCGGCGCAGCGGACGGGCGCCGTACGCCGGGTCGTTGCCCTCGTCGGCGAGCCAGGCCAGCGCCTCGGGCGTGACCTCCAGGCCGAGCCGCCGCTCGGCCAGCCGCCCGGCCAGCCGGTCGATCTGCAGCCGGGCGATCCGGGCCAGCTCCTCCTTGTCCAGCGCGGAGAAGACCACCAGGTCGTCGAGCCGGTTGAGGAACTCCGGCTTGAAGGCGGTCCGGACCGTCTCCAGCACCTGTTCCTTCTTCTCCTCGTCGCTGAGGACCGGGTCGACCAGGTACTGGCTGCCCAGGTTGGAGGTGAGGACGAGGATGGTGTTGCGGAAGTCGACCGTACGGCCCTGACCATCGGTCAGGCGGCCGTCGTCCAGCACCTGGAGCAGGATGTCGAAGACCTCGGGGTGCGCCTTCTCCACCTCGTCCAGGAGGACCACGGAGTACGGCCGCCTGCGCACCGCCTCCGTCAGCTGGCCGCCCTCCTCGTAGCCGACATAGCCGGGGGGCGCGCCGACCAGCCGGGCCACGCTGTGCTTCTCGCTGTACTCCGACATGTCGATGCGGACCATCGCCCGCTCGTCGTCGAACAGGAAGTCGGCGAGGGCCTTGGCGAGTTCGGTCTTGCCGACGCCGGTCGGGCCGAGGAAGAGGAAGGAGCCGGTGGGGCGGTCGGGGTCGGCGATGCCCGCGCGGGACCGTCGTACGGCGTCGCTCACCGCTTGTACGGCCTCGCTCTGCCCGATCAGCCGCTTGCCGATCTCCTCCTCCATGCGCAGCAGTTTCCGCGTCTCGCCCTCCAGGAGGCGGCCGGCCGGGATGCCGGTCCAGGACGCGACGACGTCGGCGATGTCGTCGGAGCCGACCTCGTCCTTGACCATCGTGTCCTTGGCGACCTCCTCCTCGGCCTCGGAGGCGGCCTCCAGCTCCTTCTCCAGGGCGGGGATCTCGCCGTACAGCAACTTGGAGGCGGAGTCGAAGTCGCCGTCGCGCTGGGCGCGTTCGGCCTGGCCGCGCAGGTCGTCGAGCTTCTCCTTCAGCTCGCCGACGCGGTTGAGGGACTGCTTCTCCTTCTCCCAGCGGGCGGTCAGGCCCCGCAGCTCCTCCTCCTTGTCGGCGAGGTCGCGGCGCAGCTTCTCCAGGCGTTCGCGGGAGGCCGGGTCGGTCTCCTTGCCGAGGGCCAGTTCCTCCATCTTCAACCGGTCGACGGCGCGCTGGAGTTCGTCGATCTCGACCGGGGACGAGTCGATCTCCATACGCAGCCGGGAGGCGGCCTCGTCGACCAGGTCGATGGCCTTGTCGGGCAGGAAGCGGGAGGTGATGTACCGGTCGGAGAGGGTGGCCGCGGCCACCAGCGCGCTGTCCGCGATCTGCACCTTGTGGTGCGCCTCGTAGCGGCCCTTGAGCCCGCGCAGGATGGCGATGGTGTCCTCGACGGTCGGCTCGGCGACCAGCACCTGCTGGAAGCGCCGCTCCAGCGCCGGGTCCTTCTCGATCCGCTCGCGGTACTCGTCGAGGGTGGTGGCGCCGACCATGCGCAGCTCACCGCGGGCGAGCATGGGCTTGAGCATGTTGCCCGCGTCCATGGCGGAGTCGCCGCCGGCGCCCGCGCCCACGACGGTGTGCAGCTCGTCGATGAAGGTGATGATCTGCCCGTCGGAGTCCTTGATCTCGGCGAGGACGGTCTTCAGGCGCTCCTCGAACTCACCGCGGTACTTGGCCCCGGCGACCATGGCGCCGAGGTCCAGCGCGACGAGCCGCTTGTCCTTGAGGGACTCGGGGACGTCACCCTTCACGATCCGCTGGGCGAGCCCTTCGACGACGGCGGTCTTGCCGACGCCGGGCTCTCCGATCAGCACCGGGTTGTTCTTGGTCCGCCGGGACAGCACCTGCACGACCCGCCGGATCTCCTGGTCCCGCCCGATGACGGGGTCGAGCTTGCCGTCGCGCGCGGCGGCGGTGAAGTCGGTGCCGAACTTCTCCAGGGCCTTGTACTGCCCCTCCGGGTCGGCGGTGGTCACGCGGCGTCCTCCCCTGGCCTTCTGGAAGCCGTCCAGCAGCTTCTTCGGTGTGGCCCCCTGCCGGGAGAGCACCTCGCCGGCCGCGCCGCCCTTCGCGGCGATGCCGATGAGCAGGTGCTCGGTGGAGAGGTACTCGTCGCCGAGGTCCTTCGCGGTGTCGGCCGCGTTCGCGATGACGGCGAGCAGCTCGCGGTTGGGCTGCGGGGGCGCAACGGTGGATCCGGCCACACTGGGCAGCGCGGCGAGGGCCTTCTCCGCTCCGGCCCGTACGGCGGCCTGGTCGGCGTCGACAGCGGCCAGCAGGTCGATGATGTTCTCGTTGTCCTGGCCCTGGAGCAGAGCCAGCAGCAGGTGGGCAGGCGTCAGATCCGCATGCCCCTCGGTCACGGCCCGGTTGGTGGCCGTATTGATCGCGTCCCGGCTCCTGTTGGTCAGCTCGGCGTCCACGTTCGCGTTCTCCTCCTCGGCGTCGGCTCGTCGGCCATGTCTCCCAGGCCTCCCAGTGCTGACTTAACCAACGTACACAAAGTTGAGTCTATTCCACTCAAGGTGGGTCCGGGAGGACTTCGGGGGCTAACTTCCGGGCCATGAGCACCTACTCCGTGGACCCGGTCGCCCCGAACGCGTCGTACCTCGCCTTCTGGCGCGAGCGCCATCTGTGCACGCTGACGACGCTCCGCCGGGACGGCAGCCCGCATGTCGTCCCCGTAGGAGTGACATACGACCCCGGGGCGGGACTGGCTCGGGTACTGACGAACCGGACGAGCCGCAAGGTGTCCCATGTCCTCGCGGCCGATCCGCTCGGCGCGCGGGTCGCCGTCTGTCAGGTGGACGGCCGCCGCTGGGCGACGCTGGAGGGGCGGGCCTTCGTGCGCACCGACCCGGAACTGATCACGGAGGCGGAGCGGCGCTATGCCGAGCGCTACGAGAGAACGCCCTCGCCGAACCCGAACCGGGTGCTCATCGAGATCGAGGTGGAGCGGGCGCTGGGGCGGGGCTGACACACGGCGGGTTTCGGTCACCGTGGAAGCGCGCCCATACCCTGAAATGTCGCCAGAAACTGCAGCGGCGTCACCGTGTTCAGGTCACGGTGACGCCGCTGCGGGGGGAAGTACCTGAGCGATCTTTTTACGACGGGGGAATCGCGTCAGGCACTGCGGGGGGTGGCAGAGATGGTCCTTACGTCCGGGATCTCCGGCTCGGTGAGCCGGTGATCCCGCTGGTCCAGGTTCACAAAGATCATTCCGTACCGGATGGCGCATCGCACGGGCTGCGGCGCGCCTCGGGGTTTGCGCAGGCATCGGTAGGCCCGTACGTCCTCGTCCTCGTCCCGCGTGACGACGACCGGCTCCCCGAAGACGGTCACCATCAACGAGTCACCGCTGTGGGGGATGGCGGTGACCAGGTCGATGAAGTGCCAGCCGGAGCGGTAGGCGGTGGCCATTTCGCGGCGGAAGGATCGGTCGTCGGGTGGAGTGGTCACTTCAGCTCCCGGCTCCATCGGTCATCGAGATCTGCCCATTGGTGTCGCCCGTGGTCACCGCATCCGCCACGACACTCGGCCACGTGGTGTTGGCACGAACGTCACCCTTCGCCTCGGAGTAGCCACTCCACACTCCGGCAGTCGCTATGACGGAGAGAGCGGCGACAAGTACCGAGCGAAGCACTTTGTTCCGCATGTTCGGCTTCGTCCTCACTTGAAGGTCCCCTTTTCCCCCGTCAGGTACGACGATGGCTCATTCGGGCACGTGGTGGCCACACAATCGGTGCATCATGTTCCTGCATGTTCAGGACCCTGGGGGGTGGAGATTTGGCAACGAATCGGGCGAAAGCGATACATCCCCACTCGGTGACGGATCTGTGCGAGGAAGGACGCCGACTTTACGCCGCCGCCCTGCGTACGGGACGCATCGCTCGGTCCGATGTCGGGGACGCCCCCTGCCTGATGGAGTTCGCCCTGCTCCATCCGGATCCGGACGACGCCGACTGGCTGCGCCCGGTACCCCCGGCAATCGCCCTGGCACACCGGCTCAACCCGATCGAACGCGAGATAACCGAGCGTCGGCGTCTGTCGATCGAACTCGCCGACGTGTTCGAGCCTTTCATGTCACTCAGCACACAGGTGACGGCGACCAGTGATGCACTCACCATCCTTGAGGGCGGTGACCGTATCAACGCGGCCCTCAATCTCGCCACCGAGCAGTGCCAGAGCGAGGTGCTCACGATCCAGCCGAGCGACCGGGTCTCCGAGGCCAGCGTGCTGCGGGGGCTGGAGCGCGACAGACCCCTCATCGAACGGGGCGTCCGGATCCGCACCCTGTACCAGCACACCGCCCGCTACAGCCCGGAGAAGCTGGCCTACGCGTCCCATCTGGCCGACGGCAAGGCGGAGTACCGCACCATCGACGAACTCGTGGAGCGGCTCATCGTCTGCGACGAGAGCGTCGCCTTCATCCCCATACGCGAGGACCAGCAGGTCGCGCTGGAACTCCGGCAGCCGGGCCTGGTCCGCTACCTGATCAAGGTCTTCGAGTTCATGTGGAGCCGCGCGGTCCCGCTGAGCATGGGCGGGCCCTACGAGGTCGCCTCCCACGGCATCACCGAGATCCAGCACTCCATCGCCAAGCTGCTCGTGGAGGGGCATGTCGACGAGGCCATCGCCCGCCGGCTGGGCATGAACGTACGAACCTGCCGCGCCCACATCGCCAAGCTGGCCCAGGCCCTGGGCAGCGGCAGCCGAGCCCAACTCGGCTACCTCATAGCCCAGTCGGGCATCCTCAAGCAGGACACCTCACTCCCGGACGAGAGCGGACACCGGTGAGCGCGCCCTGACGGCAGCGCTACGAACTGGCGCTGAATGAGGGCCGGTTGCCCGGCACCCTGAGGGGGATGGTGCCCGCCTCCCGAGCACGCGCCGCGGACGAACTCCGGTGCGGGGACGGGCTGGTGGAGCAGTGCGGGCCGCCGCTGGGAATCGAGCGAGCGCGGCCGGGCCGTGCTGACGGTCACCGTGGCCCGCGACCGGGCCCTGCTCGACCGGGGCGGCCGTATCCGCGCCCTCCACCCGCACACGCAGCGCCATACGCCGCTGGTCATCGGCCGGTACGAGCCGCCGCTCGCGGACTTGGAGCCACGTGCCCTGGACGAAGTGCCGGACCGGCACCTCGGCATCGACCGCACGGTGGCGTTCCCGCCCGCCGACGATGTCGGGCGGCTCGCCCCCTGGACGTGGGCCTCCCGGCGCTGTCCAGGTTCTTCACGGCAGCCTTCGGCCTGCTGGGGCGGCCGGCCACGCCGGTGTGTCCGCAAACCGTCCGGCTCCCCCGCCCTGAAACGGTGTTCGCCGACCGGCTTGGCATGATCGTGCGCGCCGGCCGCGTCCACGTCGTCCAACTCGCCGCGCCATCCGGCAGCGAGGGCTGGGTTTGACTCCGCTGTCTCAGCGCACGCTCGGGGATTCCTGGTCGGGGATGGTGACCGTGGGGACGTCGGCGGTGCGTGGGGGGCCGTCCAGGCCCACCTGGGCTATCCGTACGCCCAGTTGGGTGCGGCTCGCCGCGCCCAGTGTCTCCGACAGGCGGGCGATATGGGCCCGGCAGGTGCGGACGCTGATGCCCAGGCGCTCGGCGATCACCGCGTCCTGGTGGCCCTCCGCCAGCAGCGCGGCGATGGACTGCTCGCGGTGGGAGATGCCCTCGATGCCGGTGTCCGGGAGCGCGGCCGTCAGCGGGACCGCGAGGCGCCACAGCCGCTCGAAGACCGTCACCAGGTACTCGACCACCGCCGGGTGGCGCAGCTCCAGGGCCATCGTGCGGTCGGCGTTCGCGGGGATGAAGGCGACCGTGCGGTCGAACAGGATCAGCCGGTCGATGACCTCGTCGAGGGTACGGGCCTCGACCGCGTCGCCCATCAGCTCCAGGTAGTTGAGCAGGCCCTGGCCGTGCCGGGCCACATGCGTGTACAGGTCCCGCATGCGCACGCCCCGGCCGCGCAGCGCCACCGCGCGGTGCAGACCCTCCGTGAGCTCGGCCTCCCGCCGGATGCCGCCGGGCTGCACCGTCAGCACCTCGGTCGTACAGGCCTCGGTCGCCTCGTCCATCGCGGCCTGGATCCGGGACAGCCCGTCCAGCACGCGGATCGCCGTACCCTCCGTCGAGGGCGACGCCGAGGCCTGGAGCTGGCGCCCGAGACCGGCGTACCACTCGACGGCCGCCACCGCCGAACCCACCCGCCGCTGGCTGTCCCTGACCTCGTCGTACACCCCGCGCAGCAGCCGGGTCATGACCTCCTGCGGGGAGGTCGGCACCAGCCAGTCCATGTCGTCGGGGTCGGGGTGCAGCAGGGCGAGCTCAAGGAGGCAGGGCACCGGCTCGGCGTCGGTGCGCGGCACCCGGCCCCGCCGTACGGCCCGGGAATACACGCGATCCCCGGCCTCGCACAGGCGGTCGGCACCGTGTGGATGCTCCTCCGTTCCGTGCCCGGCCATCGCCCATTCCACCCCCGGTTTGCTGCCACTTCCGTGGCGCAACTATGCGCGGACGGATGCGGCTCCGCAACACGGCTCTCCACGCCATGGCCGCCGTAAACCGCCGGTATCGCCCCTTTCCTCCCAGCCTCCTCCCCTCCCCTTGCAACAAGCTGACGGTGGAGAGGCCACGGTCACGGGTGCATCGGGGCCACCCGCTTCCCCGGGGGTCACAACACCCGGCGGGGTACGCAACCAAGTGGCCGAAATCGATCCGGCCGGGCGGCGGGCGGAGGGCACGCCCCGGCGTGCGCGCCCCACCCTCGCGGGTGAACCCCTCGTTCCCCGCCGCATTGACCGCCGGCTACTTGAGGCCGATCGTCGCGCAGGCCGTCTTGTACTTGGGGGTGCAGATGTCGGAGATCTTGTAGATGCCGTCCGCGATGACCGTGTCCTTGATGTTGCCCTTCGTCAGGGCGGTCACGGTGACGAGCTGGGCCGGGATCTCCTTGTTGGTCGGGCTGTCGACGCGGTCCTGGGTGAGGGCGTCGAACTGGATGTCCCTGCCCTGGACCTTGGCGACGGCCATCTCGGCGGCGCTCTCGGCCTCGGCCGGGTAGGACTTGTATACGGTCATGTACTGCTCGCCGATGACGATCCGCTGCACGCCGTCCAGCTCGGCGTCCTGGCCGGTGATCGGCGGCATCTCGGTGACGCCCGCGGCCTTGAGGGCCTTGATGACACCGGACGCCATGCCGTCGTTGGCGGAGTAGACGGCCGCGATGTTGTTCTTGCCGATCTTGTTGATCGCCTCGGTCATTTCGGCCGTGGCGTTCTCCGGCTTCCAGTCCTTGGTGTCGTACGTCTCCGCGATCGTCACCTTGCCGTTCAGCTCGGAGAGGGCACCCTGCTTGAACTGCTTCGCGTTCGGGTCGGTGAGCGAGCCGTTCACCATGACGACCTTGTCGGAGGTGTCGACGTTCGACCCCAGGGCGTCCAGCAGGGTGCGGGCCTGCACCTCGCCGACGAGCTCGTTGTCGAAGGAGATGTACGCGTCGATCGGACCCTCGGCGAGACGGTCGTACGCGATGACCGGAATGCCCGCGTCCTTCGCCTTCTTCACATCGCCCGCGATGGCGTGCGAGTCGACCGCGTCGAGCAGGATGATGTCGACCTTGTCGGCAATCATCTGCTGCATCTGCCGCGACTGCTTGCCGGCGTCCGCGCCCGCGTTGGCGTACTCGATCTTGCCCTGCTTCTTGGTGAGCTCGGCGACCTTGTTCTTGATGATGGGGTAGTCGAACTTCCCGTACCGCGTGTTCGCCGTCTCCGGCAGCAGGAGCCCCACTGTGAGGTCGTTGCCCTTGGTCGGGCTTGCGTCGGTCGAACTCCCCGAAGCGTTCAGCACGCCGCAGCCGGCGAGCGAGAGGGTCATCGTGGAGGCTGCCACAGATATGGCGATACGACGCATTCGGGGGCTCACTTCAGGTGCGTTCCGGATGTGGGGCTGCTTGCGACCCAGATGTCTGAAAAGACAACGCGGCCGCAACACCCGGCGTCAAGCCGAACTACTTAACGAGTGCGCAACACCACGCTCCGCTTCGCTTGTGAAGGTCCAGCGGAATCACCTCCAAACACCCTTTACGGACCCTCCACTCAACAGAAGTTCATGGCACGGCAAAGATCAGTACAACCAACTCCAATCCTCACGAGTCGTGATCACCGGCGGCCGTGCACCGCCTTCCGATTCGACCAGAGGACCGAATGATCCCAGCCAGCCGCGCGACCACCACGGCTGTCGTGCTGCCCGCCGCCACGCAGTGGGAGCGCATGCGAAAGGGGCCCGGAGGGTCTCCTCCGGGCCCCTTTCGCAGATCGGTGTCAGTCCTGCTGCCGCTTCGGCCGCCACACCACCAGCGCGCTGGTCTGCTGGACCTCCTGGTACGGGACCAGGTCCCGGCGGTAGGAGGCGTGCACGGCGGCCTCGCGCTGCTGCATCGCGGCCGCCGCGCCGTCCAGGGCCGCCTGCAGTTCCGCGACGCGGGACTGGAGCGCGGCGACCTGGTTCTCCAGTTCGATGATGCGCTTGATGCCGGCCAGGTTGATGCCCTCGTCCTGGGACAGCGCCTGCACCTGACGGAGCAGTTCGATGTCCCGGGCCGAGTAACGGCGGCCCCGGCCCGCGGTGCGGTCCGGGGAGACCAGGCCCAGGCGGTCGTACTGGCGCAGCGTCTGCGGGTGGAGTCCGGAGAGCTGGGCCGCCACCGAGATGACGTAGACCGGGGTCTCCTCGGTCAGTTCATACGGGTTACGCCGACGGCCGTCCATCACTCTCAAGCTCCCTTCGCGGCCTCGAACAGCTCCGCACGCGGGTCCTCCCCCGCGGTCGCCTCGCGATACGCCTCCAGTGCGTCACGAGCCTTCCCCGACAGGTCCCTGGGAACACGCACCTCGACGGTGACCAGCAGGTCCCCGCGGGTGCCGTCCTTGCGGACCGCGCCCTTGCCCCGCGCCCGCATGGTGCGGCCGTTGGGCGTGCCCGGAGGCAGCTTCAGGGTGACGGCGGGGCCGCCGAGGGTCGGGACCCGGACCTCGCCGCCGAGCGCCGCCTCGGTGAACGTCACCGGGACGGTCACCGTGAGGTTGTCGCCCTTGCGGCCGAACACCGGGTGCTCCCCCACGTGCACGACGACATACAGATCGCCGGCCGGGCCGCCCCGCTCGCCGGGGGCTCCCTTGCCGCGCAGCCGGATGCGCTGACCGTCGGTCACCCCCGCGGGGATGCGGACCTGCATGGTCCGGGACGACTTGGCGCGGCCGCTGCCCTTGCACTCCATGCAGGGGTGCTCGGCGATCAGACCGCGGCCCTTGCAGTCGGGGCAGGGGTCGGTGAGCGAGAAGCCGCCGCCCGAACCCCGCGCGACCTGGCCCGTGCCGACGCAGGTCGGGCACACGCGCGGTGTGCCGTTCTTGTCGCCGGTGCCGGAGCAGGCCTTGCACGGGGCCTGCGAGGACATCCGCAGCGGGACCGTGGCGCCCTCGATGGCCTCGGTGAAGCTCAGCGTGACCTCGGACTCGATGTCCTGGCCGCGCCGGGGCTGGGTGCGCGTGCCCGCGCCGCCGCCCCGGTTGAACAGGCCCCCCAGGACGTCTCCGAAGCCTCCGCCGAAGCTCCCTTGGCTCTGGGCGCCGCCTCCGCCGCCGCCTCCGAAGAGGTCGCCCAGGTCGAAGTTGAAGGAGCCGCCGCCCGCGCCCGGCCCCGGGCGGAAGCCGCCGTTGCCGAAGAGGGCGCGTGCCTCGTCGTACTCCTTGCGCTTCTTGGGGTCACCGAGGACGTCGTTCGCCTCGGAGATCTCCTTGAAGCGCTCTTCCGCCTTGGCGTTGCCCTTGTTGGCGTCCGGGTGGAACTCGCGGGCGAGCTTCCGGTACGCCTTCTTGATCTCGGCCTCGGTGGCGTCCTTGGGGACGCCGAGGACCTTGTAGTAGTCCTTCTCGATGAAGTCCTTGGTGCTCATCCCCGACGTCCCTCCTTCCGTTCAGTGTTTACGTCAGCCCTCCTCCGGGCCACCGTTCTCCTTGTCGTCGTCCGCGGTGCCCTCGTCGGCACCCTCGGCCTTGACCGTCTGCGCGCCGGGCTGCGGCTCGGCGACGGCCACCCGCGCGGGGCGGATGGTGCGCTCGCCGATGCGATACCCGGGCTGCAGAATCGCCACGCACGTCGTCTCGGTGACGTCCGGCGCGTACGAGTGCATCAGGGCCTCGTGGATCGTCGGGTCGAAGGGCTCGGCCTCCTTGCCGAACTGCTGCAGTCCCATCTTCGCCGCGACGGTCTCGAGCGACTCGGCGACGGACTTGAATCCGCCGACCAGTTCGCCGTGTTCCCGCGCGCGGCCGATGTCGTCGAGCACGGGCAGCAGTTCGGTCAGGAGGTTCGCGATGGCGATCTCCCGGACCGCTACCCGGTCGCGCTCGACGCGGCGGCGGTAGTTCTGGTACTCGGCCTGGAGGCGCTGGAGGTCCAGCGTGCGCTCGTTGAGTGCCGTACGCACCTGGTCCAGCTGGGCCACCAGGCCCGCTGTCTGGTTCGCGTCCCCGGCCGGGGCCGCCCCCTCCTCGGAGGCGGCCTTCGGCTCGGCGTCGTCAGGGGTGGCGCCGGAGGGGACGTCGGGCTTCTCCTCGAAGCCCGGGGTCTCCTCCGTCACGCGGCACCGTCCTTGCGCTCGTCGTCGACGATCTCGGCGTCCACGACGTCGTCGTCGGCGCGCGGGGCCTCACCGGCGCCGCCCGCGGCCTGCGCGGCCTGGGCGTCGGCGTACATGGCCTGGCCGAGCTTCTGCGAGACGGCCGCGACCTTCTCCGTGGCCGTGCGGATCTCGGCGGTGTCCTCGCCCTTGAGCTTCTCCTTCAGCTCGGCGATCGCGGCCTCGACCTCGGTCTTGATCTCGCCGGGGACCTTGTCCTCGTTGTCCTTGAGGAACTTCTCGGTCTGGTAGACGAGCTGCTCGCCCTGGTTGCGGGTCTCGGCGGCCTCGCGGCGGCGGTGGTCCTCCTCCGCGTACTGCTCGGCCTCCTGGCGCATCCGGTCGACCTCGTCCTTCGGGAGCGACGAACCGCCGGTGACGGTCATCTTCTGCTCCTTGCCGGTGCCGAGGTCCTTCGCCGTGACGTGCATGATGCCGTTGGCGTCGATGTCGAAGGAGACCTCGATCTGCGGGACGCCGCGCGGCGCCGGCGGCAGACCGGTCAGCTCGAACATGCCGAGCTTCTTGTTGTACGCCGCGATCTCGCGCTCGCCCTGGTAGACCTGGATCTGCACCGACGGCTGGTTGTCCTCGGCCGTCGTGAAGATCTCCGAACGCTTCGTCGGGATCGTGGTGTTGCGCTCGATGAGCTTGGTCATGATGCCGCCCTTGGTCTCGATACCGAGGGACAGCGGGGTCACGTCGAGGAGCAGGACGTCCTTGACCTCACCCTTGAGGACACCGGCCTGGAGCGAGGCGCCGATGGCGACGACCTCGTCCGGGTTCACACCCTTGTTGGCCTCCTTGCCGCCGGTCAGCTCCTTGACGAGCTCGGCGACGGCGGGCATACGGGTGGAGCCACCGACGAGGACGACGTGGTCGATCTCGCCGAGGGAGATGCCGGCGTCCTTGATGACGTTGTGGAACGGCGTCTTGCAGCGCTCCAGCAGGTCCGCGGTCAGCTGCTGGAACTGAGCGCGGGTCAGCTTCTCGTCCAGGTGCAGCGGGCCCTCGGCGGACGCGGTGATGTAGGGCAGGTTGATCGAGGTCTCGGTGGACGAGGACAGCTCGATCTTCGCCTTCTCGGCAGCCTCGCGCAGACGCTGCAGCGCCATCTTGTCCTTGCCGAGGTCCACGCCGTGGCCGGCCGCGAACTGCTTGACCAGGTAGTCGACGACGCGCTGGTCCCAGTCGTCACCACCGAGGTGGTTGTCGCCGTTGGTGGCCTTCACCTCGACGACACCGTCGCCGATCTCCAGCAGCGAGACGTCGAACGTGCCGCCACCGAGGTCGAAGACCAGGATGATCTGCTCGTCCTTGTCGAGGCCGTACGCGAGCGCGGCCGCGGTGGGCTCGTTGACGATGCGCAGGACGTTCAGACCGGCGATCTCGCCGGCCTCCTTCGTCGCCTGGCGCTCGGAGTCGTTGAAGTAGGCCGGGACGGTGATGACCGCGTCGGTCACCTTCTCGCCCAGGTAGGCCTCGGCGTCGCGCTTCAGCTTCTGCAGGATGAAGGCGGAGATCTGCTGCGGGTTGAAGTCCTTCCCGTCCAGCTGGATCTTCCAGTCGGTGCCCATGTGACGCTTCACGGAGCGGATGGTCCGGTCCACGTTGGTGACCGCCTGGCGCTTGGCGACCTCGCCGACCAGCACCTCGCCGTTCTTGGCGAAGGCGACGACGGACGGCGTGGTCCTGGCACCCTCGGCGTTGGTGATGACGGTGGGCTCGCCGCCCTCCAGAACGCTGACGACGGAGTTAGTCGTGCCCAGGTCGATGCCGACCGCACGTGCCATGGTGATTTCCTCCAGCTGACTTGAGTGGAACGGACTCAAGTGTGCACGAGGCTCGCCACTGGGTCAACAGACCTGAGTCGTGGCGACTCAACTCTTATCCGTTCCTTACACGCAACTGCCGTGTGACCTGCGAAGATGCCATACGGCGGACCCCGTAGACAGGGATTCGAAGGAGTAGAAGTACGACCACGAGCGCCCCGCCGGCCACCCAGAGGACGGCACCGTCCCCGGCCCAGCCGGTGTGGGCGAGCACCCCGACGAGCACCCCGGAGAAGGCTCCGGTGCCGAGCAGGACGACGGTTCCCTGCGGGGTGAGCCCGAGACGGCGCAGCCGGTGGCCGAGATGGTCGGGCCCGCGCCTGAGGAGCGGGCGCCGGGCCATGCGCCTCGACACGGCCACCAGGGCGAGGTCGGCCGCGCCGAGGGCGGTGAGGCAGAACAGCACGCCCGCGCTGTCCCCGAGCCCGTGCCCGGCCCGGGCGAACACGGCGGCGGAGGCGAGCACGAACCCCGTGAACAGCGATCCGCACGCGCCGAGGCCGATCCGCGCGGGATGCCAGTTGTGCATGAGGAACCCGGTGAGGGCGGCGGCGAGCACGCTGAGCAGTACGGCCAGCCCGTCCATCAGCTCGGCCGCGGCGCAGGCGCCGACTCCGAAGGCGGTGATCACCCCGACCGTGCCGGCGAGCCCGTCGGCGTGATCGAGAGCCCGGAAGGCGAAGGCCACGAGGACGATCCAGCCCACGGCCAGGATCCCCGCGGGCACGCCCGTCTCGCCGTACGGCACGACACACACGGCGGCCAGCGCCGTACCGGCGGCGAGCACTCGCGGCCGCAGCCGCCACACGTCGGCGACCAGCCCGAGCAAAGCGACCCCGGCGCCCGCGCACAGCAGCCTGCCGACCCCGTCGCCCAGTGGCGCGACCCGCGTCCACTGCCCCGCCCCGGCGACCAGACAGGTGGCGGACAGCACGGCCACGCCCCCGAGCAGGGGCACGGGCCTCCGGCGTCGGGCCGGATCCGGCTGCCTCCGCTCGACGATCCCGGCCCGCAGGCCGGGCGCGCGGAGCAGCGCCGCGAGCACGGCGGTGAGCAGCAGGGCGGAGGTGGCGGCGATGATCCCGTAGAGCACGGCTCTAAATTAGGCGTGAATGGAGCAATTCGGTATGAATAACACGATCGGATTGCCGGTCCGGTTCAGGCGCCCTCAGCGACCCAGATCACCTCGCTCCTGGCTACAGCACGGGGGATGATGCGGGTAGTGTCGAACGGACTGCATAAGTTACCGCTTAGTAATGTCCCTCGCAGGCCCGAGGAGCCCCGAAATGCAACTCGCCGCGATCATCGTGTCGCTGGTTCTGATCGTGGTCGGCGTCGCCCTGTTCGCCCGCGCCGTCCTGCAGATCTTCAACTTCATGCGGCTCGGCCAGAGCGTGCCCGCGGGCACGCGCACCGACGAGCCCGTCCAGCGCACCCTCACCGTGGTCAAGGAGTTCCTCGGCCACACCCGGATGAACCGGTGGGGCATCGTCGGTATCGCGCACTGGTTCGTGGCGGTGGGCTTCTTCACCCTGCTGCTGACGATCGTCAACGCCATCGGCCAGCTGTTCCAGGCCGACTGGATCCTGCCGGTCATCGGCGAGTGGGCGCCGTACAACGTCTATGTCGAGTTCATCGGCACCATGACGGTGCTCGGCATCGCGGTCCTGATCGTGATCCGTCAGCTGAGCAAGCCGAACAAGCCGGGCCGCAAGTCCCGCTTCGCCGGCTCCAACTTCGGCCAGGCGTACTTCGTCGAGTCCATCATCCTCATCGTCGGCGTCTGCATCTTCATGCTGCACGCGCTCGAGGGCGCCCAGCACCACGTCGACGGCTACGAGGCCTCGTTCTTCATCTCGTACCCGGTGGTGTCGTGGCTGGAGGGCCTGGACGTCTCCACGCTCCAGAACCTCACCTACCTCTTCGCCGGCGTGAAGATCGCGGCCTCCTTCATCTGGATGATCACGGTCGCCCTGATGACCGACATGGGTATCGCCTGGCACCGCTTCCTCGCCTTCCCGAACATCTGGTTCAAGCGGAACGCGAACGGCGAGACCTCGCTCGGCGCGCTGCTGCCCATGACCTCCGGCGGCAAGCCGATCGACTTCACCGACCCCGGTGACGACGACGTCTTCGGCGTCTCCCAGGTCGAGCAGTTCTCCTGGAAGGGCCTGCTGGACTTCTCCACCTGCACCGAGTGCGGTCGCTGCCAGTCGCAGTGCCCCGCCTGGAACACCGGCAAGCCGCTCTCCCCCAAGCTCCTGATCATGTCGCTGCGCGACAACGCGCACGCCAAGGCGCCGTACCTGCTGGCCGGCGGCGGCAAGACCATGGAGGGCGAGGAGAAGGCTTCGGCCGAGGCCCTGAAGGACGTCCCGGCGTCCGCGCTGGCAGAGGCCGAGCGCCCGCTGATCGGCACCGCCGAGGAGAACGGCGTCATCGACCCGGACGTCCTGTGGTCCTGCACCACCTGCGGCGCCTGCGTCGAGCAGTGCCCCGTGGACATCGAGCACGTCGACCACATCGTCGACATGCGCCGCTACCAGGTCATGATCGAGAGCGCCTTCCCCTCCGAGGCGGGCACGATGCTCAAGAACCTGGAGAAGAAGGGCAACCCCTGGGGCCTGGCCAAGAAGCAGCGCCTGGAGTGGACCAAGGAGGTCGACTTCGAGGTCCCGGTCGTCGGCAAGGACATCGAGGACCTCTCCGAGGTCGAGTACCTGTACTGGGTCGGCTGCGCCGGCGCCCTGGAGGACCGCGCCAAGAAGACGACGAAGGCCTTCGCCGAGCTGCTGCACATCGCGGGCGTGAAGTTCGCGATCATGGGCGGCGACGAGAAGTGCACCGGTGACTCCGCCCGCCGCCTGGGCAACGAGCCCCTGTTCCAGGAGCTCGGCATGGAGAACGTCATGGCCCTGAACACGGCGTTCGGCGAGGAGCTGGACGACGACGGCAAGGTCACCGCGGAGTCGAAGAAGCCGAAGTCGGCGAAGAAGATCGTCGCCACCTGCCCGCACTGCCTGAACACCCTCGGCAACGAGTACCCGCAGCTCGGCGGCGACTACGAGGTCATCCACCACACCCAGCTGCTGCAGCACCTGGTGGACGAGGGCAAGCTGATCCCGGTCACCCCGGTCGAGGGCATCATCACCTACCACGACCCGTGCTACCTGGGCCGCCACAACAAGATCTACACGCCCCCGCGCGAGATCATCGGCAAGGTCCCGGGCCTGCGCAACGAGGAGATGCACCGCCACAAGGAGCGCGGCTTCTGCTGTGGCGCCGGTGGTGCCCGGATGTGGATGGAGGAGCGGATCGGCAAGCGCATCAACAACGAGCGCGTCGACGAGGCCCTCTCCCTCAACCCGGACATCGTCTCGACCGCCTGCCCCTTCTGCCTCGTGATGCTCACCGACTCGGTCAACGGCAAGAAGAACGAGGGCAAGGCCAAGGAGTCCATCCAGGTCGTGGACGTCGCCCAGCTCCTCCTCGACTCCGTCAGGACGCCGGTGGACCCGGCGGGCACCCCGGAAACGGAGAACGAGCCGGAGCCGGAGCCGGTGAAGTAGCCGGCCGCTGAACAGCTCGACGGCGCCCCCTGCCCGATACAGGCAGGGGGCGCCGTCGTACATCCGCTTCCGCTGTCCGCTGCCCGCTGTCCGCTGTCCGCTAGGCGCCTTTCGGGCCCGCCTGCTGGACCACCTCGAAGGACCACAGGGTCGACCCGGAGGCGGCGGGCTTCGGCCGCTCGCCGCCCTCGCCGCCGCCCTGGTGGGCGGACTTCATCGGCCCCTCCATCCACGCCTGGAACGACTCCTCGTCACGCCAGCGCGTGTACACGAGGTACTGGTCGGTGCCCTCGACGGGGCACAAGATGTGCGGATGTACCTTACGAAACATGAGCGAAGATGACTTGGTCTCTCGCGCACAGTGGGGGAACTTAGAGAACCAGAACTGGGCCGTACTCGTCCGTCTGTCCACGGACGAGGGCGACGACGAGCCCGTCGGCGAACCGTCTGAGGGCGGGCAGCGACGCGGTCCCATGACCGGTCGTGACATCAAGAGCACCAAGGAGCAAGAGCGAGACGGCCGGGACCACATAAGCCGCTGTGGCGGCACGTGTGTCCACGTCTACTACGAGCCGGACACGTCGGCATGGCGCAAGAAGCGCGTCCGCCTACCCGACGGTCGTGTGGTGTACCGAGTAGTCCGCCCTGTCTTCGAAGGCGCATTGGAAGACCTCAAGTCCGGCCGGGCGCCCAACGGCCAGCGCCTCGACGGACTGATCGTCTACGACATCGACCGTCTGACACGCGACAACCGGCACCTTGAGGACGCCATCGACGTCGTGGAGCGCCATCGACGGCCGATCATCGACATCAACGGCAGCCTTGACCTGCTGACGGAGAACGGGCGGGCAACGGCTCGCGTAGTCGTGGCGATGAGCAACAAGCAATCGGCCGACACCGCCAGGCGCGTACGCCGCAAGCACAGGGCGTTGGAGCGCGAAGGGATCCCGACGGGAGGGACACGGCCGTTCGGCTGGCTCGACGACAAGCGGACCCTGCATCCAATCGAATCAAAGCTCTTACGGGAAGCAGCTCTCGGGATTCTCGGTGGCGCCCCAGTACGCGCCTACCCGGTCCGATGGAACGAGGCCGAAGTGACGACCCCACGCGGAAGCGCGTGGACGCCGACGAAGCTCAAGACGGTGTTGCGCAACCCGCGGATGTGCGGGATCCGTTCACGCAAGGCGCGCACCCTCAACCCCGACACAGGAAGCGAAAACGAACGCTGGGAAATCGTCTACGGAGACGACGGCGAACCGGTCCGCGGGCAGTGGGAGCGGGTGATCTCCGTCGAGCAGTGGGAGGCACTGCTCGAAGTCATCGGCGAGAACATGCAGCCCAGCAACGGGCACAACGCCCGCAAGTACCTGTTGACCGGGACCCTCCGATGCGACAAGGACGAGTGCGGCGCTCCCCATCGGGCGATCAAGGCCCCGAAGAACGCCAACAAGCCCGAAGGATTCTTCTACTACGCCTGCCCGGACAAAGGACAGGGCGGCTGTGGAGGCGGAACAAAGATCCCCGGTCCCGACGCCGATAAGGCGGTTACAGAGCTAGTGATCGCCAAGTACGAGGAGGAAGCGGCAGCGCGTCAGGCCGAAGCTGCGCCGCAGGATTGGGACGGAGAGGAGACACTCGCGCGCGTTCGCGAGGACATCGAGGAGACCAAGGAAGCCCGCCGACAACGCCTGCTCACCAGGGAGCGCTACTTCGCCATGCTTCAGGAACTCACGGCGCAGGAACGGCGGCTGACCCGGGACCGCAACAGGTGGATCAAGCAGCAGACCGCCGCGCATGGAAAGCCGGTCGACCTGCGTGCGGAATGGGAACGGCTCACCCTCCCAGAGCAGCGGGCATACGTGGAGCAGACGCTCACGGCGGTCTTGGTCAGCCCGGCAGTCGGGCGACGCAAGCCAGTCCAGACGCGGCTGACCCCGCTTTTCCGGACAGAAGACGACGCCTATACCTCTGACGAGGACTGAACAGAACTCGGGCGGCGGGTTGTGACGTTCATGCGAAGCGTGACGTTCGCCCGCCGCCACTTCCGCTCCGACCAGCGGGGCGCGTTGCGGGCGTGCGCCCGTGCCCATTCGCGAAGCTCTTGATCCGGATCGCTCACTGGGCGCCGCTTCCCCCGACGTTGCGCACCTCAGTGCGTGCAATCTCTTGGTTCAGGGCGATGTCGGAGGCGACTCCGGCGGCTATCAGCGCGGCGCCCGAGGTGTGGCCAGAGCCGACGTAGCGCCACTGTCGCTCGGTGACCACGTCGGGCACTTCCACATGGCCCATGTGGTCGGCGCGCTCGGCACGGAGCGCCGCGTAAGTCGTCGAATAGGCGCGGGACTTGGTGAGGATGTGACCCCGATAGCCGAGCGTGTGAGCCCAGGCCCGGAGGCGGAGGGGCTCGTACTCGGGAAGACCGCCGAGGCGCCAGCAGGCGCGCATGAGGGTGCGCACGTGTGAGCTGACGGGTGCCGTGGCGATGTCGGTCCAGGTGGTGAGCGAGTGGTCGAGGCCGGCGCCTGTCTCGCTCGCTCCCTTGGTGACGTACTTGGCCACGTACGCGGCCACGGCGTCATCATCGGGGCCATTGCTCTTGGCACGCAGGGGTCGGACGTCGAGCTGGGCGCCCCAGCGGAGTTCCAGTTCCCCCACGGCAGGGTTGTAGGGCGTGCGGACCAGGACCCGACGGGCGGAGGCGCGTACGGCGCCGATGAGCCGTTCCGGGGTGCCCCAGGCCGGGGGATCATCGTCGGGCCCGGTCGGGCCGTCGAGGCGGACGACGGCATGCACGTGGACCGCCGCCCGCTTCTGGTACTCGGCGACGCGAGCGAAGGACAGCCTGGCGTGTCGGGCGAAGTGGGACTGCACGAGACCGACGGATGAGGCGAGGCGCCGCCGGACGTCGATGACGAACCGGTCCCACAGTTTGGATGCGTGTGCGTGCCACAGCACGTGAGCGGCGTAGTCATAGCAGTCGGGGCAGAGCGGATGGCCGACGACCAGGGCATCCGGTGCGTGGACGACGCCGCAGCCGAGGAGGCGTCCGTGCTCGCAGACGCCGCCGTCTCGGCGGGGGTGGCACGGCTCTCCCGCGCGGTGGACAGGGCCGAAGGAGGGGGCGGTCAGGGTGACGAAGAGCCGGGGGCGGTGGCGAATCGTGGCGGGCACGTTCTTGCCGCCGAGGAGGCCCGCACGGACGAGGTGGAAGGTGTCTCCGGCGTGGAGGCGGGAGCAGGCCGGGCAGACGGTTGCCCGGCGGTTGCGGCAGCGGACAAGGAGACGTTCGCCAGGCTCGTCACGGGTGTCGTAGTGGTTGAGAATCTCGCCGGTCGCGCCGTCCAGAGTGGTGGTGGAGCCGGAGAGGTGGACGGGGTGGGCGCAGCCGCCGGTTGCGGTGATCTGCTCCAGCCAGCGGGGGAACTTCGGGTCTTGGGCGAGGCGGATGGCGTCGCGGTCCGCTTCGGGGAGCTGACGCAGGCGCGCCGCGCGGTCGAGGGCGGCGCGCCTGTCAGCCGGGGTGTAGTCCGGGGTGATGGTGGTGACCTTCCGGGGTGGGCCGCCGAGACGGCACGGTGGTGGGTGCGTGGTGCGCCGTGGGTCATGGGGATCACCTCCGGTGCGCGGTCGGGTGGGGTGGGGGTTCAGCGGATGGTTCCGGTGCCCCGGCAGACGCGGCAGCGCCGCACTCGTCCGGTCCAGGTCTTGCGGGCTCCGTCGCCCTTGCAGTGGGGGCACCTCACGCGAGGCATGGGCATGGTGTGCGTCCTTCCTGGCCTAGAAGTGGGCGAAGCCGCTGAGGATCCAGGTCATGAGGCCGTTGATGGTGAGGCTGACCGGGGTCTGGCCGAGGTACATGCCGAACAGGGCGATGCAGGCCGCTTCCCAAATCCGCACGTCGCGGGAGCGGACGAGGAGGAAGGTGATGATCCCGAAGACCACCACGAGGGACACGGCTGTACCTGTGCTGATCACTTGTCGTCTCCTTCCAGCTCCGCGAGCGCACGGTTTATGGCGGGCAGTTCCGGGGTCAGTGCGGCGTACTTCCTCGTGGTCGCCACGGCTTCATCCGTGGGGGTGAGGTGGGAGCGGGCGCGGCTCCATCCGCCGTCCGGTCCGGTGCACACCGCCACGCCCCGCTCTTGCGCGGTGATCGACTGGGCGACGGCCACGGCATCCTTGTTCAGGTCGCCCAAGGTCATCTCGGCCGTGCCGGGGTCGTTGACGCGGTGGCAGATCCGGCCGCCGAGCTGGGCCCGCAGGGCGGTGACGCCGGGGCCGAGGTCGGAGCCGACCCGCTGGCCGGCCACGACCAGGTGGATGCCGAGCGCGGCCCCGAGCTGCGCGAGTCGCAGCAGGAGCGTCGAGCACTGCTCTGCTTCCGCCTTGCCCTCGCGGGTGCCGTCGGACAGGTACAGTTCCGCGATCTCGTCGACGATCACGACGACCGGCACCGGCCGGAGCTTGTCCGGGAGCTCCCAGATGGAGCGGACTCCGGCCGAGCGGCACGCGCTCATCCGGTCTTGCATGTCGGTCACCAGCGCCGAGAGCACCGCGGCCGCCTCCCTGCGGCAGGTGGCGAGCGCGCTCAGCCGTCCGGCGAACAGGCCGAGTTCCATGCCGCCTTTGCAGTCGATGCCGACCAGGGCAACCCGTTGCGTGGCTAGTTGGGTGATCAGCCGGGCCAGCAGGGTGGACTTTCCGGATCGCGTGGCCCCGACGATGAGCCAGTGCGGCACGAGCCGCAGGTTCATCACCCAGGCGCCGCCGCTCTCCAGGACGCCGATGAGCGCGGAGAGGAGTTCGGCCGGAGCCGTGGCTAAGCCCGGCCGCTCCAGCGGATCCGTCGCCGTGGCGGTCAGCAGCACAAGCCCACGTTCCGGTGAGGTGACCCGGACGGCGTGAACCTTCCACGCGTGCACCAGAGCGTCAGCCGCCTTCAGGTACGTCGCGGGGGTCTGGCCCGCGTGCAGCCGCACGGTCGCGGTCAGCCCGAGGCGGTTCACCTTGGGGAAGGACAGCCGCGGAGTCACCGGCCGCAGCGGATCGCCCTTGACCACCAGATCCCCGAGCAGCCCGCGCGGCGGACGGTGGGAGACGGCGATGTCGTTGAGCAGGGCGACCTTCCGCCAGGTCAGCAGCACCCGGAACGTGGTGGCCGGGTAGCCGATCAGGTACCAGTGCCAGGCCGGACGGTGCCGGCGCACCAGGTCGCCGATGACGAGCAGCCAGGCCGCTACGGCGAGCGCGAAGGCGAGCAGGATCGGCCCCATCACGCGTCACCGCCCTTCGCGTGCACCGGGCCGCCGTGCACGGGGGTGATGGCGTCGGCGCGGAAGCTGACGCCGTGCCGCTCACCCATCGACCACATGAACGCCGTCAGTCCGGTGACCTTGACGATCTGCCCTTCCTCGATGCCCTTGGGCTGGCCGCTGACGGCGATCTCGATGACGGAGATCCGCCGTCCGTCCTGCCGCACGGTGACGGCGACGGTCCAGACCGGATTGCCGTCCCGGTCCCTCTTCACCTCCTGTGTCTCGGAGTTGGTGATCTTCGCTTCGGGCGCGATGGCGCACCGCAGTACGCCCAGTCGCGCCGTGTCCACGGGAATGGACTGCATTTCCTTGGCCTCCCTGGCCACTTGGGACGCCAGGACTCAACCTGACGTCACTTGTCCTTACGAGTTACGACTATGAAGTGCTGTACGGCGGGAGTGCAAGTACTTATACTGACGAGTGATGTCGCGCGTGCGACGTGCCTACGACCTCACCCGGAGATGCCGAGATGTCAGAGATCCAGCGCCCCGGAGCCCTCTACCAGCAGGTGGCCGCCGCGATCCGCGAAGCGATCCTGTCCGGCGAGTTCGCGCCCGACTCCCTGCTTCCATCCGAAGCCCAGCTCATGGCCCGCTACGGGGTATCGCGCCCGACTGTCCGCAACGCCATCGCGGCCCTGCGCGCGGAGGGGTTGATCGATGTCCGGCACGGCAAGGGCAGCTTCGTACGCTCCGACGGACAGCCCGCCCTTACCATCGAGCGCCGCATCAGCCGCACCAGCGACGGCCGGTTCGTCATGCCCAACGGCGACATCTGGCAGGAGGCCGAGGAGCCGAGCACCTACCGGACCCGCACCACCAATACCACCGGCCGCCTCCTCCAACTCGACGAGGAAGAAGCGCTGTTCGGGTGTGACCGGCTGCTCGTCGACCCGAACACCGGGACGCGGGCAATGCACCGCACCCTGATCCCCTTCGAGGTCGCCGAAGCCGTGCCGCTGCTCGCGGAGGAGCCGTGCAAGCGACCGGCCGCGATCTACCGGCTGCTCACCCAGGACGGTCGCGCCCTGTCGTGGACCGAGACGGTACGCGCTCACATGCCGATGCCCGACGAACGGACCACGCTCCAGCTCCCGGACGCGACCCCGGTCCTCCACGTCGCCCGCGTCGCGCACGGCAGCGACGACCGGCCCCTGATCCTCGAAGAGCTCCGCTTCGGCGCGGACCGTGCCGAACTCGCCTACCGGATCACCGCCGACAAAGAGCCCACCCGACACACCCGCACCTGAACCACAACGAGCATCGGTCGAAACCGCCTTCACTTCCTCAAGGGCGCGCCTCCGGCGCGCCGGGGCGCCCGGCCGCCCCGGCCGGGCGTGCGGCGTGCCCGCCGGTCCCGTCCGGACGGCCGACGCCCCACGCCACAGCACGCCCGAGGAAACGAGGTGACGACCGGCCGTCAGCTCCAAGCCGCAGGCCGTGTGGGCCTTGTCCAGCATCAACAGGCAAGCATGGTTGCTGCCGGTGGGCGGCTGAGCGAGACATACGCGCGCCAGCCCGTTCGTCACACCGCATCGTCGTGGCTGACTGTCTGTGGCCAAGGCATCAGGCGCGGACGGAGATGAGCCGGCGGGGCGAACCCCAGCAACGAGCCCGCTCACGCGGCACCACCGTGGCCATGCGCGTGTTCCTCCAGGAGCCGGGCGAGCCGCTCGACCGCGCCGGGCCAACCCGCCAGCCGTACGACACCGCGCCCGTCCTCGTTCGTCGAGGCGGCGGCCCGTACGGCGGACAACTCGAAGCCCGCGCCCAGGAGCGCCCGGTTCATGCGGTCGGCAGCCTCGCGCGCCTCACGCCACCCCGTGATGTAGTCGACGCCGGACACCCACAGACCCGAGTCCGCGCCCGGCATGTCGAGACCGTCACTCAGCCAGCCCTCACCCGAGCCAGTCACGTTTCCCACCTCTGCCCTGATCTCGTAACGGATCGCCAACTTCCTTGGGCCAGGGCCGGAATGCAGCACGACGGCCCCGGTACCATCAGGCACCGGGAACCGTCGCGTTCCCAGCCGGGTCACCCTTCGCTTTCCAGGGCAGATGGGGTGGCCCGGCCTATAGGGGATGTGAAGCGCGGCCCCTCACGCGGGAGGGGAGCCCCCCGGACGTCCGAGAGACCGCGCCCCTGCGGCCGGAGTGGTCGAACTCCGGCCAGTGACCGGGTCGCCGCCCGCTCCCGATCGCGAGGGAGCAGAGCAGGGCAGCGACCCGGCGTCTGTCAGGGCGAGTAGTCGGCCCTTGACTGGTCAAGATCGAAGCGGGCCCACACGGTCTTGCCGCCCCGTTCGTCCGGCGTCCACCAAAGAGCAGTGGCCAACCGCTGAACGATGAGCAGGCCCCGGCCGGTATCCGGCAACACCGCCTCGGACAGTTCTCCCATCAGACCCGCAGAGAACGTCTCACCTGCCGGAAGCAGCGGGGGTGTCGAGTCCTCATCAGCAACCCCGATGAAGAGCCACTTCGGATACTTCTTGAACTTCACGTCGATGCGCCGACAAGAGCCAGGTAGCGCCCGACAGCGATCCGGCACCGCATGGTTCACCACATTTCCGACCAGTTCCGAGACCACAAGCCGAGCGTCATCCACGATCTCACCAGCGTTGGCGCCCCGAAGGAACACAGCCGTCATGTCACGTGCGACGCGTGCGGTGTCCCGCAACTCGGCGAAGAGCGTGAGCGCCAAAAAGTGTCCGTCGGAGGACGGATCGGGCGCCACGAACCAGTGAGCGTAAGCGTTTAGCTCACTGTCGTAGTGCTTGAGTTCCTCCGCATTCATCACATCCCCTTCCAAGTCTCTGACACCGATTGCTGCACACAAGTCAGTACACGGCGCCAAAGTCGTGACCGGGAGCGTTCAGCAAGGGGTCCACGTGAACGCCAGCAAAGGCAAAGGGGGTTCACGAATGAACCCCCCAGAGCGAGACTGCTGTGACACGATGAACACTCGCCGTCATTCTCGGGTTGGCAGGGGAGCATGAGCCGAGAGCCAAACGCGCAGTTGATCGCAGCGATGGACGAAGCGAAGGTCTCGAACAAGGGCCTTGCGAAACGTATGGCGGAAGAGGCCAACCGGCGTGGCCTCGATCCAGGTGCGGGGACGACGCACATCTCCGTGGGGCGATGGCGAGCAGGTGCAGGCATCCGGCCGGAGACGGCAGCACTGATGGCAGACGTGCTCTCCGCCAAACTCGGACGCCGCATCATGGCAGGCGACCTAGGTTTCTTCGACCACACCACGGCGCCGGCACCCGAGCCCATCGGCTACCCGAGCACTGTTCCCGACGTTCTGTCCATGCTCGACGGACTCACCCACGAGCACGCCGACACCCCCGCGGCGGACAACCTAATCATCGCGGACGCCGATCTCAGCTCTGCCGTCCTGTCATGGATGATCGCCCGCCCCGATGGCGTCCAGGCCGACAGCCCCGTTCCCCGACGAGTCGGCATGCGAGACGTCCGTGCGATCAGGGAAGCCGCAGGCCTGTTCATGCAACTCGACTTCAAGTACGGCGGAGGCCATGGTCACAAGGCACTTCGCCACTACTTCCGCGAAGACGTGCTGTCCCTGCTGAACGCGAATTACAGCGAAAAGGTAGGCAACGCATTATTCGGCGCCGCCGCCGAAATCTCCCAGTTGTTGGCATGGACCGCCTACGACGTTGGCAACCACCGGCTTGCCCACCGCTACCTGACATCGACGCTGCGCCTGTCCCAGGTCATCGACGACCGCATGTTCGGCGCCCGCATCCTCGGCAACCTCAGCCACCAGGCCAACTACCTCGGCAACCACGCCCAGGCGATCCAGCTGGCCCGCGCTGCCGTCGAGGGCGCCAAGGGCCGAGCCACCCCACGCGCTATGGCGAACTACTCAGCCATGGAAGCGCGCGCCCTGTCCAACGCAGGCGACCACGCCAGAGCAGGCCGCGCGATGAACGAGGCGGAACGCCACTTCGAGCACGCCGACACCTCCGACGACCCTGCATGGCTGAGCTACTTCGACGAAGCGGAACTCATGGGCGAACTGTGCCACTGCTTCCGCGACCTCAAGATGCGCCGGGAAGCCGTCGTGCAGGCCCAACGAGCCGTCGACAGCACCGACCCGAAGTACGCCCGCACCCTCGGCTTCTGCCGCATGGTGCTCGCCCAGAGCCAGTTACTCAACGGCGAGCTGGAAGCCGCCGTGACCACCGCGAGCCTCGCAGTCGACGGCGGCGACTCCCTACAGTCCACCCGCTTCCAGCGCTACGTGACCGACTTCCAGAACGAGGTCAGTGTTCATGTGGCGAACCCCGTAGTGGCCGCCTTCAACGAGAAGGTGCAGGACGCACTCACCCGCCTCGACGAGGACGACGAGTAGGCAGCTACCAGGGCCGCCAATCCCGAGGCGCGTTGTCGTTTCGGAGACCGGCGATGCGCCGGCGGTACTCACCCGCGGTTTCCTCGTCCTCCTGCACGTTCTGCATGAGCCAGGTCGTCATCCCGAACTCCTGGATGCCCCGCAACGTCTCGTACCCATGCCAGTCGTACAGGTCTCGTCCATACGCAGCTACGAAGTCGGCGTACTGCTCGTCGGTCTGCCAGCCAAGGCTGTGGTGCTCAACGGCCGAGACCATGAGATCCCACTCCGGATGGTCGTAGCAGAAGGCCTCGAAGTCGATCAGGATCACCCGGTCCTGGTCATCCACCATGAGGTTCTGCACGTGGGCATCCCCATGCACTGGCCCCTTGGGTGTCTCGAACTGCAACTCAGCGTACTTGTCTCGCAGTTCGCGCCACCGCTTCTGCAAGAAGACCTTGTCATCCTCCGGGATCACTGCCCGGTCCAGCCGTAGCTGTTGCTTGTCGAAGGGATCGAATGCCGGCAGTACAAGACCGTCCGGCACAGTCAGCGAGTGAAGATCCTTAAGGACCCGGCCCAGCTCCCCGTACGTCGCCTTACGGTCCCCCTCGACGATGAGATGCCAGAACGTCACCGGATGGCCATCGATCAAGAAGGGCTGCTCCAGGTCCTCGACGATCCGCGCGGCCAGGAACCCTTCTTCCGCCAGCCATTGCGACACAGCCACTTCAGTGCGGGCTTTGGCTAGCCACTCTTCCCCGCGAGCCACGCGCACGATGACCGGCCTTGAGGAGAGCCGAAACAGCGCGTTTTCCCCGAGACGGATCAGCTCTGCGCCTCTGTCATCGAGCCCTGCAGCCCGGCACGCGGCAGCCATCACCCGCGCAGCCCTCGCCGACGTGAACCCCTCTTCCGATCGAGCAGCGTCAACCGCCATGCCCGTACCAGCTCCCCTAGTCGCGCGCGATCAACCAGCGCACGCCTACGGGTGACCAACCCAGCGCACGCCGGACACGACCTTGACCGTACCCAGACGAGCACGATCGAGACGAGTGTTCACTGCCATGGCAAGGATGGGTTGAAGCGGGAGCAGCTCCCCGCGGCACTTAAGAGCTCGTAAGTACACCCTCGGAGCCGTATGGAACCGCCGTGATATTTGTTGGACCTACCCAACTTTCAAGAGTCTGCAGTGCATCTTTGGGCAACTCAGTGGTGAATAGAGCAATGAGGTTCTCTCTAGCACGCGAGGAAGCCACATAGAAGAGATTACGTGACCTTTCAAATCGTTTTAGGTCATCACCACTGAGGTGTCCCCTGTTCGGGAAGTCTGCCAACATCCTAGGGAAGTTGTAGAGTGTCCAGCCTCCAAACACCGCCAGAACGGTGGGATATTCAGCACCCTTCACGCCGTGCTGCGTGGAGAACGGCGTGTTCTCTTCCACATATTGCCGCAGCGCCACCACCTCTCCATAGCGCACAGACCTGAACTTGCCATACTCCTCCAGGCGCCTCGGAAGCGCAGTATCCTGACTCGGATCCTGCTCCTTCAGAGCTCGCTCCCATTTCTGCTGGCGGTCGTACACAGCCTGAGGAGGAGCAAAGTATTTCTGCGCGAGGATGAGGTCCAATAAGTCACCGACGGTACCGTTGGCGCGAGCGGAATCGAAAGCCGTAAAGAGGTTCGCCCAGCCTGTCTTATCACTTCGTTTCTGCATGCGCGGGCGAGAGCGTTTGAGGACCTCGAACATTGACCCATATTGCTTGCTCTGAAAATGTTCGCAAGCAGGTTCAAACGCATCTAGCAGAAAGGCGACGACCTCATCCCGCTTTCGCACATAATCCTCATTATATTGAAAGGCTCGATCAACGCCACCGAAGCCGAGTTCAGAAGCAATGGAGGAATGAGTGAGCATCAGAATTTTTGGTCGCTCGCTCTGCTCTTTCCCGTATCGCCGCAGCGCATCTTCTTCTACCCATTTCAAAGTCCCGGTTAGGACGCTGTCAGGAATTTGCCCCTTTTTAGAGCGTGACCCTCTAGGGCCGATCCAATTGTTCGTGTGGTAGACGAGCACTGTGCCTGGCTTGGCGTCAGCGACCGGCGCTTGAGGGAGCTCGGGACGCATATTATTAAGAAGGTCGACTACGGCTAAGCTGGACCGCCAGTTTGCGTTCTTTTGGATCGGCATGACGGGCAGATGGTCTATAGATCCGCACGTTCTATCATAGATCTGTTGCCAATGGTCCCCGAAGAAACCATGCGTTGAATCTACCGACGTATCCTCGCCACTGAGCATCGCCTCCGCCAACCCGGCGGGAGTATCTTGATACTCGTCAATGAAGATAATGGGAAATCTGTCTGCGACGAGCGATCGAAACTTGCGGTTACTGAAGAGACGGACAGCCAGCGCGGGAACATCATCATGGTGGAGCCGAATGACGTCATCCCTGATGCCACGGAATCCCAAATCGTACGCTACGGTAAATCCCTGCAGAGAAGTCCTACCCTCCAAGATTGGATCCCACTTTGACAGAGTAGGGATTTCTCGAAGTAGCGCCTTAGTGAAGGGGGATATGATGTGCCAGAGAAAACCATGGATTGTGTCAGCAAAGACATACGGGCTAGCGTCTGTGCGGCGAATGATTTCGTTACGTGCCACGTTAGTGTAGGTCACGCATGCGACACGCTGTCCGTCCCTGGGGAGATATTTTGACCTGTTGCTGAGGATGCGCTGCAGAGCATTAATCAGAGAAGTCGTCTTCCCTGCTCCTGCGCCAGCTTCTAGTTTGAAATTGCTTCCACTTTCCAAAGCAGCGAGGATACTACGGAGTGCCTTCTCGCTCTCTTCTTCGGCGGTAGTAACTCCACTTCGTGTCTGCATCATCTGACCGCCACTTGACCGGAAGCGTCACTTTCCGAATGGAGCCCATCGGAATCGCCAGCAGCTTCAGGCGATCGACCGAGAAGCCACTCCAAACCGCGCCTTATGTAGCGGGGAATTTCCCAGTTCCCCTCATCGATGGCGAAGGTAAGTGCGAAGTCGCTTTTCTTGTAACGCTTGGCCTCTTGCCGAACGATTTCCTCGCGCTCCAACAGGGAGGCCGTCTTGTCCTCTTGCAAATCGAAGAGGTGAGGATTTGCGAGGATGAAGGCATCCTCAAATGTCCGACCGCAGGGACCGCCGGGATGCTCGGGCACCTGGTAGGCCAGGGCGCGCGTGCCCGTAACCGGGAGACCGTCTTCGGCGTACTGCAGTAGTTCCGCCGGCGAGATCGCGTCTCGGTCGAACCACTTCGTGATACCGCGGTTTGTGGTGGCTGTACCTTCCTGAACGCAGCAGGCTTCAAGCTGTTTTGGATTAGGTCTTGCCGGGTCCAGGTCAGTAATGACAAGAGTCTGAATCCCGAGGAAGTCCAGGAACGGGTAGAAAATGTGAGCGTAGGCACCGCCCACTTCCATGATGCTTACGTACTGACTCGCCAGGCTATTGCTGGCTTGCCGGTCCCTGTCGTCAAACTTTGCGATGGCAGCGGGGATGAAGATGCGCTCAGTCGTTCCCTCTATGAGAATCGCCTTGTCTGCAAAGAATAGGTCAGCTCTAGTCAAGGTGAGGTACTTGTGCAGAAATTCCTTCTCGATGCCCGGGGCTTCAGCGAGGTTGAGAACAGCTGAACTTGTGGCCTCCTCCGAGTCGCCGTTTTCACACAACCGGAAGTATCTTACGGCAGAGAACCCAGCCCTGTTGGCGATGTGTGCAGAGTGAGTCGTTACCAGGAACTGTGCATTCCAGTATTGAGACGAACCATCGGCGGCAGGGAATTTGTCTTTAAAGACCCTCAGCTGCTGGATAAAGATTTCCTGCATTTGTGGATGGAGATGCGCCTCAGGCTCCTCGATGAAAACAAGGTGTACGGATGTCTCATTTCTGCGCGCCGAGTATTCCCTGTAGTAGCTGAAAAGGGTCAGGAGGATAAGCAAAAGGTTTCGTGATCCGAGACCGCTGTACGACTCGGGGAGTTCAACTCCACCAGACCCTGGATAATTGATACTCGTGAAGTTAGACAGTAGCCGCTTCGAGTCGAGCGTGGTTTTCGTCGAAAAGTTCCGATTCCCCATGCCTGGGTATCCAAACTCGGAAACGGTCGGAGCCATCTTGCTGTACGTGTCTTGCAGATGAGTGTTCAGCCTCGCAACGATGCCCTCCAAAGCCGATTCCGTTTCGTTGGCGAAGGTTCTAAGAATCGAGCCATCATCTGCTTTTGCGGCCACCATGAAGAGAGACTCTAGAATCTTACCAATCTGATCCTTAGGGCGTTCCTTTTCGTCGTCAAGCCCGCGCTGGGCCTTGACGAAGTCTACTTTGATGGCTTTTGCGACCTCGGCAATGGAAATATGCCGGAAGTTAGTTGCGTCGGTGGGATCGACAGCAACTGCTGAACGCTCAAAGAGGTGCGGGATGCGCGGGCCAATGAGGGTCAGCAGTAGCGACTCTTCATAATCTTCGGTAAGGGTCTTAGGAGCATCCCGAAAGAACTCCTTCATAGCACCCGACTTCAACCCATACCGAATGGTGACAATTACTTCCGCGCAGTCTGGGTCGAGATCTACGATAAGCGGCCCCAAGGCGCCATATTCCCTGACATCACTGTCGTAAGAAATGGAGATCGTGACTGAAATCTCCGGTAGCACCTTGCGGGCCGCCCCCTCGTCGCCCGTAGAGAACTCCCGGTATGCGTCGGCGAATTCGACATACGAGTCGGCAGAGAAATCTTCCAACCGTAAGTTTACGTCTGCAGTGCGAAGAAATCTGCTCAGCACCTCTGCCAGCGACGTTTTTCCTGTGTTGTTCCGGCCCACGCATACCGTCACGTCTTCGTTAAACGTCACCGTTGCATCCCGCAGAAGGCGGAAGTTTTTTACTTCCACCCTCGTGACTGTGGGTGGGCACGTCGGCCGTGCAGCTTCGTTCTGCTCTGATGATGCTGGTTGGCTCACGTGCACAGTCGCTCCTGAACAGACGGACCCTCTGAGCCGACACCAGCTTCCCTAGATGCGACCCGTGACTGCAGTGGAGCGGGGGGAGGCCCAGTGCTCCTGGTGAGGCAGTTTGTCACGCAAGATGCATGTAGGTAGGCGTTTTCGCCAAGGTCGTGCGAAGGCCACAGCACGGACCGTGGTGAGTGCACACAAGCACGTGGCTCAACTGGCCGTTAGACATGTCGATCTTGGGTCGTTGCGCTCGCAGGTGCATCCCCCGTAGCTAAGCCCACTCCCGTAGTTGACACGGGTGCGGCAAGATTGCGTGCCATGGATCAGGGGACTGCAGCGGTGTGGGCTGCTGCTGTTGCTGGCTTATCGAGCGCGGCTGGAGCTGCTATCGGCGCGGTGGCGGCGGGTCGCTCAGGACGCGTCACAGTCGTTCAAACAGCCGCGGAGGGGCGGCGGGACAGGCACGAAGAGCAACGAAGACAGAGCTACCAGAGGTACATGACCAAGGTCAACGCGGCATGCGAAGCCTTCGATGCCATAGTGCGTAGGTTGCAGGCCGGCCCGGAGGCCGCCGCAGAGGAGTCCCCCGCGCACCAGGTCGCCTTTAAGGCCATGAGTGAGGTCGAGCTCAGCTACCTATCCGACGTGTGGCCCTGCGGACAACGTGAGGTCATCGTCGCGGCTGGCACCGTGCACGATCACCTGTTGGTCGCTCGCGAAATCATCGAAGCGCTTCTTGGCCATCCGGAGGACGCGCGCGATGAGCAGTCCCAGAGGATGCAGCACTGGATAGACCACAGGGGTGAAGTACGTACCGCCCACATGTTGTACTCAACGTGCGTCAGCCAGGCTCTCTACACGACGTAGCGCAGGTGGAGTAGGCAGGCAGAGATCGCCACGTCGACTCACGCCCCTACACGCCGTCGTCCACCATCGAGCGCTCTCCAGGAGAGCAGGGGCCAGCCGACAGACGGGCGCATGGAGGCGTCCGAGAAGGCTCTCAGACCCACTCCACCTCTGAGTGGATGTCCGTGGTGCCTCTAGGCCCAGGCAGAGGCGTTCGTGGCGTCGCTTGCTTTGGCGGTAGTCGTCGGCTGAAAGTGCCGACAGCGCCCAACACAGCCGCGACCTCGTCCGCGCTCGCCCCCCGCCAACGCCTCAATCACCCGATCGAGTGCCTCGCTCACCTCAGTGCGCGTGACCACTCGAAGCAGGCGCCGACGCAGCGTTCTTGACCGTCAGAGGCAGCAACTTCTGGCCGGTCGGGCCGATTTGTATAGCCGTATCCATCTGCGGACAGGCAGTGCAGTCGAAGCACCCCTTGTCTGCGCCGGGGCGATCCCTTTCTGGCACGAGAATGAGGGGCTTCTGGTCTATGTGTTCTTGGGCTCGGCCTGCTGGACGACCTCGAAGGACCACAGCGTCGAGCCCGAGGCGGCAGGCTTCGGCTTCTCGCCGCCCTCCCCACCACCCTGGTGCGCCGCCTTCATGGGCCCCTCCATCCACGCCTGGAACGACTCCTCATCGCGCCACCGCGTGTAGACGAGGTAGCTGTCGGTGCCTTCGACCGGGCGGAGAAGTTCGAACCACTCGAAGCCGTCGGAGCTCTCCACGGCGTGGGCTCGATGCGCGAACCGCTTCTCCAGGGTCTCCCGCTGCTCAGCGGGAACGGTCAGTACGTTGATCTTGACTACGCTCATGCCCCTATCCTGCCGCAGGGGCGATCAAGAGCGCGTGAGTGACTTAGTGGTACATCAGCGCACCTGTTGTGGCCGCAGCAGCTCGAACCACTCGAACCCGTCGGAGTTCTCCACGGCGTGCGCCCGCGAGGCGAACCGCTTCTCCAGGGTCTCCCGCTGCTCGGCGGGCACGGTCAGTACGTTGATCTTGACTACGCTCATGCCCCCATCCTGCCCGGTGCCTCCGGCGGACGGGGGCGCCAGGGTGTCGCGTCGTGTCGGACGCGGGCATCATGGCCCAGGCGTTGCCGAGGGTGTGGACGGGATGGGCGGTGCGTGTGCGCAGGGGTGGAAGAGCCGGGACGGTGACCGCTGTGATCGGCGGGCTGGGGCTGCTGCTGGCCGCCTGTGGGCCCACGGAGGACACGGGTGCCGCCGAGCACACCCCGGTGACCGTCGCGGACGCCCCGGCGAAGATCCCCGTACCGCACGGCAGGGGCAGCAAGGTCCCGGACGACTTCAACGGCGACGGCCACCCCGACCTCGTCCTCGACGACCTGGTCAAGGAGCAGAGCCACGCCGACGACGCCGGCATCGGGATCGTCTACGGCAGCGCGCACGGACTCACGCCCGGCGCACGGCAGTTGCTCGACCCGAAGACGCACGCTGCGCCGACCAAGGGCCGACTCCCCGCCGTCTTCGACGCGGAGGCGAGCTGCGACCTGGACGGCGACGGCTTCACCGATCTGGTCGTGTCCACCGATCCGCCGTACGACGGGCAGGGACAGCCCCCGGTGCCGCTGCAGATTCTGTTCGGGTCCCCGGACGGGCTGACCGGCCGGGCCGTGAAGCTGGCCGTCCCCGCCCGCGCCCGCTTCGGCAACGACTGGCCCGACCAGCCGGTGTGCGGCGACTTCGACGGGGACCGCAGGTCCGACCTGGTGCTGCACGCGTCGGGCGGCCGACTGTCTTATCTGCGCGGCCCGTTCAGCCGCAAGGGCGCCCCGCACGCGGCAGCCGCGCCGCTCCCGTCACCGGGCGAGGTGCCGGTCGGCCCCTCCGCCGACGTCAACCGGGACGGCTACGACGACCTGGTCGTCCGTACGGCGGAGGGCACCGCCAAGTCGGCCCTGCTCCTGGGCGGCCCGGACGGACCGGCCCGCACCGGTGCCGTCCTCCCCAGCGGCGTCGATGTCGTCCTCGGCCGCTTCGGCCGGGGCAAGGCGCTGGACGCGGCGGTGGGCGGCATGGCGGAAACGTCCCTGCGCTACGACCTCCCGGCGGCCGCCCGCGCCACCCTCGCCACGCCCGGCTCGATGCTGGACGCGGCCGACTTCGACGGCGACGGCCGGGACGAACTGGTCTCCAGCGGCTCGCGGTTGCGCATCCTCCGGGGCCGTACGAAGGGACTGTCACCGGCGGGCACGGTCACCGTCGCCCCGCCCGCCCGGGGGACCACCCGCGTCCTGACGGCCGGTGACTTCGACGGCGACGGACGGGCCGACCTGGTGGTGCGGACGTACCGGGGGGAGACCGAGGACACGGTGGCCGTGTACCGGGGAGTGGAGAAGGGACTCGTGGCGGCGAAGCCCGCGGTGACCTTCTCGACGTCGGAGTTCCTGGTGCCGTAACACACGCACCGTCCGCATACAGCCGTCGCGGAGGATTACCGAACTTCCGTACAACCCTTGCCCGTCGACGCAGGTCTCATGATCGGCGACCACTCCATGAACCCCGGGACAACCCGAGGCGAACACGGACGGTCCGCACACCATTGACTGCGGATGCCCGCCAGGCATCCCCCGCATGCCGCAGGAGACCCCGCATGCACACGCACCTGCGACTCGCCCTCGCGACGGCCACCGCGGCCGCGCTGACGGGCGGTCTGCTCTCGATCTCGGCCGCCACCGCCACCGCCGCGGACTCCGTCAGGGTCGCGCAGGCCGACTTCAACGGCGACGGCATCGGCGACGTCGTCACCTCGGCGGCCACCGCCTACGTCAGCGGCCACAAGAACGCCGGCCAGATCGTCGCCCTCTACGGCACCACCTCCGGCGTGACCTACGCCAAGCACACCACCATCAGCCAGAACACCGCCGGCGTCCCGGGCACCGCCGAGGCCGACGACATGTTCGGCGGCGAGCTGGCGTACGCCGACTTCAACGGTGACGGCTACGACGACCTCGCCGTGAGCTCCCCGAGCGAGAAGGTCGGCACCGACACCAACGGCGGCGCCCTCGCCATCCTCTGGGGCTCCGCGAGCGGCCTCACCGGCAAGGCGATCGACGTTCCCGACCCGGCCACCGGCTCCCACGACTACTGGGGCAAGAACCTGGCCGCCGGCGACTTCGACGGCGACGGCAAGGCCGACCTGGCCGTCGGCAGCTCCGCCGACACGATCTACGTCTACAAGGGCGGCTTCAGCACCGGCGGCACGCCCGGCGGGCGGACCACCGTCAAGCCGCCGATCCAATCGGGCACCAACGACTTCCCGTACGGCCCGATGCACCTGACCGCCGGTGACGTCAACGGCGACGGCCGCACCGACCTGATCGTCGACGGCTACGAGACGGCCACCTCGCACGGCTGGAACACCAACTACTGGCTGCCCGGCACCGCGAACGGCCTGAGTGTCGCGTCCGCCAAGAAGCTCAAGACCGGCACGGTCACCGGCATCGGCGACATCAACGGCGACGGCTTCGGGGACATCGTCAGCGGCGCCTCCTGGGACGCCACCACCGCCGACGGCACCGCCATCCCGGACTCCGCCAAGGGCGGAAAGGTGAACATCACCTACGGCTCCGCCTCCGGCCCGGCGAGCACCACCGGCATCACCCAGGACACCGGCAACGTACCCGGCACCTCGGAGAAGGCCGACGGCTTCGGCTGGGACCTCGACCTGGGCGACGTCAACGGCGACGGCTACCAGGACCTGGTGGTCTCCACCCCGAACGAGGACATCGGCGGCGTCACCAACACCGGCCAGGTCACCGTCCTGTACGGCTCGGCCTCCGGGGTGCGGACCGCCTCCGGCGCGCAGGCCTTCGCCCAGAGCACGGCGGGCGTCCCCGGCAGCGACGAGAAGAACGACCTGTTCGGCGCGGACGTCAAGCTCGACGACGTCAACGGCGACGGCAAGGCCGACCTGCTGGTGGGCTCGTACGAGAACAGTGCCGACGGCCAGGTGATGTATCTGCCGTCCAACGGCACGAAGATCGTCACGACCGGCGTCCACACCGTCGCCCCGGGCTCCGTCGGCGTCTCCACGTCGGGCACACCCCAGTTCGGCGCCCTGTTCGCGGACTGAGCGGCCGTACGCGTCCGGGCACTTACGGGTTGCCCTTGAGACCCCCTAGGGGATGTCACAGCTCGGCAGCAAAGCCGGGCCCGGAGGGCCGGGTCCGGCACGTCACTCTTCAGGACCAGGTACGTTCGAAGGCGTGGCTGGATTCAGGATCGGACGCGGCGGCCGGGACAACCGTGCCCCGCAAGGACAGCAGGGACCGCAGGGACCGTCGTACGGCGGACGGGCGCCGCAGGGACCGCCGCACGGCTACCCGTCGGCGCCGCAGCCCCACCCGCGGCAGCGGCCGCAGTACGGCGAGGGTGCCCAGTGGCCGCAGGCGAACGGCGGCTACCAGGGCGGCCGGCCCGGCGACGGACCGGAATACTTCGGCGACGACTACGGCGGCCACCCGGGCCAGGGCGGCGCCCCGGACCCGTACGCGGCCAACAACCCGGGCCACACCCAGGCGTTCTCGGTCGACGACCCGTACCACCAGGGCGGGACCTACCGGGCGGGCGCGGCCGCACCGGCCGGCCCGATCGGGCCGCGCCTGCACTGGAAGGAGCTGCTGCGGGGGATCGTGTTCGCCCCCAACCAGACCTTCCTGCAGATGCGGGACTACACGATGTGGGGCCCCGCCCTCGTCGTGACGTTCCTCTACGGCCTCCTCGCCGTGTTCGGCTTCGACGGCGCCCGCAAGGACGCGATCAGCGCCACGCTCTCCAACGCGGTGCCCATCGTCCTGACGACGGCGGTCGCGATGGTGCTGAGCGCGTTCATCCTGGGCGTGGTCACCCACACCCTGGCCCGCCAGCTGGGCGGCGACGGGGCGTGGCAGCCCACGGTGGGCCTGTCCATGCTGATCACCTCCATCACGGACGCCCCCCGCCTGGTCGTCGCGATGTTCCTCGGCGGCGACGCGGGCTTCGTACAGCTGCTGGGCTGGGCGACCTGGGTCGCGGCCGCCGCGCTCCTGACCCTGATGGTCAGCCGCTCCCACGATCTGCCCTGGCCGAAGGCGCTGGGCGCGTCGGCGATCCAGCTGATCGCGCTGCTGTCGATCGTGAAGCTGGGCACGTTCTAGCGGGCCGCAGACACACGAAAGGGCCCCTGGAATCCGCCTCTGCGGCAGGGGCCCTTTTCCGTGCTCACCTTGGTCAGGCGTCCAGCACCTGCCCGGCCCGCTGGACGACGGGCGGCTCGACACTCCAGGCTGAGTGAACCGTATGAGGGCAGTAGCCTCCTCCTGCATCGTCGCAGCATGTCGCAGGCAGGGGAGGCCCCGACAGTGGCACGCAAGGTGGGGATCTACACCCGCATCTCGCGGGACGACGAGGGGGACGCGTTAGGCGTAGCACGCCGGCGCTCCGACTGTGAGCCTCTCGCCGATCTCCGGTCCTGGCAGGCCGTGAAGGTCTACGAGGACAACGACGTGTCCGCGTTCAGGCGCAACGTCGTACGCGATGAGTTCGAGCTGATGCTCAAGGATCTTCGAGCCGGACTTGTCGACGGCATCGTGGCGTACGACCTTGACCGTCTCGCCCGCCAGCCGCGCGACCTTGAACGACTGATTCCCTTGCCCGCACGTACCTGCTCTCGGGGATCGCTCGGTGCGGGCTGTGCAAGACCAAGATCCGGGGTCAGAACAACCGTCTGTGGAAGCCAGGCTCCAAGGCCGCGAAGTACACGTACCAGTGCTCGGTGGTCAACGGCTGATGCGGCAAGGTCGGCCGCGTGGGCGAGCCCGTGGACAAGCTGATTGCACGGCTGGTGCTTGAGGAGCAGCGCGCGAAGGCCGCTGCGGCGGGCGTACCGGTGGAGCAGCAGTGGCCGAGACAACAGGAGCTGGAAGACGTCGTTGCCGACATCCGCCAGCTCGTGGAGGCGGAGAAGGCCAAGGAGATCACCGTGTCCACGCTCTTGCAGCTCCTGCCCGGCAAGGAGCGGCTGCGGGACGAGTTGAAGTTGGAGCGCTCCCGGTTCCACAAGGAACAGAGGCAGAAGGAAGCCAAGGGCCGTACTGGCGATCTCACCGAGGCCGAGTTCTTCGATCTCCCCGTTGAGCACCAACAAGAGATCGTCCTGCACTCCCTGTCGGCGGTGCTCATCCATCCGGCGGGCAGGGGCAGGCGGAAGTTCGATCCGGACCTGATCGAACCCATCTGGCGTGAGTGACTCGGCTCGAGCGACGTGAAGAGGCCCCGGAAGCGCGCGATTCGGGGCCTCACGCTACCGTTGCTTACGGACTGCGGCCGTTCGCCCTCAGTGCGAATGAGGGCGAACGGCCGCAGAACCTATGCTGAGGCGCAAGGTCTCAGGAGGTTGCCTTCCCTATACAGAACCACACAGTTCCGGCGCCGAGGCCCCCAGCAGCGGTGATGCACGGCACGCATGCTGCACCAGCCGTTCCCACGCACGCGGCCGCACAGGCGGTCCCGATCAGCGCGAGGGTCCAGGACGAGACGCCTGCGTTGGCGAGGCAGCTGTTCAGCTTTTTCCAGCTGAAGCCCCTGGCAGCAATCTGCGGCTCCTTGGTGGGTGCGCTCGGAAGGTCGGCGACCTTGATGATCTTGTCGTTGGTCAGGGAGCCGTTGCGCCAGACCTGCGCGTGACCGGTCTTGTCGTCGTGGGTGAGCTGCATCTCCAGCGTGTTGTCCAGCTTGCCGGAGGCGTCGTAGACGGCGTTCAGGCTTGCGCCGACGACTTGGCCGCTGATGGGCACTGCGACCTGCGTGTTGCCGTTCTTGAAGGCGTAGACGGTGGCGCGCTCGAACGCCAGGGATGAGCCCGCCTTCAGATGAGCGGATATCTCCTTGCTGTCCACCTCGGCCTTGACGCGGTTCACCCACGTCTGCGCCTGCTCGCCCTGCAGCACGGAGGACTGGCTCTGCAACTCCTGGACCTTGTCGACAAGCGCGGCAGCTTCGGGGGACAACCCACTGTCGGCCGAAACGGAAGCGAAGGCAGCGGGGGTGTAAGCGTTGCTCTGAGCGGCGGTAGTGCCGATGAGGGCCAGGCCGGCGAGGGCCGCAGTGGCAAGACGGTAAGAGAGTCTCACGGAACCGTTCTTTCTAGCCGACTGTCAGATACAGCCAGCACGAGGGACAGGGCGCGTTAGGCGCTAGCGACGGCCAAGAAGCACGAACAGAACAAGCAGAGAACTCGCGGCGGCTGCCGCCCAGGGGCTAGGGCCGCCGTCCCAGGTCGCCACGGTTGCCGCCAAGGTCAGCGCCACATTGAAGGCGGCAACTCCCACAGCAACGCCGGGCGTTCGCTTGTCACTCATGGCATGTCCTAACTGGCTATGCGCCACGTAAACGCGATCATGAGAGACCATAGCAGCACCTGTATAAACAAGTTGACAAACATTCAATCCTCAATAATCAAAGGCTGTTGCACCGCGGCGTCATGGAAATGAGGTGTCGAGCATGGTCCCGTCAACCAGGCAATGCGTCGCGTCCTTCGGCCGGCCACCAGCCGGTTCGGCACCAGAACACGTTCACCGTTCGGTGAGCCCCCTCTCGCGCATAGTGCTCCGAACAGGGTGCACGGCCTCGCTGCCGTCACGAGTAAGCGCCGCCGACGAGTGGGCACTGCATCGCTGCACGGTGAACGGTGACGCCGCAAGGAGAGGTGAACCGTTCCGGGTTCGGTAGAGATCGGCCGAAGCCGAGGACCGGGCCGTCCCCGGCCACTGGGAGGGCGACCTCATCATCGGCAAGGACGGCCGTTCCGCCGTCGGCACCCTCGTCGAACGCTCCACCCGCTACGTGATGCTCGTGCATCTGCCCCACGGACACAGTGCTCTCGCGACCCGCAACGCGTTCCCCACCACCGTCCAGACCCTCCCGCCGCACCGGGGGCGATCCCTGACCTGGGACCAGGGCACTGAGATGGCCGCCCACCGCGCGTTCACCGTCGCCATCGACATCCCGGTCTACTTCTGCAACCCGGCCAGTCCCTGGCAGCGCGGCTCGAACGAGAACACGAACGGCCTGCTACGGCAGTACTTCCCCAAGGGCACCGCCCTCAGCGGCCACACACCCGAGCACCTGGAGACCGTGGCCGCCGAACTCAACAGCCGCCCACGCAAAACGCTCGGCTGGGAAACCCCAGCCGAGCGCCTCGCTAAGCTACTGGACCTGGCCAGCTGACCAGCAGTGTTGCAACGACCCCTCGAATTCGCCGCGATCCGGGGCCTCTTGCCGTGCAGTCACTTGCGGTGAAGCAGTGAAGCAGTCGCACGCGCTCCGCCCACGCCTTGTCACGTGCTGGCGCCCGTGCGAGATGCTCCCTGATCCACTCTTTTCCACTGGTGATCCTTTTCGGATCGGACTCGGGCACTTGATCACCCGCCGTTCCTGGACTCGCGAGCGATCTGGCCATTGCGCGCGTGGTCTTCGGCGATGCCCGCAGCAATGAGCGCGGCCCCGGGCGGGTAGCCGGAGCCGACGTAGCGCCAGTGGCGTTCCGCGATCGCGTCGGGCAGGTCGGCGCGACCCACGTGGTGGGCGCGCTCGGCGCGGAGTGCCGTGTAGGTGGTGGAGTAAGCGCGGGATTTGGTGAGGATGTGGCCCCGGTGGCCGAGGGTGTGCGCCCAAGCCCGGAGACGGAGGGGTGCGTACTCGGGAAGGCCACCGAGGCGCCAGCAGGGGCGCATGAGGACGCGGACGTGGTCGGTGACGGGAGCGGACGCGATATCGGCCCAGGTCAAGAGCGGGCGATCGGTGCCGACGCCCGTGTCGCCGGCCCCCTTGGTGACGTACTTGGTCACGTACCCGGCCACGGCGCCAGTCCGCCTGACCACCAGTGCCGAGACAAGGCCATTCAGCCGTTCGAGGTGACGCTTGAACGGCTCATCTCCCCCGCACGCCACGAGCTGGACGACATCAGGCCCCCACGCACATGACGATCAAGCTTGCCTGGTGCCTCCACCGCAGAGGCAGCGGAGGCACCAGGCACCCATACTCGGTCAATCCGCAACGAGCCTCAGAGAGCCTCTTTTGAGGGAGTGATCGGAGTGCCAGACCTACGGCATGGAGGCAACACAGACCACGGGAAGTTGATCCACTCGTCGGTCCGCTTCCACACGTACTCGCACTTCACGAGGGAGTGGGACTTCTCGTAGATCACGGCGGACCGCACCTCGGCGACGGTGTCGAGGCAGAAGTCGCGCACCAGCTTCAGCGTCTTGCCGGTGTCGGCGACGTCGTCGGTGATCAGGACCTTCTTGTCGGAGAAGTCGATGGCGTTGGGGACGGGCGCGAGCATGACCGGCATCTCGAGCGTGGTCCCCACACCGGTGTAGAACTCGACGTTCACCAGGTGCAGGTTCTTGCAGTCGAGGGCGTAGGCGAGCCCGCCGGCGACGAAGACTCCGCCGCGCGCGATGGAGAGCACTATGTCGGGCTCGTACCCGTCGTCGGCGATGGTTTGGGCGAGCTCCCGGATGGCCACACCGAACCGCTCGTACGTCAGGTTCTCGCGCACGTCGCTCATGGCGCTCACACCTGCGTCCGGTGGAAGTTGAGGAAGGACCGCGAGGCGGTGGGCCCGCGCTGGCCCTGGTAGCGGGAGCCGTACCGCTCGCTGCCGTAGGGGTGCTCGGTCGGCGAGGTGAGCCGGAACATGCACAGCTGCCCGATCTTCATGCCGGGCCACAGCTTGATCGGCAGGGTGGCGAGATTGGACAGTTCGAGGGTGACGTGCCCGGAGAACCCGGGGTCGATGAACCCGGCGGTCGAGTGGGTGACGAGCCCGAGGCGCCCGAGCGAGGACTTGCCCTCCAGCCGCGAGGCGAGGTCGTCGGGAAGGGTGATGACCTCGTATGTCGAGGCCAGCACGAACTCCCCGGGGTGCAGGATGAACGGCTCGTCGCCCTCCGGCTCCACGAGCCGCGTGAGGTCGGCCTGCTCCACCGAGGGGTCGATGTGCGGGTACCGGTGGTTCTCGAACACCCGGAAGTAACGGTCCAGCCGCACGTCGATGCTCGACGGCTGCACCATGGATTCGTCGTAGGGATCGATCCGTACCCGCCCGGCGTCGATCTCGGCCCGGATGTCCTTGTCTGAGAGAAGCACGTCCAGAGGATACGCAAGGCGCGCGGAGCCGTGACAATCGTGACGACCCCGCGCGCCGATGACTACAGGCTGCGACCGACCACAGCCTTCCCTGCCGCTGCTACCGCTTCTCGAGCGAGACAGGCACGACGCTGCGCAGCCGGGCACACCGTGGACACCGGAGGAGCCGGCCGGGGCCGAGCCGCTCGGCCTGCTGCATCGGGAACGAAGCGGTGCTGAACACGTGCCCATCGGCACAGCGGACGACGGTGCGTTCCATCAAGTCCTAGAGTCCCTTCCCCAAAGCCGCATCTGGCTTACTGCCGCGACGACAAAAGCCACATTACGGGATCAAAGAGACGACTCTCCAGGCGGCACTCCGGCCTCACCGAGACCCCCTCCCACGCCCCCACGGTACGCCCCAACTCCGTTCCCCCGCAGCCGGATCCACCCCTCGAAACGCGCGTGGACCCCACGGCGAGAACACCGGGGGTCCGCGATGAGGTACAGTGAGCGAGCGTTCGGATACCGACTCCGTCGGCGTCTTACGCGGGTGTAGTTTAATGGTAGAACATCAGCTTCCCAAGCTGAGAGCGCGAGTTCGATTCTCGTCACCCGCTCCATGATGAGACCCCAGGTCAGTGACCTGGGGTCTGTGTGTTGCTGGAGCCCCCCCCGGACGCCGACCCGTCGAGCACACGAAGATCGGGCACGGGGAGGGCACGAGTGCTTGGCGGACGCCACGCAGCCACCGCTCACGTTTGCCAAAGGGCGCCGATGGCCTGAGGTTTCGTGGCCGACTTGGCAAGCGTTCGCATGTCCTGGCCCTCGGCCTGCCGTTCCCTCGGTGAGGCCGAGTCACGTGCCCCTGCGCCTGAAGGCGACCGCTGACCAGGTCCCGTCTGTGGATGGGACTTCAGTACCAGGGCACTCGCGTCAAAGTGGCGGATCGTCGGGCAGCACCCGGAATGCCTTGTGGCGGCCCAGCGGGCAGACAGCCCGGAAGCCGCACCGGTCGAGGGTGAGAATCGCGTCCAAGTGCGGAGCTCGATCGGCCCGCGGGCCGCAAGACCGCCGCGGTCGCCCCGCCGGAACCGCCGTGTGGCCTTCGTCTCGCTGCTGGGGTCTCGGCGCGTTCGTCGGCATGTCGTCAGCTGATGGCGACGGCAGCCGCGCCCAAGCCGTCGAAGGAGGTCACGGCGCTGCGACCGGACAGACTCGACGGCAACAGTGCGGCCCGGGAGAGCAATTCCTGTGGTCGGGAAGTGAGAAATCGACACGGCGCACGAGAAATATTCCTGAGGTGGGAGACGGCCAGGAATTGTTCACCGCGTGGGGTCGCTCACGCCGTGCTACTGTCAGTATCAGTTGCAGGTGTGGTTGCCAGAATGGTTTTCCGGCGGCTGATCATCACGGCGACACGGAAAGCGCACAGAGCGTATTCCTGACACCGTCTCCGAAGGAGAAACAGAATGGCTACTGGCACCGTGAAGTAGTTCAACGCGGAAAAGGGCTTCGGTTTCATCGAGCAGGACGGCGGCGGCGCCGACGTCTTCGCCCACTACTCCAACATCGCCGCCCAGGGCTTCCGTGAGCTGCTGGAAGGTCAGAAGGTTTCGTTCGACATCGCGCAGGGCCAGAAGGGCCCGACGGCCGAGAACATCGTTCCCGCCTGACGCGTCGGCACTGACGCATACTTCGCAGCTGGGGCCCGCACCTTGGGGTGCGGGCCCCAGCTCGCTTCATTTTCAGGGCGATTCAGCCCTGTTTTTTTCGGCTCGTTCTCGCGATTCTCTGCGCCGTTCTTTTTACTGCGGAAATTCCTTGATACGCGCCCACGTCGAGGAAGGTTCCGCATGAACCGTGCACGCACAACTCGCACACGCACGACTCGCACATACGACCGCTTCGGAGGAAGTGCTGCTGTCGGCCGCTCCGGTGTTCAGAGCCGCTCCAAGGGCAACGGAAATCGGCGGGCCGCACAGGGTGAGTTCGCACCGCCGAAGACGACCACACCGGCGTTGCCCGCCGTCGAGACGTTCGCCGATCTCGCCATGCCGACGCCGTTGCTGGCCGCGCTCGGCCACGAGGGCGTGACCGTACCGTTCCCCATCCAGGCGGCGACCCTGCCGAACTCCCTGGCCGGCCGTCACGTACTCGGTCGTGGCCGCACCGGGTCGGGCAAGACGCTCGCCTTCGGCCTCGCGGTAATGGCCCGCACGGCAGGCCGGCGCGCCGAACCACGGGAGCCGCTGGCCCTGATCCTCGTACCCACCCGTGAACTCGCCCAGCAGGTCACCGACGCGCTCACCCCGTATGCCCGCGCCGTCCGGCTGCGGCTGGCCACCGTGGTCGGCGGAATGTCGATCGGCAGGCAGGCGAGTGCGCTGCGGGCCGGGGCCGAGGTCGTCGTCGCGACACCGGGGCGGCTCAAGGACCTGATCGACCGGGGCGACTGCCGACTGCGGGACGTCGCCGTCACTGTCCTGGACGAGGCCGACCAGATGACCGACATGGGCTTCATGCCCCAGGTCACCGCCCTGCTCGACCAGGTGCGGCCGGAGGGCCAGCGGATGCTCTTCTCGGCGACCCTGGACCGTAACGTGGACCTGTTGGTCCGTCGCTACCTGACCGACCCGGTGGTCCACTCGGTCGACCCGTCGGCCGGTGCCGTCACCACGATGGAGCACCACGTACTCCACGTGCACGACGCGGACAAGCACCGGACGACCACCGAGATCGCGGCACGGGACGGCCGGGTCATCATGTTCCTGGACACCAAGCACGCCGTGGACCGGTTGACCGAGCACCTCCTCAGCAGCGGCGTCCGCGCCGCCGCCCTGCACGGTGGCAGGTCCCAGCCGCAGCGCACCCGGACCCTGGCTCAGTTCAAGGACGGTCACGTCACGGTGCTGGTCGCCACCAACGTCGCGGCCCGCGGCATCCATGTCGACAACCTCGACCTGGTCGTCAACGTGGATCCGCCCGGCGACCACAAGGACTACCTGCACCGTGGCGGTCGTACGGCCCGTGCGGGGGAGTCCGGCAGTGTCGTCACCCTGGTGACACCCGGCCAGCGCCGCGGCATGAGCCGACTGATGGCCTCGGCGGGCATCACCCCGCGCATCACTCCGGTGCGCTCGGGTGAGGCGGAGCTGAGCCGCATCACCGGCGCCCAGGCGCCGTCCGGTGTCCCGGTCGTCATCACCGCTCCGGCTGTGGAGCGTCCCCGCCGCACGTCTTCCCCGTCCCGTGGCCGTCAGGGCCGCACCGGCCAGGGGCGGCCCGGCGGCGCGGCGGTGCGCCAAAGGGCACAGCGGCGCACCGCCGTCGACTCGGCGGCCTAGGCCCAGCACGACCCCGGAGCCGCAGCGGTCTCCCCAGGCCGCAATGGCCACCAGGCCGACCAACCCGCAACACTGGAGGCATTTTTGACGCTCACTCAGACGCAGTGCCGCGTGGCGGACCCCGCATCGACGACCGTGGTCGACGGCATGGAAGCGTACGGGCCTCGGGTCTGTGACGACATGACCGTCGAGGTGGCTCTGGCCGTCATGGCGGGTGCACGTGTCGAGTACCTGACTGTGTGCGACGGGGACGACCAGAGCACGGGTTCGATCACTCTGGCCCGGCTCGCCGTTCTCCGTGCCAGTTCCACGTACACGGACCGCATCCGTCTGCGGGACGTCCTCGGCAGCCGGCTCCGGCCTGTTCCCGTCCGCGGCTGATCCACCCCGCCCGGGTCAGTTCCTTTCCGTCATGCCTGGGAGGCATCATGCGTTGTGTCATCGCCCGGTACCCGTTCGACCTCACCAAGATCGGGGTGCTGGCCTCGATGAAGGGCGTCAAGCCCGAGCTGGTCACGGGCGCGTCCGTGACCATCGGCCGCCGCCGCTACCCCGTCAAGCAGGTGGGCCAGGTCACCACGGGACAGGACCGCCGTGACTTCACCGTCGGCGAAGTCACCCGGGCCATGGCGCGCCTCGGCTTCACCTGCCACGACGGCCCCGAGGCCGCGCCCGTGAGCGTTCCCCTTCCGCTCCGGACCCCGTCGGCACTGCTCGACGGCACCTGCCCTGTGGGCGTGTGAGGACGGGCGGGTAACCGCCCTCAAGATTCCGGTGGGGGCTCTGTCGACGCGCGTCGACAGAGCCCCCACCGCTGTGTCCTCGTCCGCTCGGAGACTCTTGGCCGAGCACCGGGGCGGGGACAGCGTCTCACCGGTCGAAGTAGCTGAAATCACCCACGGTCCACGCGCTGACGTCCTTGATCGCGACTCGGTACATGCCGCCCGTCTCCGGGATACCGAGGCTGCCCTGCAGGATCCGCGCGAGATGGAAGTGCAGATGCGTGGGATCTCCGCCGCGGCCGGGCCGTGCCCCTCGCGGGCCGCCGGTGAAAACGCCGGAGAACGGGCCGAGGCGGTCCGATTCCATCAGGACCTCCGCCACCCGCTCCCTCCACACGGCCTCGGGAGCCAGCCGGCCGGTGATGACGGCGCCGCCGACGACCACGGTCAGCGACATCTGATTGCTGCGCTCGGACTCCACCGCGGCGGAGAGAGCGACAAGCAGTTCATCAGGGTTCGACATGAGAGCAGATCCTATTCAGCTGCCTGTCTCGGGCCAGCCCCGCGGGGGGTGAAGCAGCTTCGCGGACGGCGGGAGGCGGTTCTTGACCGAGTGGCGAGGGCGAGGGGTCGCATCCGTCGTGGCGCCGCTCGCGACGACCTAGGGGGAGGTCATCGTCGCAGGTGACAGGATTCCTCTTCCGTCATAGGGGTGAAATCTACTCTTGCCAGAGTAGACATTGCCTCTCGGCGTGGTTATGCTTCCTGTCGTAGAACACGGTCGAACGAGACCCGGCAGAAACGAACTGGCGGGTAGCTGTACACGAAGTTCGCAGGTCAGTGCGGCTCTCGAGCCTCGAAGCCAAGGTTTCCCAGAACGGCGACGGCGCTGGGAGCCGCACTGGGCGGCTCGCATCTCAAGGAGCTGCCGCAGCAGTACCGCAGTGCCGATTCATCCAGTGGTTGGTTCAGAGAGGAACGGAGGAGCAGACGCCATCAGGATCGCCCGGCCCGAGAAGCACTCGGCCCGGGTACCGCAAGACCCCGGAATGGATGGTGGTCCCCGGTCAAGCAGCTGCGATCCCCCGCTACCCCGCCCTCTGCCGGGCCGGGTAGCGGAAACAGAAGGTCGGCACAGCAGTAGGGCCGACAGATGGTGTTGAATTTCCTTCGGGGCCTTGGTGCCGTACGGCACCAAGGCCCCTCGACGCGTTGCACAGCGAGGTGACATGACAGCAGACAACCCTCTTAGTGATTTTCTGGACGACGACGACTACCCCGCCTACACGATGGGCCGGGCAGCCGAGATGCTCGGCACCACGCCGGGCTTCCTTCGAGCCATCGGCGAGGCTCGTCTGATCACTCCGCTCCGCTCGGAGGGTGGGCATCGCCGGTACTCCCGCTACCAACTGCGGATCGCCGCTCGCGCCCGCGAGCTCGTCGACAGGGGCACCCCGATCGAGGCCGCCTGCCGCATCGTCATCCTCGAGGACCAGCTCGAGGAAGCTCAGCGCATCAACGCCGAGTACCGTCGTGCCGCGGACGAGGCGGCCTGGCAGCTCCGGTTCCAGCTGATCGCGTGGACTCGGGCCACCCGGAGCGCCTTGTGGTGGCCACACGAGAGTGCGGGCCGGAAGTCCCGCGGTGGGGGTGACGACAGCGTCGGCTGTCGTGGGAGCGACGGGATGGAGCTGGGCCGGTTCCCGCCCGTCCGGCGCCCCCAGCCCTCACCGGGCCGACCTCAAGGGTGGGCATCAGGAGGGCTGTGCACCGATGCCGCGGATCGGGTACGGCGAGCCCCACCGCCGCGCTGCGATCACATAGTGCAGCCGACGCCCAGATCAATGCCCCAGCCAGGCTATGGTCGCTCCCGATGCTCGACCCACTGCTTAAGCGGCCTGCTCGAAACCGCGGATCAGTTCCGGAGGAGGGTCACCCTCCTCGAGCGGCAGTTCCTCGCCCGAGTCGAGGCTGTCGGTGGCCTCCAGCCGGCGCGCATCTCGTCGAGGGTGAAGCCGAGAGGCTTCCATACGACGCAGTGTCCTCAGTGCCGATTGGCGCCGCACTCATTGGGCCAGTATGTTCGCCATCGCAAAGCTCCATTCGAGGCGCTCTCGGGCCAGAACACCGCCAGGAGCACCAAGGCGCTCGCACGACGATGCATCCGACGTTCCATGACGGCGTGCCCCAGCCGTGCCCATGAGAGCGGGCAACAGCGGTCAATCACGGTGCGATCCCGCACTCGTGAGGAACTCCGATCAGCGCGTACGTCCAGCTCGGGGCGTATGAGTCCGCGCAAGCGCCGTCGCTTCCCAAGCTGAGAGCGCGAGTTCGATTCTCGTCACCCGCTCCACAGCTAAGGCCCAGGTCAGAGACCCGGGCCTTTTTGCTGTCCTTGGTGATCAGCGGTCGCGTGCCAGGGTCGTGTGCCGCCACCCCGGCGGCCAGGGGGCGGATTCAGCGCCGTTTGTGGTCGCGGAGCATGGAGCGCAGGACGGCGGCGGCCACGGCTACGGAGATGGCCGTGACGGCGACGGCGGCCAGCAGCGCGGTGAGGACGACTCCACCGACGACCAGGGCGACGACGGCGTTGCGGTCGACGGACACCGATGGGAGCGAGCGCTGTACGGGCGCCGGGTCGGTCATGGTCGGGGTGTGGGTGTGCGCGGGCGGCAGGGTCGGGTTGTCGGGGTACTTGGGCAGGAACACGGCGAACCCTTTCTCATCTACTCGTCTAGTCATGTGAGCCGTTTATGGCGTCCACGCCAGAGCACGTGCCGGACTCGATGGCTGGGGCCATGAAGGTGTGGGAGAGCCAGAAGCCGAAGAGGGCGATCAGGACGACGATCCAGGTGCGGACGCCGAGGAACTTGATCGCTCCCCAGGCGAAGAAGCCGAGGACGAAGACGAGCGGAAGGCTGACGGTCACGGGGCGAGATCCCTTTCAGCGGGCGGGGCAGCGGTGGGTGCGGGCGGCCAGTTCGGCGGCGGCGCGGCTGTCGTAGTCGGCGGAGAAGCCGCAGCGCGGGGCGGTGCAGGCGGCGGTGTGCTTCTCACGGCCCCGGCCGTCGTAGGAGGTGCCGACCTGGACGGGGCCGATGCGGATGACGCTGCGGAAGCGGCGGTTGGCTGGCACAGCCGGTTTCCTTTCTCTTGTTCGCTTGCCTGGGTCGCGCGGGCGTGCGTAGATGAGCGGCATGTCACAAGGGGCGCGGCGGCTGGCCGCCTTCGGTTCGGCCGCGTTGGTACTTGGGCTCGCGTGTGTTGGGGGAAGGTGGTGGGTGGGCGAGTCCTGGGCCACCGCGATCACCACGTGCTGCCTTGAGGTACTGATCGTTTCGGCCGTTGTCGGAACGCGGCGAGTGCGGCGGAAGCGGTAAAGCCTCCTGACAGGGCCCGCCTTCAGAGCTGGGCGGCGATGGCTTCGGCCATGGGAGCCGGAACGCCGAGGCGGGCACGAAGGGTTGGCGTGTCGATCGGTGTACCGGTGCGGGTGTGGTGTTCGGCAGCGACCTTGCGGGCATGGTCGACCAGCGCACTCGGGACCGCGACGGCGGGACGTTCGGGCGCCTTCTCGACAGCGGGTTGGGCAGGCGGCTCGGAGGCGGATTCCGGCGCTTCCTCCTGGCCCTTGACCACGTGCACGTCGTTATCAAGTGCCGTCGTAGGGGCGGAGTGGGCGAGGAGTGTGCCGCCGAGGAAGGCGACGGCGGGCCAGCCTGCGACGAGGATGCGCAGCCAGGCCAGGCACCTGGTGCATGTCGAGCAGCCCAGCCGTGGCGACGTTCGCTCGTGGCTGGGGCGGTCGGCTCCAGGGCTTCCCGGAGCCATTTTGGCGCGAGCCCCGAAGATCATGGCCCCAACGTCGTGCCTTACCGGGGAGAT
>NZ_JBVHLX010000021.1:0-152575 GCF_055558775.1 Streptomyces sp. NPDC025638 | reverse complement strand
CTCGCCCAGCGCACCACCGAAGATCCGGAAGTCATGCGCGTACACAAAGACCGTACGGCCCTCCACCGTCCCCCAGCCGGTGATCACACCGTCCGAGTACGGCTTCTTCGCCTCGAGCCCGAAACCCGACGCCCGGTGCCGCCGCAACTGCTCGACCTCCTGGAAGGAACCCGGGTCCAGGAGCAGCTCGATCCGCTCCCGCGCCGTCAGCTTGCCCTTGGCGTGCTGCGCCTCGGTCGCCTTCTCGCTGGGGCCCGCCAGCGCCTGCGCACGAATCTCGTGCAGCTCGGCGACCCGCCCGCGCGCGTCCGTCGGCTCGCCGGTCGGCTCGCCCGTCTTCTCTTCCACAACGGTCATGTAGCGACCTTACGAAGGACAGCAAGGAAAGCGAGCCGTCGACTCCGTACAGTCTCCGGCCCGTTTTCCTGGTACCCCTGAACAGAACCTCGACGGCATGCAGGCCTTCCGACTGCTCAGAGGGCGTCGGCGTTGTAGAGGTGCCACAAAGCCGTCACCGGAGAGCCACCTCACATTCTTGTGTGGCACATGCCATCCCCGGAGTGACGCGGAGCCTCAAACGGCGGCCTGCCGACAGTACCTCGACCGTGTCGTCCGCCCGGACCACCGAGCGCACGGGACGGTCCCAGACGATCTCCAGCGGCGCGCCCGTGCGCGGCGGCTCGCTGACACAGAGGGTAGCCGTACGGCCGTGCCGCCGGACCATGACACTCGCTCCTCCGGATGCCCCCAGGGGCCCTGCCGTACCGGCCTGCCAGAAGTTGGCCGCCGTCAGACCGAGGGACGGGACCGCGACCGCCTGCGCACGGACGTCGTTGGCGAGGACGGACAGCCAGTGGCGGTCGGCCGCGCGGGCGGCGACGGCGTGGCGGGAGGCGCCGGGGAGGAGGAGGTAGACGTAGCCGGCGTCGGTGGGGTGGGTTCCGTGGTCGAGCCACAGCGTCTGCCAGCGCCGGGTGCGCCGCTCCGCCGTGCTCGTGGTGTTGATGTCCGACCAGGCACCGGTGCGGTCCTCGCGCAGGGCCCGCAGATCACCGCCGTACGGCAGGATCCAGCCGCCGTGCCCCTCCAGGTGGGCCCAGGACCGGCCGCGTACGAAGGCCTGGGTGCCGCCCTCCCCCAGGTTGCGGTTGTCCACGACCGTCTCGACGGTCACCCCGTCGGCGCAGGTGATCTTGGCGCCGAGGCAGATCACGGCGTCCGCGACGCAGAACCACGACTTGCGGGCCTCCAGCGTGGAGCCGAGGCCCTTCAGATGCTGCCCGACCGCCGCGTACTCCCCGTCCGTGGTGCCGCCGACCCACCGCACGTCGGGCTTGGGCGCACCCCACTCGCCGCCGGCCCGGTCGGCGAGGCGTCGGGTGGAGACGGTGGTGCCCGGCAGCCGGTACCAGTCCACCGTGGGCCAGAACCAGTCCGTGTACTGGTCGCTCGGGCCCTCGGCCCACCACTGGAGCATCCCGGCGCCGGTGTGCCAGCCCCGCGGGTTCTCGCCGTTGCCGCACTCGTAGTGGGCGATCCGGTCGCTGCTCATGGAGAGGGCGGCGACGAATCCGGGGCGGCGGTGCACGGCGCGGTCCATTGATGCGAAGAGGTGATGGCCGACGGGCTCGGGGGCGGCCGGTACGGGTGAGCCGGCGACGGCGTGCAGCCGGGCGAGGTCGGCGACAGGGAACTGACGACTGGTCAGGATCGGTGTGACGTCGTCCCGTTGGATCCATCCCTTGATCCGGCCGTACCAGCGCTCCCGCTCCTCCTCGTCGACGCCGCCCGCGAGCAGCGTGAAGGCCGCGACGAGCGCCTGACCGTGGAAGTGGTCGCTGCGCATGACGTGCAGATCGTCGTCGGCCAGGTAACCGCGGCTGATGGCACGGCCGTTGACGCCGTCCATCACCAACCCGTCGTGGATGAGCGGCGCGTAGGCCCGCTCGACGCTGTCCAGGACGTTCCGTCGGCCGGGGTCGGTGACCTCCCACGCGGAGCCGGTGAGAAGCGCGAAGAGCCGGCCGAGTCCGTCGAGCAAGACCTGTCCGTACGTGCCGGAGTAGGCGACCCAGGTGTGCTGGACGAACGAGCCGTCGGCGTACAGCCCGTCCCCCTTCGTCACGTACGGGAAGACGGGCGACAGGGCGTCCCGGGCGAGCGCGATGCGGTCGCCGGCCCGGCCGAGGACGCCGCGCAGGGCGACGGAGCGGCACAGGTCGACGCGGTTGGCGCCGGTGGAGGTGCCGGAGTAGTCCGTGAGCGCGCTGTCCGGGATGAAGTGGTCGACGGCCGCGCAGGCCGCGGTGGTGCGGGCGTCGCCGAGGTGGTCGTACAGGGCGGCCGTGATGTCCATGAGCAGGCGGGGGCTGCCGATCTGCCATTCCCACCAGTTGCCGTAGCGGGTGGTGGCGGGGTTGTAGACCGTGGCGGAGAGGTGGTCGAGGCCGCGGAGGACGTCCGTGAGGAGGCCCTCGTCGCCCGTCGAGCCGGTGCCGGCCTGGGCGTAGGCCTGGGTCATCGTCCACAGGCGGCTGTAGCTCCTGGTGATGCCGGCGGGCGGGTCGAAGGGGTGTCCCGGCCACAGGGAGGTGGCCGTCGGGGTCATGGTGGCGCGTAAGGCACGGGCCAGTTCGCCGGTCTGGGCCAGACGGGAGGCGTAGGGCTCCGCGGCGGGGTCGTAGCCGGCACCGAGGGCGATGTCGAGCCAGCGGTGGCGGAGGACCGCGTAGGGGTCGGCGCCGGTGGCGCGGGCGGTCGGGGTGCCCGGAGCCAGGGCACTCGCGAGCAGGGCGGCGGTGAGGAAGGCGCGGCGCGTGGAGGTCATGCCCTTGGCGTCTACCACCACACCCTTCACCCGGTCACCACGTGACGCACCGTATTGGCGGAAACACGCCGTTGGACTATGTTGAACATTGAACGGAATACGTCTACGGTCGTCCGTGTTGACCTCATTGAACATTCAACATCAAGACCTCCGTCCCCAAAGGAGCAACGTCATGGGCATCTTCGGCCGCAAGAACACCTCCGAGTCCGCCGCCGCCCCCGCCGCCGCGCCGGCCGCCGTGAACCCGGACCTGGCCGCGCTCACCGGCGAGTACACGATCGACCCGGCCCACACCACGATCGGCTTCGTGGCCCGTCACGCCATGGTCACCAACGTCAAGGGCGGCTTCCTCGATTTCTCGGGCTCGCTGCACCTGGACGGTTCCGACCCGGCAAAGTCCACCGCGTCCCTCGACGTCAAGATGGACAGCATCGACACGGGCAACGCCGACCGGGACGGCCACCTGAAGTCGTCGGACTTCTTCAAGACGGACGAGTTCCCGACGATGACCTTCCGCTCCACCAAGGCGGAGGCCCTGGGCGGCGACGACTACCGCATCACCGGCGACCTCTCGATCCTCGGTGTCACCAAGCCGCTCTCCATCGACCTGGAGTTCAACGGCTCCGCGAAGGACCCCTTCGGCAACGAGCGCGTCGGCTTCGAGGGCAGGACGGAGATCCTGCGCTCGGAGTGGGGCCTCACCTGGAACGCCGCGCTGGAGACCGGTGGCGTCCTCGTCTCCGACAAGATCAAGCTGAACTTCGACATCTCGGCGATCAAGAACGTGTGAGCCTCCGGCGTCGGGCGGCCTGAAACGGCGGCCCCCGACCACTCACACCCGTGAGCGCGCCCGCCCTTCACTCCCCCGTGTCGAGTCGAAGGGCGGGCGCTCGCCTGCCCGGGCAACCGCACGGCCGCCGGTGCCGTCTCCCATGCCGACACCGACGGGGAGGCACCCATGGCCATGGTCGGCCTGTTCTGGATCACGGAGGACTGCGTGTACGTGGGGACGGAGCCGGTGGGCACGGCGTCCGCCGTACGTCTGACGGAACACGGCGTCGAGGCCCTGGGTGTCGATCACGGCAGGTCCTGGAGCTGGAGCGAGGTACGGCGGATCGAGGTCCGTGACGTGGCCGTGCGGTCGGCCGCGCGGCGCTTCGCCTCCGTCGCCTTCGACTCGCTGGTCGTCTTGGTGACCGGCGACGGCGTCCTCCCGCCCGCCTACACCGTGCGTGTGGAGACCGTGGCGGACGACACCGTCGACGTGAGCGTGTTCTCCGCCGTCACGGGCGGGATCTACACCCCGGAGGAGTACGACCTCTCCCGCACCCTCCTGGAACGCCTCACCAACAGCCGCACACCCCTCACCGACCTGCTCGCCTGGCGCTGCGACCACCCCGCCGAGAGCACCCCGCCCCGAGAGGAGCGCGAGGCGCTGCTGCGGAAGTGGACCGGCGACTAGGGCTCGCGCACCTCGAACTCGCACCACACGAACTTGGAATGCTGCGGTCACAGGCCCTCTCACCCGACGAGAGCGTGCGCCTCTTGAACGGACTGCTAGGAGACCGATGAGCACCGCACTTCAGTGGTTCAAGTCCAGCCACGGCAGCAGCGAGGGCGGCAACTGCCTCGAAGTCACTTACACATGGCGCAAGTCCAGCTACAGCGGCAGCGAAGGCGGCGACTGCGTCGAGGTCGCCACCACGTCGGCCACCGTCCGCATCCGCGACTCCAAGACCCCCGACAGCCCCTTCCTCACCGTCTCCCCCTCCACCTGGGGTGAGTTCCTCGGCCGCGTCAAACGTCACGTGTCCTGAGCCGGTGAGGGCAACGGCTCACATACCCCCGCCGAAGTCCCCGCCCCCGCCGAAGTCCCCGCCCCCGCCGTCCCCGAACCCGCCCCCGAAGTCACCGGGGTCGAAGTCCGCGCCGGAGAGGTCGCCGCCCTCGTAGCCGCCGCCGAAGTCGCCGTAGCCGGTGCCGTAGTCGGCCGCGTAGGACGGGGTGGCCATCGCGCTGCCGAGCAGGGTGCCGACGAGCAGTCCCGGCAGGATGCCGCCGCCGAAGTAGCCGCCCGCCCAGGGGCCGTAGGCCGGGCCCGCGTCCCAGTAGGGGCGGCGGCCGTAGTCGGTGTCGACCTCGCGGACGACCGGGTCGCGGCCGTCGGCCAGCCGCGTCCGATCCGCCGCGCAGACCGGCACCTCGCGGGACGAGCCTCCGGGAGGTGTCCAGATCGCGTCGGCGACCGAGGGGCCGTGGCGCGGGTCGAAGAAGCAGGGCGGACGGCGCTCGGGCAGCGGGCGGCCCTCGCGGCGGGCGGCGAGCTGGGCGAGGGAGAAGCGGCCGTCCTCCAGGGCCTGGGTGACGGCCCGGACGTCCTCCGGTCTGCGGGCCTCCGCCATGGACTGCTTCGCCTGTTCGTAGGCGTCCAGCGCGCGCTCGTAGTCCGCGCGCATCGCGTCGTCGGCGCCCGCCTCCGCCGGGTGGAAGTCCAGCCGGTCCAGCTCCTCGCCGAAGGCGGTGATGTCCTCGTCGACCACCACCCGCAGCCGCTCCAGGGCGGCCCGCTGTTCCTCGTCATGGCGCCGGCGGCCGCGCCGGACCAGCGCGTACGCGCCCGCGCCGGCCACCACCACCACGGCACCGGCCGTGATCAGCGCCGTGCCGGAGACGCCCTGGCCGCTTCGGGAGGAGCCCCAGGAGGCGGGGGCCCGGCCGCCCATGTTGGCCAGGGCCCGGTTCGTGAAGTCGGTCAGCTGGGTCCTGGCGGGCTCGCCCTGGACGCTGGTGACCAGGTTCCGCACGGCCGTTCGCGGCAGGACCGCGGAGTCGGCGCGGGCGTCGAAGCCGGTGCCGAGGCGGACGGCGTAGAGGCCGGTGATGCCGGTGGCGGTGCGCAGGTCGGTGAAGAGGTTCCGGGTGGGGTAGCCGGCCGGCAGGACCGCGATGAAGAGCGGCTTGTCGGCGCCCCTGATCTGCCTGTCGAGCGCCTGCGCGGACGCCGCCGACAGCTGTCCGGAGGCCGCCGGGTCGACGTACACGGGGTTCTTGCGGAGGGCTTCGGCGATCGTCGAGACACTGGTGACACCGGTGGCCGCCGAGGCACCCGGCGCGAGCACGGTGAGAAGGGCAAGCGCCAGGGCCAGCAGCAGCCCGGCCGGGCCTCGGGTCCGTACGACGGCCTTCATGTCTCGAAGCTACCCGAACCCACAGAAATTGGTCAGATATCCCGGGAATGGTCATATATGCAGCTGGGAGGCGCCCACCGTCGGATGCGCCTCCCAGCTGCCGCTCAGGCCGCCCGATAGGCCGCCGTCAGCTCCCGCACCGCCTCTCCGTACCGTCCGGTCAGCAGCAGATGGTCCGCGTGGGCGAAGGGCGTCGCCACCGCCGCGGTGATCCGCTGCCCGATCTTGTTCTGCACGATCAGCCGCGCCTTGGCGACCAGCACGCGCCCTGTGCCGTCCGCGCCCTTCTTCTCGGCCACTGTGGCCGCGGCCCCGAGCGCCCGCAGCGCCTTCGCGCCGCCCTGCGGAACCTCGGTCAGGGTCGTGAGCCCCCAGCCGTAGGGGAACTGCGGGTCGTAAGACGAGTCGCCGACGTTGATCGGCAGCTGGGCCTCGGTCCTGGGCCAGGTCACCGGGAGCTGCCCGGTGAAGGGCCGCCTGCCGTACAGCACGTCGGCCACGCCGTCGCCCTCCGTGCCCGGCAGCCAGGAGGCGACCAGCGCGTCGATCTCGCCGAGCCGGTCGCCGATCAGCTGCGGCCGCCCGGAGACGATCAGCACGGCGCACTTCATGGCCGCGCACACCTTGTCCACGGCGGCCCGGTCGGCGGCGGACAGCTGCAGGTCGTGTCCGTTGCCGACGTCTCCGACGCCCTCGGCGTACGGGGTCTCGCCGACGACGACCACGCCGACGTCGTAGCCGGAGGTGGGCGCCGAGGCGTCCTTGGAGTAGGTGACGGACCCGCCGGCGTTGCGCAGGCCTTGCAGGACGGTCGTGCCCTTGGTGATGTTCCCGGAGGAGCCCTGCCAGGTGAGCGTCCAGCCGCCGGTCTGGTTGCCGATGTCGTCGGCGTTGGACCCGGCGACATAGACCTTCTGCGACTTCTTCAGGGGCAGTACGCCGCCGTCGTTCTTCAGCAGCACCTGGGACTCGGCGGCGGCCCGGCGGGCGACCGCCCGGTGCTCCGGCGAGCCGATCCGCGCGGCGCCGGTGGTGTCGGCGTACGGGTGCTCGAAGAGACCGAGGCGGAACTTCTGGGTGAGGATGCGGGAGACCGCGTCGTCCATGCGCTTCTCGCTGATCCGGCCGGCCCGCACCTCGTCGACGAGCTTCGCGCTGAAGTCCTTGTAGGAGTACGGCACCATCATCATGTCGACGCCCGCGTTCACCGCCGTGCGGACGTGCGACCCGTAGTCGCCGGGGAGCTGGTCGATGGCGTTCCAGTCGCTGATGACGAAGCCGTCGAAGCCCATCCGGCCCTTGAGCACACCGTTGATCATGTCGGCGCGGGCGTGCATCTTCACCGGTCCCTGCCCGTCGCCGAGGATGTCGAGCGAGGAGTACGAGGGCATGACCGTGCCGACGCCCCGGTCGACGGCGGTCTCGTACGGCGCCAGGTGGACGGCCTCCAGCTGCTGCCGGGTGACCTTGGTGACGCCCTGGTCGATCGTGTACGACCCCGTGGTCGACGAGCCGAACTCGGTGCCGCCGTCGCCGACGAAGTGCTTGGCGGTGGCGACAACCTTGTCGTTGCGGCTCAGATCCTTGCCGTTCGCGCGTCCTTGGAGACCCTGGATGATCGTCTCCATGGACTCGACGAGTGCCGGGTCCTCGCCGAAGGACTCGTACGAGCGGCCCCAGCGTTCGTCACGGGTGACGCAGAGGCAGGGCGCGAAGTCCCAGGGGATGCCGGTGGCGCGCACCTCGGCCGCCGTCACCGAGCCCGCCTGCTGGGCGAGCCGGGGATCCCGCGTCGCGCCGATGCCGATGTTGTGCGGCATGATCGTGGCGCCGGCCAGGTTGTTGTGGCCGTGGACCGCGTCGACGCCGTAGATCAGCGGGATCTGGAAGCGGGTCGCCTGTGTCCTCAGCTGGAAGGCGTCGATCATCTTCGCCCAGGCCTCGGGGGTGTTGGGCGTGGGGGTGGAGCCGCCGCCGGAGAGCAGGGAGCCGAGGTCGTATGTGGCGATGTCACCGCCGTTCGCCACGGCACCGCGCTCGGCCTGGGTCATCTGGCCGGCCTTCTCCGCCAGGGACATGCGGGAGAGAAGATCGGCGACGCGCTTCTTCACCGGCAACTTGGCGTTCAGATACGGCAGTCCGTGCGCGTCGACGACGATCTGCGGGGTCTCGGCCGGGGGTTTGGCGCCGGTCACCGTGAGCTTGAGGGGGATCGCCTCGGCGGACTCGGCCGCCTTGTCCCTGAGGGTGGGGACCCGGATGGTCCGCGCGGCGCCGGAGACCGTGCCCGCCGGGAACGCGAGCGTGCCGGAAACCGGGGTGTAGTCCTTGCCGGGGTCGGCGCTCCCGGTGGCAGCCGTCTCGTACGCGACCGTCACCGGCTCGTCGAGAGGGGCGGAGCCGGTGGTGGCGAGGGTGACCTCGACGGTGGCCGTGTCGCCCTCGCGGACCGGGTAGACGGCGGAGTCGGTGGTGACGGAGGCGCGCAGGGACTGGTCGGCCTTGCCGTACAACTCGACGTCGTCCATGGCGAATTGCCCGTGCACGCCGACGGGGAGCGTGAGGGCGTACCCCCACATCTGCGTGAGGCCGAGGACGTGGTCGATGCCGCCGACGGGCTGGTAGTCCGTGCGGTAGACGAAGTCGGTGAAGGGGATCTCGATCTGTTTCCAGCCGCTGAAGTCGTCGGTGAAGGAGGTGGTCCAGAGTTCGGAGGCCTCGCCGCCCGCGCCGCCGTCCTTGATCTCGAAGGCGATCTTCTTCCCGTTGTCCTGGCCGTCCCACCAGAAGCGGATGCCCTTGTGGGCGGACCAGTCGTGGGCCGGCTGGTTCGCGGCGAAGTCGTGGGTGAAGCCGCCGTAGCCGCTGATGTCGTACGTACCGGAGAGGACCTTGGCGCCCCCTGGGGCGTCGGTGCGGTCGGCGAGGGTGAGGGCGGGCGGGTCGTCGCTGTCGCCGCCCCAGGTGAAGATGCCCTCGGCGGGCTGGGAGGCGAAGGGGACCTCGCCCTCGAAGCGGTCGACGGGGACGGGCGGGGGTTCGTCGGCAGCGTGGGCCGACGCGAGCGGCAGCAGCGCGGTCAGCAGACCGGCTGAGGCGAGCAGGGCGGTTCTTCGCATGGACCTTCCCTCGGCTCTCGTGGTTCACTCATGACTTAGCTCACGTCATGAGTTAACTAGCGCCCCGGAAACCCGTCAAGACGTCACGTCAGCACGGATTCGGGTCCAAATCCCCTCTGCGACAGGTTTGTTGTCCCCCACGAGAAGGGCTGCGCAGCATGAGAAGAACCCCACCCGCGGTCCGGCTGCTCCTGGCCGGACTGCTCACCGCGGCGGGCTTCACCGCGGCCGTACCCCCAGCGCACGCGGCCGGCGAGCAGGTCACCGCCTGGCTGACCACCACCGACGACGACGCCGGACGCCATGTGGTCCGCGGGCTCCAGGCGCAGACGCCGTTCGCCTTCCAGTCCGGTGCCGGGGGCGGCGGCGAGAACATCACCGTCGACGAGAACACCCGCTACCAGACCTTCACCGGGGGCGGCGCGTCCTTCACGGACACCGCGGCCTGGCTGATGAACGGCAGCGGGGCGCTGTCGCAGGCGACCCGGGACGCGACCATGCGGAAGCTGTTCTCGCCGGCGGACGGGATCGGGCTGTCGTTCCTGCGCAATCCGATGGGCGCCTCGGACCTGGCGCGGTACGGGTACACGTACGACGACGTGCCGGCCGGGCAGAGCGACCCGTCCCTGGCGAAGTTCTCGATCGCGCACGACCTCGCGGACGTCGCCCCGCTGACGAAGCAGGCGCTCCAGCTGAACCCGTCCCTGACGGTGATGGCCTCACCCTGGACGGCGCCGGCCTGGATGAAGGACAGCGGCTCGCTCAACGGGGGCTGGCTGAAGGCGGAGGACTACGGGGCGTACGCCTCCTACTTCGTGAAGTACCTCCAGGCGTACCGGGACCAGGGCGTCGACGTCTCGTACGTCACCGCGCAGAACGAGCCGACCTGCTGTTCGGGCTACCCGTCGATGAGCTGGAACGCGAGCGGTCTGGCGTACTTCATGAAGAGCGAGCTGCTGCCGAAGCTCCAGTCGGCGGGGCTGAAGACCAAGGTGCTGGCGCACGACTGGAACTGGGACGTCTACGACTCCTACGCCGCCCAGTCGGTCGACGACCCGACGATCCGCGACCACCCGAACTTCGGCGGGATCGCCTGGCACGGCTACGGCGGTGACGTCGGCAAGCAGACGTCCGTCCACAACCAGTACCCCTCGCTGGACGCCTTCGGCACCGAGCACTCCGGCGGCACCTGGATCGCCAACCAGCAGCGCGAGGACATGCTCAACATCGTGGACTACACCCGGAACTGGGCGAAGTCGGTGACGAAGTGGTCGCTGGCCGTGGACCAGAACAAGGGCCCGCACAACGGGGGTTGCGGCACCTGCACCGGCCTGATCACCGTGCACAACGGGGACGGGCAGAGCGGGACGGTCGACTACACGGTCGAGTACTACACGATGGGGCACCTGACGAAGTTCGTACGGCCGGGCGCCCAGCGGATCGCGTCCACGGCGTCGTCGTCCGTGCCGAACGTGGCCTGGCGCAACCCGGACGGCTCGAAGGCGCTGATCGCCTACAACGACGCGTCCGCCGCGAAGACGGTCACGATCAACTGGGGTTCGCAGCACGCGACTTACTCGCTGCCCGGCAAGACGTCGGCCACCTTCACCTGGTCGGGCACGCAGTCGGGCGGGGGCGACCGGTCGGGAGCGTTCGTCGGGCTCGCCGGCAAGTGCCTGGACGTGGCGGGCGCGTCGAGCGCCAACGGTACGGCGGTGCAGCTCTACGACTGCAACGGCACCACGGCACAGCAGTGGACCGTGGCGGCCGACGGTACGGTCAGGGCACTCGGCAAGTGCCTTGACGTGACGTCGGGTTCGACCGCCGACGGGGCGAAGGTGCAGTTGTACGACTGCAACGGGACCGGTGCACAACGGTGGTCGTACAACTCCTCCACCGGTGATGTCGTGAATACCGCGGCGAACAAGTGCCTCGACGTGACGGACAACTCGTCGGCGAACGGGGCACGGGCACAGATCTGGTCGTGCACCGGCGCCGCCAACCAGAAGTGGCGGTTGCAGTAGCTCGGTCGGGGAGGGCGGGGGCATGAGACGTGCGGGAGCGTCGGTGGTCGGCGCGGTGGCGGGGGGCCTGCTGCTGGGTGGGTGCAGTCCTGCGGAGCTGCCGCTCGCCGCTGTGGCACTGGACGCGGACGGGGAGCCGGTGGTGATCGTCCAGCCGTGCGGCGACGATCGCATCGGTCCGGCGAGTCTGGGCAGCACACCGATGCGGGGCAAGGACCCGGCCGGGGATCCGGGCACCTCCTGGCGGCAGACGTCCGGTACCCGCATCGGCTCGACCACGTTCCGCCTGTTCTCCCCGCCCCGTTCCTTCGAGGCGGAGAAGTCCGGCGTCCAGAAAATGCTGCCCGGCCGCCGGTACTTCGTGTACATCTTCGGCGGCCGCGGAGGCTTCGACGACTACAACGTCAGTGTCTCCTTCTCCCCCGATGACCTGGCCCGGCTGAAGCCCGGCCAGGTCTGGGCCGACGGCCGGGCCATGAGCCGGGACGACTTCGACGACCGAGTGGGTGACAAGTGCTGAGGCGGCGGACCGGCGCAGCGGTGGGTGTCGCCGGGGCGCTGCTGCTCAGCGGATGTGCCGCCGTCGATCTGCCGCTCGCGGGGGTTCGGATGGGGGCGAACGGGGTGCCGTACGCGCTGATCCGGCCCTGCGGGAGCGACAGCTACCGGACGCCGTCGCTCGACGGGTGGGCGAAGGGGGCCGAGGACGGGCCCGCCACCACCGGGTGGGACGTGCGGAAGGAGAAGCTGAGCGGCGACGCCCGGTTCCCGTTGTTCTCGCCGCCTCACGCCTGGCGGGCCCGGCACCGGGGGGCGCAGCGGCTGCTGCCGGAGCACCGGTACTCGCTGGCCTTCGGCCACTACGTCACCGGCGACTCCTACAACGGGGTCGTCGAGTTCACCACCGCGGAGATCGCCCGGCTGAAGCCCGGCCAGGTCTGGGCCGACGGCCGGGTGATGAGCCCCGGCGAGTTCGAGAAGCTCGCCGAGGACTCCTGCTGAGCGCCGGTTACTGGGCGGGCTCCACACCGGCCCGCAGCAGGCCGTAGGTGTAGGCGTCCTCCAGGGCCTGCCAGGAGGCGGCGATGACGTTCTCCGCGACGCCCACCGTGGACCACTCGCCCGTGCCGTCGGAGGTGGAGATCAGCACCCGGGTGGTGGACTGGGTGCCGTGCACGCCCTCCAGGATGCGGACCTTGTAGTCGACGAGGTCGAGCTTGGCCAGCTGGGGGTAGATCTTCTCCAGGGCGACGCGCAGGGCCCGGTCCAGGGCGTTGACCGGGCCGTTGCCCTCCGCCGTGGCGACGATGCGCTCGCTCTTGGCCCACAGCTTGACCGTGGCCTCGTTGGCGTGGGTGCCGTCGGGGCGGTCCTCGACGATGGCGCGCCAGGACTCGACCTCGAAGTACTTGAAGGGCTTGCCCTCGACCTCCTCGCGCAGCAACAGCTCGAAGCTCGCGTCCGCCGCCTCGTACGTGTAGCCCTGGAGCTCGCGCTCCTTCACGCGCTCGACCACCCGGCCGACCAGTTCGCGGTCGCCGCCCAGGTCGACGCCGAGCTCCTTGCCCTTGAGCTCGACCGAGGCGCGGCCCGCCATGTCGGAGACCAGCATCCGCATGGTGTTGCCGACCTGCTCGGGGTCGATGTGCTGGTACAGGTCCGGGTCGACCTTGATCGCGGAGGCGTGCAGGCCCGCCTTGTGGGCGAAGGCGGAGACGCCCACGTACGGCTGATGGGTGGAGGGAGTGAGGTTGACGACCTCGGCGATGGCGTGCGAGATGCGCGTCATCTCACGGAGCCGGCCCTCCGGCAGGACCTTCTTGCCGTACTTCAGCTCCAGCGCCGCCACGACCGGGAAGAGGTTGGCGTTGCCGACGCGCTCGCCGTAGCCGTTCGCCGTGCACTGCACATGGGTCGCGCCCGCGTCCACCGCCGCGAGGGTGTTGGCCACCGCGCAGCCGGTGTCGTCCTGGGCGTGGATGCCGAGCCGGGCGCCGGTGTCCGCGAGGACCGTCGAGACCACGGCCTGGACCTGGGCCGGGAGCATGCCGCCGTTGGTGTCGCAGAGGACGACCACGTCCGCGCCGGCCTCCGAGGCCGCCCGGACGACCGCCTTCGCGTACTCCGGGTTCGCCCGGTAGCCGTCGAAGAAGTGCTCACAGTCGACGAAGACACGGCGGCCCTGCTCGCGCAGGTGGGACACGGTGTCCCGGACCATCTCCAGGTTCTCGTCGAGCGTGGTGCGCAGCGCCAGCTCCACATGCCGGTCGTGCGACTTGGCGACCAGGGTGATCACCGGGGCGCCGGACTCCAGCAGCGCCTTGATCTGCGGGTCGTCCGCAGCCTTCGCGCCCGCCCGGCGGGTGGCGCCGAAGGCGACCAGTTGGGCGTTCTTGAAGTCGATCTCCTGCTGGGCGCGGGCGAAGAACTCGGTGTCCCGCGGGTTGGCCCCGGGCCAGCCGCCCTCGATGAAGCCCACGCCGAAGTCGTCCAGGTGCCGTGCGATGGCGAGCTTGTCCGCGACGGTGAGGTTGATGCCCTCGCGCTGCGCGCCGTCGCGCAGCGTGGTGTCGAAGACGTGGAACGAATCGTCGAGCTCGCTGGTTGCGGTCATGGTCTCAAGGCTCCTGTGTTGAATCTCGGTCTTACCGGAATGACCGGCTCCACCGCCCCTCCATACTCCCTCGCGCTCCGCTCCCGGCTGAAGGTGGGCCAGGAAAACGAAAAAACCCCTCGCGGGTGCGAGAGGTCTGCGCGCGGGTCTAGGACGACGGTGGCCACCCGTACCTGGTCGTACGTGGTGGTCACTGCGGACCGGCGCGCCTGCTGCCAATAATCATGGCGAACGTGAGCACGGGGGCAGTCTGGCACAGCCCCGGCCCCGGCTCACGGGTTGTCTCAGGATGCGGTACGTACGAAGCGTCCCGCTCGTCTCTCATGTCCCGTTCGGGCGTCAGGCACCGGGGGTGAGCAGGGCATCCGCGATGAACTCGCGCACATGGGTCATGACCTGCTCCCGGTCCGTGCCGCGCAGCCCGACCGCGACATGGATGGAGAAGCCGTCGAGCAGGGCGCGAAGCCGGGCGGCGAAGCGGTCGGCGTCGACGGGGCGGAACTCGCCGCGCGAGATGCCCTCCGCGATCAGGGCGACCAGGTCGCGGTGCCAGGCGCCCTCGATGGCGGCCTGGCGGTCGCGGGCGGCAGCGTCGGCGGCAGCGCTCTGCGAGCGGTTCCAGACCTCCAGCCACAGGGTCCAGTGCGGGTCGCGGTGGCCGTCGGGGACGTACAGGTCCACATAGGCGTCCAGGCGCTCGCGGGCCGGGGCTCCGCGCATGAGCAGCCGGCCGCGCTCGGCGCCCAGTCTGCCCTCGCTCCACTCCAGGGTCTGGAGCAGGAGTTCGTCCTTGGAGCGGAAGTAGTACAGGAGATGGCCGCTGCTCATGCCGACCGCACGCCCCAGCGCCGCCATGGTGAGCTTCTCCAGACCGCGCTCGGCGATCATGTCCATGGCGGCGGCGAGGACCTCCTCGCGCGGCGGCGCGTTCTTGCGCGCACGGGCCGCACCGGCCATCTGCTGCTCCTGTGCTGTCAGACCTTGGGCTGCTGCTGGGTGATGCAGTGGATGCCACCGCCACCGGAGAAGATCGTACGGGCGTCCACGAGTGTCACCGTCCGCTCCGGGAAGAGACGGCGGAAGATGCCGGCGGCCCGCTCGTCGCGCGGGTCGTCGAAGGCGCAGAGCACGACGCCGCCGTTGCAGAGGTAGTGGTTGATGTAGGAGTAGTCGGCCCAGTGGCCGTCGGCCTCCAGGACGGTCGGGGCGGCCACCTCGACGACCTCCAGCCGGCGGCCGCGCGCGTCCGTCTGGGCGCGCAGGACGCCGATGGCCTCCTTGGTCACCTCGTGGTCGGGGTGCGCCGGGTCCGGCTGGTGGTGGGCGACCACGACGCCCGGGCCGGCGAACGCGGCGACGATGTCGACATGGCCGAGGGTGCCGAAGCCGCTGGGGGTCCCCCCACGCCGTTCAGGCAGTGGGGGAGGATAGTCGCCGGTGAGACCGCGGGGCAGCCAGATCGCCTTGCGGGTGCCGAGGTGGGCGTGGATCTCGGCCTCGACCTCCGCGCGCGACCAGCCCGGGTTGCGCTCGGGGCCGAGCTGGACCGTCTCCGTCAGCAGCACCGTCCCCTCGCCGTCGACATGGATCGCGCCGCCCTCGTTGACCAGCCGCGAGGCGTACGTCCGCGCCCCCGCGAGGTCGGAGACGAACGAGGCGATCTTCGCGTCGTGCTCCCAGCGAGCCCAGCTCTGGGCGCCCCAGCCGTTGAACGTCCAGTCCACGGCGGCGAGTTCACCGCTGCCGTTGGTCAGGAAGGTGGGGCCGATGTCGCGCATCCAGGCGTCGTCGAGGTCGCGCTCCACGGTGTCGACGTCCGGGCCGAGCAGAGTGCGGGCATCGGCGGACTGTCCGGGGCCGCACACTACCGTCACCGGTTCGAAGCGGCGGACGGTGCGGGCGACCGACGCCCAGGCGGAGCGGGAGGCGGCGAGGTCGTCCGGGTCGTCGAAGGTGGGGTTGGGGCCCGGCCACGCCATCCAGGTGCGCTCGTGCGGGGTCCACTCGGCCGGCATGCGGAAGCCGTCGGCTGCGGGGGTGGTCATGGTGCGGGTCCTTAGAGGAAGTAGAGACGGTTGAGGGAGACCGAGTCGGCGGGTTCCGAGCGGAGCGGATCGCCGTCGAGGGTGACCAGGCCGGTGCGCCCGTCCACGTCGACGGCTCCGGTACGGGAGTTGAGGCGCAGATCGGCGGGGCCGATGCCCCGGGTGCCGCGGACGGCGACCCTCCTTCTGCGCGTCGGCATCGAGTCGTTGCCGTGGTCGACGGCGGCCCGGGCGACGAAGGCGACGCAGAGGTCGGCGGGCGTGGCACCGTGCGCCCCGAACTGCGGGCCCAGCACCAGCGGTTCGCAGGTGTCGGTGGCCGCGTTGGGGTCGCCGGTCACGCCGTACGCCGGGAACCCGGCCTTGAGGACGAGCTGCGGCTTGGCACCGAAGAACTCCGGGCGCCACAGCACGATGTCGGCGAGCTTGCCGGCCTCGATCGAGCCGACCTCGTGGGCGAGGCCGTGCGCGAGGGCGGGGTTGATGGTCAGCTTGGCGATGTAGCGCAGCACGCGGGCGTTGTCGTCGCCTTCGCCGTCGCCCTCCATCGGGCCCAGCTCGGCCTTCATCTTCCCGGCCATCGCGAAGGTACGACGCACCGTCTCCCCCGCCCGGCCCATGCCCTGCGCGTCCGACGAGGTGATCCCGATCGCGCCCAGGTCGTGCAGCACGTCCTCGGCGCCCATGGTCCCGGCGCGGATGCGGTCCCGGGCCATGGCGGCGTCGCCGGGCAGGTCGGTCTTCAGGTCGTGGACGGAGACGATCATGCCGTAGTGCTCGGCGACCGCGTCCCGGCCGAAGGGCAGGGTCGGGTTGGTGGAGGAGCCGATGACGTTCGGCACGCCCGCCATCTTCAGCACGTTGGGCACATGTCCGCCGCCGCAGCCCTCGATGTGGAAGGCGTGGATCGTACGGCCCTCCAGGACGCGCAGGGTGTCCTCGACGGACAGGCACTCGTTCAGTCCGTCGCTGTGCAGGGCGACCTGGACGTCGTGCTCCTCGGCGACCCGCAGCGCCGTGTCCAGGGCCCGGGTGTGGGCGCCCATGTCCTCGTGCACCTTGAAGCCGGACGCGCCGCCCTCGGCGAGGGCCTCGACGAGGGGCGCGGAGCGGGACGACGACCCGCGGCCCAGGAACCCGATGTTGACCGGCCAGGCGTCGAAGGCGTTGAACGCGTGCCGCAGCGCCCACGGCGAGTTGACCCCGACTCCCCACACCGGCCCGAATTCCTGCCCGATGATCGTGGTCACACCGGAGGCCAGCGAGGCCTCCATGACGCGCGGCGACAGCAGATGGACATGCGTGTCGACGGCACCGGCGGTGGCGATCAGCCCCTCACCGGACACGATGGACGTACCCGTGCCGGCGACGACGTCGACCCCGTCGAGGGTGTCGGGGTTCCCCGCCCGCCCGATCGCGCAGATGCGCCCCTCGCGGATGCCGATGGAGACCTTCCGGATGCCCTGCGCCGCGTCGATCACGACGACGTTGCTGATCACGACGTCACAGGTGTCGCGGACGGCGGCGGCCTTGAGGTGCAGTCCGTCCCGGGCGGTCTTGCCGAAGCCGGCCAGGAACTCGTCGCCGTACTGCTGGGCGTCGGACTCCACCCGGACGGTGAGGCCGGAGTCGCCGAGGCGGACCCGGTCGCCGGCCCGGGGGCCGTGGGTGGCGGCGTACTCGTACGGATTCACCGTTCCGCTCCCAGATATCCGCAGGCGGCGGCCCTGCGCAGGGCCTCTTCCCGGGTTCCCGGGGCGTCCAGCGGCCCGTCGACGAGCCCGGCGAAGCCGATCGCGATCCGCTCGCCCCCGATCGGCACCAGGCCGACCTCTACGCTCTCCCCCGGCCCGAACCGCACGGACGACCCGGCGGGTACGGCGAGCCGCATCCCGTAGGCGGCGGCGCGGGCGAAGTCGAGCCGTGGGTTGGCCTCGAAGAAGTGGAAGTGGGAGGTGACGGAGACGGGCACGGTCGCGGTGTTGGTGACCGTCAGCCGTACCGCCGGCTCGGGCTCGGTGTGCTCGGGCCCCGGCAGCAGCGCGCCCGGCGCGTCCTCGCCCAGCCCGCCCCCGATCGGGTCGGAGACGACCGCGAGCCGCGAGCCGTCGTCGAAGACGGCTTCCACGTGGACCTCGGTGACGACGTCGGCGACGCCCGGCAGGACGTCGGCCGGGCCGAGGACGGCACGGGCGCGCTCGACGGCCTCGGCGAGCCTGGCGCCGTCCCGGGCGGCCTCGCAGACGGTGTCCGCGATGAGCGCGGTGGCCTCCGGCACGTTCAGCCGCAGTCCGCGGGCGCGGCGGGCGCGGGCCAGCTCGGCGGCTCCGAAGAGCAGCAGCCGGTCACGTTCCGTCGGGGTCAGTCTCATGACGCGGCACCTCCTTGCTTCCAGCAGATTAGATCATCACTCTAAACCGAGGTCTCCGCAATCAGAAGCACTGGAGAATGAGGTCGAGCACGCCACATTGAACGTCGCTCAAACCGAACGGGGAGCGGACTGCCGTCAGCCCGCCTCCAGTCCCGGCAGGAAGCGGTCGGCGCCGAACGCGGGCTTCAGGTCCGTGAACCAGGTCGCGCCCTCGTCGTAGGCCGCGAAGAACGGGCGGTCGACCAGTTCCGGGTCGCGGGCCTGGATCAGGTGCAGGACGAAGACCTTCTCGCCCGCCACCTCGGCGATGCCGTCCACGCAGACCTTGCCGGGCATCGCCGACATGACCGGGCCGCGGACGGTGCGGGCGAGACCCGAGACGCGGGCGTAGGCGTCGCGGAAGACGGCGTACCCGCGTGCCAGCGGCACCCCGAACCAGCCCTGCGGGCCCGTGTCCCGCTCCACGAACTGGTAGTACGGCACCGCGCCCAGCGAGGTCGTCTCCTCCCACAGCTCGGCCCAGGCGTCCGCGCTGTCGTTGATCCCGGCCACCAGCGGACCCTGGCAGCGGATCACCGCGCCCGTGTCCCGCACCCGGCGCATCGCCTCCCGCACGACGGGCGGGCGGAGCTCCTGCGGGTGCGTGAAGTGGGCCATGAGCGCGAGGGTCCGGCCGCTCGCCACCACCTTCTCGAACAGCCGCAGCAGATCGTCGGCGTCCCGGTCGGTCGTGAAGCGGTACGGCCAGAAGGCGAGCGACTTGGTGCCGATCCGCACCGAGCGGACCGTGTCGATCTCCAGCAGCGGCTCGACGTAGCGGCGCAGCACCTCCGTGCTCATCACCAGCGGGTCGCCGCCGGTGATCAGCGCGCTGGCGACCTCGGGGTGGGCGCGCAGGTAGGCGCTCGTTGCGGCGATGTCGTCGGTGGCGATGCGCAGCTCGGCCTCGCCGACGAACTGCGGCCAGCGGAAGCAGTAGGTGCAGTAGGCGTGGCAGGTCTGGCCCTGGCGCGGGAAGACCAGAACCGTCTCCGGGTACTTGTGCTGGAGGCCCGTGAGACGGCGGCCCTCGTGCACGGGGACGTTGGCGTCCAGCTGCCCCGAGGGGTGCGGGTTGAGCCGCATCCGGATCTCGTGGGCCGCGCGCTGCACCTCGCCCGTGGGCGCCTGACGGGCGAGCAGGTCGGCCATCGTGCGGACATCGGGTGCGGGCAGCATCCCGGACTGCGGGAAGGTCAGCCGGAAGATCGGGTCGTCGGGCACGGCCGACCAGTCGATCAGCTCGTCGACGACATAGCTGTTCGTACGGAACGGCAGGACCGCCGCCACCGCGCGCAGGGCAAGCCGGTCGGCGGGCAGCAGGGACACCCGCTGCTGGAGCAGTGCGTCCAGGTCACGGGGGGTGAAGGCGCGGAAGCGGGGGCTTGTGCGCGGTGCGGGGTGGTGCGCTGAACTCATCTTTTGCCGGGGCCCTCTATTCCGTGACCAGGACCGGGGGCCGCAACTCGACGAAGGCGGCCGCCGACGCATCGTACTTCTCCGCGAAGTGCTGGATGAGCCGTCCGTGCAGCTCGCTCTCGTCGTCGACGACGATCACCTCATGGCCTTCCGCCCTGCTCAGCGCCTGGCTGTACGCGGTGAGTTGGTCGAGCCGGCGCCGGGCGAGATAGGTGACGAGGTCGGGGGCGGCGACGTACAGGCTGTCGTCGAGGAACACGAAGCGGCAGGTGAACTCCCGGCGCCCGTCGGTGGCGTCGACGACCGTGACGGGAAGATGGGTGAACCGCTCCATCGGCTGGCCCTGTTGCCACAGTTCCTCGAAGCGCTGCTCCACGAAGGTGCCGAGCGGCGAGCGGACCGCGACCTCCAGCTGGACGCCCTCCCCGGAGAGCCGGCCGACGGTGAGGAAGGAGACCAGACAGCGCTCGTCCCAGCGGTAGAGGGTGACGCCGGGGGACGTCGAGCACAGCCGTACCTCCAGCAGTTGCCGGGAGGTGTCCTCCAGCCGGCGCGCGAACTCGTCCAGGGTGCGCACGTTGCGCATGATGTCGCGGCGGATGTCGGCGCTCTGCTCACCCAGTTCCCGGCCGCGCAGGATGACGGCGAGGGAGTCCGGGTCGAGCAGCAGGATCTGGACGCGGGCGCCGCTCGCGGTGGCGGACCTGACTCCCCTGAAGAGGCGCTCGGAGAACTGCGGGCCGAACAGGTTGGAGAAGGTGTCCAGCACCTTCACGTTCGAGGTCGACCTGTACACCTGTGCGGCGAACCACTCGTAGTCCAGCCGGGTGTGCTCGCGGACGCGGCCCTCCTGGGCCCGGGATATCAGCGGGCCGATGACGAACACCGTGACGGCCACGCCGACGATGTCGGTGCCGAGGTTGAGGGCGAGGTTCTGCCCGTAGTTGTCCATCGTCGAGGCCCGCCAGAGCAGCAGGCCCGCGACGGCGGTCAGCAGCGCCAGCACGGTGAGGCTCTGCGGACGGCGCGGGGTCTGTAACGTCCGCATCAGCCACCGCAGTCGTGGCATCGGCGACCGTCCGCTCACGCGTGCTCCCTCCCCCGTGGACTCAGGAGATACCCGCACGGGGGAGGCGATACGCGTCGAACAAGCGGCTGGGGTTCGCTCAGCCCAGCGGGTGCATCCAGCCGTGCTTGTCCTCGGTGATGCCGCGCTGGATGTCGAGGAGGGCCTGGCGGAGCCTGAGGGTGACCTCGCCGGGCTCGCCGTCGGACTGCTTCCACTCGGCGCCGGCCCGCTTGACCGTGCCGACCGGGGTGATGACGGCGGCGGTGCCGCAGGCGAAGACCTCGGTCAGGGTGCCGTTCTCGGAGTCCGTCTGCCACTGGTCGATGGAGACGCGGGCCTCCTCGGACGCGTAGCCGAGGTCGCGGGCGACGGTCAGCAGGGAGTCACGGGTGACGCCCTCCAGGATGGAGCCGGTGAGGGTGGGGGTGACGATCCGGTCGCCGTACACGAAGTACAGGTTCATGCCGCCGAGTTCCTCGACCCACTTGTGCTCGACCGCGTCGAGGTAGCAGACCTGGTCGCAGCCCTGGGCGGCGGCCTCGGCCTGGGCGAGCAGGGAGGCGGCGTAATTGCCGCCCGTCTTGGCGTCGCCCATGCCCCCGGGGACGGCGCGGACGCGGTCCTCGGACGCCCAGATGGAGACCGGCTTCACCCCGCCCGGGAAGTAGGCGCCGGCCGGGGAGGCGATGACGATGAAGAGGTACTCGTTGGCGGGCTTCACGCCCAGGCCGACCTCGGTAGCGATCATGAACGGGCGCAGATAGAGGGACTCCTCGCCGCCGTGCGCGGGCACCCAGCCCTTGTCCTGCTGGACCAGGGCGTCGCAGGCCTCGATGAACGTCTCGACCGGCAGCTCGGGCATGGCCAGGCGCTTGGCGGAGCGCTGGAAACGCCTGGCGTTCTGGTCCGGGCGGAAGGTGGCGACCGAGCCGTCGGGGCGGCGGTAGGCCTTCAGGCCCTCGAAGATCTCCTGGGCGTAGTGCAGGACATTGGTCGCCGGGTCGAGGGGGATCGGCGCGTACGGAACGAGCTGGCCGTCGTGCCAGCCCCGGCCCTCGGTCCACTTGATCGTCACCATGTGGTCGGTGAAGTGGCGGCCGAAGCCGGGGCTGGCCAGGATCGCCTCCCGCTCGGCGGCGGGCAGCGGGTGGGCGGAGGGCTTGAGCTCGATCGTGGGCGTCGTCATGGGTGCTTTGTCCTTCACCGGTTGTAGTGACGGGCCGCGCTCACGCCCGCACGGCCGGTGGCCAGTGTTAGGACGTCCGAGCATTCCCTCATACCGCGGCTCCGTGTTCGATTATCGCCCGGGGGCGACGGCGGAAGGAATCGGGGTGAATGCGGCCCAGGGGTCGATGGTGGCACCCGGCGGGGACATGGGGAAGCCGCCGGGTGCTGGAGTGACCCGGCGGCTTCGAATGGTTTCGAGAGGCGCCGGTCAGCCGGCTACTCGTACGGAGAGGGCGTCGCCGATCTCGGACGTGCTGCGGGCGGTCAGCCGGCCGCGCTCCGCGAGGTCGGCGGAGACGGCGTCCTCGATGCGGGCGGCCTCCGTCTCGTAGCCGAGGTGGCGCAGCAGGAGGGCGACGGACAGGACCGTGGCGGAGGGGTCGGCCTTGCCCTGGCCGGCGATGTCCGGGGCCGAGCCGTGCACCGGCTCGAACATGGACGGGAACTCACCGCCCGGGTTGATGTTGCCGGAGGCGGCGACACCGATGCCGCCGGAGACGGCCGCGGCGAGGTCGGTGATGATGTCGCCGAAGAGGTTGTCGGTGACGATGACGTCGAACCGCTCGGGCTGGGTGACGAGGTAGATCGTCGCCGCGTCGACATGGATGTACTCGGTGGTGACCTCGGGGTACTCCGCGGCCACCGCGTTGAAGATGTTCGTCCACAGGTGCCCGGCGAAGGTCAGCACGTTGTTCTTGTGGACCAGCGTGAGCTTCTTGCGCGGGCGGGCCTGGGCGCGCGCGAAGGCGTCGCGGACCACGCGCTCGACACCGAAGGCCGTGTTCACGGAGACCTCGGTGGCGACCTCGTGCGGGGTGCCCTTGCGGATGGTGCCGCCGTTGCCCGTGTAGGGGCCCTCGGTGCCCTCGCGGACGACGACGAAGTCGATCTCCGGCTGGCCGGCCAGCGGGGTGGCGACGCCGGGGAGGAGCTTCGACGGACGCAGGTTGACGTGGTGGTCGAAGGCGAAGCGGAGCTTGAGCAGGAAGCCGCGCTCCAGCACGCCGGACGGGACCGAGGGGTCGCCGATGGCGCCGAGCAGGATGGCGTCGTGCTGCTTCAGCGCGTCGAGGTCGGCGTCGGTGAGGGTCTCACCGGTGGCGTGGTAGCGCTTGGCGCCGAAGTCGTACTCCTTGGTCTCCAGCTTCACATCCTGCGGAAGGACGGCGGAGAGGACCTTGAGGCCTTCGGCCACGACTTCCTGGCCGATGCCGTCACCGGGGATCACTGCGAGATTGATGCTGCGAGACATGCCCGGCACCCTACTCCTCGTCCCATGGGATGACATGGGCTGTCCGCCATCCGGACACTCCGAAAGGGGGACGGCGTCATCCCGTTGGCTGGCGTTCACCCGTACGTGTAGCGGGCGTTGGCGTTCGCTGGGAAGTTCACCTGCATGGAGACCCCCGACGTCGGCATCCCGCCGCAGCTGGCCCGCCGGATGAGCATGGCCGAGCAGTACGAGTACCTGCACACCCGGCTCACCCGGCGCCGCACGCTGGTGACGGCGGGCGCGGTGGCGGGCGGGCTGCTGGCGGGCTGTTCGACGGGGTCCGGCAGCGCGACGGCGAGCGCGGCGCCGGCCCCGGCGACCTCCCGGGTCCGCGGCTCCGCGATCCGCCCCTTCGGCCGCCATCTCGCCTTCGGTTCGGACCCGAAGACCCGGATGCGGATCTCCTGGCAGGTGCCGTTCGCGGTCAGGAAGCCGTTCGTACGGGTCGGGTTGCGCCCCGACGACCTGGGCCGCCGTATCGAGGCCGAGGTACGCGCCCTGCACACGCCGGGCGTGCAGGGGGTGCGCTCGGCGGTCGAGCAGTACTACGTGCACGCGGCCCTGGACGGTCTGAAGCCCGGCACGACGTACTACTACGGCGTCGGTCACGACGGCTGGGACCCGGTCTCACCCGTCCACCGCTCGACGATCTCCTCCTTCCGCACGGCCCCCGCGACCCCGGAGCGGTTCGTCTTCACCGCCTTCGGCGACCAGGGCGTGGGCACGAGCGCGAGCGCCAACGACGATCTGCTGCTGCGCCAGAAGCCGGCCTTCCATCTGCACGCGGGTGACATCTGCTACGCGGACGTCAACGGCGCGGGCAAGACGTCGGACGGGTACGACCCGCGGTTCTGGGACCTGTTCCTGAAGCAGACCGAGTCGGTGGCGAGGTCGGTGCCGTGGATGGTGACCACCGGCAACCACGACATGGAGGCCTGGTACTCATCGGAGGGCTACGGCGGCCAGCTGGCCCGCTTCTCCCTGCCGGACAGCGGCTTCGACCCGCATCACGCGCCGGGCGTGTACGCCTTCACCTACGGCAACGTCGGCTTCGTGGCGCTGGACGCCAACGACGTGTCGTACGAGATCCCCGCCAACCTCGGGTTCACCCAGGGCCGGCAGACGCGGTGGCTGGACCGGAAGCTCGGTGAGCTGCGGGCGGCGAAGGGGGTCGACTTCGTGGTCGTCTTCTTCCACCACTGCGCCTACTCGACCTCCCAGCACGCCTCCGACGGCGGCGTCCGCAAGGAGTGGCTGCCGCTGTTCGCCAAGCATCAGGTGGACCTGGTGATCAACGGGCACAACCATGTGTACGAGCGGACGGACGCGATCAGGAAGGGCGAGGTCGGCAGGACCGTGCCGATCGGCGCGTCGACGGATCCCACGCGCGACGGGATCGTGTACGTGACGGCGGGCGGCGGCGGCCGGAACCTCTACTCGTTCCCCTCGGGGGTCAAGGACAGCTATGAGGGGCACGTCACCCGGCACGACGCGGTGAAGACCTTCCACTGGACCAAGTCCCACGGTCCCAGCGCGGAGTCGGTGGAGTGGTCGAGGGTGCGGTACACCGGCTTCTCCTTCCTCTCGGTGGAGGCGGAGGCGGGTACGACCCCGAGGCTGAAGGTGTCGGCACTGGCGCAGAGCGGGAAGCGGATCGACCACTTCGAGGTGCGGCGCGGCGGATGAGACCACCACGCCGCACCCCGATCGGGTGCGGCTCCCGGCTGTGGGTGTCGCACGAGCCACCCGAGCGGGCGAGTGGCACGTGTAACACGTGAGGTGTGCGGCTCAGTGGCCGGTCTCGCCGCCGTTGTCACGGCGGTCGAGGGCGCGCTGGAGCGCGGCGGCGGCGTTCTTGCGGTCGGACTCGCTCGTGCGGGTCACGTGGCGGACTCGGCGGCGGACGGTCGTCTCGGCCATGGGAAATCGACTCCTTCGACGAACGTGGAGTTCGGCAGGGGGATACGAGACGCCGGAAGGGGCGGGGAGCGATGCCGCAGGGGTTGCCTGCACGGGGCCCGGCTCACGACCGCCATTCGCTTGATCGAGCGAGACGTTCGGCTTCTACAAAACTAAGCGAGGGACGCGCTTCTGTCTCCACAATTACTCGGACTTCCTACTATCTGAGACGGCGGATTGCGTCACACCGCCGTGAGCTGGGCTTTCACCCCGCGTGGAGGGCAGGACCCCCTACTCCTGTCAGAGCACATCCCCGTCACGCCAGTCGAAGACCAGCTCCTGGCCGGGGTCGAGCGGACCGGCGAGCGCGGGGAGCACATAGACGCTCCCTTCCTCCTCCGGCAGATGGACGATGCCGTTCGGGGAGAGCGCGCAGACACGGCCGGCCCAGGGCCGCCAGCCGCGGGCCGCGTAGAGCCGGACACCGTCGTCGCTCGCGGACAGCGCGCCGAGGTCGTAGGCCCGGTCGACGAACCCCTCCAGCGCCTCCATCACCCGCCCGCCCAGCCCGGTACGGCGCACATCGGGCCGTACCCCGACGGCCTCGACGTACCCGACCCGCAGCCAGCGCCCGCGATGCCGGGCACGACGCATCACGACCGAACCGTGGGCAACGAGCCCGGAGCCGTCGTGCACCAGGGCGTGCACACCGCCGAGCCCGTGCTCGAAGTCGTCGTCCCCGAACTCACCGCCGAAGGCGTCGTCGAGGAGGGCACGAACGGCACGGAGTTCGGCGGGGGTGAGCTCGGCGGTGTGGACGGTGCGGAGACGGTGGGGCATGGATCGAGTATCCCCGTCGTACGTGCCGGGAATTGGAGACGGGCCGGGAAGCCTGCTCGGGGGTCAGGCTTCCCGGCCCGTGTTCGGGAGGGCTGGTCAGCCCATGTGCGGGTAGGAGTAGTCGGTCGGCGCGACCAGCGTCTCCTTGATGGCGCGGGTCAGGGTCCAGCGCAGCAGGTTCTGCGGGGCGCCGGCCTTGTCGTTGGTGCCGGAGGAACGGCCGCCGCCGAAGGGCTGCTGGCCGACGACGGCGCCGGTCGACTTGTCGTTGATGTAGAAGTTGCCCGCCGCGTAGCGGAGCTTCTCCATCGTGTACGCGGCCGCCGCACGGTCGTTGGAGATGACCGAGCCGGTCAGGGCGTAGTCGGACACCGACTCCATCTGGGTCAGCATCTCGTCGTACTGGTCGTCCTCGTAGACGTAGACGCCGAGGAACGGGCCGAAGTACTCGGTGCGGAACACCTCGTTGGCCGGGTCGGTGCACTCGACGACGGTCGGGCGGACGAAGTAGCCGACCGAGTCGTCGTAGGAGCCGCCCGCGACGATCGTGCAGGTCGGGTCCTCCTTGGCGCGGTCGATCGCGGCCTTGTTCTTGGCGAAGGCACGGTCGTCGATCACGGCGCCGATGAAGTTCGACAGGTCGGTGACGTCACCCATGGTCAGGTAGTCGACCTCGGCCGCGAACTCCTCCTTGAAGCCGGAGTTCCAGATGGACGCCGGGATGTAGGCGCGGGAGGTGGCCGAGCACTTCTGGCCCTGGTACTCGAAGGCACCGCGGGTCAGGGCGGTCTTCAGGACGGCACGGTCGGCGCTCGGGTGGGCGACCAGGAAGTCCTTGCCGCCGGTCTCGCCGACCAGACGCGGGTAGGAGCGGTACTTCTCGATGTTGTTGCCGACCGTCTTCCACAGGTACTGGAAGGTCCTGGTCGAGCCGGTGAAGTGGATGCCCGCGAGGTCACGGTGTTCCAGGGCGACCTCGGAGACCGCGATGCCGTCACCGGTGACGAGGTTGATGACGCCCTTGGGCAGACCGGCCTCCTCCAGCAGCTGCATCAGCAGCACGGCGGCGTGGGTCTGCGTCGGGGACGGCTTCCAGACCACCACGTTGCCCATCAGCGCGGGCGCGGTGGGCAGGTTGGCCGCGATCGCGCTGAAGTTGAACGGCGTGATCGCGTAGACGAAGCCCTCCAGCGGGCGGTGGTCCAGACGGTTCCAGACGCCCGGGGAGTTGGCCGGGGGCTGCTCGGCCAGGATCTGGCGGGCGTAGTGGACGTTGAAGCGCCAGAAGTCGACCAGCTCACAGGGGCTGTCGATCTCGGCCTGCTGGGCGGTCTTGGACTGGCCGAGCATGGTGGAGGCGGCGATGGTCTCGCGCCAGGGGCCGGCCAGCAGCTCGGCGGCGCGCAGGATGATCGCCGCGCGGTCGTCGAAGGACATCGCGCGCCAGGCCGGCGCGGCCGCGAGGGCGGCGTCGATGGCGTCCTGCGCGTCCTGCTGGGTGGCGTTGCGGAGCGTGCCGATGACGGCCTTGTGGTTGTGCGGCTGGACGACCTGGAAGGCCTCGCCGCCGCCCATCCGCTTCTCCCCGCCGATGGTCATCGGCAGCTCGATCGGGTTCTCGGCCAGCTCCTTGAGCTTGGCCTCCAGCCGGGCACGCTCGGGCGAGCCGGGGGCGTAGCCGTGCACCGGCTCGTTGACGGGGGTGGGGACCTGGGTCACAGCGTCCATCGGTTACCTCTTCCGAGTGTTTCTCGGGCTTCAGCACGGGCGGGCCGAAGCGGTTGCGTATGGTGAGCAGCGGTCAGGGCTTGACCGTCACGGACTCGCTGCGGCGAGCTCGTGAGAAGCCCCCTCGGGGGCGGAGTCACGAGATCCGTAACTCCTTCCACGGATCTGGGTCCGGCTCAGCCGGCCGCAGGGCGGCGGCTGTTGGTCTCCGAAGCTCCTCGGGGACCGACAGCCGCGGCTCATCCAGCGCATCACCCCTTGCTGATCATCGAGCGGACGAAGAAGCGCAGGTTGGCCGGCTTCTCAGCGAGCCTCCGCATGAAGTAGCCGTACCAGTCGGTGCCGTAGGCGGTGTAGACGCGCATGCGGTGGCCCTCGGCGGCCAGGCGCAGGTGCTCGTCGCTGCGGATGCCGTAGAGCATCTGGAACTCGTACTCGTCCATCTTGCGCCCGGCCTGGTGGGCGAGCTCCTGCGCGATGGAGATCAGCCGGGGGTCGTGGGAGCCGATCATCGGGTACCCCTCGCCCTCCATCAGAGTCTTCAGGATGCGGACGTACGCCTTGTCGATCTCGTGCTTCTGCTGGTACGCGACCTCGGCGGGCTCCTTGTACGCGCCCTTCACGAGCCGTACCCGGCTGCCGGCCTCGGCGAGGCGACGGGCGTCGGCCTCGGTACGGAAGAGGTAGGCCTGGATGACGCAGCCGGTCTGCGGGAAGTCCTTCCGCAGTTCCTCGTGGATGGCGAACATCGAGTCGAGGGTGGTGTGGTCCTCGGCGTCGAGGGTGACCGTGGTGCCGATCGCGGCGGCGGCCTCGACGACCGGGCGGACGTTCTCCAGGGCGAGCTCGTGGCCGCCCTCCAGCGCTTGGCCGAACATCGAGAGCTTGACCGACATCTCGACCTTCGGGCCGAGCTGAAGGTCCTTGAGGCGCTCGATGAGCTGCAGGTACGCGTCCCGGGCGGCGGTGGCCTGCCCGGGGGCGGTGATGTCCTCGCCGACGACGTCCATGGTCAGTTCCAGGCCCTTGGTGGTGAGGTCCTGGATGATCGGGACGATCTCGTCGACGGTCTCGCCGGGGATGAAGCGGTCGACGACCTGCTTGGTCACCGGGGCCGCCGAGATCAGGCGACGCATCCGGTCGCTGCGCGACGCGGCGAGAATCACGGGACCCAGCACGGGGCACCTCCACAACAAGACCTACGGAATGCCGACCCGAAGCAGATGATTTTTTGGGTACGGCACGGAGAACCACCGTGAAACCTAAGGATCTCTCCGATCGTCTGCCATCGACAGCTGTCACGCATCCGTTCCCCGGATCTCAGACAGTTGTATGAAGGCGGTACGGAAATGCGGGAGAATGCCCGCGTGACGGCCGATTACAAGGGTGACTACCAGGAACTGGTCGACGAGATCTCGGAGCTCCTGGACGCGCCCGCGACGCTGGAGAACCGCGACTTCGAGCTCATCGCCTTCGGCGCCTACGACAGCGAGGGCGAGCTCGACCCCTCGGCCCTGGACCCGGTCCGCACCCGCTCGATCCTGACCCGGCGCTCCACGGCGGCGGTCCGGACGTGGTTCGAGGGCTTCGGCATCACCCGGGCGACGGGACCCGTGCGCATCCCGCGCACCCCGGAGGCGGGGGTGTACCGGGGACGAATCTGCCTTCCGGTACGCCATCGGGGTGTCGTCCTCGGTTACGTCTGGCTCCTGGACGACGATCCGGGCCCGAGCGAGCAGCAGCTGACGGCGGCCATGGCGGTCACGGCCCGTATCGGCGCGCTGCTCGCGGACGAGGCGCAGGCCGGGGCCGACCTCACCCGGGAGCTTCGGGCGGTGCTGACGGCCGAGCCCGGCTGGCAGCGGGACATGGCGGTGGCCGAGCTGCGTGCGGCTCTCGGCAACCGCGCGGACGGCCCGCACACGGTGGTGTGCGTGGCCCCCTGGCCCTCGGCCGACCCCGAGGACGCGCCGTCGGTACGCACCCTGCCGGGCGCCACAGCCCTGTGCACCGTTCCCTGGGGTACGTCCGCGCAGTCACTGGCCCTGCTGGTGCGGCTGCGCTCGACGGACACGGTGACCCCGGCGGTCTCGGCGGCGGGGCGGCTGCTGGAGCGGGCCCAGGGCGCGGGCGGGAGCGGCGGCTCCGCGGCGGCCGCCGGGATCGCCGCCCCGCGCCCTGGGCTCGCCGAGCTGGGGACCGCCTGGCACGAGGCGGTCGGGGCGGCCCGGGCGGCGCTGGCGGAGCCGCAGTTCGGGCCGGTGGCCGAGTGGGCGCGGATCGGGCCGTACCGGCTGCTGACCTCACTGCCCGCCGAGGCGACCCGCGACCGGGCGGTGGCCCCGCTGCTCACCCCCGCCCACCAGGAGCTGGCCCGCACCGCCGAGGTGTACCTCGACCGCGCGGGCCAGGCCGGCCGCACCGCCGCCGAGCTGGGCATCCACCGTCAGACCCTGTACTACCGCCTGTCCCGGGTGGAACAGCTGACGGGCCTGGACCTGGACGACGGCGAGGACCGCCTGCTGTTGCACATGGCGTTGAAGGGGGCCCGGCTCCAGGACGTCAGGTCCGGGTGGCGGCCTCGATGATCTGGCGCAGGCCCTCCGTCAGCGTCTCCCCGTCGGGGGCGGTCTTCGGGTCGAAGGTCCACTGCGCGATGAGGCCCGTCATCAGGGTCAGGTAGAACTTGCCGAGGGTGTCCGCGGTCTCGTCCGGGACGTCCTCTTCGCGACCGCCCATGAGCAGCGGGATGAGACCTCGGCCGGCCTCCCGCTGGGCGATCGCCAGATGGTCGCGGACCTCGGGCAGTTGGTCGCCCATGACCACGATCTCCATGCTGAGGCGCCACATCGAACCAGGCTCACGCATGGTGCCTGTGATGTTCGACCACACCCACCGGAAGCGTTCCAGAGACCCGGGCGCGCCCTCCGGCTCCACGGCACCTCCTCCGTCGAAGGCGCCGGACATGCCCTCCACCAGTGCGACATAGGCCTGCGCCAGCAGCGCGTCCTTCGAGCCGTAGTGATAGCCGATCGAGGCGAGGTTCGTCCCCGACTCCTTGACGATGTCGCGCGCCGTGGTGCGCGCGAACCCCTTCTCCAGCAGGCAGCGCTTGGCGCCTTCGAGCAGATCCTCACGGTGTCCCATGCGGACCAGCCTACCGCCGATCCATACAAGTGTCCTAGACGCATGACTTATACAAGCGTTCTAGACACGCGTTTAAGACGCTTGTACATTCGCTGTCATGACGAACACGACGAGCACCACCACGACCCCGACCGCCCGTGCCGGCCGCCGCGAATGGACGGCGCTCGGTGTGCTGATGCTTCCGCTGCTGCTGGTCTCGATGGATGTCTCGGTCCTCTACTTCGCGATCCCCGCGATCAGCGCCGACCTGGAGCCGAGCGGCACACAGCAGCTGTGGATCTTCGACATCTACGCATTCGTACTGGCCGGCCTGCTGATGACGATGGGCTCGCTGGGCGACCGCATCGGCCGCCGCAAACTGCTCCTGCTGGGCGCCGCCGCCTTCGGCACCGCCTCACTGGTCGCGGCGTACGCGAACAGCGCGGAGACCCTGATCGCCGCCCGCGCGGTCCTCGGCATCGGCGGCGCGACCCTGATGCCGTCCACCATGGCGCTGCTGCGCACGATGTTCACCGACCCCGGCCAGCGCGCGAAGGCGATCGGTATCTGGTCCGGTGTGATGACCGCGGGCGTGGCACTCGGCTCGGTCATGAGCGGTGTCCTGGTCCAGTACTTCTGGTGGGGCTCGGTCTTCCTGGTCAACCTGCCCGCGATGGCACTGCTCCTGGTCCTCGGCCCGGTCCTGCTCCCCGAGTCCAGGAACCCCGAGCCCGGCCGCTTCGACTGGCTGAGCGTCCCCCTGTCGATGGCCGCCGTGCTCCCCGTGATCTACGGCCTGAAGGAGATCCCCTCGCAGGGCTGGCACCCGCAGTACGTCGTCTCGATCACGGTCGGCCTGCTGTTCGCGGCCCTCTTCGTCCGCCGCCAGCGCACCGCCGACTCCCCGATGATCTCCCCGGCCCTGTTCCGCGGCCGCGGCTTCGCCCCGGCCGTCGTCCTCAACCTCGTCTCCTCCTTCGGCATGATGGGCTCGGCGTTCTTCACCACGCAGTACCTGCAGTCGGTACTCGGCAAGAGCGCGATGGAGGCGGCCCTGTGGGCGCTGCTCCCCTCGGTGCCGATCGGCATGGCGGCCCCGCTCGCGACCTCACTGGTGCAGAAGGGCGTCAACCGCGGCTACGTCGTCGCGGCGGGCTTCGCGACCGCGGCGGCCGGGTACGCGATGCTGGCCCTCACCGGCACGGACTCCCTGTGGCTGTCCCTCGCCGCGGCCGGCGTGCTCGCCTCCGGCATCGTCATGGTGATGTCCCAGATGACCGACCTGGCCATGGGGGCCGCCCCGGTCGAGCGGGCGGGCGCCGCGTCCTCCCTTCTGGAGACCGGCGCGGAGTTCGGCGGCGCCCTCGGGATGGCGGTCCTCGGCTCCATCGGTACGGCCGTCTACCGCCACGGCATCCCGGCGTCGGCCCCCGCCGAGGCCCGGGAGACCCTGGGCGGCGCCCTGGCGACGGCCGGTCATCTCTCCGGCGACGCGGGCAAGGCCCTGGCCACGGCGGCACGCGAGGCGTTCACCAGCGGGATGCACGCGGCGGCGATCGCCGGAACGGTGGTGCTGGCGGGAGCGGCGATCGCCTCGGCGGCGACGCTGCGGAAGATCGGCAGCGGCGAGAAGCAGAACGTCTGAAGCAGGCAACGAACAGAGCGCCTGAAACACAGGACGCCGGGCGGGCCGAGAGGAAATCTCTCGGCCCGCCCGGCGTCTGTGCACGCGGCCGTTCAGGCCGAAGCGGGGGTCTGGGGGCGGCAGCCCCCAGGGACGGTCACCTCAGACCAGGTTCACGGAACGGGCGAACGTCGCCCCGATCTCCTCGGCAACCTCGGTCAGCACGCCGGAGGCAACCGTGTCGTCGACCGTCAGCACCGCCAGCGCCTCGCCGCCGGCCACCGCGCGGGCGACCTGCATGCCGGCGATGTTGATGCCCGCCTCGCCGAGGATGCGGCCGACGGTGCCGACGACACCCGGACGGTCCTCGTAGCGCAGGACGACCATGTGCTCGGCGAGCGCGAGGTCCACGTCGTAGTCGCCGACCGCGACGATCTTCTGGAGGTGCTTGGGGCCGGCCAGCGTGCCGGAGACCGACACCTCCTCGCCGTTGCCGAGCGTGCCGCGCACGGTCACCACGTTGCGGTGGTCCGTCGCCTCGGAGCTGGTGGTCAGCCGGACCTCGACACCGCGCTCCTGGGCGAACAGCGGCGCGTTGACGTACGACACGGTCTCGTCGACGACGTCCTCGAAGACGCCCTTGAGCGCGGACAGCTCCAGCACCTTCACGTCGTGCTGGGTGATCTCGCCGTACACCTCGACGTCGAGACGGACCGCGACCTCGCCCGCGAGCGCGGTGAAGATGCGGCCGAGACGCTCGGCGAGCGGCAGACCCGGCTTGACGTCCTCGGCGATGACACCGCCCTGCACGTTCACCGCATCCGGCACCAGCTCACCGGCGAGGGCGAGGCGGACGGACTTGGCGACGGCGATGCCCGCCTTCTCCTGGGCCTCGTCGGTGGAGGCGCCGAGGTGCGGGGTGCAGACGACCTGGTCGAACTGGAACAGCGGGGAGTCGGTGCAGGGCTCCTTCGCGTAGACGTCCAGTCCGGCGCCCGCGACGCGGCCCTCCTTGAGCGCCGAGTACAGCGCCTCCTCGTCGACGATCCCGCCGCGCGCCGCGTTGACGATGCGCACGCTCGGCTTGACCTTGCGCAGCGCGTCCTCACCGATGAGGCCGAGGGTCTCGGGGGTCTTCGGCAGGTGCACGGTGATGAAGTCGGCTACCTCCAGCAGCTCGTCCAGCGAGAGGACCTTCACGCCCATCTGCGCCGCGCGCGCGGGCTGGACGTAGGGGTCGTACGCGACGACCTTCATGCCGAACGCGGACATGCGCTGCGCGACGAGGGCACCGATGCGGCCCAGGCCCACGACGCCCAGCGTCTTCTCGGCCAGCTCCACGCCGGTGTACTTGCTGCGCTTCCACTCGCCGTTCTTCAGCGCGGCGTTGGCCTGCGGGATGTTGCGGGCGGTGGCGACGATCAGACCGCAGGCCAGCTCGGCGGCGGTCACGATGTTGGAGGTGGGGGCGTTGACGACCATCACGCCGACCTTGGTGGCGGACGAGACGTCGACGTTGTCCAGGCCGACGCCGGCACGCGCGACGACCTTCAGCTTCTTGGCGGCGGCGATCGCCTCGGCGTCGACCTTGGTGGCGGAACGGATCAGGATCGCGTCCACCTCGGCGATGGCCGGGAGCAGCTCGGCGCGGTCCGCGCCGTTGCAGTGCCGGATCTCGAAGTCGGGGCCGAGTGCGTCCACGGTCGCGGGCGACAGCTCTTCAGCGATGAGTACGACAGGTTTCGAGCTCACGTGAGGTCCTCACAAGTCCAAAGCATGCGGACGGCCGTCCCGACGGCCGCAGGCGGAGGAGGGGCTAGCCGCGGAAGACGCACGACGCTGTGGGCCTGACGCGTTTGTTGAGCAGCAGTGTAGTTGCGCAGCGGAGGTCATCTTGCGCCTCTGCGGAAGGATCACCCGTCCGTGGTGGACGGGATGGACAACGGGGCCGGAGCTTTTCGCCCCGGCCCCGGCCCTGAGGCCTACGCCTCCTCGTTCACCCAGCTCATCAGCTTGCGCAGCTGCTTGCCGGTGGTCTCCAGCAGGTGCTCGGCGTCCTGGGTCTTGTACTCGTTGTACTTCTTCAGACCGCCGTGGTACTCGTCCATCCAGTTCTGGGCGAAGGTGCCGTCCTGGATCTCGGCGAGGACCTGCTTCATCTCGGCCTTGGTGGCGTCCGTGATGATGCGCGGGCCGGTGATGTAGTCGCCCCACTCGGCGGTCTCGGAGACGGACCAGCGCATCTTCTCCAGGCCGCCCTCGTACATGAGGTCGACGATCAGCTTCAGCTCGTGCAGGCACTCGAAGTAGGCGATCTCCGGCTGGTAGCCCGCCTCGACGAGGGTCTCGAAGCCGGCCTTGACCAGGGCGGAGGTGCCACCGCACAGCACGGCCTGCTCACCGAACAGGTCGGTCTCGGTCTCCTCGGTGAAGGTCGTCTTGATGACGCCGGCGCGGGTGCCGCCGATCGCCTTGGCGTACGACAGGGCCAGGTCGAAGGCGCCTCCCGTGGCGTCCTGCTCGACGGCGGCGATCGCCGGAACGCCGCGGCCCTCCTCGTACTGGCGGCGGACCAGGTGGCCCGGGCCCTTCGGGGCGACCAGGGCGACGTCCACGCCGGCCGGGGGCTTGATGAAGCCGAAGCGGATGTTGAAGCCGTGGGCGAAGAACAGCGCGTCGCCGTCCTTCAGGTTCGGGGCGATGGACTCCTCGTAGACCTGGGCCTGGATCGGGTCCGGGATGAGGATCATGATGACGTCGGCCTCGGCGGCGGCCTCGGCCGGGCTCACCACGCGCAGGCCCTGCTCCTCGGCCTTGGCCTTGGACTTGGAGCCCTCGTGCAGACCGACACGGACGTCGACACCGGAGTCGCGCAGCGACAGGGCGTGCGCGTGGCCCTGGCTGCCGTAGCCGATGACCGCGACCTTGCGGCCCTGGATGATGGACAGGTCGGCGTCAGCGTCGTAGAACAGCTCGGCCACTTTGGGTTCTCTCCTTGGTGTGCAGATGTTGCTCCCACCGTATGACGGCGGGCGGAAGTGAAGTTTCGGGGTCTCGGCATACGGGCGGCGCGAAACCGCCCGTACTCAGCCTTACGCGGATCGGTCCAGAGCGCGCAGCGAACGGTCCGTGATCGAGCGGGCGCCGCGGCCGATCGCGATCGTGCCGGACTGGACCAGTTCCTTGATGCCGTACGGCTCCAGCATCTTGAGCATGGCGGTCAGCTTGTCGCTGCTTCCGGTGGCCTCGACGGTCACGGCTTCCGGAGAGACATCGACCGTCTTGGCGCGGAACAGCTGGACGATCTCGACGATCTGGGAGCGCGTCTCGTTGTCGGCACGCACCTTCACCAGAACGAGTTCGCGCTGAACGGCCTGCGCCGGCTCCAGCTCGACGATCTTCAGCACGTTGACGAGCTTGTTGAGCTGCTTGGTGACCTGCTCCAGCGGCAGGTCCTCGACGTTCACCACGATGGTGATGCGGGAGATGTCGGGGTGCTCGGTGACACCGACCGCGAGCGAGTCGATGTTGAAGCCACGGCGCGAGAAGAGGGCGGCGATCCGGGCCAGGATGCCCGGCGTGTTCTCCACCAGGACGGAGAGCGTGTGCTTGGACATTTCTCTGTGGTCTTCCTCGCTCAGTCGTCTTCGTTGTCGCCGAAGTCGGGGCGGACGTCCCGGGCGGCCATGATCTCGTCGTTGGAGGTGCCGGCGGCGACCATCGGCCACACCATCGCGTCCTCGTGAACGATGAAGTCCACGACGACCGGGCGGTCGTTGATGGAGTTCGCCTCTTCGATGACCTTGTCCAGGTCCTCCGGGCTCTCACAGCGGATCGCGTAGCAGCCCATGGCCTCCGACAGCTTCACGAAGTCGGGGACGCGGGTGCCCCTGGCGTCCGGGTTGACGTCGTTGGGACCGCTGTGCAGAACGGTGTTGGAGTAACGCTGGTTGTAGAACAGCGTCTGCCACTGGCGGACCATCCCGAGGGCGCCGTTGTTGATGATGGCGACCTTGATCGGGATGTTGTTCAGGGCGCAGGTGGTGAGTTCCTGATTGGTCATCTGGAAGCAGCCGTCGCCGTCGATCGCCCAGACCGCACGGTCCGGCACGCCGGCCTTGGCGCCCATCGCGGCCGGGACCGCGTAGCCCATCGTCCCGGCGCCGCCGGAGTTCAGCCAGGTGGCGGGCTTCTCGTACTGGATGAAGTGCGCGGCCCACATCTGGTGCTGGCCGACGCCCGCCGCGAAGATCGTGCCCTCCGGGGCGAGCCGGCCGATCCGCTCGATGACCTGCTGCGGGGACAGCGAGCCGTCCTCGGGCTGGTCGTAGCCGAGCGGGTAGGTGTCGCGCCAACGGCTGAGGTCCTTCCACCAGGCGGTGTAGTCGCCCTTGTGGCCCTCGCTGTGCTCCTTCTGGACGGCCTGGATCAGATCGGCCAGGACCTCGCGGGCGTCACCGACGATCGGCACGTCGGCGACGCGGTTCTTGCCGATCTCGGCGGGGTCGATATCGGCGTGGACGATCTTGGCGTACGGGGCGAAGCTGTCCAGCTTGCCGGTGACGCGGTCGTCGAAGCGGGCTCCGAGGGCGACGATCAGGTCGGCCTTCTGCAGCGCGGTGACGGCGGTGACCGAACCGTGCATGCCCGGCATTCCCACGTGCAGCGGGTGGCTGTCGGGGAACGCGCCGAGCGCCATCAGGGTGGTGGTGACGGGCGCTCCGGTGAGCTCGGCGAGAACCTTGAGCTCCGCGGTGGCGTGTGCCTTGAGGACACCGCCGCCGACGTAGAGGACGGGCCGCTTGGCGGAGGTGATCAGCTTGGCGGCCTCGCGGATCTGCTTGGCGTGCGGCTTGGTGACGGGCCGGTAGCCGGGCAGGTCCATGACGGGCGGCCAGGAGAAGGTGGTCTTCGCCTGGAGGGCGTCCTTGGCGACGTCGACCAGGACCGGGCCGGGGCGTCCGGTGGAGGCGATGTGGAACGCCTGCGCGATCACCCGCGGGATGTCCTCGGCCTTGGTGACGAGGAAGTTGTGCTTGGTGACGGGCATCGTGATGCCGACGATGTCCGCCTCCTGGAAGGCGTCCGTGCCGATCGCCTTGGACGCGACCTGGCCGGTGATCGCCACGAGCGGCACCGAGTCCATGTGCGCGTCGGCGATCGGCGTGACCAGGTTCGTCGCACCCGGACCCGAGGTCGCCATGCAGACGCCGACCTTGCCGGTGGCCTGCGCATAGCCCGTGGCCGCGTGGCCGGCGCCCTGCTCGTGGCGGACCAGGACGTGGCGGACCCTGGTGGAGTCCATCAGCGGGTCGTACGCCGGCAGGATCGCGCCACCGGGAATGCCGAATACCGTGTCAGCGCCGACCTCCTCAAGCGAACGGATGAGGGACTGCGCACCCGTGACGTGCTCGACGGTCGCGGACTGCTGTCCTCCGGAACGGGGCCGCGGCTGCGGATGGTGGGCCCCGGGGGCCTGCTCGGTCATCGGCATTCTCTTCTCGATGCTGAGGGTTTTCGCGAGGTTCGTACGGGTTTTTACGTCCGTACGGATAGTGCTGGTGCAACAAAAAACCCCTCGTGCCAAAAGGCAAGCGAGGGGAGCGCGCCGGTGTGGTCGCTGGGGATTCCGGATCGTCCTCCGGTAGGTCCCAGCTCAGCCGACGCGCTGTCCAAGTACGAGAATTCGGGTGCGCATGGCACTGACCCTCCCCCCGACGCGCACCACGTGTCAAGTGGGTGGGACGGGCGTCTCATTATGTGAGCGAAGGGCACTTCCGCCTCCGAAGACAGCGGGCACACCACTTGTGTACACCCCCGCGCCGCCGCCCGCGAACGCCGGCTCGGCCGGTCCGAGCGGAACCGGATATTGGCCGGATCCGAGCGCCCGGCGCAGCCGGTATTCGTCGAGCGGCCCGGCGAACGCCATGCCCTGCCCGTGTGTGCAGCCCATCGAGCGCAGCGCGACCACCTGCTCCGGCAGGTCCACACCTTCGGCCACGGACTGCATGCCCAGGTCGGCGGCGATGCGCAGCAGCCCATTGGTGATCTTGTGCAGCCGCGCGGACTCGACGACGCCCTCGACCAGACTGCGGTCGAGTTTCAGCACGTCGACGGGGAGCCGCCGCAGGGCGGTGATCGCCGCGTAGCCGCTGCCGAAGCCGTCCAGCGCGATCCGGACACCCAGCCGCTTGAGGGCGCCCAGACGCCGCTCCAGCTCGTCCAGGGAGACCCGGGGGTCGGTGTCGGACAGCTCGATCACCAGTGAGCCGGAGGGCAGCCCGTGCCGGGTGAGCAGGGCCTCCACCGAGCCGAGCGGCATCGACCGGTCGAGCAGCCGCCGGGCGGACATGCGCACGCCCACGGGCACGGCGAGCCCCGTCGCGGCGCGCTCGGCGGCCTGCTCCACGGCCTCCTCCAGGATCCAGCGGTCCAGTTCGGAGGTCTTGTCGCTGTCCTCGGCGACCCGCAGGAACTCGGCCGGGGTGAACAGCACCCCCTGGGAGGAGCGCCAGCGTGCCTGCGCGGAGACCGCTGTGATCCGGCCGTTGGCCAGGCACACCACCGGCTGGTGCAGCAGGGCGAACTCGCCGTCGTGCAGCGCGGCACGCAGGCGCGTGGCGAGCTCCGCCTTCCGTACGACGTCCTGCTGCATCTGCGGCTTGTACAGCTCGACCCGGCCCTTTCCAGCCGACTTGGCGCGGTACATGGCGAGGTCGGCGTTGCGCAGCAACTCGCCCGCTCCCAGGCCCGGCTCGGCGAAGGCGACGCCGATGGAGGCGTTGACACGGACATCGTTGCCGTCAATCAGATACGGCTGGGAGAGGGTCAGCCTGAGGCGGTCGGCGAGCTCCAGGATGTGCCGCTCCCGGGCACTGCGGTCACGGGTGCCGTCCCCGACGATCAGGGCCGCGAACTCGTCGCCGCCCAGCCGGGAGGCGGTGTCCCCGTGCCGCACCGCGTCGTGGAGTCTGCGGGCTGCCTGGACGAGCAGCTCGTCCCCGGCCTGGTGCCCGATCGTGTCGTTGACGGCCTTGAATCCGTCCAGGTCGATGAAGAGGACGGCGGTGCCGCGCAGATGGGCGCCGCGGTCGGAGGCGCGGCGGCCGGACACGGCCTGCTGCACACGCTGGGTGAACAGCGCGCGGTTGGGCAGGTCCGTGAGCGGGTCGTGCTCGGCGTTGTGCTGGAGCTGCGCCTGCAGCCGCACCCTCTCGGTCACGTCCCGGCTGTTGAAGATGAGGCCGCCGTGGTGGCGGTTGACCGTGGACTCGACGTTGAGCCAGCCGCCGTCGCCGGACCGGAACCGGCACTCGATGCGGGTGGTGGCTTCCTCCAGGGGGCTGGCGGCGAGGAACCGGCGCACCTCGTGCACCACGCGGCCCAGGTCCTCCGGGTGGATGAGATTGGCCAGTTCGGTGCCCACCAGGTCCTCCGCGGGCCGGCCGTAGACCCCGGCGGCGGCCGGGGAGACGTAGCGGAGGATGCCGTTGGGCGCGGCGATCATGATGACGTCGCTGGAGCCCTGGACCAGGGAGCGGAAGTGGTTCTCCTTCTGGGCCAGTTCCTGGGTGAGCGTGATGTTGTCGAGCAGCATGATGCCCTGGCGCACGACGAGCGCGAGCACGACGGCACCGGCGGTGATGAGCACTACGTGGTCGGGACTGCGGCCGTTGAGGACGTTGTACAGGATGCCCAGCGTGCACACGGCCGCGGCCAGGTACGGGGTGAGCGCGGCCAGCGAGCCGGTGAGGGGCCGGCCGGCCGGATACCGGCTGTGATCACCCCCCTGGGCGGGCGCGGGCACCTGCGGGTGGTCGGCCTGAGGGTGATTTGCCTGCGGGCGGTCGGCCTGCCGGTGCTCGGCCTGCGGATGACCGGCCGCACGCTGGCCGGGCACGTGTTCGTGGACCACGCGCGTGTGCCCGTCGCCGCCGTGCCGCTCGGGCTCCGGCCGGCCGTGGCGCCGGGGTGCGGCCCAGGGCGCGTAGGCGAGAAGCAGCGAACCGGCGAACCAGCCCGCGTCGAGCAGCTGGCCGGAGTGGTAGCTGCTGTGCAGCAGCGGCGAGGTGAACAGGGCGTCGCACATCACGGTCAGGGCGAGCGCGCCGATGGCGGTGTTGACCGCCGTGCGGTTGCCCGGCGAGCGCCGGAAGTGCAGCGCGAGCACCATGCTGACCAGGGCGATGTCGAGCAGCGGATACGCCAGCGACAGCGCCGTGTGCGCCACGCTCGGCCCGTCGAACCTGGCCGCCTGGGCGAGCGCCAGGCTCCAGGAGAGGGTGAGCAGCGAGCCGCCGATCAGCCAGGCGTCGAGCGCCAGGCAGATCCATCCCGCCTTCGTCACCGGCCGCTTGGCCAGCACCAGCAGCCCCACGATGGCGGGCGGCGCGAAGCACAGGAAGAACAGATCGGCGTAGCTGGGGCTGGGCACGGGCTGGTCCAGGACGACCTCGTACCACCCCCAGACCGCGTTGCCCAGGGCCGCCATCGCCGAGGAGAGGGCGAACAGCAGCCAGGCGGGTCGAAAGCGGACCCGGGGCGTGCGCGCGTAGAGGAAGCACGAGACGGCGGCGGTGCCCGCCGCGGCAGTCAGTCCGAAGTCACCCATGATCAGCGCGACTTCGTCCGAACCCCAGCCGAGCGCGGAACCGACGGCGTATCCCGCGCTCACCAGGGCCAGGCCGAGTTGGTGGACCAGGCCGGACCCGCCGCCGAGAGCCGGCGGCCGGGGCAGTGGCTTCCTCGACGGAGGCTGCGCCCGCAGCGTCCCGTTGAGGGCGGTCGGCACAGCGGGCGGCGGGCTCACCGGGTGCTCCCGGTCCGCGTCGCTCCCGGGTCCCTCGGGTACCGGGGCGTTGGGTGCGCATGCCTCCTGCGTCCGCTGGGCCTGCGGTGGTGGTGATGGCTGCTGTGGTGGCCGCGTCTGCGCGCGGTCGTGCGCCAGGGTCGCCGCCGACGGCTCCGCCGCGTCGGATCGTTCGTCCATAGGCCGTGCATCGCCCGTCGCCCCCCTCACATATCTGAAATGTCCATCCCCGGCGCCGAACGGTGCGCGGCGCAGCCCCTGTCGGGACGATACACCAGTCTCGTCACTCAGGGACATAGCTTCTCTACGCTCCGTAACGACCAGCGGCAATAAACGCACGCACCGCGTCCGGAAGATTGCGGAGGGTACCCGAAGCGGATTACACGCCGGTTGCGCCCGTCGTCATGCGCCGGTGGAGCCCGTCGTAAGGATCACGTTGCGCAGGGGCTCCCGGTTCACGAACCGGTGCAACTGGTCCACCAGCAGCCGCTTGGCGCGCGGCAGGAAGGCCGAGGTGGGCCCGCCGACATGGGGGCTGATCAGCACGCCGGGCGCCTGCCACAGAGGATGCCCCGGGGGCAGCGGCTCCGGGTCGGTGACATCGAGGGCCGCGCTGAGCCGCCCGGACTCCAGCTCCGTGAGCAGGGCCTTCGTGTCGACGACCGGCCCGCGGGCGACGTTCACGAGCAGCGCCCCGTCCTTCATCCGGGCCAGGAACTCGGCGTCGACCAGGCCCTTAGTGGACTCCGTCAGGGGCGTGGACAGGATGACGACGTCCGCTTCCGGAAGCAGGGCGGGCAGTTCGGTGAGCGGGTGCACCGGGCCGCGCGCCGTGGTGCGCTCGGAGCGCGCGACGCGCGCCACCCGCGCGACCTCGAAGGGCACGAGCCGGTCCTCGATGGCGGAGCCGATGGAGCCGTAGCCGACGATCAGGACGGACTTGTCGGCCAGGGCGGGGTGGAACTCGCTCTGCCACTGCCCCTGTTGCTGCGCCAGGACGAACTTCGGGATGCCGCGCAGGGCGGCGAGGGTGAGGGTGAGCGCGAGCTCGGCGGTGCTCGCCTCGTGCACACCGCGCGCATTGCAGAGCCGGACGCCGGGCACGATGGACGACAGCCGCGCGGTGACGTCGTCGACGCCGGCCGTGAGGGTCTGGACGACCTGGAGGTTCCGCATCGGCTCCAGGGGGCGCACCTTGACGGACTGGCGCTTCATGTACGGCACCACGTACACCACACAATCCGCGGGATCGCCGGGAAACGCCTGATTCCCGTCCTTGCCCCCGTCCCAGAACAGGTAGTTCAGCCCGCCGGGAAGCCCCTCGATGTCCTGCGGCGGAATGGGAAGCCATACGTCTGAGGTCATGGTCAGGAGGCTATGTCAGGCACCCGGGCAGGCAGAGGTTAGGTTGGGGGCCGGTAGAGGGAGGTTCACGAGCAGGTGGAGCGCAGGACGATCGGCGCGGGGGCGCTCGCGGTGGGGGCCGTCGGACTTGGATGCATGCCGATGAGCTGGGCGTACAGCGGGTCTCGGCAGCGGGGCGACGAGTCGCTCAGGGCGGTGCACCGGGCGCTGGACCTGGGCTCGACGCTGCTGGACACGGCCGACATGTACGGCCCGTTCACCAATGAGCTGCTGCTGGGCCGGGTGCTGAAGCAGCGGCGCGACGACGCCTTCGTGTCGACGAAGGTGGGCCTGCTGGTGGGCGATCAGCACATCGTGGCCAACGGGCGGCCCGGATATGTGAAGCGAGCCTGCGACGCCTCGCTGCGCAGGCTGCAGACGGATGTGATCGACCTCTATCAACTGCACCGCGCCGACCCGGAGGTCCCCGTCGAGGAGACCTGGGGCGCCATGGCGGAGCTGGTGCGGGCCGGGAAGGTACGGGCGCTGGGTCTGTGCGCGGTGGGCGCGCGGGGCGGACGCCGGTCCGGGGCGCGGCTGCACGACGCGACGCTCCGGCAGCTGAAGCGGGTGCAGCAGGTCTTCCCGGTGAGCGCGGTGCAGGCCGAGCTGTCGGTGTGGTCGCCGGAGGCCCTGGACGCGCTGCTGCCGTGGTGCGAGGCGCGGGGCATCGGCTTCCTGGCGGCGATGCCGCTGGGCAACGGGTTCCTGACCGGCACGCTCACTCCGGGCGAGGGGTTCGAACCCGACGACCTGCGGGCCCGCCACCCCCGCTTCACGGCCGAGATGATGGCCGCCAACCAGCCGATCGTCGCGGGCCTGCGCCGGGTGGCCCGCCGGCACGGGGAGGAGGTCACCCCCGCACAGGTGGCGCTGGCCTGGGTGCTGTCCCAGGGCCGGCACGTGGTCCCGGTCCCCGGCACCAAGCACTACCGATGGGCCACGGAGAACGCTGACGCGGTCGACGTACGGCTCACCCCGGAGGACCTGACAGCGCTGGCCCAGCTGCCGCCCGCACAGGGATCGTGGGACTGAGACGTCCGGCGGGGCTCCGATTCCGGGAGATCGGGAACCCGGACGGTGCGAGCGGGTGTATGAGAAGTAGGACCCGCCGCCGGGGCGCCGCGTCGAAGGGACGATGATCGTGCAACGTCGAGCTGTGTCGGCCGTACTGGCCGCGGCCGCGCTCCTGCTGACGGCCGGCTGTTCCTCCGGAGGAGGGGGAGCCCCGTTCGGGGGGCTGAGTACGACGCCGAAGGGGACGGCGTCCGGCGGCTCCCCGTCCGGGCGGGCGACCGAGCCGACCCCGCCCGCGAAGGGCTCGGTGAAGGTGCTGCGCACCGTGACCGAGGACCTGAAGACCCCGTGGGGCCTGGCTCGCCTGCCGGACGGCGGGCTGCTCGTGTCCTCGCGCGACGACGGGACGATCACCCGGGTCGACGAGAAGACGGGCAGGAAGACGGAGCTGGGCACGGTCTCCGGGGTGTCCGCGGCCGGCGAGGGAGGCCTCCTGGGCATCGCCCTCTCCCCCGACTACGCCTCGGACCACATGATCTACGCGTACTTCACCTCGGCCTCGGACAACCGCATCGTCCGCATGATCTACGACGCGCACAGGCCCGCCGGTGATCAGCTGGGCGCCCCGGACACGATCTTCAAGGGCATTCCCAAGGGCTACATCCACAACGGCGGCCGGATCGCGTTCGGCCCGGACAACATGCTCTACGCGGGCACCGGCGAGAGCGGGCAGCGGGGGCTCGCCCAGGACAAGAAGTCGCTGGGCGGCAAGATCCTGCGCATGACCCCGGAGGGCGAGCCGGCCCCGGGCAACCCGTTCCCCGACTCCCCCGTGTACACCTATGGCCACCGCAATGTGCAGGGCCTCGCCTGGGACGACAAACAGCGCCTGTTCGCCTCGGAGTTCGGCCAGGACACCTGGGACGAACTGAACGCGATCAAGCCCGGCGACAACTACGGCTGGCCGGAGGCGGAGGGCAGGTCGTCCGACCCCGCCCACCACAACCCGATCGCCCAGTGGCACACCGACGAGGCCTCCCCCAGCGGCATCGCCCATGTCGACGGGGTCATCTGGATGGCGGCCCTGAAGGGACAGCGGCTGTGGCGCATCCCCCTGAAGGGCACGCAGACCTCGGCGGCCCCGCAGGCCTTCCTCACCGGCGAGTACGGCCGCCTGCGCACGGTGGTCGCGGCGGGCGGCCACAAGGTGTGGCTGGTCACCAGCAACACCGACGGCCGGGGCACGCCGAAGAAGGGCGACGACCGGATCCTGGAACTGGAGGTGCGCTGACGGTCCGCCTACTCCTCCACGGACTCGTCCGAGGGCTTGGGCCGGCGCACGACGACCTTCCCGGATTCGAGGTCTATCGGCCCGCGCCCGGGATCGTTGTCCCCGACGTCCTCCCGGGTCAGCTCCAGCCTGTTCCGCTCGTCGCGGGTGTGCTTACGGCCCGGTGCGAACAGTTCCTCGAAGATGTTGAACACGGCGCCTCCCCCATGCCGGTCCTCGCGGTGTCGGACTCACCCCGCCGTCCTGGCGCGGTGCGGGCCGGACGGAAACAGCCCCAGCCGGTGGGCCACCGCCGCCGCCTCGCCCCTTCCTGAGACGCCGAGCTTGCCCAGGATGTTCGACACGTGGACGCTCGCGGTCTTCGGGGAGATGAAGAGTTCCTCGGCGATCTGCCGGTTGGTGCGGCCGGCCGAGACCAGGCGGAGCACATCGCGTTCCCTGCTGGTAAGGCCGAGCGCCTCGACGGGGTCGGCGGGGCCGGGCGCCTGCCGCGGGGCGCGGGTCGGGCCGAGGCGGGCGCCCTGGGCGAGGAGTGCCACGGAGTCGGCCAGCGGGCGGGCGCCGAGGTGGTCGGCGACGGCACGGGCGAGGCGCAGCAGTTCCGTGGCCCGGTCGCGCTCGTCGTCGCCGCCGTCGGCGAGCAGGGCCCGGGCAAGGCGCCGGCGGACGCGGGCGAGGTCGTAGGGGCGCTCCAGCGACTCGAAGGAGGTGACCACCTCCGACCAGATCTCCGGGGTGTCCGTGCCCTTGGCACGGTGGAGTTCGGCGCGGACCCATCTCTCGTGGGCGAGCCAGACGGGTGCGCCGGTGGTGAGTTTCCCGGCGGTGTCGCGCACCCGGTCGAGGATCTCGGCACGGCCGGGCTCCGCGGCGGGCAGGGTGCGGGCGTCGGCCTCGGCGGTGGCGGCGGCCAGGAGCAAGGGCCAGGCGTAGCGGTTCGTGCCGGGCGGGAGGCCGGCGTCCAGGGCCCGCTCCAGCTCGGCACGGGCGTCCAGCAGCCGGCCTTCCGCGGCGGCCACACCGACGGCGGTGCGGGCGAGGGGCAGCCGCTGCTGGGGCATGGGGTCGTGGGTGCCGAAGTGCTCGCGGGCCGCGGCGAGTTGGCGGGCCGCCTCGGCGAGGTCGCCGCGGCCCAGGGCGAGATGGGCCAGGCACATGGCGGCCGTGCCGAGCGGTTTGGCGCTCGGTCCCCGGCGGGCCGCCTCGGCCGCGGCCCGTGCGGCCTCTTCCCAGCGGCCGAGGGAGTACAGCGACTGGGAGAGGTTGGCCCACACCCAGGCCTCGGAGCCCAGCAGACCGAACTTCCGGGTGAAGCGGGTGCCTTCCTCCAGGATGGGGGTGGCCTCCCGGGAGCGGCCGACCGCTTCGAGCTCGGAGGGGAGGTTCACATAGGCACGGCCGGCGACGTAGGGGAAGCCCTCCCTCAGTGCCTGCTCCTTGACCCGGAACATCTGGGCGAGACCCGCCTCGACCGCGCCCGAGTCGACCATGAGGCCGCCGAGCGTGACGCGTGCGTTCAGCTCCGTCTCGCGGGCGTCGACCATGCGCGCGTACTCCACGGCCCGTTCGGCGGCGGCGAGGGCCTCGGGGCCCGGCTCGTGCAGCATCGACCAGTTGGCGACGCTGCTCAGCACCTCGGCGTGCACCTCCGAGGGCGGCAGACCGCGCACCAGGCCCTGGGCCATGGCCAGTTCGTGCCGGCCGTCGCCGCGCCCCTGCGCCTGGACCAGGCTGGAGCGCTGGTTCCAGAACCAGGCGGCACGGAGGGGGACTCCGCTGCCCGAACACGGTTGCGAGCCCGGGGGAAGGTCGTCCTCGTCCTCCAGCAGGCGCAGCGCCCGCTTGGTGATCTTCAGGGCACGCTCGCGCTCCCCGCACAGCCGCCCGGCGACGGCGGCCTCCGCCATCAGGTCGAGAAAGCGCAGGGGTGAGGTGGCGGGATCGCAGGCGCAGGGAGGATAGACGTCGGTGTAGTCGACGGGGCGCAGGGCGGTCCGTACGTCCTCCGGGGCGGTGTCCCACAGCTCCATCGCCCGTTCCAGCAGCCGTAGTTGCTCGCTGTAGGCGTGCCGTCGGCGGGCGACGACGGAGGCGTCCAGGACGGCGGGCAGGGCCTTGGCGGGGTCGTGGGCCTGGTACCAGTAGCTGGCCAGGCGCATGTCGCGCTCGTCGGCGGGGACGAGCGTGGGGTCGGCCTCCAAGGCCTCGGCATAGCGGCGGTTGAGGCGAGAGCGTTCGCCGGGCAGCAGGTCGTCGGCGACGGCCTCGCGGACCAGGGAGTGGCGGAAGCGGTAGCCGTCGCCGCCGGGTGCGGCGATGAGGATGTTGGCGTTCACGGCGGCCCGCAGCGCCTCGATGAGGTCGTCCTCGGCGAGCCGGGCGACGGCGGCGAGCAGCCGGTACTCGACGGTGGAGCCGCCCTCGGCGACGATCCGGGCGACCCGCTGGGCGGACTCCGGCAGCGTCTCGACGCGCACGAGGAGCAGGTCGCGCAGGGAGTCGGTGAGCCCGGTGCAGCAGCCCTCGTGGGCGGCGACGGCGAGTTCCTCGACGAAGAACGCGTTGCCGTCGGAGCGCCGGAAGATCTCCTGGACCTGGGCGGGGTCCGGTTCGGCGGCCAGGATGCCGGCGATCTGGCGGCCGACCTCGGCGCGGTTGAAGCGGGCGAGTTCGAGGCGGCGGACGGTGCGCAGCCGGTCGAGTTCGGCGAGCAGCGGGCGCAGGGGGTGGCGGCGGTGGATGTCGTCGGAGCGGTAGGTGGCGAGGACGACGAGGCGGCCGGTGCGCAGGGTGCGCAGGAGGTAGGACAGGAGATGCCGGGTGGAGGCGTCGGCCCAGTGGAGGTCCTCCAGGGCGACGACGACCGTGCGGTCGGCGGCGACGCGTTCCAGCAGTCGGGCGGTGAGTTCGAAGAGGCGGGCCATGCCCTCCTCGTCGTGCCGGCCCGCGGCCCGGGTCGGTGCGGCCTCGTCCAGTTCGGGCAGGAGCCGGGCCAGTTCCTCCTCCTGGCCTGCGGCCGCGGCCGCGAGTTCGCCGGGCAGGGCGCGGCGCAGGGCACGCAGCGCGGTGGAGAAGGGCGCGAACGGCAGTCCGTCGGCGCCGATCTCGACACAGCCGCCGAGCGCCACGACGGCGCCCCGGCGGCAGGCGGCGGCGGTGAACTCCTCGACGAGGCGGGTCTTGCCGACGCCCGCCTCGCCGCCGACCACCCATGCCTGCGGCTCGCCCGCGTCGGCACGGGCGAGCGCTTCGTTCAGCATCTCCAACTCATCGGTACGGCCGACGAAGACGGGACTGACGGACCTGGTCTCCACGGGTCCGAGCATCCCACGGGGGTCCGACGCCACGGCATCCGTTTTCCACAGGGCGGGGGGATCGGTCGTACCGGTCGCGGCCGGGGTCGTACGGCGGCCCGGGGACCGTTCCCCACCGCCGTACGGGAGAAGGCGGCCGACCCCCGTACGGCCGTCCTCCCCCGTCCGGGCGGTCACGCGGCACGAGGAAGTCGGTGCCGGCGCGTGCCGTCGGTATGGGCCTCGGTCGTGGCGGCCCGGCGGGCCTCCTCCTCTCGGCGGGCGGCACGGCGGCCGCGTACGGCCACGCGGGCCAGGCGTTCGTCCTCGGCCCGGCGGAGCAGTTCGGCGGAACGGAGTCGCTGGAGTTCGTACTCGATCACGGTGTGTCCCCTGTGAGTTCGGTTTCGGGCTTCGCTTTCTGCGATGCCTCCACCTTCGTCTCCCAGGGGGGTGTGCCACATCGGGAGAGTTCCGCATCTTGGGGCGGGCGCCGGGCCCTGGACGCGCGTAAGGGGCCTCAGAAGCTCCGTAAGGTGCTTACGGATGCCCTAAGGCCCCTTGTGAACCGGGGTGATTCAGCTCGTGGTCGGCAGTGCGAGCAGCGCGTCGGAGTACTTGAGGACGGCCAGGAGCAGGCCGATGACGCCGAGCGAGACGCCCGCCCAGGCGACCGACTTGATCCAGGGGGCCTGCGGCCTGCCGGGCGCGCCGAACGCGGGCCGGGCCAGGACGGCGACGCCGGTGATCAGCGCGGTGAGGGCGAACAGGCCGGCCCACAGCGCGGTGGTGTGCCAGGCGTCGCCGTACACCTCCTTGATCTGCTTGGCGACGGCCGCGTTCGACGCGGTCCGGAGCTGGCCGATGAGGGTCTCACGGGCGGCGGCCACGGTGCCGATCCAGCCGCCCGTGAGCGAGACGAGGCCCAGGACGGCGGAGACGACGGCGGCGGCGCCCTGGCCGACGCCGGAGGGGCCCTCGGCCTCCGCGCCGGCCGGCTCCTCGGCCGTCTCGGTCTCGGTCTCGGTCACGTCATCGGCCCGGTCCTCGGCCTCGGTGACGTCCACCGCCGTCTCGTCGCTCTTCAGGTCGTCGTTCTTCGCGTCGTCGTTCTTCGCGTCGTTCTTCACCTCGGTGCCGTCCCCGGCACCGTCGACTGTCTTCGTTGCCATGCCCCGCACCGTACGGAGGCTGTCTGAGAGGTCTCTTAATGATCGCCGCGGGACGCACGCGCGCGTGCCGCACGCCACTCGGGGGCGAGCACCGACCACACCTCGATGTCGTGCCGGACGCCCCGGTGCAGGCGGCTCTCGCGGAGCACCGCGTCCCGGGTCATCCCCAGCCGCCGGGCGACGTTGATGCTCGGCCGGTTGGCGGAGGCCGCGTACCACTCCACGCGGTGCATTCCGCGCTCGTCGACCGCCCAGTCGACGAGGACCGTGATCGCGCGGGTGACGAGCCCCCGCCCGGCCGCGGCGGGCTCCAGCCAGCAGCCGACCTCGCAGTTGCCCTGTGCGGCGTCGAAGGTCCGGAACAGCACCCCGCCGACCAGCTTCCCGTCCAGCCAGATCCCGTGCAGGCTGCCGCTGTCCGCGGCGCGCTTCTCGGCGTAGGAGGTGAGCAGGGCCCGCGCGGAGTCCACGTCCGTCTCCCGCGCCCCGAAGCCGATGTACTGGCCGATGAACTCCCGCCCCCGGTCGAGGTGCGCGAGGAACTCCCCGGCGTGCCAGGGCTCCAGGGGGCGCAGCTCCGCGCCGTCGTCACCCAGGGAAATCGCGTACATCCTGCCGCCGCTCCTTCGTCAGTTCCTCCACGGCCTCAGTGAGCCTCTCATGGGCGGCGCGGCACTCGGGCGGTTCGATGCTGATCCGCGGCATACGGCGGTCCAGCCGACGCGGGAGCCACCAGTTGGCGCCGCCGAGCAGGTGCATCAGGGCGGGCACGAGGAGGGTGCGCAGGACGAAGGCGTCCAGGGCGACCGCGGAGGCCAGCGCGATGCCGAACATGGCGATCACGCGGTCGCCGCTGAGCACGAAGGCGAGGAAGACCGAGATCATGATGACCGCGGCGGAGTTGATCACCCGGCTGGTCTCGGCCAGTCCGACGCGGACGGCCCGCCGGTTGTCGCCGGTCTCCAGCCACTCCTCGTACATCCGGCTGACCAGGAAGACCTGGTAGTCCATGGAGAGTCCGAAGAGGACCGACACCATGATCACGGGGAGGAAGGGCTCGATGGGGCCGGCCCGGCCGAGGCCGAGCGGTTCGCTGCCCCAGCCCCACTGGAAGACCGCGACGACGATGCCGAAGGCGGCGGCGACGGCGGCGATGTTCATGGCGGCGGCCTTCAGCGGGATGCCGAGCGAGCGGAAGGCGAGCAGAAGCAGCACGCAGCCGAGTCCGATGACGACGCCGACGAACAGCGGCAGCTTGCCGACGATCACCGCGGCGAAGTCGTCGTAGCCGGCTGTCACTCCGCCGACCTGCAGATCGAGCGAGGTGCCGGTCTCCGCGCGCGGGATGACCTCGGTGCGCAGCCGGTCGACCAGGTCACTGGTCCGCTGCGACTGGGGAGCGGAGTCGGGGACGACGGTGAGGTAGGCGGTGTCGCCTCCGGTGTCGAACCTGGCCGGTGTCGCCGAGGCGACGCCCGCGGTCTCGCGCAGGGTGGTGTCGAGGTTGTCGAGGGCGAGCCGGTCCGCGGCGCCGTCGACCCGGGTGACCAGCGTCAGCGGGCCGTTGACGCCGGGTCCGAAGCCCTCGGCGAGGAGGTCGTACGCCTGTCGTGTGGTCGACGTCTTGGGGTCGTTGCCCTGGTCGGACGTGCCGAGGCGGAGGGAGAGCGTGGGCAGCGCGAGGACCGCGATGACGGCCACGGCGACGGTGCCGAGCAGCTTGGGGTGGCGCTCGACGAACGCGGACCAGCGGGCGGCGAGTCCGGTCGGCAGCTCCGGCTGCGGCCCGTGCTCGGCCAGCCTGCGCCGCTCCCGGCCGCTCAGGGCGCGGGGTCCGATCCAGGACAGCAGGGCGGGCAGCAGGGTGACGGAGGCCGCGACGGTGAGCACGACCGTCAGCGAGGCGGCGACGGCGACGCCGTTGAGGAAGCTCAGCCGCAGGATCAGCATGCCCAGCAGGGCGATGCAAACGGTGGCGCCCGCGAACACGACCGCGCGTCCCGTGGTGGCGACGGCGTCGGTGGCGGCCTCGGTGACGGTGAGGCCGCGCTTCAGCCCGCGCCGGTGTCTCGTCACGATGAAGAGCGCGTAGTCGATGCCGACGCCCAGCCCGATGAGCATGCCGAGCATGGGCGCGAAGCCGGCGACGGTCATGGCGTGTCCGAGCAGCACGATCGCGGCGTACGCGGTGCCGACGCCCACCAGCGCGGTGGCGATGGGCAGCAGCGAGGCGGCGAGCGAGCCGAAGGCGAGGAACAGCACGACGGCGGCGACGACCACACCGACCGCCTCGGCGACATGCCCGCTCGACGACTCGGTGAGCCCGATGGCGCTGCCGCCGAGCTCGACCTGGAGCCCGTCGGCCTCGGCGGACTTGGCGGCGCGGACGACGGCCAGGGCCTCCGACCTGTCGATGTCCTCGGCCGGGGCGGCGAAGGTGACGGTGGCGTACGCGGTGTGTCGGTCGTGGCTGATGCGACCGGTACCCCGGCCCTCGTAGGGGCTGGTCACGGACGACACGCCGGGCAGGCCGGCGATCTCGTCGAGGGTGCGGGTCATCGTCTGCTCGACGTCGGCGGCGCGGACGGTGCCCGAGGTGGTGTGCCAGACGACGGTGTCGGTGTCGCCGCCGAGGCCGGGGAAGCCGTCCCGCAGCAGTTGGGCGGCGCGGCCCGACTCGGTGCCGGGCACCTCGTAGTCGTTGGAGTACGCCGAGCCGGTGGCGGCGGCGGCCGCGGTGGCCCCGCCGAACGCGAGGAGCCAGAGCAGAACGGCGACCAGGCGGTGCCGGACACACCAACGTGCAAGGGCTGCCACGGACGTGCTCCCAGTTGACGATTTGAGGATCTTTGACCGGGAAGGATCGTCCATGAACTGAACAGCCCGCAAAGAACACATGAGCAATCGCAGGACACTCTTACAGGAGAATGTGATCGTTTATCGCGTTCCGGGGGTTCTCCGCCAGAGTGGGAGACAAGTCACAGGACAGTTCCGTGAACTCTGTCGCCGCGCCGGGTACTTCAGTCGAACTGGTCCCCGAGCGCCATGATCATCGTCCCCACGATCAGCAGCCACAGTGCCCGGCGGGTACGGCCCCGGGAGCCGAGCACCGCGGCGAACGCGCACACGGCGGCCCCGAAGGCGTAGGCGGCCGGGACGAGCACCGGCGCGGCACCGCTCAGCCGCAAAAGGGCCGCGGCCAGGCCCGCGAGGGACAGCAGGGCTCCGGTGCCGGTCGCCGTCCAGCGGGCCCGGCGCGCCTCCACAGCGGGGTCCTCTTCGTCGTCGTCTGCGTAGTCTGCGTCGTCCATGTCGGCTGCGCCGTCCACCTCGGCCGTCTCGGTTCGGGGATCGGAATCCGTGCGTCCACTCATGGCGGGCGAGCATAGTACGTGTGCCTGAACAATCCGGGTGCGGGGAGCGGGAAGCGCTGTTAGCGTCCCGGCGTCCGCAGTCCCAAAAGCCGGCACCTCGCCGCCGACCGAAGCAGGTGCGTTGTTTGACGGTCCGACCGAGCTCCTACGCATACCTTTCCCGTACGAAGGACTCAAGGAGCCCGTTCACCGATGTCCGACAGCATGTCCGACGCCACACTCAAGACCTCCGACAACCCTGACAACCCTCTGACCGACCGCCTGACCGACCCCCGCCACCCGCGCAGCGACCGCTACGACGTCCGCTGGACCATCGAGAACCAGATGGGCCCGCACGCCCTGTGGCTGCTGGAGTGGCTGGCCCCCGCGCTCGGCCTGGCGGACCTGCGCCCCGGGGCGCGCGTCCTCGACCTGGGCTGCGGTCGCGCCATGACCTCCGTCTTCCTCGCCCGGGAGTACGACGTCCAGGTCGTCGCCGCCGACCTGTGGGTGAAGCCCGACGACAACGCCGCACGGATCACCGAGGCCGGCGTCGCCGACCGGGTGCTGCCCGTGCACGCCGAGGCGCACGCTCTGCCCTTCGGTGAGGGGACGTTCGACGCGATCGTCTCCGTCGACGCGTACCAGTACTTCGGCACGAACGACCTGTATCTGCCCACGCTGACCCGGCTGCTGAAGCCCGGCGGGCGGATCGGCGTCGTCGTACCGGCACTTCGCGAGGAGCCGGAGGGCACGGAGCCTCCGGCGCAACTCGCGCCGTGGTGGGAGCCGGACTTCTGGTGCTTCCACTCCCCCGAGTGGTGGCGGCGCCACTGGACGCGCGGCGGGGCCGTCGAGGTCGAGGCGGCCGACTGGCAGCCGGACGGCTGGCGCGACTGGCTGCTGTGGTGCGAGGTGGTCGCCGAGGAGAGCACGGACGAGTTCCACGTCCGGATGGCGGGCCGGTGCGCGCAGATGCTCCGCGCGGACGAGGGCCGCGCACTGGGCTTCGTACGGGTCGTGGGACGCCGCAAGTAGCCGTACGGCCCCGGAGGCGACGCCTCCGGGGCCGTACCGCACACGGGACTCAGCCCTCGCTGACGCCCAGCTTCTCCAGGATCAGCTCCTTGACGCGGGCCGCGTCGGCCTGGCCGCGGGTGGCCTTCATGACCGCGCCGACCAGGGCGCCCACCGCGGCCACCTTGCCGCCGCGGATCTTGTCGGCGATGCCCGGGTTGCCGGCGATGGCCTCCTCGACGGCGGCCGTCAGCGCGCCCTCGTCGGAGACGACCTTCAGACCGCGCTTCTCGACGACCTCGTCCGGGGTGCCCTCGCCCGCGAGGACACCCTCGATGACCTGACGGGCCAGCTTGTCGTTGAGGTCACCGGAGGAGACCAGCCGGGCGATCCGGGCGACCTGCTCGGGCGTGATGGCCAGCTCGTCGAGCGCCTTGCCCGACTCGTTGGCGCTGCGCGCCAGTTCGCCCATCCACCACTTGCGGGCGGAGGCCGCGTCGGCACCGGCGTCGATCGTGGCGACGATCGGGTCCAGCGCGCCGGCGTTGAGGATCGCCTGCATGTCCGTGGCCGAGATGCCCCACTCCGCCAGCAGGCGGGTGCGGCGGGCCAGCGGCATCTCCGGCAGCGCGGCGCGGATCTCCTCGACCCACTCGCGGGAGGGGGCCACCGGGACGAGGTCGGGCTCCGGGAAGTACCGGTAGTCCTCGGCCTCCTCCTTCACTCGGCCCGAGGTCGTCGACCCGGTGTCCTCGTGGAAGTGGCGGGTCTCCTGGACGATCGTGCCGCCGCCGCCGAGCACGGCCGCGTGCCGCATGATCTCGAAGCGGGCCGCACGCTCCACGGAACGCAGCGAGTTGACGTTCTTCGTCTCGGAGCGCGTGCCGAACTTGTCGCCGCCCTTGGGCATCAGCGACAGGTTCACGTCGCAGCGCATCTGGCCCATCTCCATACGGGCCTCGGACACGCCGAGCGCCTTGATGAGCTCGCGCAGCTCGCGGACGTACGCCCTTGCGACCTCGGGAGCGCGCTCCCCGGCACCGACGATCGGCTTGGTGACGATCTCGATGAGCGGGATGCCGGCGCGGTTGTAGTCCAGCAGCGAGTGCTGCGCGCCGTGGATGCGGCCGGTGGCGCCGCCGACGTGCGTCGACTTGCCGGTGTCCTCCTCCATGTGGGCGCGCTCGATCTCCACGCGGAAGGTCTCGCCGTCCTCCAGCTGTACGTCGAGGTAGCCGTTGTAGGCGATCGGCTCGTCGTACTGGGAGGTCTGGAAGTTCTTCGGCATGTCCGGATAGAAGTAGTTCTTCCGGGCGAAGCGGCACCACTCGGCGATCTCGCAGTGCAGCGCGAGACCGATCTTGATCGCGGACTCCACGCCGGTCGCGTTGACGACCGGGAGCGAGCCGGGCAGGCCGAGGCAGGTCGGGCAGGTCTGCGAGTTGGGCTCGGCGCCCAGCTCGGTCGAACACCCGCAGAACATCTTGGTCTTGGTGCCGAGTTCGACATGGACCTCAAGGCCCATGACGGGGTCGTACGACGCCAGCGCGTCCTCGTACGACACCAGGTCGGTCGTGGTGGTCACGGTGAAACTTCCCTCTCAGCCCAGCAGGACGTCGTCGTCGCCCAGCCGCTTCAGCTCGCGGTACAGGATGGCGAGGCCGGTGACGATCGCGACCGCGGAGACGGTGGCGTCGACGAGCCGCAGCGTGTCGTGCTCGGCGCGAGCCTTCTTGATCTGCTTGGTGACACCGATCGCGCCGAACGCGGTCGTTGCCATCGACAGGTACGTACCGGACTTGGACTTCTTGAAGCCCTTGGCCTTCGACAGTGCATTGCTCACAGCGACGGAGCCTCCTCGAGCAGCGGGTGACCCCACTTTTCCACGAACGCGGCCTCGACAGCGGCGCCGACCTTGTAAAGACGGTCGTCCTTCAGCGCCGGGGCGATGATCTGCAGACCGACCGGGAGGTTGTCCTCCGGGGCCAGGCCGCAGGGCAGCGACATGGCCGCGTTGCCCGCCAGGTTGGTGGGGATGGTGCACAGGTCGGCGAGGTACATCGCCATCGGGTCGTCGGCGCGCTCGCCGATCGCGAAGGCGGTGGTCGGCGTCGTCGGGGAGACGATGACGTCGACCCGCTCGAAGGCCTTCTCGAAGTCGCGCGTGATCAGCGTGCGGACCTTCTGGGCGGAGCCGTAGTACGCGTCGTAGTAGCCGGAGCTCAGCGCGTACGTGCCCAGCATGATGCGGCGCTTGACCTCGGGGCCGAAGCCCTCCTCACGGGTGAGGGAGGTGACCTCCTCGGCCGAGTGGCTGCCGTCGTCGCCGGTCCGCAGGCCGTAGCGCAGGCCGTCGAAGCGGGCGAGGTTGGACGAGCACTCGGACGGGGCGATCAGGTAGTACGCCGACAGGGCGAGGTCGAAGGACGGGCAGTCCAGTTCGACGATCTCGGCGCCCAGCTCCTTCAGCAGTTCGACGGACTCGTCGAAGCGCTGGATGACGCCGGCCTGGTAGCCCTCGCCACGGAACTGCTTGACCACACCGATCCGCATGCCCTGGACGCTGCCGTTGCGGGCGGCCTCGACGACCGGCGGGACCGGGGCGTCGATGGAGGTGGAGTCGAGCGGGTCGTGTCCGGCGATCACCTCGTGCAGGAGCGCCGCGTCCAGGACCGTACGGGCGCAGGGCCCGCCCTGGTCGAGGGAGGACGAGAAGGCCACCATGCCGAACCGGGAGACCGCGCCGTAGGTCGGCTTCACGCCGACCGTGCCGGTGACGGCGGCCGGCTGGCGGATGGAACCGCCGGTGTCGGTGCCGATGGCGAGGGGGGCCTGGAAGGAGGCGAGGGCGGCGCTGGAGCCGCCGCCGGAGCCGCCGGGGATCTTGGTGAGGTCCCAGGGGTTGCCGGTCGGCCCGAACGCGCTGTTCTCGGTGCTGGACCCCATGGCGAACTCGTCCATGTTGGTCTTGCCGAGGATGACCACGTCGGCGGCCTTCAGCCGCTTGGTGAGCGTCGCGTCGTACGGCGGGATCCAGCCTTCGAGGATCTTCGAACCGACGGTCGTCGGAACGCCCTCGGTGGTGAAGATGTCCTTGAGCGCGAGGGGAACGCCGGCCAGCGGCCCGAGCTTCTCCCCCTTCGCCCGCTTCTCGTCGACGGCACGGGCCCGCGCCAGGGCGCCCTCGCGGTCGACGTGCAGGAAGGCGTGCACCTTCTCGTCGACGGCGTCGATCCGGGCGAGGTGGGCCTCGGTGACCTGGACGGCCGTGAGCTCGCCGGAGGCGATCCTCTCGGCGGTCTCGGCGGCCGTGAGCTTGATGATGTCCGTCATGGATCAGTCCTCCCCCAGGATCTGCGGCACCTTGAAACGCTGCTGCTCCTGGGCCGGGGCGCCGGAGAGCGCCTGGGCGGGGGTGAGCGAGGGACGGACCTCGTCCGCGCGCATGACGTTCGTCAGCGGGAGCGGGTGAGAGGTCGGCGGTACGTCTTGGTCGGCGACCTCGCTGACGCGTGCGACCGCGCCGATGATGTCGTCCAGCTGGCCTGCGAAGTGTTCGAGTTCTTCGGGCTTCAGCTCCAGACGCGCCAGCCGGGCGAGGTGGGCGACCTCCTCGCGCGTGATGCCAGGCATGCAGCGATCCTCTGGGGTGAGAGTTTGTGGTTTGGGCCCAATCCTATGGGGCGGGGTGCGAAGACCGTTAAACGGTTTGCTCAGCGCTCCGGCCCTCGGCGGTGGGCGGCCCAGGCCGGGCTGTGCAGGAAGTGGTTGTCGTACAGGTCCTGCACCCCCAGAAGGCTCTCCGGGGTGTCCTCGCCGAGGGCGACGCGCCGCAGGTGGCGGAAGTACTCGAAGCGCTCGACGCCCGGTGTGATGACGATGAGCAGGTCGGCGTCGCAGCCGGGGACGGCGGCGAAGGCGTGCGGCCTGCCGGGCGGGACGACGACCAGGTCCCCGGGCCCTGCGGTGACGACCTCCTCGGCGGAGAGCAGTTCGGCGGCGCCGTCGAGCACGAAGAACATCTCGGCCGAGCCGTCGTGGCGGTGCGGGGAGGCGCCGTCGGCGCCCTGGGTGAGAGTGACGCGCTGGGTGGACAGGGCTCCACCCGTAGTGCCGCTGTCGGCCAGCAGCCGGACGGTGGTGGGCGCACGGCCGACGACCTCGGCCTCCGCCTCCCGGACGACCACGGTCTCGTCGAATGTCGGAACGATCAGGGACATGGCTGGTGGCATCGTCTTTCTGTACGGGCCCCGTGCCGGTTTCCGTACCGGTCCCGTGCCGGCCGGCCGGTGCCGGACCGTCCGTGCCGGGCTAGCCGATCCGCCCCGGGTCGTCCGCGGCGGCCGCCGGGAGGGCTGCCCTCGGACGCTGCCAGCCCCGAGAGCCGCGGGCACGCAGCCACGCCGTGGTCTCCTCCGGCGGCATCGCCGCGGCGACCAGCCAGCCCTGTACGGCGTCGCACCCCAGGTCGCGCAGCCGCTCCCAGGTCTCGTCGTCCTCGACGCCTTCGGCGACGACCAGCAGCCCGAGGGAGTGCGCCAGGTCGACCGTGCACCGCACGATCTCCGCGTCCTCCGTGTCCACGGCCAGCCGGGCGACGAACGACCGGTCGATCTTCAGTTCGCTGACCGGCAACCGGCGCAGATGCACCAGCGAGGAGTAGCCGGTGCCGAAGTCGTCCAGGGACATCTTCACGCCGTGCCCGGTCAGCCCGGCGAGGGTGTCGGCGGCCCGCTGCGGGTCCTCCAGCAGCACGTGCTCCGTTATCTCCAGTTGGAGCGCTCCCGCCGGAACGCCGTGCCGGGCAAGGCGCGCGGCCACCGAGCCGGCGAAGCCGGGGGTGTGGACGTCACGCGGGGAGACATTGACCGCGACCGGCACGTACAGGCCCTGAGCGCGCCACCGGGCGACCTGTCCGAGCGCCGTCTCCAGCACGTACTCCGTCAGATGGGGCATCAGCCCCGAGGACTCGGCGATCGCTATGAACTCGTCCGGCGGCACCTTGCCGCGCTCGGGGTGCACCCAGCGGACCAGCGCCTCCAGCCCGGCGACCTGGCCGTCGAAGCGGACCTTGGGCTGGTAGTGGAGCTGGACCTCGTGCGCGTCCAGGGCCCGGCGCAGATCGCCGAGCAGGCCGAGCCGGTCCGGGGTGTTGGAGTCCCGCTTGGACTCGTACACCTCGACGCCCGTGCGGTCCCGCTTCGCCTGGTACATCGCCACGTCCGCCCGGCGCAGCAGTCCCTCGGCGTCCAGGGCGTGGTCGGGGAAGACGGCGACACCCGCGCTGGCCTCCAGGACGAGGGTGAGTCCGTCGAGGTCGAGCGGGGAGCTGAGGGCGGCAACCAGGCCGCGGGCGACCCGGGTCGCCGACGTCGTGGAGTCGGCGACGGGCAGTAACACGGCGAACTCGTCGCCGCCGAGCCGGGCGGCCTCCGCGCCGCGGGGCAGTGCCAGCCGCAGCCGGTCGGCGATCTGCAGCAGCAACCGGTCGCCGGCGAGATGACCGAGGGTGTCGTTGACCGAGCGGAAGCGGTCGAGGTCGATGAGCATCAGGGCGGCCCGGGCGCCTATCCGTTCGGCGTCGTCGAGGGCCGTCCAGATCCGCTCCAGGAGCCACTGCCGGTTGGGCAGGCCGGTCAGCGGGTCGCGCAGCTGCTCCTCCGCCCGGGCCCGGGCTATCCACAGGGTGGAGTCGAGGGCGACTAGGGGGATGGAGAACAGCGGGAGCAGGACCGGCTGGGCGTCGGCGACCACACAGACCAGGGGGGCGATGCCGAGCAGCGCGACCGCGACCAGGCCCTGTCTGACCAGGGCCGTCCGGGCGACGGTGGGCAGTCCGCCGCCGCGCGGGGCATGCAGGTACCACAGCAGACCGCGGGTGACGGCGAGGTAGGCGGCCGCGACGAGGACGACCTCGGGGGCGGTGGTGACGGTCCAGCTGCCGGGGTTCCAGGGCGACTCGACGGTCGGTACGCGGCCGAAGGCGCCCAGCACCAGCGCGCCGGCGCCGATGCCGAGGATGTCCACCGCGCCCTGCAGCACCCCCTGCCGCCAGCGGTTGCGGCGGGCTATGCCGACCAGGACGACGACGGTGAGGCTGACCATGCCGGCGGGCACCCAGCCGTAGAGCAGGAGTACGGCGAGGGTGAGGGCGGCGCCGGAGCCGGTGCCGCCCCACCAGCGGGAGCGGCCGAGCATGACCAGGTGGCCGACGATGATGCCGGTCAGCACGGCCAGCGACCAGCCGACCGTGCCGGACGGGAAGAGGGCGTGGTTGCCGGTGAACGCCTGCAGGAAGCCGGCGCCCAGCGCGAACCCGGCGGCCGCGACGACGGCCGCGGGCAGCGCGGGCCAGGACGGCCGGCTTTCGTGGTCCGCGCCCGGGAGGGCCGGGGCGGCCTCGATGGCCAGGGGGGCGGGGCTGCGCGGGTCCGTCGCGACATGCGGTCCTGCGGCGCGGACCGCCGCGCCCGCCCGCTCCGCGGCCCGTCCCGTCCACCGGCTCCCGCGCCATGCGCCCATCTTCAGGCGCAGGCGCAGCCGTGAGTCAGGGGCGGCGCTCTCGGTCGGTTCCATTCCCGTCCCTCTCACAGCCGGCGGTGCCCACGCCACGCGGTCCGCTGCCCGACGACCATCAACGGCTCCGCGTTGGAAAACCCTTCCCCGTGCTCATCAAGAGCACGGGGATGCCCCGACCGCAGCTGGGCACGGCAGGCGCACATCTCAACAGTAGGCCGCAGAAGGCTTCCACGGGCAGCGGTCGTCTACGGTTGCCCGAATGCGCCCCGGCCACCCGTATGCATCTGATATGCACCGATCGGGTGGCCTTCAACCGCTACTCCCCGGTCGGAAGGGCGACTTCGGCCGCGGCCTGCGGCCCCTGCTCCAACAGGACGCCGAAGCCGTCCTCGTCGAGCACCGGCACCTTGAGCTGCATGGCCTTGTCGTACTTCGATCCCGGGTTCTCCCCCACGACGACGAAAGACGTCTTCTTCGACACCGAACCGGTCACCTTCGCTCCGCGGCTCTGCAGCGCTTCCTTGGCGCCGTCGCGCGTGTGGTTCTCCAGGGTGCCGGTGACGACGACGGTAAGCCCTTCCAGCGGACGCGGGCCCTCCTCCTCGCCGGACGTCTCGTCCTCCAGCGGGACTCCAGCGGCCTTCCACTTGCGGACGATCTCGCGGTGCCAGTCCTCGGCGAACCACTCCCTGAGGGCCGCGGCGATGGTCGAGCCGACGCCCTCGATGCGCGCCAGCTCCTCCTCGCTTGCCTGTTCGATGCGGTCGATCGAGCGGAACTCGCGCGCGAGGGCCTGCGCCGCCACCGGACCGACGTGCCGGATCGACAGCCCGTTCAGGAACCGGGCGAGCGGCCGCTCCTTGGCGGCCTCGATGTTGGCCAGCAGCGCGAGGGTGTTCTTCTTCGGCCCGCCCTCCTTGTTGGCGAAGACCGTGGCGACCTTGTCCTCGCCCGTCTTGGGATCCCGCTTGGGCAGCCCGCTGTCCGGGTCGAGGACGTACGCCTTGATGGGCAGCAGCTTGTCCACCGTGAGGTCGAACAGGTCGCCCTCGTCGGCCAGCGGCGGGTCGGCCGGCTCCAGGGGCCGGGTGAGCGCGGCGGCCGCCACTTCGCCGAAGTGCTCGATGTCCAGGCACTCGCGGCCCGCGAGGTAGGAGACGCGCTCCCGCAACTGGGCCGGGCAGGTGCGGGCGTTGGGGCAGCGGAGGTCGATGTCACCCTCCTTCATGGGCCGCAGGGCCGTACCGCACTCGGGGCACTCGGCGGGCATCACGAACTCGCGCTCGCTGCCGTCGCGCAGGTCGACGACCGGGCCGAGGATCTCCGGGATCACGTCACCGGCCTTGCGGATCACGACCGTGTCGCCGATGAGCACGCCCTTGGCCTTGACCACCTCCTGGTTGTGCAGGGTGGCGAACTCGACCTCGGAGCCCGCGACCGTGACCGGCTCGACCTGGGCGTACGGCGTGACGCGGCCGGTGCGGCCGACGCCGACCTTGATGTCGATCAGCTTGGTGTTGACCTCCTCCGGCGCGTACTTGTACGCGATCGCCCAGCGCGGCGCGCGGGCGGTCGAGCCGAGACGGCCCTGGAGGCGGATCTCGTCGAGCTTGACGACCACTCCGTCGATCTCGTGCTCCACGGAGTGACGGTTCTCGCCGTAGTACGCGATGAACTCCCGTACGCCGTCGAGGTCGTCGACCACCTTGTTGTGCGCGGAGGTGGGCAGGCCCCAGGTCTTGAGGAGGTCGTAGGCCTGTGAGAGGCGGGTGAGGCCCTCGTAGCCCGCCAGCGCGCCGATGCCGTGGACGACCATGTGCAGCGGGCGGGTGGCGGTGACCCGCGGGTCCTTCTGGCGCAGTGAACCGGCCGCCGCGTTGCGCGGGTTGGCGAAGGGCTTGTCACCGGCCGCGACCAGGCGCTCGTTGAGTTCGAGGAACTTCTCCATCGGGAAGTAGACCTCGCCGCGGATCTCCACGAGGTCGGGGACGCGGTCGCCCGTCAGCCGGTCCGGGATCTCCGCGATCGTACGGACGTTGGGCGTGATGTCCTCGCCGGTGCGGCCGTCGCCGCGGGTCGCCGCGCGCGTGAGGCGGCCGTGCTCGTAGGTGAGGTTGACGGCGAGGCCGTCGACCTTGAGCTCGCACAGGAAGTGGTAGTCGGAGGTGCCGACGTCCTTGGCGACGCGCTCGGCCCAGGCGGCCAGTTCGTCGTCGTTGAAGGCGTTGTCGAGGGAGAGCATGCGCTCGCGGTGCTCGACGGAGGTGAACTCCGTCTCGTACGCTCCCGCGACCTTCTGGGTCGGCGAGTCGGGCGTGCGCAGCTCGGGGTACTCCTGCTCCAACGCCTCCAGGGTGCGCAGGAGTCGGTCGAACTCCGCGTCGCTGACGACGGGAGCGTCCTTCACGTAGTACCGGAAGCGGTGCTCCTCGATCTGCTCGGCGAGCTGCGCGTGCCGCTCCCGTGCCTCGGCGGGCACTGCCGTCTCCGCTTGCTGCTTGTCGCCGGCCACCGTGTTGTCCTCCCGTTACTCTGGGTTGTCCGCGAGGGATCTCGCCGCCCGGACGCAATGGGCGAGAGCCTTGCGTGCGTACGCGGGGGAAGCGCCCGCGAGGCCGCACGAGGGGGTGATGGTGACCGTCTCCGCGAGAAGCCCCGGATGCAGCCCCAGCCTGCGCCACAGCGTCCTGACACCCATGACGCTACCGGCAGGGTCTGACAACGGACCGTCCGTGCCGGGCACGACACCGGCGAACAGGTGCGTGCCGCCTTCCACGGCTTCACCGATGACCTCGTCGTCACGCTCGGTGAGGAGCGAGAAGTCGAGGGAGACCGCGGCGGCGCCCGTGCGGCGCAGCAGGGCGATGGGCACGTCCGGGGCGCAGGAGTGGACGACGACCGGGCCGGTGCGGTGCAGCGCGACGAGGTCGCGGAGGGTGGCCTCGACGATCTGCCGGTCCACGGCCCGGTGAGTCCGGTAGCCGCTGGCGGACTTGACCTGGCCGCGCAGTACGGCGGTGAGGGAGGGCTCGTCCAGCTGCAGGACGAGCTGTGCGCCGGGCACGCGGCGCTGCATCTCGGCGAGGTGCAGGCGCAGGCCCTCGGCGAGGGAGGCGGCGAGGTCGCGGCAGGCGCCGGGGTCGGAGAGGGCGGCCTCGCCGTTCTTCAGCTCGACGGCGGTGGCCAGCGTCCACGGGCCGACGGCCTGCACCTTCAGCGGGCCCTCGTACCCCTGGGTGAACTCCTCCAGCGCGTCGATGTCCTCGCCCAGCCAGGAGCGGGCCCGCTTGGTGTCCCGGCCGGGCCGGTCGCCGATCCGCCAGCCGCTGGGCTCCACGCGCGCGTACAGCTCGACGAGCATTCCGGCGGTACGGCCGATCATGTCCGCGCCGGGGCCACGGGCCGGCAGTTCGGGCAGGAACGGGAAGTCCTCGAAGGACCCGGTGACGGTCTTGGCGGCCTCCCGCGCGTCGTCACCGGGCATGGACCCGACCCCGGTGGCCGCACCGAACCTGAATTGGCTGTCATCGCTCACCCGGGCAGCCTATGCCTCCGGCGGTCAGCTGATTTCGGGGCGCCGTGCGCTGCCTCGCTGCCTCGCTGCCTCGCACCCGGCCGCCCCCGGCCCCCCGCTTCGGCCTGAACGGCCTCGTCCGCGATCGCCGGAGGCGCTGGACATCACCGACCGATGCCCGTACGCCCGTGCCGTTCCAGGAAGGCGAGCAGCCGGTCCGGGTCGGCGACCGCGAGGTTGTTGCGGAAGCGCCCGCGCTCCCAGGCGATGTCCGTCCGACCGTGGTGACTGCCGCTACCGATGAACTCGCCGTGGGCGTCCGGCGGGGCGACCGTCAGGCTGCCGTGGCAGCGGCAGATGTCGCCCGTGAAGTCGCCGGTCGTGGTCAGGGCGCGCAGCTCGGCGAGCGTGTCGTCGTCCTGGATCTCGGCCAGGACGGTGCGCCGGGCGAGCGGCCCGGCGTCGTCCCCGCCGCGCAGGAGCACCGCGGCCTCGGGACGGTCCCAGACGTTCTCGAGCCAGGCACGGATCTCGTCACCGTCGCTCATGCCGTCCCCTTCGGAGGTCACCGGGTCACTGGCCCGGTCGGACCGTCAGGTCGTTGATCTCCGCGTCTCTGGGGAGGTCGATGGCCAGCAGGATCGTCGTCGCCACCGACTCGGGGTCGATCCAGCGTGAGGCGTCGTAGTCCTTGCCCTCCTGCTGGTGGACCTTGGCCTGCATGGGGCTGGCGGTGCGGCCGGGGTAGACGGAGGTGACGCGGACGCCGTTGCCGTGCTCCTCGTGGCGCAGGGAGTCGGCCAGGGCCTTGAGGCCGTGCTTGGAGGCGGCGTACGCGGACCAGCCGGCGTGGGCGTTCAGTCCCGCGCCGGAGTTCACGAAGACCACGTGACCGCGGGCGGCGCGCAGCTGGGGCAGGAAGTGCCGGGTCAGCTCGGCGGGGGCGACCAGGTTGACGTTGAGCTGGTGGCGCCAGGACTTGGGGGTGAGGTCCCCGACGTCGCCCAGGTCGACGACCCCGGCGATGTGCAGCAGTGAGTCCACGCGGTCGGGGAGCGTCTGGTGGGAGAAGGCCCAGGAGAGCTTGTCCGGGTCGGAGAGGTCGCCGACCAGGGTGCGCGCCCCCGGGTACTCGGCGGCCAGTTCCTTCGCCCGGCCCGCGTCGCGCGCGTGCAGCACGAGTTCGTCCCCGCGCGCGTGCAGACGGCGGGCCACGGCCGCGCCGATGCCGGAGCCCGCGCCGGTGATCACATGAGTAGCCATGTCCGCCATGCTCGCATCACCGCACGCCCAGGCTCTCCTCCAGGTACGCCAGCACGCCCACGGGCTCGTCCGCGAAGAACACCAGCTCGGTGAGCGGGCGGGGCAGGAAGCCCTCGTCCTCCATCCTGCGGAACTGCTCCTTCAGGCCGTCGTAGAAGCCCTCGGTGTTGAGCAGGACGACGGGCTTGTCCGTGTGCCCGTGCTTCTTCAGCTCCAGGATCTCGGTGGCCTCGTCGAGCGTCCCGGTGCCGCCCACCATGACCACGACCGCGTCGGCCTGCTCCAGCAGCAGCCGCTTGCGCTCGGCGAGGTCCTTGGCGATCACCATCTCGTGGGCGCCGGGCCGGACCTTGGCCGCGAGGAACTCGACGGAGACTCCCAGCAGCAGGCCGCCCGCCTCCTGGACGCCGTCGGCGACGACCTTCATCAGACCGACGTCGGAGCCGCCCCACACGAGCGTGTGGCCCCCCTTGCCGATCAGTTTCGCGAACTCGTGCGCGGGGCGCGTGTAGCGGTCGTCGAGGTCGGCGGCGGAGAGGAAGACACAGATGCGCATGAGGTCAGCCTAGGCGGGAAGAACCGGGGGCCCGCGAGCGCTTTTCCGGTATGACCGATGGACACACGATCACGATCGAGCAGGGCGACCGGCACATACGCGTGGTGCGCGGGGACCTGGTGCTGGCGGAGACCCGCCGCCCCCTGGTGCTGCGCGAGACCGGCTGTCCCGTGCGCTACTACATCCCGGCCGAGGACGTGCGCCTCGACCTCCTCACCCCCTCCGAAACCCACACCCACTGCCCCTTCAAGGGGACGGCGTCCTACTGGTCGCTGCCGGACGCCCCCGACCTCGTATGGTCCTATCTGGAGCCCAAGGACGAGGTCGCGCAGATCAAGGACCACCTGTGCTTCTACGACGTGGAGGTCCAGGAGGAGACACGCGCGGCGGTGTCGTGACCGATTAGTTGCGTGCCCGGTGGCAGTCTCCTCAGGCATGGACAAGCAGATCATTTCGCGCGACGGCACCCGGATCGCGTACGCGCGCAGCGGGCGTGGTCCGGCGGTCGTCCTTGTGAGCGGCACGATGTCCACGGGCGCCACGATGGCCCCGCTGGCCGCACGGCTCGCCGGGCGCTTCACGGTCGTCCCGTACGACCGGCGGGGGCGTGGCGGAAGCGGGGACACGGCGCCGTACGCCGTCGCCCGCGAGGTGGAGGACCTGGCGGCGCTGATCGAGGCCGTGGGCGGGGACGCGGCGCTCTACGGCATGTCGTCGGGCGGCGCGCTGGCGCTGGAGGCGGCGGCGAGCGGGCTGCCGGTCCGTCAGGTGGCCGTGTACGAGCCGCCGTTCGCCGTCTACGAGGGCGGCGCCGAGGAGCGGGCGGCGTACACCCGGAACCTGACCGAGGCGCTCGCGCAGGGCCACAGGGGAGACGCGGTGGAGCACTTCCTGCGGCTGACGGGCCTGGCCGAGGAGATGATCCGGGGCGCCCGCCAGTCCCCCATGTGGGCCGACATGGAGGCGATCGCCCCGACGCTGGCGTACGACGACGCGGTGATGGGCGACGGTGCCGTGCCCCGGGAACGCCTGGCCACGCTCACAGTCCCCGTGCTCGCCGTCGCAGGAGGCGCCGGCCCGGCCTGGGTGCGGGAAGCGACCCGGGCCGTCGCCGACGCGGCGCCCGAAGGGACGTACCGCACCCTGGAAGGGCAGACCCACAGAGTGGATCCGGACGTCCTCGCACCCGTGCTCGCGGAGTTCTTCCACCAGAAGTGACCCGTCCGCTACGCCGAGGCGCCGGCCTGCCAGGGCGGGAGGACGACGGGAACGGTCCCCGTGACCGGGTCGTGGTGGACGCGCTCCGGCGGCATGCCGAGGGCGGTCAGCCGTCGTACGGCGGCGGCGACCATGGCGGGCGGGCCGCTGACGTAGGCGTCGTGGCCGCCCCAGCCGCCGTGCCGGGTCACCGCCTCCACAACCGAGGCGTGCCCGGACGCCCCCGGTCCGTCGTCGATCACCGGGACGATCCGTAGCCAGGGGCAACGATTCCCCAGCCGGGTCAGGACGGCCGCGTCGTACAGGTCCTCGGCGCTGCGAGCGCCGAGGAACAGATGGGCGCTGCGCCCCGGTGACCGGCGTGCCGCCAGGTCCTCCAGGAGCGTCCGTGCGGTCGCCCAGCCGGTGCCACCCGCCACGATCAGCACGTCGCGCGAAACCGGGTCGTCCAGGGTCGTGGTGCCCTGCGCGGGCCCCAGACGCAGGGTGTCGCCGACCGCAGTGCGCGTCACCAGTGCGTCGCTCACGCCGTCGGGGCCGGTGCGCCGTACGTGGAACTCCAGTTCGCCGTCGGCGTTGATCGCCGAGTACGGGCGCCAGGTGTGCGGCAGCAGCGGGGACTGGAGGGTCGCGTACTGGCCGGGCCGGCAGGGGTACGGCTCGGAGGGGCGCACGCGCAGCACCGCCACGTCCTGGCGGCGCCGCTGGTGGCCGGTCACCGTGGCGCTCCAGTACGCCGGTTCGGCCAGCGCCTCGTTCGCGCCCTCCACCATGGCCTCGGCGGCACGCCGCACCATGCGCAGCCAGGCCGCCTCCGCGTCCGGGCTCAGCCGGCCGCGCGCGCAGCGCCCCAGCGCGTCGGACAGGGCCTCGGCGAACACCTCGTAGTGCACCGGCAGTACACCGAGTTTGCGGTGGTCGCGGCCCAACCGGGCGCAGAACGCGGCCAGTTCGTCGGGGTGGTCGAGGTGCTCGATCAGGAACCAGAACGCCCGCTCCAGATGGGCCCGCTGGAAGTCCATCGACTCGGGGAACAACTGCCGCAGGTACGGATGCCGTTCGAACATCGCGTCGTAGAGATGCTTGATCAACTCGTCGAACGGGGTGACCTGCGCCAGATTGTGGGTGATCAGCTGCTGGTCCACGGCGCCGTCGTAGGGGCGGGTCGAGCGGCGTGCGCCGGCTCCGGTGACGTTCTGCGGGCGTCCCGCGCGCGGGGCGGGCGCGAGAAGCCGGTCGCGCAGGCGCATCGCCTCTCTGCGGGCCAGCAGGGCGTGGTAGTCGTCGTTCACCGGCACGCCTTCACGACGCAGGTGCCGCACGCGCCGCCGCTCGCACAGACCGCCGTGGCCGCTCGCCCCCTGCGGGCGTGGTACCAGGCCATGTTGGACGTGAGTCCGGCGAGCAGGAGCCAGACGACGCCGACCGCCCAGGTACCCCGTGTGAAGGACACCACGGCAGCGATCACGGCCAGAACGCTGACGGCCGGAACACAGACGGTCAGGGCGCGGGCTGCTGGAAGGGGAACGGCTGGGCGGGGCATCGCGTCGGCTTCCTGTCGTCTCTGGGGGCAAGATACGGCAACCGCCCGAAGTACGGACGGAACGCCTCCGCATCACATCACCCGGGGCCCGGCCGGAACGCCGCCGAGCTTCCCGCCGCATGCAGCCGAACGGCCCTTTCGGCAGGGCCGTTCGGCCCAGTGCGCGACCGCGGCCGCGGTCCCGGGGCGCGCGTGTTGTAGTGCAGGACAGCCACCCCGAGCGGCACCACCGAATCGAGACAAGGCTCGAGGGGAATGCCCTGGCCCCGGCGGCTTGGTGCAGAAAGACGGGACCGCCGGTCTCGGAGTCGCCGGTGAGATCCGAGATACCGAGGTCGGCCGCGCGCAGCCAGGTGACGAAGCGGTCCCTCAGACCGGAGTCCGCATGATGGACCAGGTCCCTGGTCCAGTGGGTTCGCTCCTCCACGTCCTCACCGGGAGTACGGATCTCGTCAGGCGCGCTCGGCCAGCTGTCGCACCGTCGACGCGATCGTCGCCGAGCCCACCACGCGCGTGCCGTCGTACAGCACGATCGCCTGGCCGGGGGCGACGCCGCGGACCGGCTCGGTGAAGGTGACCCGCAGCTCGCCGTCGACCGGCTCCGCCGTCACCTCGGTCTCGCCGCCGTGCGCCCGGAGCTGGGCGGTGTAGGTGCCGGGGCCGGCCGGGGCCCGGCCGCACCAGCGGGGCTTGATCGCGGTCAGGGCGGTGACGTCCAGCGCGGCGGCCGGGCCGACGGTCACCGTGTTGTTCACCGGGGAGATGTCGAGGACGTAGCGGGGCTTGCCGTCGGCGGCCGGGGTGCCGATCCGCAGGCCCTTGCGCTGGCCGATGGTGAAGCCGAACGCGCCCTCGTGCGTGCCCACCTTGGCGCCGGACTCGTCGACGATGTCGCCCTCGGCCTTGCCGAGGCGGGAGGCGAGGAAGCCCTGGGTGTCGCCGTCGGCGATGAAGCAGATGTCGTGCGAGTCGGGCTTCTTGGCGACAGCGAGGCCGCGGCGCTCGGCCTCGGCGCGGATCTCGGCCTTGGTCGTCACCGTGTCGCCCAGCGGGAACAGCGCGTGCGCGAGCTGCTGCTCGTCCAGGACACCGAGCACGTACGACTGGTCCTTGGCCATGTCGGAGGCGCGGTGCAGCTCGCGGCTGCCGTCCTCGTTCACGAGCACCTTGGCGTAGTGGCCGGTGCATACGGCGTCGAAGCCGAGGGCCAGGGCCTTGTCCAGGAGCGCGGCGAACTTGATCTTCTCGTTGCAGCGCAGGCACGGGTTCGGCGTGCGGCCCGCCTCGTACTCGGCGATGAAGTCCTCGACGACGTCCTCGCGGAAGCGGTCGGCGAGGTCCCAGACGTAGAACGGGATGCCGATGACGTCGGCGGCGCGGCGGGCGTCGCGCGAGTCCTCGATGGTGCAGCAGCCCCGCGCTCCGGTGCGGAACGACTGCGGGTTCGCGGAGAGCGCGAGGTGGACGCCGGTCACGTCGTGGCCCGCCTCGGCCGCGCGGGCGGCGGCGACGGCGGAGTCCACGCCGCCCGACATGGCGGCGAGGACGCGGAGGGGACGGGTGGGCTGCGGGGTGTCAGTCATAGCCCTTCCAGAGTACGGGGGTGCGGGAACCGGAGCCCGCGAGTATCCGTTGACGATCACATGGGGGAGACACGGGCGGACACGGCGAGCGGCGACTCGGATCGGCGGCTGGGGCGGCGGGCCCTGCTCGTCGGGGGTGTCGCGGCGGCCGCGGGGACCGCCGCGCTGGCCCGGGACGAGCTGTCCCATCTGTGGTGGCGGCTGCCGGGGGTGGAGAAGTCGCGGGTCGAGGGGGCGGTGGACTTCCGGGGCGCGCGGTGGGTGGCCGCGTCCCCGGCGAACTACCGGCGGGCGGACCGGCCGGACGACTATCCGATCGACCGGGTGGTCATCCATGTCACGCAGAGCGACTACAAGACCGCGGTGAAGGTCTTCCAGGACCCGGCGCACAAGGCGGCGGCGCACTACATCGTGCGCAAGGACGGGCGGGTCACCCAGCTGATCCGCGAGCTGGACGTGGCGTTCCACGCGGGGAACCGGGACTACAACGAGCGGAGCGTCGGCATCGAGCACGAGGGGTTCGTCGAGCGCGCCTCGTCCTTCACGGACGCGATGTACGCGTCCTCGGCGCGGCTGACGGCCGCGATATGCCGTCGGTACGACATACCCGTGGACCGGGAGCACATCATCGGGCATGTGGAGGTCCCGGGGACGGACCACACGGATCCGGGGCGGCACTGGGACTGGGACCGGTATCTGGGGCTGGTGCGGCGGGCCTGAGCCCGTGTGGCGCACGTCACATGGGGTCGTTTTTGTGAGCGGGCTCCGCGCCTCATGTGTCCGTTGCGTCCCCCACCCCGGCCGCAACCTGCGGCACGCCAACTTGGCTTCCTTTCAAGGAAGTTGAGAAAGATCACCACTCACGGCGGTTCCACAGCTCGCCCGGCCCTCCCCCAGGTTCGGCCCAGATTTCACACAGCGCCGAGGTCGAGCATTCCCGGCCATGACCGACACCACAGAGCCCGGCACCGGCACGGGCACGGACAGCAGCGGCAAGCGCAAGCACTCCAAGGAGAGCAGGCCCCGGCGCGGCAGGGGCCTGCACCGGCGCAAGTTCTCGGCGGCACGGTCGGGCTGGGCCTGGCCGCGGTCGGGGCGGCCGGCACGACGTTCGGCCTGCTGGGCAACGGCGGCGACAAGGCGTCCGCGGCGACCGGCACGCTCACGATCCCCGACCTCCTGGAGGGCACCACCTCGCACCACCGTCCACTTCCACGGCGCCCACGTCCCGGCCAAGACGGGCGGCGGCCCGCAGCTCGCCTTCGCCGACGGCGAGACCTGGGCGCCCACGTTCGAGGTGAAGGACGAGGCCAAGACCCTCTGGTACCACCCGCACGCCCTCGGCACCACCGCCAAGCAGGCCGTGCACGGGCCGGCCGGGATGATCATCGTCGAGGACGACACGGACACGTCCTCGGCGCTGCCCAGTGACTACGGCGTGGACGACGTCCCGATCATCCTCCAGTGCCTGGCGGTCCGGCCGACCCCGAGCCGGGTCATGGGGGTGCCCCCTGCCCGAGCGAAGCCGAGAGCTTGGAGGAGAGTGACGACAACGCGGCTGGGGGTCCCCCCTGCTCGAAGAGCTTGGGGGAGTGCGTGCAAGGGCCCGCGACGCCGGGATGATCCAAACGACACCCCCTAGGTCAGGCCGGCCGCCCGCGCCCGTTCCACCGCCGGGCCGATCGCCTTCGCCACCGCCTCCACGTCCGCCTCCGTGGAGGTGTGGCCCAGGGAGAAGCGGAGGGTGCCGCGGGCCAGGTCCGGGGTGGTGCCGGTGGCGAGGAGGACGTGGCTGGGCTGGGCGACGCCCGCGGTGCAGGCGGAGCCGGTGGAGCACTCGATGCCCTGGGCGTCCAACAGCAGGAGCAGGGAGTCGCCCTCGCAGCCCGGGAAGGTGAAGTGGGCGTTGGCCGGCAGGCGGTCCACCGGGTCGCCGCCGAGGATCGCGTCCGGAACCGCCGTACGGACGGCCTCGATCAGGTCGTCCCGCAGGGCGCCGATCTCCCGGGCGAACCACTCGCGCTGCTCGGCGGCGAGCCGGGCGGCAACCGCGAACGCGGCGATCGCCGGGACGTCGAGGGTGCCGGAGCGGACGTGGCGCTCCTGGCCGCCGCCGTGCAGGACGGGGACGGGGGTGTACTCACGGCCGAGGAGGAGCGCCCCGATGCCGTACGGGCCGCCGATCTTGTGGCCGGAGACCGTCATCGCGGCGAGGCCGGAGGCGGCGAAGTCGACGGGGACCTGGCCGACGGCCTGGACCGCGTCCGAGTGCAGCGGGATGCCGAACTCGGCGGTGACGTCGGCGAGTTCACGGACCGGCATGACCGTGCCGATCTCGTTGTTGGCCCACATCACCGTCGCCAGGGCGACGTCGTCGGGGTTGCGGGCGATCGCCTCGCGCAGGGCCTGCGGGTGCACCCGGCCGTAGGTGTCGACGGGGAGGTACTCGACGGTGGCACCCTCGTGTTCACCGAGCCAGTGGACGGCGTCGAGGACCGCGTGGTGTTCGACGGGGCTGGCGAGGACACGGGTTCTGGCGGGGTCGGCGTCACGGCGGGACCAGTACAGGCCCTTGACCGCGAGGTTGTCGGCCTCGGTGCCGCCGGAGGTGAAGACGACCTCGCTGGGGCGGGCGCCGAGCGCTTCGGCGAGCGTCTCGCGGGACTCCTCGACCGCACGGCGGGCCTTGCGGCCGGACGCGTGGAGGGAGGAGGCGTTGCCGGTGACGCTCAGCGCGGCGGTCAGTGCCTCTGCCGCCTCCGGGAGCATCGGTGTCGTCGCGGCGTGGTCGAGGTAAGCCATGGTGAGCCCGATTCTACGGGCCCCTTGGGGTCGGCCCGGCGGCCAGGCCGGACGTTTTCAGCGGCCGTGCCCCGTCGTCCTCGGGGCGTCAGCCGTTGGTCAAGGCGCGTTCTCCGGGCTCACAGGCTCCAGGAAACCGTGTTGGACACCTCCATGGCGAACACCAGGACCGCCAGGTCGGCAACGCCCAGCGCGAGGCCGAGATACGCGCGGCCGCGACGGGCCGTGCCGCGCCACAGGGCGACGCCCGCCAGCACGAGGGCGATCGGGCCGAGGAAGACGTTGAGGACGAGAAGGCCGAGGAGGCCGAGGATGAAGGACGCCACGGCCATGCCGTCGGCGTCGCGCGTGCCCGAACGGGTGTCGGTGCGAGGCGTGGCCGGTGCGGTGAGTTGCATGATGCTCAGCTCCTTTGGGTCGGTGCGGACGGTCAGCTGGCCGATGAGTGACGACGGCGGCCGTGGCGCTCGCGGAGCGCGAAGATGCCGAGCCAGACGGCGATACCGGCGGCCACGGCGAGGCTGACGGTCAGCGGCGCGTGGGCCACGGTGCCCAGCACGACGCCGAGCAGCATGAGCGCGGCGACAAGGAACAGCATGGGATTCGATCCCCCTCCATGAAGTTTCGGTGAACGGTTGTAGTAACAGTTGTTCACTGACTTTGAGTCTAGCGCGTCCTACGGCTTTTCAATTCCGGAGAACAGTTGTTAACTGGATGACATGAGTCACACCCTCGGCATCCGGCAGGCCCAGAAACAGAAGACCCGACAGGCGCTCCTGGACGCCGCGTTGGGCCTGCTGGAGGAACAGAGCCTGAGCAGCCTGGGCCTGCGCGAGGTCACCCGGGCCGTCGGCGTCGCCCCGACCGCCTTCTACCGGCACTTCCGCTCCACCGCGGACCTCGGCGTGGCCCTCGTCGACGAGGCGCTGGGCAGCCTGCACCCGATGGTGCGGACCACGGTGTCCACGGCCGGCGACAGCGACGAGCGCATCACCCGGGCCATCCGTCTGATCGCCCGCCATGTGGAGACGCACCCCGCCCACGTCCGCTTCATCGCCCGCGAGCGGCACGGCGGCGTCCAGCCGGTGCGGGAGGCCATCCGGGCCCAGCTGACCAGGTTCGCCGAGGAGGTGCGGACCGAGCTGGCCAAGGACCCGGAGGCGGTCGGCTGGAACGAGGACGACCTGCTGATGCTCGCGCACCTCTACGTCGACCAGATGCTCATCACGGCCTCCCTGTTCCTGGAGGCCCTGGAGACCTCGGCCTCGGAGGAGGAGCGGGAGCGCGTCGCCCAGGTCGCGGCCCGTCAGCTGCGGCTGGTCAGCCTCGGCCGGCGGCACTGGCTGGACTGACCCCGGCACGGCACGCAGGGGCGGCGCGCCCGTTCGCCGAGCAGCGCCGCCCCTGTCGTACGCGATCCCGTCTCAGCCCTGCTGGGCCTGCTGCCCCTGGCCGGGCTGCCCGCCGCCCGGACCGCCGCAACCGCCGCCCTGACCGCCACCCGGTCCGCCCTGACCGCCGCCCGGGCCACCGCCCGGCATGCCCGAGGGGACGCCGCTCGGGGTACCGGTGGGAGTGCCGGTCGGCCTGCCCGAGGGCGCGCCGGACGGGGCGCCGCTCGGGCGGCCCGACGCACCGCCGGAGGGCATGCCGGACGGCGTCCCGCAAGCCTGCTGCCCGGAGCTGCCGTTCGAGGACGACGAGTCGCCCGAACCGCACGCGGTCAGCAGCAGCGGGGACAGTGCCAGCAGGGCGACGGCGGGGGCGAGGCGTGCACGCTTCATGAGAGACAGCTCCACGGAGGCTGAGGGAGTCCTGAGGCGGGCACTCAATCAACGGCGCCTGGGCCGTTCTTGGGCCCGCCCTGTCACCCGCCTGTCAATCGGGTAAAGCGCACCTCAAAGAACCGCGCCGGCCTGGGCTTTCAGTCGTGGCCCCCGACCGCCGCCCGGTACAGCTCCGTGACACAACGGGCCGCGGCCGCCAGCTCCGCGCGCACCTCCGGCGGGGAGAGCACCTCCACCGAGTCCGAGAACGCGAGGAGTTGGCGGGCCGCGGGGACGAACGGGTACGACAGCCGGGCGGTCACCCACTCCTCGTCGCCCTCGCCGTCGGGGAGTTCGATGAGCGAGGAGGCCGTCATGCGCTGGAACATGTCGAGGCGGTCCCTGCGGACCCGCACGGTGACGTCGATCCCGGCCGGCCGCTCCTCGACCTGGCGCCGCAACACCTCCCAGACGTCGGCGAGTTCGACCCCGCTCCGGCGCCGTACCGGGTCGTCCAGCTGACGCGCGGAGCGCACCCGGTCGGCCCGGAACAACTGCGGCTTCGTCCGCCGGTCCGCGACCAGGTACCAGACGCCCGCCTTGGCTACGAGGCCGTACGGGTCGACGGTGTACGTCCGCACCTCGCGCTCCCCGCTGTGCCGGTAGCGCAGCTTCAGTCGCCGGTCGGCGAACACCGCGTCCTGCAGCACCTCCAGGTCCACGGCCTTCTGCGGGCCGCCCTTCCAGCGCGTGGCGTCGACCAGGATGCGCCGCGAGGCGACCTCTGCCGCCGGGCGGTACGGCGCCGGCAGGGCCGCCATCACCTTGCGCAGCGCCGAGCCGAGCGCCGCGTCCAGACCGAGCGCGGCGTGCGCGCCCTGGGCGGCCAGGACGAACAGGGCCCGGGACTCGTCGGCGGTCAGACCGGTGACGTCCGTGCGGAACCCGGCGAGCAGTTCGATGCCGCCGTGCCGGCCGCGCTCGGCGTACACAGGGACGCCGGAGGCCGACAGGGCCTCGATGTCGCGGTAGATGGTGCGCACCGACACCTCCAGGCGGTCGGCGAGTTCGTGCGCCGGGACGCGGCCCCGGGTCTGCAGGAGCAGCAGGATGGACAGCAGGCGGTCGGACTTCACCCGGCCACGATCGCGCCGCTCGGGGCCCGGACGCAAATGTTGACGGAAACTGTCAGGTTATCCGGCGATCCTCGGCTCACCGACCCAAAGAGAGGCTCGTATGAACGCCACTGACGCCCTGCCCATGGACCCCCGTCCGCTCTACGCCCGCGCCACCGAACAGGCCGCCGCCCTCATCAAGACCGTACGCCCGGAGCAACTGTCCGGGCCGACTCCCTGTACCGAGTTCGACGTCCGCACCCTGCTGAGCCACATCGTCGGCGGCTCCCGGCGGATCGCGGTGGTCGGCGAGGGCGGCGACGGCATGGCCGTGCACCCGTTCGCGGACGGAGTCGAGGACGACGCCTGGGCCGCCGCGTACGACGAGGTCCGGGACCGGGTGCTGAAGGCCTGGTCCTCCGACGAACGCATGACGTCGACGGTGCGCGTGCCCTGGGGCGAGGCCCCCGGCCACGCGGCCCTGTCCGGATACCTGATGGAACTGGTGACCCACACCTGGGACCTCTCCGAGTCCCTCGGCCACCCGCACGCACTCGACCCGGAGCTCGCCGAGGCCGCGCTCGCCACGGCCCGGCGTGTCCTGCCCGACCCCGAGCGCGACTCGAAGACCCCCTTCGCCTCGGCCCGCCCGGCCCCCGAGGGAGCCGACTCCTACGGGCAGCTGGCGGCCTGGCTGGGGCGCGAGCCGATCAGGGCAGCCTGACGCGGGCCAGCTGGCGGGACTGGGCGACCAGCCGGTCCTGGCTGTCCCAGACCTCGGCGTCCTCCTCCAGGAAGCCGCCCGCCAGATTGCGGGTGGTGATCGAGACCCGCAGCGGGCCCGGGGCCGGGCGGTGGCGCACATGGACGGTGAGTTCGACCGTGGGGACCCAGCCCTTGAGGCCGATCTCGAACGCGGTGGGCGGCAGGGCGTCCACCGCGAGGAGGAGCGAGAAGGGGTCGGCGTCGCGGCCGTCCGCGAGGCCGAACCAGGCGCGCATCTCCCCCTTGCCGGAGGGCGCGCCGAGGGCCCAGCCCAGGGTGGAGGGGTCGAGCTTGAGCATCAGACGGTCGGCGATGGCGGAGCTGCCGTCGACCGGGGCCGGACCGTCCTCGGGGCCGAAGCACTGGTCCATGGGCGGGATCGCGGGCGGCGTCGCCGTCGTACGGACGTCGTCGGGGAGGGCGTCGAGGTCGCCGTAGGAGGCGAGGACGCGGATGCGCTCGACCTCGTTGCCCCGCTCGTCGCACTGGAAGAGGGAGGCCTGGCCGGTGGAGAGGCCGCGGCCGGCACGCACGGTCTCGGTGCGGACGACCGCCGGGCCCGGCTGGGACGCCGTCAGGTAGTGCGCGGAGATGGTGAAGGGGTCCGGGTGCGGAAGGGCGTCCGCGAGGGCCCGGCCCAGGACGGCCAGCAGATAGCCGCCGTTGACGGCGTTGATGATCGTCCAGCCGGCCGAGAGGTCGATGTCGTAGACGCCGGGCTCACGCCGGGCGACCGCGGTGTCGCGGTCGAACTCGCTGTCGCCGATCACGGGTGCGGTAGCTGCTTCTGGCATGCCTGAACGGTACAACAGGAAATTACTAAGCGGTAGCTTTGGATGGGGTGGGCAGATCACCCGATGATCGCCCCGCCGGGTGAGGTTCCGGCAATTTCTCGGTAAGTGTCAGGACACGTCCACAACCCGGAGCCGCACGATCCCCTCTATGAGGACATGAGCCTCACCGGGACTCCGTTCCTCTACACGACCGTCGTGTTGTCCGTCGTCGCCCTCATACTGCCGCTCGTCCTGTGGTCGAGGATGCGGGGGCCCAAGGTCCTGCGCGCCACGGCCCGGGTCCTGATGCTGCTGTTCGCCCAGGGCACGGCCGTCACCCTGGTCTTCGTCCTGGTCAACAACCAGAACAACCTGTACGACAACTGGGCCGACCTGCTCGGCACCGGCAACCACGTCCAGCAGGCCGCGGACCTCGGCCGGGACGGCACCGGCGGGATAGCACTGAAGAAGCTGCCCAAAGTGAAGCAGACGTTCAGAGCGGCCGACGGACCGGGTATGCGCCAGGCCGGCGGCGTGCGCGTCACCCAGCTCAAGGGCCGGGTGTCCGGCGTGAACGCCGAGGTCTACGTCTGGCTGCCGCCGCAGTACGGCGAACCCGCCTACCGGCACAAGAAGTTCCCGGTGGTGGAGGTGCTGCCCGGCTACCCCGGCTCGGCGAAGGCCTGGTTCGGGGCGCTGAAGGCGCACGAGCAGCTGCTGCCGCTGATGAAGAGCGGCCAGGTGGCGCCGTTCATCATGGTGGCGCCCCGCACCAATCTGCTGGCCGGCGTGGACACCGGCTGCGCGAACACCCCCGGCGAGGTGAACGCCGACAGCTGGCTCAGCATCGACGTGCCGAAGATGGTCATGGACAACTTCCGCGCCGACCCCGCCCCGGGCGGCTGGGCCGTCGCCGGGTACTCGGCGGGCGCGCACTGCGCGGTCAAGCTGGCGGTCGCCCACCCCGACCGCTTCCGGGCCGCGGTCGGCATGTCCGGCTACAACGACCCGATCGGCGAGCGCAACTCGCTGGCCGCGCAGAACCCGAGGGTGCGTGCCGAGAACAATCCTTACCTGATCCTCAAGAAGGCGGCCGTGCCGCCCAGGATCTCCCTCTACATCTCCGGCCAGCCCCACGACGGCTACGAGGCGGGCGTGGCCCTCGAATCGGTCGCCAAGGCGCCGACGACGGTGCACGTGGTGTTCGTGCCGCGCAGCGCGGGCGGCCACACCATGGCGCTGTGGAAACCGCAGGTGACGACCGTCTTCCGCTGGCTGACCCTGCAGATGGGCCAGAGCCGTGTCCGGACCGGGACTACTCCTCGGTCACCGTCGAGCGTCGATTCCACGCACGCGGCGCTCGCCAGTGGTACCGCATCGCGAGCAGGCGCAGGACGAAGGCGGTGACGACCGCGAGCCCGGTGGTGAACGGGGTCAGCGCGTCGTAGTGGATGCACACCACCACCGTGGTGGCGCCGACGATCGCCGGGACCGCGTACAGGTCGCGGTCCCAGCGCAGCAGCGAGGGCACCTCGTTGGCCAGCACGTCCCTGAGCACACCGCCGCCGACCGCGGTGGCCAGGCCCAGGGCCGCGGAGGCGGTCAGGTTGAGGCCGTAGGAGTACGCCTTCGTCGTACCGCTGACGGCGAACAGGCCGAGGCCGGCCGCGTCGAACACGAGGACGGCCGACTGGATCCGCTCCACGTGCGGGTGCAGGAAGAACACCATCAGCGCGGCGAGCAGCGGAGTGAGGAAGTACCCCAAGTCCGTGAAGGCGGCCGGGGGCACCGCCCCGATGATCACATCCCGGAAGATCCCTCCGCCCAGCGCGGTGACCTCGGCGAGGACGGCGATGCCGAACACGTCGAAGTTCTTGCGGACGGCCAGCAGCGCGCCGGAGATGGCGAACACGAAGATGCCGACCAGATCGAGCGTGTGCTGGACGGAGGGACTGAAGAGTTGCTGGAGCACCCTTCTATTCTTACTCAGAGAACGGTGTGCACCTTGCAATGCAAGGATTAAACGGCAGGTTTCCCTGTCGTGAACAGCCACGTCTGGAACAGGTCGTCCAGCTGCCGCCCACTGATCCGCTCCGCGAGCCGGATGAAGTCGTCCGTGTCCGCGTTGCCGTAGCGGTGCAGCCGGGTCCAGGCGGGCAGCAGCCGGAAGAAGGCCGTGTCACCGATCCGCTCCCGCAGCATCTGGAGCGTCATCGCGCCGCGCTGGTAGACGGCGGAGGCGAACATGGTGTCGCGCTGCGGGTCGGCGACCTCGGTCTGCCAGAAGCCCGAGTCGGCGGGGCGGGCGTTGTAGGCGGCGAGGAAGGAGTCGTGCGCCGAGCGGGTGCCCCGGTGTTCCGCCCACAGCCACTGGGCGTAGGTGGCGAAGCCCTCGTTGAGCCAGATGTCCTGCCACCGGGCCACGCTGACCGAGTCGCCGAACCACTGGTGGGCCAGCTCGTGCACGATCGTCGTCTCGCTGCGCACGGCCGAGTAGGCGGGCTTGGACTGCACCTCCAGCGAGAAGCCCGCCTCGGGCATGTCGTCGACGATCGCGCCGGTCTCCTCGAACGGGTACGGCCCGAAGACCTGGGACCAGTAGTCGGTGGCGGCCGCGGTGACGGCGTACACGTCGACGGCGTTGCCGCCCGCGAGGGTCGGGTCGATGGCGACGTAGATCGGGATGCCGCCGGGGGTCCGTCCCGTGCGCACGTCGAACTTCCCGATGGTGGCGGTGGCGAGATAGGTCGCCATGGGCCTGCTCTCGCGCCAGTGGGTGTACGTCGAGCCGCCCTTGTCGTACGTCGAGACGAGCCGGCCGTTGGACACGGCGGTCAGGCCCTCGGGGGCCTTGATCCGGATGTCGTAGGTGGCCTTGTCCGCGGGGTGGTCGCTGGACGGGAACCAGGTGGAGGCCGCGTTGGGTTCGCAGGCGACGAAGACCCCGTCGCCGGTCTTCATCCAGCCGTAGTCGGAACCGAAGACGATGGGGCCGTTGAGGGGCTGGGGGATGCCGCCGTAGGTGACGGTGACGGTGAAGTCCCGGCCTTTTCGCAGGGTGTCGCGCGGGGTGACGACGAGTTCGTCGCCGTCGCGGGTGAACTGGGCCCGTCTGCCGTTCACTTCGACCCTGGTGACCTCCAGCTTCTGCAGGTCGAGGTCGAAGGAGGAGAGCTGCTGGGTGGCGCGGGCGGTGAGGGTCGTACGGCCGTCGAGGCGGCCGGTGGCCGGGTCGTACGCGATGCCGAGGGCGTAGTGCCGCGCGTCGAAGCCGCCGTTGCCGAGCCGGGGGAAGTACGGGTCACCGATGCCGGGGGCGCCCGGGGTGGGGGCGGAGGAGGCGGCGATGACCAGGAAGGAGGCGGCCGCGGTGGCGACTGCGCCTGAGCGTGCCGAACGGGAGAGTGCCATGAGTCGTCCCTTTCGAGCGTGTGTCTGTCAGTGGACGGACACGGTCGACTCTGCGCTCTCCCGTTCGGGCATGTACATGACTTTGCCCAGTTGTCATGCGTTACTTGTCGGTTGACTCCTGGGAGTCGGCCGCGGCGGGCGCCTCGGCGTCGCTCTCGGAGTCCTCGGCGGGAGCCTCGGCAGCGGCCTCGGCCTCGTCCGTGGACGCCTCGTCCGTGGACGCCTCGGCCTCGACCGCGGGCTTGTCCTCCGCGGCCTCCGCCTCGGCGACCGCCGCCGCCACCGCGGCCGAGGTCTCCGCCGAGTCCTCCAGGACCGCGTCCGGCACCAGCTCCGACGCCTCCTTGGCGGCGGAGATGAGGACCGTGTCCTGGGGAGCCTGGTCGGCGAAGTTCTCCGGGTGGTGGCAGGCGACCCGCTGGCCGGGCATCAGCTCGATGAGCTGCGGCTCGGTCGTCCTGCAGATCTCCGTCGCCTTCCAGCAGCGGGTGTGGAACCGGCAGCCGGAGGGGGGCGCGATGGGGGACGGCACATCGCCCTTGAGCAGGATGCGCTCGCTCTTCGCGGACTTCCGCCTCGGGTCCGGGATCGGCACGGCCGACATCAGCGCCTTGGTGTACGGGTGCATCGGCGCCTTGTACAGCGCGTCCCGGTCCGCCAGCTCGACGATCTTGCCGAGGTACATCACCGCGATCCGGTCCGACACGTGCCGGACGACCGAGAGGTCGTGCGCGATGATCACGTACGTCAGGCCGAGCTCCTCCTGGAGGTCGTCCATCAGGTTGACGACCTGGGCCTGGATCGACACGTCCAGGGCGGAGACCGGCTCGTCGGCGACCACCAGCTTGGGCTTCAGGGCCAGGGCACGGGCGATGCCGATGCGCTGGCGCTGACCGCCGGAGAACTCGTGCGGATAGCGGTTGTAGTGCTCGGGGTTGAGACCGACCACCGACAGCAGCCGCTGGACCTCCTTCTTGATGCCGCCCTCGGGCTCGACGCCCTGCAGCCGGAAGGGGGCGCCGACGATCGTGCCGATCGTGTGGCGCGGGTTCAGCGACGAGTACGGGTCCTGGAAGATCATCTGCACATCCCGGCGCAGCGGGCGCATGCCCCCCACACCGAGGTGCGTGATGTCCTTGCCCTCGAACTCGACCGTGCCGCCGGTCGGTTCGAGCAGCCGGGTGATCAGCCGGCCCATCGTGGACTTGCCGCAGCCCGACTCGCCCACCACGCCCAGGGTCTCACCGGCCCGGACCTCGAAGTCGATGCCGTCGACCGCGTGCACCGCGCCGACCTGACGCTGAAGCAGCCCCTTCTTGATCGGGAAGTGCTTCTTCAGGCCGGTGACCTTCAGCAGGACCTCGCGGTCGGCGCGGTCGGCGCCTTTGCTCTGCGCAGGAATCGTCACTGCTTTCTCGTCACTCACAGCTTCGGCGCAATCTCTTCGGTCCAGATACGCTCCCGCTGCTCCTTGCTCATGTGGCAGGCGGCCCAGTGCTTGCTGCCGACCTCGGTCAGCTCGGGGCGGACCGTGCGGGTGACGTTGTCCTTCGGGACGTCCGCGTACGGGCAGCGGGGGTTGAAGGCGCAGCCGGACGGGATGTTGATGAGGGAGGGCGGGGAGCCCTTGACCGGGATCAGGCGGTCCTGTTGCTCGCGGTCGAGCCGCGGCATCGAGCCGAGCAGGCCCCAGGTGTAGGGGTGCCGGGGCTCGTAGAACACCTTCTCCGCCGGTCCCCGCTCGACGCAGCGGCCGCCGTACATCACCAGGATGTCGTCGGCCAGCTCGGCGACGACGCCCAGGTCGTGGGTGATGATGATGACCGCGGAGCCGAACTCCTTCTGCAGATCCCGGATCAGGTCGAGGATCTGCGCCTGGACGGTTACGTCCAGGGCGGTCGTCGGCTCGTCCGCGATGAGCAGTTCGGGGTTGTTGACCAGCGACATCGCGATCATCGCGCGCTGACGCATACCGCCGGAGAACTCGTGCGGGTAGTTGTCGACGCGCTTGTCGGGCTGCGGAATGCCCACCCGGTCGAGCATTTCGATCGCTCGCCTGCGAGCGGTCTTCTTGTCGACCTTGTGGTGGGTCCGGTACGCCTCCACGATCTGCTGGCCGATCGTGTAGTACGGGTGCAGGGCCGACAGCGGATCCTGGAAGATCATCGCCATCTCGCGGCCGCGCAGCTTGCGCACATGGTCGGGGTCCGCGGACAGCAGCTCGGTGCCGTCCAGCCAGATCTCGCCGGATATCCGCGCCTTGCGCTTGCCGTACTGGCCGGCGGTGTGCAGGCCCATGATGCCGAGCGAGGTCACCGACTTGCCGGAGCCGGACTCGCCCACGATGCCGAGGGTCTTGCCCTTCTCCAGCGTGAAGTTGAGCCCGTCCACGGACTTGACCAGACCGTCGTCGGTCGGGAAGTGCACCTTCAGGTCGCGCACTTCGAGGAAGGCGGTCGGGGTGTGCGCGGAGGTGGGCTCGCCCACGGCGGCTCCGGTCTTGCTGAGTTCGGTCATGACAGCCTCACGCGGGGGTCGATCACGGCGTACAGGATGTCCACCAGGAGGTTGGCGATGAGCACCGCGAGAGACGTGATCAGGGTGACGCCCAGGATGATGGGCAGGTCCTGGTTCTTGATGGCGTTGAGCACCGCCTGGCCCAGACCGGGCAGGTTGAACGTCGACTCCGTCAGGATGGCACCGCCGATGAGGGCGCCGAGGTCCATGCCGAGCATCGTCAGGATCGGCGTCATCGTGGAGCGCATGGCGTGCTTGCCGATGACGACCTGCTCCTTGAGGCCCTTCGCTCGCGCCGTGCGGATGTAGTCCTCGCCGAGGATCTCCATCATGGTGGCGCGGGTGATCCGGGCGTACATCGCCGCGTAGAGGAAGGCGAGGGTGATCCAGGGGAGGATCATGCCGCCGAACCAGCCACCGAAGTTCTGGTCGAGGGGCACGTACTTCGCGTCGATCCACTTCAGACCGAAGGCGAAGATCGCCAGGGAGAGCATGCCGGTGAAGTAGATGGGAAGAGAGACACCCGACAACGCCACGAGCATCGCGCCGCGGTCCCAGAGGCTGCCCCGCTTGAGCGCGGAGAGGACACCCGCCGCGACACCGAAGACCAGCCACAGTACGGCGGCACCGAGCGCGAGACCCAGGGTCACCGGGAAGCGGTCGGTCAGCACCGGCCAGACGGCCTGCTCGCTGCGGAAGGAGTACCCGAAGCACGGCGCGGCACAGTGGGTGACGTCACCGCCGGCCGCGTAGGTGCGGCCCGCGAAGATGCCCTTGAAGAAGTGCCAGACCTGGGTGTAGATCGGGTCGCCGAGTCCCAGCTTCACGCGCACGGCTTCGACGGCGGCCGGGTCGGCCTGCTTGCCCACGAAGCTCGAGGCGATGTCCACCCCTGCCCACTTGGGGATGAGGAAGAAGATGCCGAAGACCACCATGACGATGACCACGAGCATCACTGCGGCGGCGAACAGCCGCCTGATGAGGTAAGCGAGCACAGCTCTCGGCCCGCCGCGGACCGCGGGCCACCGGTGGGGGTACCTCCCACGCCTTTTGGGCGGTGGGGGACTTCCGGTGGCCCGCGATCACGCGTCGCCGGCCTTCACCTGCCTTTCGTGCCGTTCGGCGGGTGTGCCGGGTTTACTTCGCTGACTTCAGGCCGAGGTTGACGAAGTCGTACATACCGCTGTAGCCGTCGGTGGTGTACACGTTCGCCAGGTTGTCTCCGCGCCAGTTGATGAACTTCTCGAAGACGAAGGGCAGGTAGTACGCGCCCTCCATGACCTTGTGGTTGATCTCCGTGGAGATCTTGGTCTTGCCCGCGTCGTCCAGCGTGTTGACGTACTGGTCGAACAGGCCGTCGATCGCCTTGTCCTTGATCAGCGCGTAGTTCGAGTTACCGCTCTGCAGGATGTACTTGCTGTCCCACAGCGGCAGACCGAAGCCCTGGACGGACGGGAAGTCCGGACCCCAGCCCATGATGATGATGCCGTAGCCCTTCTTCTTCACGTTCGAAGGGCTGCCGATGATGCCGGTGGTCTGCGAACCGTCGTACTGGTCGATCTCGGCGGTGATGCCGATCTTCTTCAGCGACGCCTGCAGGGACTGGGCGGTGGCCACCTCGACCGGCTTGTTGTTGCGGACGGCGATGGTGGTCTTGAAGCCGTTCGGCTTGCCACAGGCCTTCAGCGCGGCCTTGGCGTCGGCCTCGTTGCCGGTCTTGTTGTCGGTGGCCAGCTTGTACGGGTCGTACTTCTGGCCCTCGGCGCCCGCGACGGACGGCGGGAGCATGTTGGTGCCGATGTCGCCACCGGCGACCGGGCCACCACGGGCGGTCTGCAGCGACACGTGGTCGGCGCCCAGGATGACGGCCTTGCGGCACTCGATGTTGTCGAACGGCTTCACGCTCTGCGGGAAGACCGCGTAGCGGATGTAACCGGAGACCGGATTGTCCAGGTTGGCCTTGTGCTCCTTCAGGGCGGTGGTGCGGCCCTGCGGCGACATGCCGGTCTGGTTGATGTCCAGGTCCAGGTCACCGTTGAGCAGACGCTGGTCCAGCTGGTTGGCGTCCGAGAAGAACTGAACGGTGATCTTGTCCGGGTAGGCCTTGCGGATCGGGTCCGAGGCCTGGCTCCACTTGTCGTTGCGGACCAGGGTGAGGTCCTTGCCCGGGCTGTACGAGGCGAACTTGTACGGGCCGGAGGAGAACGGGTGCAGACCGTACTTGGACTTGGTGTCCATGTCCTGGCGGATCGGGGACGCCGAGACCAGGGCCAGCATCTCCTCGAAGTCCGAGTTGGCCTTCGGGAGGTGGAAGACGATGGTCTTGTCGTCCGGCGTGTCGATCGCCTTCAGACCCAGCTTGTCCTTGGCGGAGTCCTTGTACGGGCCCTTGTACGCGCCCTTGGGGTCGAGGACGTCCTTCAGGTACACCGGACCACCGGACAGCACGTCCTGAGCCCAGACGCGCTCGATGCCGTACTTGATGTCCTTGGACGTGATCGGCTTGCCGTCTTCCCAGGTGACGCCGTCACGCAGGGTGTACGTGTAGGTCTTGCCGCCGTCGGAGACCTTGGCGAGACCGGTGGCGAGGTCCGGGGTCAGCGTGGCGCCGTCCTTGCCGGGCTCGGTCTTGTTCGTGACGAGCTGACGGCTGTAGTAGCGCGCGAAGTTCCACATGAAGCCGTAGTAGCCGCGCGTGGTGTCCCACGAGTCGGCGTCCTGGGCACCACCGAACCGCAGCGTGCCGCCCTTCTTGGCGAGGTCGGCCTGGGCAACCTTGTTGTTGGCCGCGTCGAAACCGGCTGCGCCCGTCTTCGAGCCCTTGTCGCCGTCATCGCTGTTGCCGCCGCCGCACGCCGCCGTGGTCAGCAGCGCGGCGACCGCGGCAGCAGCGGCCAACGCCTGCTTGCGCCGCCCTGAGGTGCGTTGGGTAGTCACGATCTCGGATCCTCCGGATTTTGATGAGAGACCCCGTGGCAGTGCCACGGGACGCTTGGGGTAAGGCGGTTCAGCGGGAGCCCTTCGGGTCCAGCGCGTCCCGCACGCCGTCGCCGAAGAGGTTGAAGGCAAGAACGGTCACGAAGATCGCCACACCCGGGACCACCATGTACATGGGGTCCGACTCGTAGTAGTCGATCGCGCTCGAAAGCATCTGCCCCCAGGAGGCGGTAGGCGGCTTGACGCCTACGCCAAGGAAGCTGAGTGCCGCCTCGGTGAGGATGTTGGTCGGGATCATCATCGTCGTGTACACGACGATGGGCGCGACGAGGTTGGGCAGCAGTTCCTTGAACAGGATGTAGAACCGCCCGGCGCCCAGCGACCGGGCGGCCTCGACGTACTCGCGCTCACGCAGCGAGAGGGTCTGTCCACGCACCACGCGTCCGATGTACGGCCAGCCGAAGAACCCGATGACCAGGATCATCACGAACACCCGCACGCTGGAGCCGGTCAGGCCGAGCATGTCGTTCGGCATGACGGAGACCAGGGCGATGGTGAACAGGAGCTGCGGGAAGGCCAGCAGACCGTCCATGACGCGACTGATGAGGGAGTCCACCCAGCCGCCGAAGAAGCCGGCCAGGATGCCCAGCACGGTGCCGAGAACGACGGCGACCATGGCGGACAGGAAGCCGACCAGGAGTGAGACCCGAGCGCCGTAGAGGATGCGGGCGAAGATGTCGCGGCCGTTGACCGGCTCGACACCCAGCAGATGGTCTCCGCTGATACCGCCCAGCGACCCCTTGGGTGTGCCGAACAGCGGGTCGATCAGGCTCTCGTGGTAGGCGTCCGGATCCTGCCCGAGCAGGTTGGTGATCACGGGCGCGAGCAGGGCGAGCGCGATGAGGGCAAGCACGACCACGCCACCCGTGAGGGCGAGTTTGTCCCGCTTGAGGCGCTCCCAGGCGATCCGGCCCAGGGAACGTCCCTGTACGGCCTTGTCGCCGGCAGCGGCAGCCGCCGCTTCTTCGGCCGCGCTCGGGGCCGCTTCCGCAGTCGGCTCGTGCAATGGTGCCGTCATCAGGCAGGGACCCCTCTCAACCGGCGGTAGCCGGCCCGCACTTGCCGCTGGTAGCGGCCTCAATCAGTCCGTCGTACACAGGGGCGAACCCCTTGAAGTGGGAGTCTTCAACGCTTCGGCGATCAGTTGCCAGCCTTGGCGGTGAATGGATGCGCAACCGTGATGCAGCCTGTGGTTACCCGTTATGCGGACGGGCAGTTGCTGGGGGCGGACACCGTCAAACCGCCTATGGGTGAACAAAAGCCGAAAATTCACCCATATCTACGCGCGAAGATCTTCCCAAAGCGGCAAACCGGGACATACGTGCGAAAGTTGCCACGGGGCTCAGTAGGCTCCGCTCTGCGGCAGCTGGGCCCAGTAGCCCCCGCCCGCGGCGGGAGCGGCGTGCGCCTCACGGTCGTAGAAGGGACGGGCGCCGGCCCGCATCCACATCACGACCGGGTCGTACTCGTCCGTCATCGCCACCGTCGACACCGGCAGCCCGTCCGGGACCGCGCCGACGGACTGCTGCATCATCGCCCGCACCGAGTCGACCGCGGGCGGGGAGGTGTCGTACACGTCCAGGCCGATGGCCAGGTACGGCGCCCCCAGCGCCGGCTGCACCCAGGCCCGGCGCAGCGAGCGGACCGCCGGGGTGCGGTGGGCGTTCTGCGCGAGCAGGGCGTAGAACTGGGGGATCTCGATGGCCGGTTCGGACAGCCGCAGCGGGCCCGCCGGCTGACGGTCCAGGCCGGTCGCGATGCGGCGCAGGTCGAGCCAGGGGATGCCCAAGCCGCCGCCGGGCGCGTGCGGGTTCAGCCAGAGGCCGTAGTGGTCGGGGTAGAGCGTGCGGGCCACGTCGAGGCCGTCGACGACCTCGTACGATCTGTTCCAGCCGCTGGCCGACAGCTCCTGGGCAGAGGTGACGCAGGGCGCGTAGCCGTACCCGTCGACCTCCATGTTTCCGTACTGGGCGTCCGGGGAGCCGCCCTGGCCGTGCCACAGGAGCATCCAGACCTGGCCGGAGGACGGGGTCGCGAGTGCGCGCAGCAGTGCCTCGTAGGCGTCGTAGCGCCCGGGCGTGACTTGCCGCAGCATGTGCTCGACCTGTCCGGTCGCGGTGCCGCTGCCGCTCGCGCTCACCTGGTTTACCGCCCCTTCGAGAAGTTGCCCCGCGTATGGAAACAGCTTAAGCGCCCGATGGCTCGAGACCCGGTGCGCGTAGGCGAAGCGCGCTTCAGTGACCGTGCTGATAGAACGGCCTGACGTTCTCCCTCATCCAGTGGCCCACCGGGTCCTCCGCCACGTCGAGCAGTACGAGGTTGACCGGCCACCGCACCGGGGCCTTCCCCAGGGCCCTGCCCAGGGCTTCCAGGGGGAGCGTTCGCAGGTCGCCCTCCCACTGGGACAGTTCGACGCCCACGAACATCACCGGGTCCGCGGTCTCGATCGCGGCCAGGCAGCGGCGGGCCGTGGCGACCACGCCCGTCCCGGCGAACTCCGCCGAGGCCGCGGCGAGGAAGTCGACCGGGTCGTCCTGCCAGTCGGGTTCGAAGAGGCGGACGCGGCCGCCGGTCGAGGGGCCGTCGAGTTCGGTGCGCCCCGCCCGGCACAGCTCGGCGACCGCCTCCGGCGGAAGCGGGACGCCGACCACGCCGTCCGGGTTGATCGCGAGGCCGACCTGCGGGGGCAGACCGCGGACGAACTCCACGGCGGGGGCGATGGTGTACGACATGTGGGAGCCGACGACCTGGCGGAACTGCTCCTCGGAGCTGAACACCGGGACGTACACCTGGCCCTCGATCTCCATCGTGGGCAGGTCCAGGGGACCGCTGTTCGGGCCGCCGCCGTTGGGCAGCGGGATCCATACGAAGCTGCGGCTCAGGACCTCGACGATCCGGGCGCCGGCCGACGGCACGCCGAGGGACGCCGACAGCACCTCCTCCAGCTCGTTGCCGGGCCATCCGCCGTGCGGATGGGGGTGCGCCTGTGCCGGGAAGTCCGTGGGGAAGTCCGCCGGGAAGTCCATCTGCCTACCGCCTGCTGGGAACCACTGGTATGGCTGGAAAGGCTAGCGGGTACCGGTGACCCGGTTTCACCGCGCGAAGCCGATCCGGTGCAGGACGTCCGCCGCGGCCCGGTCCAGCAGCACCGCCGAGCCGCAGCCCGGGGGCAGCTCGCCCCGCTCCACCGTGCGCAGGAGGCGGGCGGCGGCCCTGCGGTGGCGCAGGAAGGCGTAGCGGGAGACACCGCGGCCGCGCTCGCGCTGGCCCTCCAGTGCGGTGTCCGCGGTGACGTCGAGCAGCAGCAGGTGCAGGGTGCCGCCACGGCGGCGGGCCTCGCGGGCCAGCCATTCGCGCACCCATGTCTGGGCACCGCAGTCGTGCACGACGACCCCCTCGCCCGAGCGCAGGGCGCGGCGCAGCCCGGCGTAATGGGCGAGGCGGACCAGGGGGCGGTAGACCGCGTACGGCAGCAGGCGGGGCATGCGGGCGTCCCAGCGGTCACGGGTGTCCTGGGAGTCGATGCGCGCGCCCCGGACCGCACGCCTCATCAGGGTGGACTTGCCGCTGCCCGGCAGGCCGGTGATCACGACCAGGTCGCCGGGGCCGAAGAGCAGGCCGTGCGGGCTGTGGCCGGCGCGGTCGCGCAGATCGCGGACGACCGGTGCCGGGCGCTCGTCGCAGCGTCCGCGGGCCGAGGCGGTGGGCCGCTTCGGCAGGGCCATGCCCGTGGTCGTGGCGTACGCCGTGGTCCTGTTCACCGTGATCGTCCTCCCCTTGGGCTCGGAGATCCCCTGCCCGTCGAGTGTAAAGAGAAGGTAATGCCTGGTGTCTCGCGTTTTCGTGCGCGTACTGCCACAGCCCGGTTACAGAAGCCGACCTGCCGCGCGCGGGCGAGGCGTGCAATGATGTGGCCGCCAACTGCATACCGGCCGTTTGAATCCGCGCGGGAGAGTCCTCGGCAGCACTGCCGGGGCGCCGAAGGAGCAAGTCCCTCCCTTGAATCTCTCAGGCACCGTTACCGCGCGGGCGAGGCACATCTGAAAAGCGGGCCGCCGTGACGGTGGCCCCACCCAAGGTGCAAGCCGTGGTCGTCCCGGACAGGGGTGGTCATGGCGAACCTCTCAGGTTCCGATGACAGATGGGGAGGAACGACCTCGCCCTCCCCCACGCTCGAATTCGGCTCGCGCGGGGGGACCCCCATCGCCTTGGGAGACAACCGACCGATGAGCAGTACCGAACTCCGTCATACCGCGCTCGATGCGCTGCATCGCTCGCTCGGTGCGACCATGACCGACTTCGCCGGCTGGGACATGCCGCTGCGTTACGGCTCCGAGCGCGACGAGCACATCGCCGTGCGCACGAAGGCCGGACTCTTCGACCTCTCGCACATGGGCGAGATCACGGTGACCGGCGCGGAGGCGGCCAAGTTCCTGAACTTCGCGCTCGTCGGCAACATCGCCTCCGTCGGGGTGGGCCGCGCCCGCTACACCATGATCTGCCAGGCCGACGGCGGCATCCTGGACGACCTGATCGTCTACCGGCTGGGCGAGACCGAGTACATGGTCGTGGCCAACGCCTCCAACGCCCAGGTGGTCCTGGACGCACTGCTGGAACGTTCGCCCGGCTTCGACGCCGAGGTCCGCGACGATCGCGACGCCTACGCGCTGATCGCCGTCCAGGGCCCCGAGTCCCCCGGCATCCTGAAGTCGCTGACCGATGCCGACCTGGACGGCCTGAAGTACTACGCGGGCCTGCCCGGCACCGTCGCCGGTGTCCCCGCGCTGATCGCCCGTACCGGCTACACCGGCGAGGACGGCTTCGAGCTGTTCGTGAAGCCGGAGCACGCCGTCGAGCTGTGGCAGGCACTGACCAAGGCCGGCGAGGGCGTCGGTCTGGTCCCCTGTGGCCTGTCCTGCCGTGACACGCTCCGCCTGGAGGCGGGCATGCCGCTGTACGGGCACGAGCTGACGACCTCCCTCACGCCCTTCGACGCCGGACTCGGCCGGGTGGTGAAGTTCGAGAAGGAGGGCGACTTCGTGGGGCGCGAGGCGCTCACCGAGGCCGCCGCCCGCGCCGAGCAGAACCCGCCGCGCGTCCTGGTCGGCCTGGTCGCCGAGGGACGCCGGGTCCCCCGCGCGGGGTACGCGGTCGTCGCCGGCGGCGCGGTGATCGGCGAGGTCACCTCGGGTGCCCCCTCCCCCACGCTGGGCAAGCCCGTCGCGATGGCCTACGTCGACGCGGCGCACTCCGCGCCCGGCACGGCAGGCGTCGGCGTGGACATCCGCGGCAGCCACGAACCGTACGAGGTCGTGGCACTGCCCTTCTACAGGCGCCAGAAGTAGAGACTGATCACCGGGGCCCTCGCCCCGCCTGCTTGTGATGCCGGGCACATCACCCCGCTCACCTGCGGTTTCAGTACTCCCCCAGTCATCAGCACATCCCCGCGTACAGGAGAATTCAGGCCATGAGCAACCCCCAGCAGCTGCGCTACAGCAAGGAGCACGAGTGGCTGTCGGGCGCCGAGGACGGCGTCTCGACGGTCGGTATCACCGAGTTCGCGGCCAACGCGCTCGGCGATGTCGTCTACGCCCAGCTCCCCGAGGTCGGCTCCACGGTGACCGCGGGCGAGTCCTGCGGCGAGCTGGAGTCCACGAAGTCTGTCTCCGACCTGTACTCGCCGGTCACGGGTGAGGTCACGGAGGTCAACGAGGACGTCGTCAACGACCCCTCCCTGGTGAACTCGGCCCCCTTCGAGGGCGGCTGGCTGTTCAAGGTACGCGTCACGGACGAGCCGGCCGACCTGCTCTCCGCCGACGAGTACGTGGCCCACACCGCCGGCTGAGGAGTCGTAGACGTATGTCCGTCCTGAACACGCCCCTGCACGAACTCGACCCGGACGTGGCCGCCGCGGTCGACGCCGAGCTGCTGCGCCAGCAGTCCACCCTGGAGATGATCGCCTCGGAGAACTTCGCTCCGGTCGCGGTCATGGAGGCCCAGGGCTCGGTCCTCACCAACAAGTACGCCGAGGGCTACCCGGGCCGCCGCTACTACGGCGGCTGCGAGCACGTCGACGTCGCCGAGCAGATCGCCATCGACCGGGTCAAGGAGCTGTTCGGCGCCGAGTACGCCAATGTGCAGCCGCACTCGGGCGCCTCGGCCAACCAGGCCGCGCTCTTCGCGCTGGCCCGGCCCGGCGACACCATCCTCGGTCTGGACCTGGCGCACGGCGGTCATCTGACCCACGGTATGCGGCTGAACTTCTCCGGCAAGCAGTTCGACGTGGTCGCCTACCACGTGGACGAGGCCGGCCTGGTCGACATGGCCGAGGTCGAGCGGCTCGCCAAGGAGCACCGCCCGAAGGTGATCATCGCGGGCTGGTCGGCGTACCCGCGGCAGCTGGACTTCGCCGAGTTCCGCCGGATCGCCGACGAGGTCGAGGCGTATCTGTGGGTCGACATGGCGCACTTCGCCGGTCTGGTCGCCGCGGGTCTGCACCCGAACCCGGTCGAGTACGCCGATGTCGTCACCTCCACCACCCACAAGACGCTGGGCGGCCCGCGCGGCGGCATCATCCTCGCCAAGAAGGACTTCGCGAAGAAGCTGAACTCCTCCGTCTTCCCGGGCTTCCAGGGCGGTCCTCTGGAGCACGTGATCGCGGCCAAGGCGGTCTCCTTCAAGGTCGCCGCCTCGGAGGACTTCAAGGAGCGCCAGCGCCGTACGGTCGAGGGCGCACGGATCCTCGCCGAGCGGCTCACCGCGGCCGACGCCCGCGAGGCCGGGGTCAACGTCCTGACCGGCGGCACCGATGTGCATCTGATCCTGGTCGACCTGCGCGAGTCCGAGCTGGACGGTCAGCAGGCCGAGGACCGCCTCCACGAGGTCGGCATCACGGTCAACCGGAACGCGGTCCCGAACGACCCGCGTCCGCCCATGGTGACCTCCGGTCTGCGGATCGGTACGCCGGCCCTGGCGACCCGCGGCTTCGCGGCCGAGGACTTCGCCGAGGTCGCGGATGTGATCGCCGAGGCGCTGAAGCCGTCCTACGACGCGGAGGCCCTCAAGGCCCGGGTCAAGGCCCTGGCCGACAAGCACCCGCTGTACCCGGGGCTCTCCAAGTAGTTCACCCCGGCGCGGGCACCGCGCACACTGGAAGCGCACGTTTCTTCCGTGGGCGCGGTGCCCCACCCCTTCGCACCACCCCCGTACTGAGGAGTCACCGTGGCCATCTCGGTCTTCGACCTGTTCTCGATCGGCATCGGCCCGTCCAGCTCCCACACGGTGGGACCGATGCGCGCGGCACGCATGTTCGCCCGCCGGCTGCGCAACGAGGGCGTGCTGGAGTCCGTCGCCTCCATACGTTCCGAGCTGTACGGCTCCCTCGGCGCCACGGGCCACGGCCACGGCACGCCCAAGGCGGTGCTGCTGGGCCTGGAGGGCGAGTCTCCGCGGACGGTGGACGTGGAGACGGCGGACGACCGGGTGGCACAGATCAAATCGGGCGGGCGGATCCGTCTCCTCGGCGAGCACGAGATCGCGTTCTCCTTCGACGACGACCTGAAGCTGCACCGCCGCAAGGCGCTGCCGTACCACGCGAACGGCATGACCCTGTGGGCGTACGACGCCGAGGGCACGGAGCTGCTCTCGAAGACGTACTACTCGGTGGGCGGCGGCTTCGTCGTCGACGAGGAAGCGGTCGGCGCCGACCGGATCAAGCTGGACGACACGGTTCTGAAGTACCCCTTCCGCACGGGCGACGAGCTGCTGCGCCTGACGAAGGACACGGGTCTGTCGATCTCCGCGCTGATGCTGGAGAACGAGCGGGCCTGGCGCACCGAGGAGGAGATCCGCGAGGGCCTGCTGGAGATCTGGCGCGTGATGCAGGCGTGCGTGTCCCGCGGTATGACCCGCGAGGGCATCCTGCCGGGCGGGCTGCGGGTCAAGCGCCGGGCCGCCGTCACCGCCCGCCAGCTGCGCGCCGAGGGCGACCCGCTGGCGCACGCGATGGAGTGGATCACGCTCTACGCGATGGCGGTGAACGAGGAGAACGCGGCCGGCGGCCGTGTGGTGACCGCGCCCACCAACGGCGCGGCGGGCATCATCCCCGCGGTGCTGCACTACTACATCAACTTCATCCCCGGCGCCGACGAGGACGGTGTGGTCCGCTTCCTGCTGGCCGCCGGTGCCATCGGCATGCTCTTCAAGGAGAACGCCTCCATCTCCGGCGCCGAGGTCGGCTGCCAGGGCGAGGTCGGCTCCGCGTGCTCGATGGCCGCGGGCGCCCTCGCCGAGGTCCTCGGCGGCAGCCCCGAGCAGGTCGAGAACGCGGCCGAGATCGGCATGGAGCACAACCTCGGCCTGACCTGCGACCCGGTCGGCGGCCTGGTCCAGATCCCGTGCATCGAGCGCAACGGCATGGCCGCGGTCAAGGCGGTCACGGCCGCCCGCATGGCGATGCGCGGCGACGGCTCCCACAAGGTGTCCCTGGACAAGGTCATCAAGACCATGAAGGACACCGGAGCGGACATGTCCGTCAAGTACAAGGAGACGGCCCGGGGCGGGCTGGCCGTGAACATCATCGAGTGCTAGGGAAGGTGCCGCGGTACGCGGCGTGCCGGGTCAGGCGGCGTGCTTGGTGACGAAGCCGGCGATGGTGTCCTGCATCTGCGTCAGCCCCGGCTCCTCGAGGGGGTAGTGGCCGGCGTTGTCGAGCATGACGGTGTCGACCGGGACCTTGGTGATGCGGGACAGGAAGGGCCGGCTCAGATGGAGCGGGGTCCAGCGGTCCTCGGCGGGCTGGGTCAGCAGGACCGGGCAGGCGTCGAAGTCCTCGGGTTCGACCGCCGGGGCGTAGCTCAGGTAACTGCCCAGGAAGCGGAAGCTGACCCGGTTGCCGGCGGAGGTGCGGTCCTTCATGAAGACCTTCATGGCGGCCGGGTCGTTGGCCAGGGCCGACATCTTGCAGGCCAGGCTCATCGGGTACTTCAGGGAGGCGGCCGGGGTCCTGGCCAGCAGGCCCATGAGCGCCCCGCCCGTGCGGGCGGTGAGCCTGTCGTGGGCGGTCTCGTCGCGCACCTGCTGGCTGCGCTGGTCGATGAAGGTCATGCCGACGACGCGGCCAGGGTGGAGCGGGGGGCTTTCGCGGCGACGTGGTAGGCGAGCATGCCGCCCGCGCTGAGGCCGTAGAGCACGATCGGGCGGTCGTCGCGGGAGCGCTCGTGGGCGAGGAAGTCGACGACCAGATCGACCCAGTCGTCGTAGGACGGGGCGGTGCCGGCCTTGACCTGGGTGAGGCCGTAGCCGAGGTTGTCCAGGGCGACGGTCTCGAAGCCGCGCCGGGCCAGCGGGGCGCCCAGGATCAGGGACATCTGGCGGCCGTTGGTGCCCACGCCGTGGTGCAGGACGACCTTCGCCCTCGCCCCGGGATCGCGGTAGCGGTCGAGGTGGACGCGGTGTCCGCGCCAGTCCCAGAACTCCTCCTCCGGCGCGGTGGCGTCGGTCAGGCGCAGCCGGGAGGGCAGAAACTCCTGCAGGTCGCGCCAGGCCTGTTGGCCACGGTAGTACGCGGGGGCGGTGCTGCTCATCGTGGTCCTTTCGCCGGTGGCCTGCCGGTGGGTCGGGCCGGGGACGATGCGGGACGGGCGAGTGCCCCGCGAGTGATCATCTGCACGCCGGCCCGGAGTTCGCGGCGGACGGCGTCGGCGTCGCGCAGCTCGTCCTCCAGGCCCCGGGTGAAGGTGAGCAGGACGGCGGCGGCCTGTCGCGCGGCGTCCGGGACGACGTCCGCCAGGGCCGATGTCAGGAGCTCGGCCAGGCCGTCGGTGTAGTCGGTGACCAGGTCGGGCGCCTGGGCGGTGGCGGCCGACAGCAGTTCCTGGGCGTGTGCGGGGCTGTCGTGCCACAGCCGGATGGCGACCTCCAGCTTCACCGTGAGCACGGCGAGGACCTGCTCCTCGGGCGTGCCCGGGGCGGAGGCCGCCGCCCGCGCCGCAGCCAGGGCCTGCTCCAGCAGGGACTGGACGACCTTGGTGACTGCGTCTTCCTTGGTCCCGACGTACTTGTAGACGGTCGGGCGCGACAGCTGTGCCTCTTCGACGATGTCGGTGATCGTGGTGCGGCGGTACCCGTTGCGACAGAAGCAGCGGTAGGCGGCGTCGAGCACGAGCTGCGCGGTGGGAACCTTCGGCATGGCTACGAATTTAACACTTGCCAGAAAGTTTGTAAAAGCCTCGCAGTCGGGGCCGGCAGGCGACCGGCCGACTCTCCTCTTTTGATGTTCCTCCCGGGGCTACCGGGCAGTAATCGCGTTCCCCTACGCTGCCGCCAACTCGGCGACGACGAAGGGGAGTTGACACGTGCGCTCGGTTGGTGTGGTGAGACGGGTGGCGGCGCTGCTGGGTGCCGCCGCCCTGCTGCTGGCAGTTCCGGCGAACGCCCGCGCGGCGGCGCCGAAGTTCTCCGAGACGACGGCCATCGGCACGCACAACGCGTACGACAAGGCCAAGTACACCTACTTCGCACAGGCGTTGGACTCCGGCGCCTCACTGCTCGAACTCGACGTCTATGTCGACAGCCTCACGCACCGCTGGCGGGTCAGCCACAGCAACCCGCTGGGCAACGACAACAACTGCGAGGCCGCGAAGACCCCGGGCGAGCTGTACAGCAAGGCCCGCAACCAGGACTTCGGCTCCTGCCTGGACAACATCGCGGCCTGGAACCAGCTCCACCCGGACCACCCGCCCATCGTGTTCAAGGTCGAGATGAAGGTGGGCTTCAACGGCAGGGCGGGCATGGGCCCGGCCGCCTTCGACGCACTGGTGTCGCAGAAGCTGGGCAGCAGCGTCTACAAGCCGTCCGACCTGCTGGGCTCGGACTACTCCACGCTCGACGCGGCGTCGAGGGCCAACGCCTGGCCCGCTCGTGACGCGCTCAAGGGCAAATTCCTCTTCGAGCTGATCCCGGGCACGGTCGAGCAGGCCAACCCCTTCGACAGCTACTGGACGGACGAGGAGTACGGCGACCATCTCCGCGACCTGTACGCGGCCGGGAACATCTCGGCGGCCCAGGCCTTCCCGGCGGCGCTCGGCGCGGCGAACGGCGACCCGCGCACCAGCCGCTACGACGCCTCGATCCGCCCCTGGTTCGTGTTCTTCGACGGTGACGCGGCGACCTATGTGAACAACGCCTACGACACGTCCTTCTACGCCACGAACCACTACTTCCTGATCATGACGGGAGCGGACGGCGTACCCCCGGCGATCTCGTCGACCGCCCCCACGGACGCGGAGGTCGCCGCCCGGCTGTCGCTGCTGGCGGGGGACCACGCGAGCGTGATCACCTCCGACTGGTCGGCCAAGTCGGCCGCGGTACTGGGGTCGGTGACGACCCGAAGCTGACAATCCAGGCGCGCGAACGGATCACGCGTGCAAAGGTGGAACTGACAACACCTCAGCTCCTGTCACCCCACTGGCACTTCAGGGAGTTCCGCATGCTGCACGGCATCGACGTGAGCGCGTTCCAGTCCGCCTCGTACGACACGGACGGCCTCTCCTTCGCCTTCATCAAGGCGACGGAGGGGCGTTCGTACATCAACCCGAGACTCACCGCCCAGACCGAGACCGCCCGTGACGGCGGACTGGTCGTCGGCTTCTACCACTTCCTGTGGCCCGGCCATCTCACCGCGCAGGCCGAGTACTTCGTCAGGCACGCCCCCGAGCGGGCGGGCGACATCCTCGCCGTCGACTGGGAGACGACGAGCGACGGAACGCACGCGAGCAACGCGGAGAAGGACCTGTTCATCCGGAAGGTCAAGGAACTCCGGCCGCACAACAAGGTCGTGCTGTACGCCAACCGCAACTACTGGCTGGACGTCGACGTCACCTCGTACGCCGGTGACGGCCTCTGGATCGCCGACTACGTCACCGCGGGAAAGCCCCGCATCAAGGCCAAGTGGCTCTTCCACCAGTACACCAGCGATCCGCACGACAAGAACGTCGCCGCCTTCGAGAGCAGGGCCGCGCTCCGGGAGTGGGCGGGCGACGTCTGATCGGGTCACACTGGTGCGGTCCCGGTACGGTGGCCCGAGGACGGGAGGACGGGGCGTGACGAAGACGGGTTCGATACGGGTCGGGAGACGGCGGGTGCGGCGGTCGTCCGCACTCGGGTCCCTGGCCGTGCGGCCGCCTGGCTGACCGCCGTGGCTCTTCGCCCCGCCCCCTTCTGGGAGGCGCTCCACGCCGATGACCGGGCCGCGTTGCTCCGGGCGGCGACCCGGGTCGTGGTGGAGGCCGAGCGGCAGTTCCTGACCCAGGGCGAGGACTCGGACCATCTGGTCGTGCTGATGCGCGGCTGGGTCAAGGTGATCGCCCAGTCGCACGCCGGCTATCGGGCCCTGCTCGCGCTGCGCGGTCCCGGTGAACTCCTCGGCGAACAAGCCTCGATGGAGAGCGGGCGGCGCTCTGCCTCGCTCGTCACGGCGACCCCGGCCGAACTGCTGCAGCTGCCCGCCACCCGCTTCCACGTCCTCGCCCGCGCCCGGCCGGGCATTGCCGCCGCCCTGGAACAGACCCTGTCGCGGCGGCTGCGCGAGGCCGATCTCCAGCGCATCGGCATCACCGAGCCGGTGCCCGCCCGGCTCGCCGCGCTCCTGCTCGACCTCGTGGAGCGGTGCGGCATGCCGGAGCCGGACGGCACCGGCCGCCGTCTCGCCCTCGCCCTGTCCCAGGACGACCTGGCCGGCCTGCTGCTGACCTCCCGGCGCACGGTGAGCCGCGTGCTGGAGCAATGGCGGGCCCGGGGCTGGATCGTGACGGGGCGTCAGTATCTGTCGGTCCGGTCGGTGGATCAGCTGAAGGCGCAGGCCTTCGGCGGGTGAGGGTCAGCAGGAGGTGTAACTGACCCCGTCCCTCGGCGCCTTGTAGATCCGGTAGCCGTTCGAGTCGGTCAGCTGATAGGTGACCGTCCACTGGTCACAGGTGTCGGACGGGCTGGAGGCGGGGCCGTATCCGGCGTCCTGGTGGCTGGTGAAGTTCAGGGTGGCCAGCGTGTAGGTGCCGTCCGAGGACAGGTCGCTCAGGACGAAGTCGCTGTCCCGGGTGGTGGACATGACGTCCTTCCACTGGTTCCGGGCCGACTTGGAGCCGAGGTTCACCACCGAGGTGCCGGGGTCGTAGTGGTCCAGGGCCGTGTCGTAGTCGTGCTTGTTGATCGCGCCGAAGAAGCGGGCGAACATGGCGGCCACGTCCTCGGCCTCGGGGTCGTCCGCGACCTGGGAGTAGTCGACGGTGGCTCCGGGGGCCACGGCCCGGTCGGACGGGGTGTCCTCGCCGGAGTCCGGGGTGCTGACGCCGGCGCCCGAGTCACCACTGGTGTGGACGTCATCGGTGGCCGTCGCCGAGGGCCCGCCCGAGGACGGCGACGCCGAGGCGCCCGTGGAGTCCATATGGGTCGCCGCATAGCCGACGAGGCCGCCCACCAGGACCGCGCCCAGCAGCCAGCCGGCCACCCTGTTGCCCATCGAGCCGCTCTGGGCCGGGCGGCGCGGCTGAGGCTGGGCGGGGAAGGTGAACCCCTGGGGAGGGGACGCCGGCTGCGGCTGGGGCCGGTAGGGGCCCGCGGGCGTCGGGGTCGGGGCCGGCGGCTGAGTGGTGTGCGCCGTGGCGCGCCGGGTCCGCTTGACCCGGTTGTGCACCAGCTCCAGCCTGGTCAGCCAGTCGGACATCGGCGGCCGCCGCTGCGGGTCCCGGTTCTGGGCGAGGCTGGCGAGCTGGGCGAGCTCGGTGGACACGGCCCGCAGCGGGCCGAGGTCGGGACTGTCCTGGTCCCGGTTGAACACCCGCGCGGCGAGCAGACCGAACTTCCAGGAGTCCGAGGCGACCGTGGCCTTCTCCGGCTCCGGCACCTCCCAGCCGGTGGTCTCCACCTGCTTGAGCACGTCCTTGCCGGTGTAGCGCATCGAGTCGCAGTCGATGAACCGGCACCGGGCCTGCCCCCGCAGGGTGAACAGGACGTTCTTCGGCGAGAGGTCGCCCACCGTCACCCCGCGCCGGTGCAGCCAGTCGAGGGTGCGGGCCTGGTCGAGCAGCAGCTCCACGCGGTGCGCGTCGTCGACGTACAGGCCGACCCGGGTCATATAGCCGTCCGGGTTGAGCAGGAACTCCAGCGCCTGCAGCTTCACCTCGCCGCCCGGCATGCGCAGCTCGTAGTCCTGGGTCACACGCCGCATCAGAAAGCCGACCACCCTGGTGCGCGGGTTGCGCGACGGGCGGGGGTCCGTCGGGGTGTCGCCCAGGTAGACCAGGGCGAGCGGCCAGGTCAGCCGCTCATCCAGATAAGCGCGGTCGGCCGGGGACAGCATCTGGCGGAAGCAGACCATGTCGTACAGGACGTCGCTGTCGTACGCCTCCGTCGGCCGGTACTCCTTGTACGCCAGATATTCGCCCGCGAACTTGCCCGGCGGGTCGGGCACCCCGTACACGATGCCCTGCCCGCCGTCGCCCAGCTTGTGCGCGGTGTAGGTGCCCAGCTTGTCCGGCAGTACCCAGGGCACCGTGACCTCGCTCATCGCGGACCCCCCGCCGCGGCCACGCGCGGCCACAGGGCCACCAGCGTGCGGTCGTCGTCGAAGGTCTCCCGGTAGAAGTCGAGCAGATGGGCGAAGCCCAACGGCGGTACCGGGCGCTCCAGTTCACGGCAGAACAGCTGGGCCACCACGCCCCGTCCGTCGCCGACCGGGTCGCCGAATCCGTCCGTGCCGATCAGCAGCACACCGGTCGGCTCCAGGACGTACTCGAAGGGGACGACCTCGGCGGGCACGTACGGCATGGGCCGTACGGCGGAGGAGACCAGGCCGTCCGCGCCGACCGCCTTGCCGCCCTGGAGCGGATACAGAGCCCCGTTCTTGATCAGCCACACCCCGGAGTCACCGACCGACACCAGCGCCACCCGTACCCCCGCCGGGGTGGGCGTGGCCGCCCCGGCGACCAGGGTGGTGGCCAGCAGGTCGGCCGTCTCGTCGACCGTGGCGTCCTCCTGGTGCAGCAGCCGGCGGGCCTGCACCCGGAGCTGCCAGTGGACGGTGCTCAGCAGCTTGGGCCAGTCGGTGACCAACCCGCCGCTCGCGCGCACCTGGGCGAGCATCTCGTCGACCGCGCTGCGGCAGGCGAGCTGGGAGCCGATGTGCGGCTGGCGGGCGTCGGAGACACCGTCGGCGACGGCGAACACCACGGTGCGGGTGTGCTCGTCCCAGGCCGCGGCCGCGTCGTCCTCCCGCGGCCGGCCCTCGGCCCGGTGGGCGTAGCCGCGCACCGAGGCGAGCCGCAGGTCGAGCGCCTCGGTGGACCAGCCGTCGCAGACGGTGTCGGGGCGGTACGACAGGGCACCGATCGGCGGTCTCGGGTCGAACTCGGGAACGGCGCCGTCCACGCTGATCGTCTGCCATCCCTCGGCGAAGGCGTCGGACCGGGGAGGAGAAGCCGGCGCCGGGGCGGGGTGCGCGGGCGGCTGGGCGGGCCGGCCGACGGGCGGCCACGGTCGGCCCGGCTGCCAGTCGTGGGCGTAGGAGCCCGCCGGTTCCGGCCGGTCGTAGGACTCTGCCGGTTGCTGCGGGTACAGCTCGGGCGCGGGGCGGGGAGGCGGCGGCACCGGCCGCTGCCCCTCCCGGTCGTCGTCGGGGTGCCGGTTGGGGAACCAGGTCACGTCAGATCACATCGATCGCGACGGTGAAGCCTTCCGGCTTGTCGACCACCAGCTGCGGGGACGCCGAGCCCAGCGAACGGCCCGAGGAGATAACGCTCTTGGTGAGGGCGGTGCAGAACTTCGCGATGGCACCGCCCACATCGACGCCCTTGTTGGCGACGAACCCGAACTGAGGTTCCGTGGCCACCTGGTTGATGGTCTGCGCGTCGGCGTCCACGATGCCGCACGCGATGATGTTCGGCGCGCCGAGCGTGACCGAGCGGTCGGTGAGCCTGCGGTGCGCGTCCTGCCAGTCCTCGCCGTGGTTGGGCAGCCCGTCGCTGAGGAAGAACACCGCGGGCCGGTGCACCTGGTAGCCCTCGCTCTTGAGGGCGTTGACATCGCCCGGGATGCGGTTGATCAGGTCCTCGAAGGCGGCGAGGTAGCTGGTCATGCCGCGGGTGCGCAGCAGCGGGAACTCATTGGCGCTGCGCAGGTCGACCAGGTGGACCCGTTCGACCACGTCGTCCGAGAAGCCCAGGACCGAGAAGCGCACCTTGGCCGCGGCCATCGGCTCGCCGAGCAGCGCCTGGTGCAGTGAGCGCAGGCCGTCGTTGAGGTCGTCTATGTGCTCGGTCATCGAGCCCGACTCGTCGGCCAGGACGTAGATGGGGAGCAAGTGCCCCCGATTGCTTTCCATCATCGTCTTTCCGTTCTTGCGTGGTGGGACTGACTGCGTGGGAGGTGGTGCGGATCAGTAGGCGTCCTCGGCCCGCCGGAAGCCGTCGGGCGGGTTGACCGAGAACTGCGGGTCGCCGGAGGCGAGGCGCCGGGCGTAGCCGACGACGCTGTCGCGCAGGAACCCGGCACAGCTGTGGGCAGCCGACACGGCGTCCTGGTTCGGCGGTGCCATGAAGCCGAACTCGGGCCGGGTGGCGACGGCACGGACCGCGAAGGCGTCGGCCCGGCCCAGGCCGAGGGCGATCACGTTCGGCGCGGCCGGGTTGCCGCCGATGTCGGTCAGCCGCTGATGGGCCTCGCGCCAGCCGTTGCCCTCGTCGGGGACGCCGCCGGTGAGGAAGTACACGATCGGCCGCAGCACCTGGACGCCCTCGGCCTTGACGACGGCGACGTCCTGCCCGACGACGGTCTTCAGCAACTGGAAGGCGCTGCTGTACGACAGCCCCGGGCGGCCGGTGAGGATCGGCGTCCGGGTGCCGTGGGTGACGGCCTCCAGCTGGAGGCGCGGTTCCGCGGTGGCGGCCATGCCGAGGACGGACAGCCGCAGGGACCTGGCGACCTCCGGTGCGCCGGAGAGCGCGGAGTGCAGGTCGTTCAGGCCGCGGTTGAGCTCCTGCAGGCTGTCGCGGTCGAGGGACTCGTCGAGCACCAGGTAGATCAGGGCGGCGTAGGTGGGGACGGCGGGCCGTCCGGCGTACGGGGGGAGGGCATCGCCCACGACGGTGGACCCGGGGCCCTGGGCGGTGAACCCGGGGCCCTGGTCCGCGGGCCGGGGCGGCGGGGCCTGGGCCTGGGTCCGGGTCTGGGCGGATCCGGCGGTGGACGCCGAGGGGAGCTGGGCGGCCGGGGCGTCCCAGGGCCGGGCGCCGGGAAGCTGCGGGGTGGTGGCGGAGGGGAGCTGGGTGGCGCCGCCGGTGGCGCGGCCGACCACGTCCGTCAGCAGCTGCCGCATCACCTCCAGGTCGCCGGCCTGCACCAGGTTCTTGTCGGCCATCGCCTGGAACAGGGCCAGCGCGCGCTGGTTCTGCAGCTCGGCGGTGGCGAAGCGGGCCTCCTCCAGCTTGCGCAGCATGTCGAACGCGCCCGCGGCGTCCTCCGGGTGCGTGTTCATGTACTGCCGGATCAGGCCCTCGCTGTCCATGGCGACATGCCTGAGGGCCTCGGCCTGGCGGGCGGCGGCCTCCATCTCCTGTTCCTGCTTCTTGGCCGCGATCTGGCCCTCGCGCAGCACATCACCCATGTTGGGCACGTGTTCGGCCTGCCCCAGCGTCTCCCGGCGGCCCGCCTCGATCAGGGACTCCAGGTAGGCCTTGGACTTGGCGTCGGGCTGCACCGACACCTGGCAGCCGTAGACGACCAGCCCTTCGGCGAGGGTCACCTGCTGCCCGCACCGCTGGTTGAGGTAGTGCTGGAGGCCGAAGGAGTCCTCGATGGCGAAGCGCTGTCCGGCGGCGTGGAACAGGCTGGTGAGGTAGGTGTGCACCAGGGGCAGCGGGTTGTCGATGCCGGAGCGGACCAGGGCTTTGGCGCCGTCCCAGCCGTCCACGCGGAAGGCGAAGTCGACCTTCACCTCGAAGGCGTGCACGCCGTCCCGGGAGACCAGCGGGTTGCGGCCGAGGACGGCGCTGCGCCGGTAGCCGCGCAGATCGACCTCGTAGCGGGTGCGGTACTTGGAGAAGACCTGCTGCGAGGGGGTCATGGGGCGGCCCTCGAAGCACTCCACCTCGCCGGCGGCGGTGGCGTACACGACCGCCAGGTGCGGCTGGGTCGCCTTGGTGGGCCCCACCGCCATGCGGGGCACCGGACTCCGGTTGACGATCAATGAGACCGGCTCGGTCACCGGCCACCTCCTGGCTGAGTGGGTCGGACGGGTGGGGCGCTGTGCAGACGGGCGCCGAGGACCCGGGCGGAGCGGGGCAGCGGGCGGAAGCGGTCGCGGTCGGTCCAGTGCCGGGCGTAGCGCTCCAGGAGCATTCCGGCCCGGGGACTGCGCGCCGCCACGTCCTCCACGAGGACGCGGACCAGGTCGTCGAGGAGCTGGGGGTCGGCCTCGGCCTGGGCGGCCCAGGCCTCCAGCACGGTCCCGGCCTGGTCGGCGAAGAGTTCGCCGCTGATCGCCTCGGACCACAGATAGCCGAGCAGCCGGCGCAGTTCGTCGCCGGGCGGGGCATCCGCGGCCAGCCGGAGCAGGGTGGGCCGGCTGCGCGGAGGGGCGCCGCCCGCCGCCGGCTCGTCGGTGGCCAGGGCGTCGGCGAGGATGAGGAACGCGAGGTGGCCGGAGGGGCGGCTGGCGGGTTCGTGCGACATCTCGGCGATGGCGCGCAGCACCACGGGGGCGTGGGTGTCGACGTCCTCCTCCATCAGGTCGGCGAAGGCGTCGCCGATCTCGATGGCGACCTGGATGTGGTCGACGGTGCCGAGCCGGGTGAGGGTCTGCAGGGCCGTCGGGAGGTCGGCGCCGCCCAGGCACAGGCCGTATGCGCGGGCGGCCGCGGCCTGGAACTGCCAGGTGCCGCTCATGTACCAGCCGTCGACGAGGTTGCGTACGCCGGTGCGCAGCGCGGGGTCGCGGGCGCACACGCGCAGGGCGTAGGCGATGGCCTCGCGGCGCAGCGAGCCGGTGCCCTCGTCCATGACCCAGCCGGGGAAGATCTGGGTGGCGATGTGGTCGAAGGACTCGGTGGCGATCAGGCCGAGGGCGGTTCCGGCGAAGCTGCGCACCTGTTGGGAGGGCCGGTCGACCAACTCGCCGAGCCAGGCGACGAGTTCCTGCTGGATGCGGTACTCCGACCAGACGTGCCGGATGATCCGTGCCGGGTAGTCGAGGTTGCGGTACTCGGCGACGGTGCAGGGCAGCCAGCCGAAGTCGCCCCGGGTGACGGCGGAGTAGGTGCGCGCCCGCAGTTTCTCGGCGAACTGCCTGCGGGACTGGCTGAAGGGGTCCTGGCGCAGGGGTACGGGTCCTTGCTCGACGCTGGCGGTGAGGACACCGCGGTCGCTGCGGAACCGGTCGAGGAGGGAGCTCGCGGCGAGGGACACGTACTCCTGGGGGAGTCCGCCGAGGACGGCGAGGGCGATGGCCTGGGTGCGCAGTCCCATGTCGCCGAGTCCCTCGAACCACTCCTCGGGGCCCTCTCCGCCGGTCTGTTCCATGCGGGAGCGGATCCGCCGCGGGTCGACGGCGCCGTCGCGGTGTTCCTGTTCGAGGATCCAGGCCAGCTGGGCGGCGATCCGGCAGGCGGCACCCTGGTCCAGCAGTTCGGCGGTGAGTTCGGCAACGCCGTCCGTGGCGAGGACGAGTTCGGCCTCCGATTCGCCGATCCGGTGGGAGAGATGGGCGGCGAGCACGGTGTCCAGGGCCTCGGGGTGGGCGATGCGCTGCACGTACTCGCCGAGGTCGCGGTCGAGTTCGGCCTCCGGTCCCGCGGTCACGACGACATGGGCGTCGGCGTCCCGCAGCAGGCTCTCCAGGCCGGCCAGCTGGGGGCCGCGCAGCAGGCCGAGGTCGACGGGCCGGTCGAGCAGCAGGCCGGCGCCTGCGATCTGTCTGAGGTCGGTCAGCCGGGTCAGTTCGGCCACCGAGTCGATCAGGTAGAAGGCCGTGGCCCGGGCGGATATCAGCAGGCGCACGGCGGCCGCGGTCTTGCCCGCGCCGCCGGGGCCGCGCAGTACGACCGAGCGGCGCTGCCAGGCGTCGACGACGACGTCGTCCCAGCGGGGCGGGGCCCGGAAGGTGTGCTGGACGGCTGCCACGTCCGCGGCGGCCAGGGTGCGCAGCACGACTCGGTGTTCGCCCCCGGCATGGATGACGATCTTGTCGCCCTCGACCCGGTCGCCGCCGATGTGGGTCCAGGCGGTGCGCAGCAGCCCGGCGCGCAGACTGCCCTGTCCGGTACGGGCGGTGGCCTGGCTGGCGCTGTCGCTGCCGCCGACGGTGTTGTCGGGGGCCGCCGGTTGTGGTGTGCCGCCCTGCTGGGGCGTACCGCCATCCGCGCCGCCTGCGGTGCCGGGCTGGGGCGAGCCGCTGTTGCCGCCGCTGCCCCCGGCGCCGCCCTGCGCGGGTGTGCCGCCGCCGGGCGGCGGTGCGCCCTGCGGGGACGGCGCCCCTCCCCCGGTGGGCGCCGTCGTCGTGGGGGTGGGGGCAGGGGCGGGCGCGCCGCCGGCGGGCGGTGTGGTCATGATCCGTCCGCCGAGGTGCCGCGGCGGGGCACGTCGCGGGAGCCGTGGTGATGCTCGATCTTGTTGCCGTGCACATAGTCACCGCCCACGGCCATCGCCCCGTCCCCCACCGCGATCTGACCGTTCGTCACATCACCGACGTGGAGCGAGGGCGGCAGGACCGGGCTCCCCGGTTCGGTCCCACCGCCCGCTCCTCCCGCGGTACCGCCCGTGCCGGGGTCCTCCCCCGGTCTCGTTCTGCCACGTGGCGGCTCCCCCGAGTCCGCGGGAAGTCCGGGTGGCGCCGGGTAGCCGGGTACGGTGACCCAGCCCCGGCGCGGTTCGCCGTGCTTGGTGACGAAGTCGGCGGGCAGATACGCCGCCGGGTCGATGCCCGGGTAGCGGCCGAGCACCACCTTGCGGTGGATGTCCTCGGAGACGACCACCACCAGATGGGCCCGGCCGGCCCGGGCCAGCACCTGCTTGACGGGGCCGGCGTCGACCAGCCGGGAGAGGTCGTTGACGGCGTTGCTCGTCCACCGCTCGCCGCGCCTGCTGACCAGCCCCTGCTCGAACCCGACCCGCAGCCGCATCCGGTGGTCGTGGTTGTAGGTGTCCCGGTGGTGGACCAGCGCGTCCTCCAGGCCCCGCACCAACTCCCTCAGCAGCAGGGTGGGTTTGGTGTCCGGCGGGGCCAGCAGCAGCATGCCGTCCCCGCGGTCCTGCACCTCGCATCCGTCCAGGCCGAGCCCGGCCCGCCGTAACCCGAACTCGACCACGTGGTACAGGTCGTCGTGCAGCGTCGCCTGGGTGGTCTCCGCGCGCAGACTGAAGTCCTCGATGTCGAGGAGCACGATCCAGTGGCTGTGCGGATCTTCCGGAACCACCACCATGTGCGACCTCCCCCGTGCCTGTAGCAGGGGCCGCGTCCGCCCCACGCATCTCTGGATAGAACCTGCTGTCGGCAGTGTCTACGCCAACTGGCGCACAGTGCCCTCTTGTCGACGCCTTCGCCGCCGTTTCCGACGGAACGTCACACGGCTGCGCGACATGCCTCGACGACGTTCACGTATCCCCCCGAACGGAAACTGCCGTTCCGTCATAATCAATGCGACAGATGGTAGTTGACTGCCTACCGCCCGCGCAGACGGATGGTGGAGGGGGCTCAGGGTGCGCCAGTTCCGTGTCCCGCCGCAGCTGTTGGTCGGCTTCGTCCTCGGCCTGGTGGTCGTGGTGTTCGCCCGCTCCTGCGGGGACGGACCCGCCGGCCCGGACGGCGCCGCGGCGGCGGCCCCCTCGGCGGCCGACGGCAAGGCGCGGACCACCCGCGCCGGAAGCGCTCCGGCGCAGGTGCCCGCCCTGTGGCCCGCACCGCGCAGCGTGCGCCGGGACGCGGGTTCGGTGCGGATCGGGCGCAGCGTGGCCGTGCGCGCGGACGCGGGGACGGACGCGGCCACCCTGGACGCCGTCACCCGGGCGCTGCGCGCGGGCGGCGCGGACGAGATACGCCTGGGGGACGCGCCGAAGTCCGGCGAGCTGCTGGTCACGGTGGCGTCGGGCGGCACGTCGGCCGCCCTGGCTCCACTGCGTGCCGCCCCGCCCACCGGTCTCGCCGCGGGCGGGTACGTCCTCGCCGTCGGCATCGACCACGGACAGCCCCGGGCGGTCCTCGCCGGGGTCGATCCGGACGGTGCCTTCCACGCCGCGCAGACCCTCGCCCAGCTGGTGCGCCCCGTCGGTTCCCGGGCCGCGCGCACCGCGCTGCCCGCCGTCCGCATCCGGGACTGGCCGGCCACCGCCGCCCGCGGGATCGTCGAGGGCTTCTACGGCACACCCTGGTCCCAGCGGGAGCGCCTGGAGCAACTGGACTTCGCGGCGCGCTGGAAGCTCGACACATACATGTACAGCCCGAAGGACGACCCCTATCTGCGCGGCCGCTGGCGCGAGCCGTACCCCGAGCCCCGGCTCGCCGAACTGCGCACCCTGGCCGCGCGGGCCGCGACCGACCACATCTCCTTCGTGTACGCGCTCTCCCCCGGCCCTTCCATCTGCTACTCGTCGGCCTCGGACACCGCGGCGCTGGTGCGCAAGTTCCGGCAGCTGTGGGACGGCGCCGGGGTGCGGGCCTTCGCCGTGCCGCTCGACGACATCGAGATCGACCACTGGAACTGCGCACGCGACGCCGCCGTGTACGGCAGCGGGCGGGGCGCGGTCGGGCGGGCGCAGGCGGATCTGCTGAACAAGGTGCAGCACGAGTTCCTCGACGCCCGCGGCGGCGCCGCTCCGCTGATCACCGTGCCCACGGAGTACGACGGGGCGCGGGCGAGCGCGTACAAGACCGCGCTGGCCGGGCGGCTGGACCGGGACGTCCGCGTCATGTGGACCGGGCCGCTGGTCGTCTCCCCGGCGCTGCGCACCGAGCAGGCCCGTGCGGCCGGTCGGCTGTACGGGCACCCGCTGCTGGTGTGGGACAACTACCCGGTCAACGACTACACGGCGGACCATCTGCTGCTCGGCCCCTACATGGGCCGCGAGGACAGCCTGCCCGGCGCGGTCGCGGGTCTTCTGGCCAACCCGATGAACCAGGCGGCCGCCTCCGACCCGGCGCTGTTCTCGATGGCCGCGTACGCCTGGAACCCCACCGCGTACCGGCCGGCCGCGGCACTCGACGCGGGCCTGTCCGCACTGGCCGACGGCGACCGGCGCGCGCTCACCGCCCTGCGCGCCTTCGCCGACGTCAACCGCGCCTCCCGGCTGAACACCGCACAGGCACCGCAACTCGCGACCCTGACAGCGGCCTACTGGCGCAGCGGCGGGAAAGCCGAACCGGCCCTGCGGGAGCGGCTCACCGTCCTGGCCGGGGTGCCGGACACGGTCCCCGCGCCGCTGCGCGCCTCGGCCGCCCCCTGGCTGGCGTCCACCCGGGACTGGGCCCGCGCCGCCCTCGCCGCCCTCGACCTGCGGGACGGCAAGGGCACCCGGGCCCGGGTCCGGTCCCTGCGCACGGCGGCCCGCTCCCACACGATCACCGACTGGCAGGGGCGCACCCGCGCGGTCGAGGTGGGGGCGGGGGTCCTGGACACGTTCGTGGCGAGGGTGCTCGGCTGAGGACCGGACCGGTCCCCGCGCCTACCCCCTGAAGTCCGCCGGCCTGTCCTTCGGCGCCTTGGCCAGTGCCTCGGTCACGCCGTCGACGCCCGCGCGCAGGCCGTACACCGGGGTGCCGGGCTGCTGGTGCCAGGAGTCGTCGATACCGCCCGAGTCGACCGTGTCGAAGCCCAGCTCGTCGATCAGGTCGCGTACGACCCGCTTGGCGGCCTCGTCGTCGCCGGCCACCGGGAGGGCCAGCCGGTCGGGGTCGCCGGCCGGACGGGGGCCGTCCAGGATGTCCTGGGCGTAGGTGCCGTTGAAGGCCTTGATCACGGGGTGCCCGATGTGCCGCTCGGTCCAGCGGCTCTCGGTGAGGCCCTCGTCCTCGATCCCCGCGATCCTGCCGTCGCGCTGCTGGGGGTAGTAGTTGCCGGTGTCGATCACGGCGACTCCCTCGGCCGCGCCGTCCAGCAGCCCGGACGGAAGATTCGGGACCGCCTTCAGCGGGACCGTGACCACGACGACCTGCGCGCCGCGCGCCGCCTCCTCGACCGGTACGGGGGTCGCGCCCGTCTCCTGGGCGAGTTCGGTGAGCGTGTGCGGGCCACGGGAGTTGGCGACCGAGACGTCGTGACCGAGGGCGGTGAGCCGCCGGGTGAGATTGCCGCCGATGTTGCCGGCGCCGATGATGCCGATCTTCATGACAGGCCCTTCCGGGATCGATGCATGTGCATGCGTCTGCTGTGCGGCGTCAACCCCGGGGGCCGGCGGACTATTCCGAGGACCGACCACCCTTACGACGATCTCGTCGGGCATACGGAAGGGGACATGCGGAAGGGGGGCACCCGGGCCGGGTGCCCCCCTTCTCCGCGGGCGTCACTTCTTCAGGTAGGCCCAGAACTCGTCGAACGACAGGACCTTGTCGCCGTTCAGGTCGCGCGTCTTGATGATGGCCTCGGCCACCGCCTCGGTGACGTTCCAGTCACCCTCCTGGGCCATGGCGGACTTGAGCTCGGCGGCGGTGATGAAACCGTCACCGTCCGCATCGATCCGCTGGAACTGCTTGCGTGCTTCCTCGATGTCCGCCACCGATCCGCCCCTTTTTGTCGCGTTTTCTAGGTCATACAGGCGTACTGCCGCAGGTCAGACTAACGGCCCGCGCGAAACTCCAGTGCGGCGACCACCCAGGCGAAGTCCTCCTCGTGGACGGGCTGGGCCGTCCCCTTGAGGATGCCGAGCAGTTCCCGGTAGCGGGCGGCCCTGACGTTGTGGGTCGCCTTCATACGGGCGAGCACGTCGCCGCGGTCGGCCGTGCCGAGCAGGTCCCGCAGTACGGGCTCGGCCTGAGGCGACTCCGGGGCGATGCCACGCTCGCGGGCCCGCCCCACCAGCTCGACGAGCCGCTTGAAGAACCACATCGACGCCCCGGCACGCGCGTCGTGCCCCCGGTCGGCGGCGTTGAACTCGGCCGCGCCGCGCATCAGCGCCCGGAACTCGGGGTCCTGGATCAGCTCGGCCAGCTCCACCCAGGCGTCGACCTGCTCGGGCGTCGGATCGTCCGGCAGCGAGAGCGCGATGTTCCGCATCCGCTCGCGGATGTCCGGGTCCGCCGTGTCCAGTCCGCGGAACATCTCGTCCACGAACTCCTCCAGGATCCGCCTCCGCTCGGCCGCCGACAGCCGCGCCAGCTTGTTCATCAGGGTCATCTCCTCTGCGGTCGAACCGCGTCGCGCCACGGTCGACAGCACCGCACGGGTCAGCCTCAGCGAACCGATCTGCGCGTCCAGCGCGGCCACATGCGCGGCCGCCACCCGCGCCACCGTCGTCTCGCCCGCCAGCACCGCGCGCACGTCGTCCAGACCGAGGCCCAGCTCGCGCAGGGTGCGGATCAGCTCCAGGCGGGCGACGGACTCGGCGTCGTACAGGCGGTAGCCGCCCGCGGAGCGGGTCACGGGGGACAGCACGCCCTCGTCGGACCAGTACCGGATGGTACGGACCGTGAGTCCGGTGCTCCGGGCCAGCTCGCCGATGGTGAAAAGTCCGGTGCCGTCGTCGATCATGTCTGCGAGTCTGGGGCTTCCAGTCGGTGGAGACTCAAGGGGTGCGGTCGTGGCGGAGACCCTGCGGGACATTCTCGACGCCGCCGCGCGCGGTGTCTTCCCGCCGGACGACGGCGGTACGACGGTCGTGCCCCAGCACACGCACCGGGACGCCGGGGTCATCGCCTTCACGGCCCGCTCGGTCGTCTTCACGGACGAGGATCCGCGGTGGGTGCGCGAGACACTGCGGGCGGTGACGGTCGACTGCGACGCGCTCTCCGCGACCATGAACGCGCGGTTCCTCGCGGCCTTCATGGAGCGCACGGGCCGTACGACCGACACCATCGACGCCCTCGTGGTGGGTTCGCCCCTGCCGGGCCGGCCGCCGCTCGCGCTCACGGAGACCGCCGACCCCGGCCATCCGCGCGCCGTACGGGCCCGTGCGCGCCGGGACGACGTGCGGCTGTGGGAGGCGGACGGCGGTGTGGTCGTCCTGGGACGCGGGGTCGCGGGCCGGCTGGAGGTCGCGGTCGAGGTGGACGAGGGGGTACGACACCGGGGGCTGGGACGCCAACTGGTGACGGCCGCCCGGCACCTCGCCGGGGAGCCGGTGTGGGCCCAGGTCTCCCCGGGGAACGCCCGCAGCCTGCGGGCGTTCCAGGCGGCCGGATACCTGCCGGTGGGGGCGGAGGCGCTGCTCCTCGCACCCTGAGGGCAGGGTGCCGACACGGCCTAGCGGAAGATGCCGGTGTGGCCCAGCGAGTAGCGGCCCGGCTGCGGGTAGACGGCGAGACCGTGCGGGCCGCTGCCGACCTTGATGCGGGCCAGTTCGGCCCCGGTGCCGGTGTCGATGGCGTACACCTCGGAGTTGTAGCGGCCGGACAGCCACAGCACCTTGCCGTCGGCCGAGACCCCGCCCATGTCGGGGCTGCCGCCGCCCGGCAGGTGCCACTTCCTGGTGAGCCCGTTCTGGGCGAAGTCGAAGATGGAGATGGTGCCCTCGCCCCGGTTGGAGATGTACATCTCGCGGGAGTCGCGGCTGACGTACAGACCGTGGGCCCCCTTGCCGGTGGGCAGGAGGGAGGGTCTGGTGAACCGGTCGCCGTCCAGGATCCACACGCCGTCGGCCATCATGTCGGCGATGTAGAACCGCTTGCCGTCGGGCGACACCTTGACGTCCTGCGGCATCGCGCCCTGGAACGGCAGCTTCTCCTGGCCGACGACCTTCATCCGCGCGGTGTCGACCTTGAGCAGCTCGCCGCTGAACTCGCAGGAGACGATGAAGTAGCGCCCGTCGAGGGAGAAGTCGGCGTGGTTGACGCCGTAGCAGCTGACGGGCACGGTCTTCACGCGCTTCATGGTGTGCGCGTCGCGGAAGACGAGCTCGCGGTCGAGGGAGGCCATGACGACGGCGTACTTGCCGTCGGGCGTGAAGTAGAGGTTGTACGGGTCGTGGACGGAGACCGTCTTACCCGCCTTACCGGTCCTCGGGTCGATGGGGGTGAGGGTGTTGCCCTTGTCGTTGTTGACCCACAGTGTCTGCAGGTCCCAGGAGGGCACGACGTGCTGGGGCTGCCAGCCGACCGGGATCGTCTCGACGACCCGGTACGTCTTCGGGTCGATCACGGAGACCGTGTTGGAGTTGGTGTTGGGCACGTAGACCCGGGACGGGAAGTCCTTCACCGCCGGGGAGAACAGGTTGGGGCGGTCGGCGGCGTAGACGTCGTGGGGGTCGAGCACGGGCGGCATCCCGGGTAGTCCGTCGACCAGTTGCTTCTTCTGGGGCGGTGCGGGCGCCTTGCTGCCGAGGGCCTCGTTCTCGCGGTGCTCGGACCCGCTGCTGCACGCGGGCAGCAGCGTCAGGGCGGCGAGGGCGGCGCCGGCGGCCAGGACGCGGACGGCTTTGGTGGGACGCATCAGCTCAGCAGCTCCGTGGTGGTGACCGCGTGCAGTCCGCGGCTGTCGAGTTCTTGGAGTACGGCGGGAAGGGCGGCGACCGTGTCCGGGTATCCGAAGTGCATGCTCACCACGGACCCGCCCCGGACCTCGGCCAGGACCTTCCGGGTGACGGCGGGGGCGCCCGGCCGGGTGTAGTCGAGCGAGTCGACGTCGTACGACAGCACATGGGGGTAGCCCGCGGCGCGGGCCAGCCGGACAACGAGCGGGGAGGCCGTCGGGGCACGGGAGGGCCGGAACCAGGTGCCGATCGAACCGGTGAGCCGTCTCAGCCGGTCCGCGCACTCGGTGATCTCGGCGCGGGCACCGGCCTCTGACATGGTGTTGACGGCCACGTGCCGCTGGGTGTGGTTGCCCAGGTCGTGGCCGCCGTCGAGGATCCGGCGGGCGATGTCCGGCTGTTCGTCCAGCCAGCTGCCCACGGCGAGCACGGTGATCCGGGCACCGTGCCGCTCGGCCTCGGTGAGCAGGGCGTGGGCCAGCGCGGGGTCGCCCTGGCCGTGGAAGGTGAGTGCGACGCGGGGGTGGTCACGGGGTCCGTGGGTGATCTGCGCGGGCTGCCGGGGGAAGGCGCGCGGGGCGGGGGCGGCGAGGGGGGCGGGCTTCGCGGGGGTGCGCGAGGGCGTGGCTCGCGCGGGGGTGGGCTGCGCGTCGGAGCCGGTGGCGGACGAGCATCCGCCGGCGAGGGCGCCCCCGGCGACGAGCCCGGCCCCCGCCCGCAACGCCCCGCGGCGGTCGGTCGTGGTCACCCGCACCATTTAAGGGTGATTGGGTAAGAAAACGGCCGATTGACCCGATGGGTGGATCCGTACGGGTCGTCACCTCCGCGAACGTTCGCTCAGCGGTCGGCGACCCTCATCTCGAACCATGTCGTCTTGCCTCGGGGCAGCAGATCGACGCCCCATCGGTCGGCCAGCTTGTCCACCAGGAACAGCCCCCGGCCGCTGATGTCCAGTTCCTGAACCGGCATCAGACAGGGCAGCCCGCGGGAGGGGTCACGGATCTCGACACGGATCCAGCCACGGCGGCGGCGCATGCGGAGTCCGAAGACGCGGGCGCCGGTGTGCCGTACGGCGTTGCCGACGAGTTCGGAGACGAGCAGGACCGCGTCCTCCGTCATCTTCGGGGTGAGTCCCCACTGGCGCAGAACGACGACCTGGGCGAGCCGGCGCGCGGTGGCCGCGGACTCGGGGCGGGACGACAGCGGGACTTCGGCCTCCGTCGGATTGCCGAACAGTTCCAGTGCCTTGAGTGCCCGTTCGTCCTCGACCGCGGGCGACCAGCGTGCCGCGGCCGCACGGCTGTGTCCCCGCGGCTGTTCGATGCCCTCCAGCCCCGCCATGCACCCCATCATGGCCGCCCGGAGCGCCCTCCGTGGGCGTTCCTGAGGAATACGCCCCCCGGAAGCCCCTATTCCGGGCCATCCGTTCGGCATATGCCGACGGCATTTCGGTGCCCGCGGCGGCCCACCCCACCTGCACGGACGGCCCGAATCCGGGCATGGGACGGGTCGCCTCGACAAGGCAGACTTAAGGTTGCCTTAAGGTTTCTATAAACCGCCCCATCGAGGGACCCGGGTGAGACACCGTGTCAATTGCAAGGGGTTCCGCGGAAAACCTGGCGAAGTACGGGAACCCGGGGGAACTCAGAGGAACTTGGCCTTGCCGGGCCCTTCCTCCACAAAGCTCTTCATGCCCCGCTCGCGGTCCTCGGTGGCGAACAGGCCCGCGAACCAGTTCCGTTCGACGGCGAGGCCGGTGTCGAGGTCCGTCTCCACTCCGGTGTCGATCGACTCCTTCGCCGCGCGCAGCGCGATCGCCGGGCCCTGCGCCAGCCGGGCCGCCCAGGCATGGGCCTCGGTGTACACGTCGGCGGCCGGGACGACCCGGTCCACCAGGCCGATCGCCAGGGCCTCGCCGGCCTTCACCATCCGGCCCGTGAAGATCAGGTCCTTGGCCTTGGAGGGGCCGACGAGCCGGGGCAGCCGCTGGGTGCCGCCCGCGCCCGGGATGAGGCCCAGCAGGATCTCCGGCTGGCCCAGCTTGGCGTTGTCGCCGGCGATGCGGTAGTCGGCGCACAGGGCCAGTTCGCAGCCCCCGCCCAGCGCGTAGCCGGTGACGGCGGCGACGACCGGCTTGGGGATGCGGGCCACGGCGGTGAAGGAGTCCTGGAGGGCGCGGGCGCGCAGGACCATCGCGGTGTGGTCCATGGCCTGCATCTCCTTGATGTCCGCGCCTGCCGCGAACACCTTCTCGCCGCCGTAGATCACCACGGCGCGCACGTCGTCGCGCCGCGTGGCCTCCTCGGCGAGTTCCTTGAGCCGGTCCTGGGTGGCGACGTCCAACGCGTTCATGGGCGGCCGGTCCAGCCGCAGCGTACCGACGCCTTCGGCGACTTCGAGAGAGACGGTCATGCAGAGCAGGTTAACGGGGACTAACGGCAATGGGCCCAATGCCGTCGATCACACCCGGCCGGGGGTCCGGGGGTTGTCCCCCAGGCAGACACAGCACGGGGACCGACGGCAAACGGCCCGGTGCCGTCCGTCACAGCACCGGGCACTACGTCCGTCGGACAGTCCTACGACTTCCACTTCTCCCAGGACATGTTCCAGCCGTTGAGGCCGTTGTCCGGGGCCACGGTGGCGTCGTGGGCGTTCTTGACGACCAGTACGTCGCCGATCATCGAGTGGTTGAAGAACCAGGCCGCCGGGACGCTCTTGCTCCAGCCGCCGCGCACGTCCCGCAGGCCCACGCAGCCGTGGCTGGCGTTGTAGTTGCCGAAGGCGCCGCCGCCCCAGTAGTTGCCGTGCACGAAGGTGCCGGAATCGGTCAGCCGGATGGCGTGCGGGACGTCCTTGATGTCGTACTCGCCGCCGTAGCCCACGGTGTCGCCGTTCATCCGGGTCACCGTGAGCTTCTCGCTCATGACCATCTGGCCGTTCCAGGTCTCGTAGCCGGGCTTGCCGGTGGTGACCGGGATGGTCTTGATGACCTTGCCGTCCTGGGTGACCTTCATCGTGTGCTTCTTGGCGTCCACGACGGAGACCTGGTTGCGGCCGATGGTGAACTTCACCGTCTTGGCCTGCTTGCCGTAGACCCCGGGGCGGCCCTCGACGCCGTCGAGGTTGAGGTCGACGGTGACCTTCGTGGCCGCCGCCCAGTACTTCTCGGGGCGGAAGTCCAGGCGGTCGTTGCCGAACCAGTGGCCCTCGACGTCGACGGCCGGCTCGGTCTTGACGGTGATGGCCTTCTCGACGTCCTCGGGGTGCGTGATGCCCCGGGTGAAGCGGATGGAGAACGGCATACCGACGCCGACGGTGGAGCCGTCCTCGGGAGTGAAGTAACCGGCGAAGGTGTTCTGCGGCGTCAGGGTGGTGAAGCTGGAGTCCTCGGCCGCCTCGCGGCCCGCGGAGTCCTTGGCGACCGCGTGCACCGTGTACTTGGTGGAGGCGGCCAGGTGGGACGAGGGCGTCCAGGTGGCGCCCCCGTCGGTTATCTTCCCGTCTATCTTGCCGCCCTTGGCGTCCTTGACCTCGACCGCGGTCAACTTGCCCTTGCCGGCGGTCACCTTGAGCGCCCCGCTGGTCCGCACCGACTTCGCGCCGTCCTTGGGCGCGATGCTGACGACGGCTTCGGACTGCTTGCCCTGCTGCGTCGAGTCCTTGCCCTTCCCGGCACCGGAGCCGGAACCCGAGTCCGCCCCTCCCCCGCCGCACGCGGTCACGGCCATGAGCAGGACGCCGGCTATCAGCACCGGCATCCCCTTCCGGCCCCGCCCTCGCGCGTCAACCGACGCCCCCGATATCGGCCGCACGTTCACGTTCTCTCCCCTCGCGGGGCCTGGTCAGGCCCGCTCCCCGGCGCGTCCCGCGCCCCCACTGGCGCATATTAACCGCAGGGTTTTGAGCTTCGTGTCAGGCAAAGGTCACCGTTCCGTCGCAACTTCGGCCGTCCGTCGGCGCCCCGAATCCAGTCCTCCTCCTGGTTACTTGACCGCGCTGCCCGCCTTCCACTCGTTCCACCCCATGTTCCACCCTCCGAACCCATTGTCGGGAGAGACCTTTTTGTCATTGCTGTTGACGACTTCGACGACGTCCCCGATCAGGGTCCGGTCGAAGAACCAGCCCGCGGGCGTGTCCGAACTGCCCCCCTTGATGTCCATCAGGCCCACGCAGCCGTGGCTGACGTTGCTGTTCCCGAAGGCGTCCCCCGCCCAGTAGTTGCCGTGCAGGAAGGTCCCGGAGTCGGTGAGCTTGATGGCGTGCGGGACGTCGGGGATGTCGTACTCGCCGCCGAAGCCGACGGTCTGGCTGTTCATCCGGGTGACCTCCAGCATCTCCATCACCACCATCTTGCCGTTGTAGGTGGTGGTCTTCGGGGCGCCCGCGGTGATGGGCACGGTGGTGAGCAGCCGGCCGTCGCGCTTGACCTCCATGGTGTGCGCGGCAGCGTCCACCACGGAGACCTGACTGCGGCCGACGGTGAAGGTCACCGTCTTGTACTGGAGTCCGTAGACGCCGCGCGCCCCCTCGACGTCGCGCAGCCGCAGCTCGACGGTGACCCGGGTGCCGGGCTTCCAGTACTGCTGGGGGCGGAAGTCGAGGCGGTCCTCGCCGAACCAGTGCGGGCTGATCTCGACGGGGGGTTTCGCCGTGACGCGGACGGCGCGTTCGACGGCGGCCCGGTTCTGGATCGGCCGGTTGAAGGCCAGCGAGACGATCATTCCGGTGCCGACGGTGGAGCGGTTCTCGGGGGTGACGTACCCGATGAACCGCTCGTCGGGGACGTACGTCGTGAAGGTGGCGTGCCGGGCCGAGCGGCGCCCGTGCCCGTCCAGCGCCACCGCGTCGACGGTGTACTTGGCGGCGAGCGCCAGCTTCCGCTCGTCCGGTTGCCAGGTCCTCCCGTCGTCGGTGATGTGCCCGGCCACCGGGGTGTCCTGGGCGTCCTGGACCCGGACCACGCTCACCGATTCGAGTCGCCCGTCGGACACCCGTACCCGCAGCGGTTCGCCGGAGCGGACTGCCTTGCTGCCGTCGTCCGGGGAGATGCGGATGATGTCCCCGGCTGCCGGGGGTTTGCCGAAGATCCGGTCGAGGGCGTCGCCGCCCGAGCCGTCCCCGGTACAGCCGGCGGCTCCCGCCAGCAGTCCTGCCCATGTCAGTACGGCGGCCAGCGCGGCCCCCGTGCGCCGTGCGCGCCCTTGTGCATACCTCACGAGCGGCTCAACGACCGGGCCCGCCCTGGGGAAACGTGAGTGCGACGCAAGCGCTGGGCAGAACAGTGGGAGGACGACGCGATGGGGAGCCGCGCCCGTGAGCCGCGGGGACGCCGGTGCCGGGAGGTCGTGCGCGCAGCGGGCCCCGCCGGGGGCCGGGCGCGGCGGCCGCCCCGGCGCTGGCTGAGAGCGCTCCGAAGGCGAACGAGCCGACACAAAGGGGCCGCAAGGTGACGAGCGCAGCCGAGCAGCAGACAGTGGCCCAGGAGCGGGCCCTCGACGGCGGCCGCCCGGCCTCCGCGGTGAACGGCGCGGAGCGCGCCACCGCGCCGACTCCACCCGTTTGGCCGGGCGCACCCATGCCGCTGGGCGCCCGTTTCCGGTCGGGTCCGGAGGGGGTGGCGGGCACCAACTTCGCGTTGTGGGCGGCCGGGGCGGAGGCGGTCCAGCTGTGTCTGTTCGACGAGCGGGACCGGGAGACGCGGGTGCGGCTGACCGAGCTGACGCACGAGATCTGGCACGGCTTCGTGCCGGGCGTGATGCCCGGCCAGCGCTACGGCTATCGGGTGGACGGCCGCTGGGACCCGTGGATCGGCGCCCGCTGGAACCCGGCGAAGCTGCTCCTCGACCCGTACGCGCGGGCGGTGGACGGCGAGTTCAGCCTGCCGCCGGAGGTGTACGGGCATGTCCGCGACTGGCCGGAGCAGCATGTCGCGGACACGGTGCGCGACGACCGGGACTCGGCGCCGCACGTCCCGAAGGGCGTGGTGGTCCACGATGACGACGACTGGGCGGACGACCGCCGGCCCAAGACGCCGTGGGCCGACTCGGTCATCTACGAGCTGCATGTGCGCGGCTTCACGCAGCTGCACCCGGACATCCCGCCCGAGCTGCGCGGCACGTACGCCGGCCTGGCGCACCCGGCGGCGATCGAGCACCTGGTGAAGCTGGGCGTGACCGCGGTCGAGCTGCTCCCGGTGCACCAGTTCGCCCACGAGGACCATCTGCTGCGCCGCGGCCTGAAGAACTACTGGGGCTACAACTCGATCGGGTACTTCGCCCCGCACGCGGCCTACGCGGCCTCCGGTACGACGGGACAGCAGGTCGGCGAGTTCAAGCGGATGGTCCGCGCCCTGCACGCGGCGGGCATCGAGGTCATCCTGGACGTGGTCTACAACCACACCGCGGAGGCGGGCGAACTGGGCCCGACGCTCTCCCTCAAGGGCATCGACAACCGCGGCTACTACCGCCTCCAGGACGACGCCCGCCGCTACGCCGACTACACCGGCTGCGGCAACACGCTGCACGTGGTCCAGCCGCAGGTCCTACGCCTCATCACCGACTCGCTGCGCTACTGGGTGACGGAGATGGGCGTGGACGGCTTCCGCTTCGACCTGGCGGCGGCGCTGGCGCGCTCCATGCACGACGTCGACATGCTCTCCCCCTTCCTCGCGGTGATCGCCCAGGACCCGGTGCTGCGCCGGGTGAAGCTGATCGCCGAGCCCTGGGACATCGGCTCCGGCGGCTATCAGGTGGGGGCCTTCCCCCCGCTGTGGACGGAGTGGAACGACCGCTACCGCAACGCGGTCCGCGACTTCTGGCGCGGCGCGCTCCCCGATGTGCGCGACCTCGGCTACCGCATCTCCGGTTCCAGCGACCTGTACGCCTGGGGCGGCCGCCGCCCCTACGCCTCGGTCAACTTCATCACCGCGCACGACGGTTTCACCCTGCGCGACCTGGTCTCCTACGAGGGCAAGCACAACGAGGCGAACGGCGAGAACAACCGGGACGGCTCCCACGACAACCGCTCCTGGAACTGCGGCGCGGAGGGCGAGACGAGCGAGGAGCCAGTACGCGCGCTGCGCCGCCGCCAGCTGCGCAACCTGCTGACGACGCTCCTGCTCTCGACCGGTGTGCCGATGCTGGTGGCGGGCGACGAGCTGGGCCGCACGCAGCGCGGCAACAACAACGCGTACTGCCAGGACAACGAGATCAGCTGGCTGGACTGGACCCTGCTGGACGACCCCGCCTGGCGCCCCCTGTTCGACCTGACCTCCCGTCTCATCGCCCTGCGCCACCGCCACCCGGTCCTGCGCCGCCGCGCCTTCTTCTCCGGCCGCGCCCACTCGGCGGACGGCCTGCGGGACCTGGCCTGGTTCACGGCACACGGCGAGGAGATGACCGAGGGCGACTGGTACGCCCCCGCGGCCACGCTCGGCATGTACCTCTCCGGCCGGGACATACCGGGCCGCGACGACAAGGGCGCCCCGATCACCGACGACAGCTTCCTCGCGATCCTCCACGCCGGCGACGCCCCGACGGCCTTCACCCTGCCGGGCCCGCCGTGGGCGGAGCGCTACGAGGTCGTGGTCGACACCTCGCGGGAGGCGCAGGGGAAGGCACCGGGCGTGGTGCATCGGGCGGGGGCGGGGATGATGGTGGAGGGGCGGTCGGTGGTGTTGTTGCGGGTGACGGGGTGAGGGGGTCACGACCTGGAGTCTTCACCCGCTCTTGAAGATTGCAATAGCTTTCGCATACGTCTGGCATACCTGCGTCATAAGCACACCGACTAAGATCATCTGCTTGACATGCACGCGAAATGGCCATGGTATTCGGGGGCAACACCACATGTCGGTGCGGGACGTCGATGAGTGATCTGAGCGCGGACACCAAGCGCATACGCGAGTGCTCGCGTGCACTGCAAAGGATTTACGACTCCTTCACCGAGCGGGCGAATCCGGCCGAGGACCTGTCGGCGGCCGAGTTGGGTGACAGCCTGATCGTCGACGCCTTCGACGACTTCGCCGACAACTGGAAGATCCACCGCAAGGATCTCGCGGCGCAGATCAGGAAGCTCGGGGTCATCACCCTGGAAGCCGCGAAGAGTTACGACGCCGTCGACGCGAAGCTCGCGCAGGCCCTGCGTGAGCAGGACAAGCGGGCGAAGCGAGACGGAGGGGCGAAGTGAGGCGTCCCCCCGTCCACGAGTGGGCCGTTCTCGACGAGGACGGCGACCCCGTGCCCGGCGATCCCGACATCATCGCCCTGCTCGGCCAGTCGCTGCGCGAGGTCGCGAACGACATCAAGCGTGAAGCGGGCGACGTGGAGGCGCTCTGCGGAGTCGAGTCGTGGAAGTCGAAAGCGGCCGACGCGTTCCGCGAGACAGCGCACGACACTCTCGATCCCCTCCGCAAGGCGTATCACCGGTACGACAAGGCCGCGAGCGCCATGGGCACACGTGTCCGGCAGGACAGCGTCGCGGACTGGGCCAGCGCTCTCGAACACGCGCAGCAAATGGCCGCCAAGGCCCTGAAGGCGGGACAGGCCGCGCAGGACGACCACAGGGCGGCGACGAAGGGCATCAAGGGGCTGCCCGAGCACACCCCGGAAGACGACCCCGACCGCGTACGGCTGAAGAAGCAGCAGGACGCGGCCTCGACCGACCTCGACAGCGCGAAGTCGATCCTCCGGCAGGCGAAGGAGATCCGGGACACGGCCGCCAAGAAGGCCGCCGGGATCATCCACCGCGCCATCACGCACGACGGCATGCACGACTCCGGATGGGACAAGTTCGAGGACACGGTCGGCTCGGTGGTGTCCGGAGCCGGAGACTTCCTGAAGGACGTCGGCCTGACCGTGGTGTCGGACCTCGCCTCCATCGGCAACGCCATGGTGGACGATCTCGGATCGACGCTGACCGTGCTGGGAGGTCTCGCCCTGATAGCGGGCGGCGCGGGTGAGGAGGTCCTCGGCGGTCTGCTGGACTGCACCGTCATCGGTGCCGCGCTCGGCATCCCGATCAACGTCGCCGCGGCCGCCCAGATAGCGGTGGGGGTCGGCATGGTGGGCGCCGGAGCGGCCAACATCGCCCGTGATGCCGCGGGGCCCGACCGGGTCGACATGACATCCGACGGATCGGGTGGCGGGGGTGGCGGCGGGGACTGGGACGCTTCCGCCGAGGCCGGACGGACCGGACCGTCAGGGGATCCCGACCCCACCGCGAAACCCCGGGGAAATCCGGAATCCCTCAGCAAGAACGACGACGCGACAACCATTCGGGCGAAAGGGCGCGAGGTCCACTCCGCGGAGACTCTGGCCAGAAATGGGTACGACGTCGAACAGTCGCCGGGCGTGCAGCCGAACGGGACGAAACCGGACTTTCGAATCGAAGGTAAGATCTTCGACAACTACGCACCTACGGCCAAGAACCCACGCTCCGTCTGGGACGCGATCGGCAAAAAGGTGGAGAAAGGCCAGACGGAACGAGCCGTATTGAACCTCGGAGACAGCGACGCCGATCTCGGTGCGCTGCGTTCACAGTTCCACGACTGGCCGATAGACGGACTGAAAGAGGTCATAGTGATCGACCGCGAGGGTAATGTGGTTCACCTCTATCCTTAGCGTCCGCGACACACAGTCACTCCCATTGAAGCGAGTTAGCACATGGCAATCGAATACGACCTCGAATTTGCGACGCGGTACTCCGCCGACGAGGTCGCGACCCAATTGGCAGACATCGGCTGGAGGACCGGAATCCTCGACCCATCGGTCACGGGCGCCCGACTCGTGACGGAGGGAGCCGTGACCCGGCTGGGCACGTGGATTCGTGTGATCAAGCCAAAGCCCCCGCAGCCATGGAACGCCATCGTCAACGACTTCGGAATCGTCCCGACGGTCGACGTGGGATTCCGGCTCGGAAAAGAGAACGAGTCCTCGGACCAGCAGGACGACATGATCCGGATCGTCGCTCCGCTGCTGGACCGTGTCGACGGCGATGTCGTACTGCACTTCCAGTTCGAGGAAGTCTGGCTCCTGCGCCGCGGCGGAGAGCTGACGCTCCACGAGGACGACGACCTGTGGCGGCCCGCGCGGCTGGCCATCGTGTCGCAGCCCTACAGCCGGGAGACCCACACCATGGATCTGGACTGAGATGGCAGCAAGGATCAGGTTCCAGGACAAGGACATGCCCGGCCGTGGCATCTGGTGCCCACCAGCCGATGTCGCCCGCGCGTTCACGGGCAGTGCACGCATGTGCGCCGACGTCCACGGCGTCGACTCCGGCGTCGGGGAGGTCGTCGAAGGCGCATGCTTCATCGATTTCGCGGAGTTCACGCAGTTGTCCGCCTTGGCGGTGCACCGGTTCAGCACGTCGGGCCAGGGCGTCCTGCGGTCCCTCACCCTGGGGTTCATAGCGACTTCCCTCGTGCTGATCGACCGATCGGGCCACCCCGCCCCCGCGATGCCCGGTCCGGATCAGGAACGGGCCTGGACGGCGCTCCGGGATCAGCACGCGCGGGTGATGCCCGTTTGACAGACCGGAAGCGCGACCAAGGCGTGGAGAACGTCGTGGCTTTTTCTTACACCCTGGACATTGCGACATCAGACTCCCCTCTGTGCGTGGCGGAGAAACTCGTCCACGTGACGAGCGCTGCGCAACTTCTGCAATCACCTCCACCGCCCGCAGCGGATCTCCTGACCGAGGGGATTTCCACGGCACACGGAATCCGGCTTCGCGTTTTGGCGGAGGATGATGAGCCGGATCCCGAAGATCCGCTCGTCGAAAATTTGGGATTCACGCCCACGACGACGGTGATCTTCAGATACAAGAAGGGCGCTTACGAAGAGCAGGATGAAGACGTCGTACTTCTTTCGTCGAGACTGCTTGAAGAGGTTCCGGGGGATGCCGTATTGCATGTTGACTACGAGAGCGCAAAACTCGTGCGTCGGGCTGGGAAGACGAGTTTGAGCGACGATGCAGAGTTGTGGACGCCATACCGTCTTTCCTTGATCTCACAGGAATATGATCGCGCCACTCTCAAGATCGACTGAGCTGATGCCTGCCTGACGGAGAGCGACCCGTGGCGGCCCGCGCGGCCGGCCGCCATGCCGGGTCCGGGTCAGGCGAAAACTCTGTGGGCGTTGTCAGTGGCGGTCCGTAGGCTCGCGGGTGATGCCCACGACACGTGCAACCACCAGCGATCGTTCAACTGTACGCATCCTGTTGCGGCTGTGGCCGTACGTCCGGCCGGTGCGGGTGCGGCTGTTCACCGCCGCGTTCGTCGCGGTCGTCGCCTCCTGTCTGGGGCTGGTGATCCCGCTCGTCCTGAAGTGGATGGTGGACGGGCCGGTGGCCGACCGGGATCCGGGCGGGGTGTGGCTCGGCGCGCTGTATCTGCTGCTGCTCGGGGTCGCGGAGGCGGGGCTGTTCGGGCTGCGGCGGTGGCTGGTCGCGCGGCCGCTGTCGAACGTCGAGGCGGAGATGCGGGCGGGCCTGTACCGGCATCTGCAACGGCTGCCGGTGGCCTTCCACGACCGGTGGGCCTCCGGCCAGTTGCTCTCGCGGGCCACGACCGATCTGATGCTGCTGCGCATGTTCCTCGCCTTTCCGCTGACGTTCCTGCTGGTCAACGGGGTGACTATTCTCGTCGGCCTGGTCATCATGCTGCAGCAGGACTGGACCCTGGGACTGGTCGTCCTGGGTCCCGCCGTGCCCGTGATGTGGACCTGCGTCGTCTTCGAGCGGCGGTACGCCGAGGTGGCCCGGCTCGCCCAGGACCAGGTCGGCGACCTGACGACGCTCGTCGAGGAGAGCGTGCTCGGGATCCGCATCATCAAGGGGTTCGGCCGGCACCGCAGCCAGGCGCGGGTGTTCCGCACGCTGTCGTGGACGCTGCGCGGCACCGAGCTGCGCAAGGCCCGGCTGCTGGCGACCATCTGGGGCGTCATCGTGACGCTGCCGGAGCTGGCGATCGGCGCGGCGCTGGTGCTGGGGGCGGTGCAGGTGGCGGACGGGGACCTGTCGACGGGGACCCTGGTCGCCTTTCTGAGTACGGCACTTGCGCTGCGCTGGCCCGTGGACTCCATCGGGTTCCTGCTGGCGATGACCCAGGAGGCGGCGACCGCGACGGAGCGGTACTTCGAGGTGATGGACGCCCGGCCGGAGGACCCGCACGTCACCGAGCGGACCGGGAGACCGGCGGCCGCACGGACCGGTCTGCGGTTCGACGGCGTCACGTTCCGCTACCCCGACGCCCCGCCCGGCTCCCCGCCCGTCCTCGACCGCATCGACCTCCACATCCGCCCCGGCGAGTCCATGGCCCTGGTCGGGGCCACGGGCAGCGGCAAGACCACGCTCACCGCGCTCGTCCCCCGGCTGCACGAGGTGACCTCCGGGCGGATCACGCTGGACGGCGAGGACATCACCGCGATGTCCCGTGAGGAACTGCGCTCCAAGGTGGCGGTCGCCTTCGAGGAGCCCACCCTGTTCTCGGCGAGCGTCGGGGAGAACGTGCTCATGGGGGCGGGCGACGGCGCCGGTGCGCCGGAGCTGGAGCGGGCGCTCGCCGTCGCGCAGGCCGAGTTCGCGCACGGGCTGCCGCAGGGCACGGGGACACAGGTCGGCGAGCAGGGGCTGAGTCTGTCCGGCGGGCAGCGGCAGCGGCTGGCCCTCGCCCGGGCCGTGGTCGGCCGGCCCGGGTTCCTGGTCCTCGACGACCCGCTGTCCGCGCTGGACGTGCACACCGAGGCCGCCGTGGAGGCGGCGCTGCGGCAGGTCCTCGCGGACACCACCGCGCTCATCGTGGCCCACCGGCCCTCCACGGTGCTGCTCGCCGACCGCGTCGCCCTGCTCTGTGAGGGCCGCATCACCGCGGTCGGCACCCACCACGAACTGCTGCGCACGAACGCCGAGTACGCCCACCTGATGTCTGGCGAACCGACGAGGGAGCCGACCGGGGATCCGGCCGGGGAACGGGCCGGGGAACCGGGCGGACAGCCGACCGAGGAAGCGGGCGGACAGCCGACCGAGGAAGCTGAGGACGACCGATGACTGCCCCCACCACCTCCACCTCCGCCTCCACCACCCCCGCGACCGGCGACGAGGGCGAACTCCCCCGCCCGCCCGACGGCACCGACCCCTTCGACCGCGACGTCCTGCCCACCCGGCCCGGTGCCACGGCCGCCCTGCTGCGCTCGCTGCTCGCCCCGATGAAGGCCCGCGTCGCCGTCACCACCCTTCTGCTGCTGCTCCAGCAGGCGGCCGTCCAGGCGGGCCCGCTGCTGGTGGCGTACGCCATCGACCGCGCCGTACCGGCGTTCCGGGACCACGACCACGGTCCGCTGATCGTGGTGGCCGTCGCCTACGGGCTGTGCGCGCTGATCTCCGGCGTGCTCCAGTTCGCGTTCATCGAGGCCTCCGCGCGCGTCAACCAGGACGTGCTGCTCGATCTGCGCGGCCGGATCTTCCGACACGCCCAGGCGCTGAGCGTCGACTTCCACGAGCGGTACACGAGCGGCCGCCTGATCTCCCGCTCCACCACGGACGTTGAGTCGCTGCGGGAGCTGCTCAGCGAGGGGCTCCAGGAACTGGTCACGGTCGTCCTGTCGTTCGTCTACATCTCGGCGATGCTGCTCTGGCTCGACCTCGGCCTGGGCGCGGTCGCGGTGGTCTCGTTCGTGCCGCTCTACCTCCTCGTCCGGCTGTACCAGCGGCGCGCGGGACGGGTGTTCACGGCGCGGTCCACGGCGATCGCGGCCGTGATCGTGAAGTTCGTGGAGACGATGAACGGCATCCGGCCGGTGCGCACCTTCCGCCGGGAGGCCGCGAACGACGCCGACTTCCGCGTTCTGAACCGGCGCCACGAACGCACCAACGGCGACGCCCTGTTGGAGATGGCCCGCTATGTGGTCGGCTCCCGGCTGGTCGCCAACACGGCGGTCGCGGTGATCGTGCTGTGGGGCGCCCACCGGGTGGCGTCCGGCTCGCTGGAACTCGGTGTGCTCGCGGCCGCGGTGCTGTATCTGCGGCGGCTGTACGACCCGATCGACCGGCTGGGCATGTTCCTCAACTCGTACCAGTCGGCGGCCGCCTCCCTGGAGAAGATCGCCGGGCTGCTGGCCCAGACCCCGTCCGTGCCGGAACCCTCGGCGCCCAAAGAGCTCCCGGCGCTCGAATCGCCGGACCACCCCGGCCGCGAGGTCGTCTTCGACGGCGTGCGGTTCGCCTACCGCACCGGCGGCGAGGTGCTCCCCCGCTTCGACCTCACCCTCCCGGCCGGGCAGACGGTCGCGGTCGTCGGCTCGACCGGCGCGGGCAAGTCGACGCTGGCCAAGCTGCTCGCCCGCTTCTACGACCCGTCCGACGGCCGGGTCCTGCTGGACGGAGTCGACCTGCGCGAGCTGGCCGTGCGCGAACTGCGGCGCGGGGTGGTCATGGTGACCCAGGAGGCGTTCCTGTTCTCCGGCACGGTCGCCGAGAACATCGCGATCGGGCGGCCGGACGCGAGCCGTGCGGAGATCGAGCGGGCGGCGAAGGCGATCGGCGCGCACGAGTTCATCGGCGCGCTGCCCGACGGGTACGACACGGACGTACGCAAGCGCGGCGGCCGCATCTCCGCGGGGCAGCGCCAACTGGTCGCCTTCGCAAGGGCCTTGCTCGCCGACCCGGCGGTGCTGATCCTCGACGAGGCGACCAGCTCGCTGGACGTCCCCGGCGAGCGGGCGGTACAGCGCGCGATGTCGACGGTGCTGCGGGGCCGTACGGCCGTGGTGATCGCACACCGGCTGTCGACCGTGGAGATCGCCGACCGGGTACTGGTGATGGAGCACGGGCGGATCGTCGAGGACGGCCGGCCGGACGAACTGATCGCCGGCACGGGCCGGTTCGCCGATCTGCACCGGGCCTGGCGGGACAGTCTGGCGTAGCGGGCGGAAACGGGGGCTGAGAATGATCGACGCGTACGAGGATCCGGGGACGCCCGACTGCCGTGGCGGCTGGCGCTTCCTGTGGTGGCTGGTGCTGCGGCAGCCGGGCCGGTCGCTGTGCGGGGCGCTGCTGGCCAGCGTCTGGATGGTGCTGATGGCGACGGCGCCCTATCTGATGTCCCGGGCGGTCGACGACGGGCTGGTGCCGGGGCACTTGGGCCGGCTGGCCGGGTGGACTCTGGTGCTGTTCCTGGTCGGGGCCGTCAACTCATGGGTGAGCATCATGCGCCACCGCACCATGACGAGGGTGCGGATGGACGCCAACTTCCGCACGGTCAAGGTGGTCGTCGGGCAAGCCGTGCGGCTGGGTGCCGCGCTGCCTCGCCGGGCCGGGGCCGGGGAGGTCGTCACGATCGGCGTCGGCGACGTGCAGACGATCGCCCAGTCCCTGACCGTCGTCGGGCCCGGGGTGGGCGCCGTGGTCGTCTACGCGGTGGTGGCCGGGGTGCTGCTGTCGATCTCGGCGCCGCTGGCCGCGGTGGTCCTGCTCGGGGTGCCGGTGATCGTGCTCGTCGCCGGGCCGCTGACGGTGCGGTTGCAGGGTGAGGAGACCGAGTACCGGGAGCGGCAGGGCGTGCTGACCGCGCGCATCGGCGACCTCGCGGGCGGCCTTCGCGTCCTCAACGGCCTGGGCGGGAAGGGGCTGTTCGCGGACGCCTTCCGGCGGGACTCGCAGCGGCTGCGGGCGCAGGGCTACCGGGTCGGCGCGGTGGCCAGCTGGGTGCAGGCACTCGGGGTCGGGCTGCCGACGCTGTTCCTTGCGGTGGTGACCTGGCTGGCGGCCCGGCTGGCCGCCCAGGGACAGCTCACCATCGGTGAGTTGGTGTCGGTGTACGGCTATGTGGCCGTGCTGGTGGGGCCGGTCGCGTTCTTCCTGGAGATGGGCTACCAGCTCAGCCGTGGCGTGGTGGCCGCGCGCCGGGTCGTACGGCTGCTGCGGCTGGAGCCGGAGCCGGACGACGGCTCGCTGCCCGCGCCCGCGGAACCGGCCGCGCTGCACGACCCCGAGTCGGGGGTGCGGGTCCTGCCGGGACGGCTCACCGCCCTGGTCGGCGCCCGCCCCGCCGACACCGCCGCGGTGGTCGACCGCCTCGGCCGGTACACGCCGTCGGCCGCCACCTGGGGCGAGGTACGGCTCGACGCGATCCCGCTGGTGGAGGTGCGGTCGCGGATCCTGGTCGCCGACAACGAGGCCGATCTGTTCGCGGGCCCGTTGCGGGAGGTGGTGAGCGGGCACCGGGACCGCGACGACGCCGCCGTCGGACGGGCGGTGCACGCGGCGGCCGCCGACGACATCGTGCAGGGCCTGCCGGACGGCCTGGACTCGGCGGTGGCCGCCCAGGGCCGCAGCCTCTCCGGGGGCCAGCAACAGCGGGTGCGGCTGGTGCGGGCGCTGCTGGCCGACCCGGAGGTGCTGCTCGCCGTGGAACCCACCTCGGCCCTGGACGCCCACACGGAATCCACGGTCGCCCATCGGCTGCGCGCCGCCCGCATGGGCCGTACGACGGTGGTGACCACCACCTCCCCGCTGGTCCTGGATCGCGCGGACACCGTCCACTACCTGGTCGACGGCAAGGTCGCGGCGAGCGGCACGCACCGCGGGCTGCTGGAGTACGAGCCCGGCTACCGGGCGCTGGTCGCACGGGACACGGAGGAGGTCGTACGGTGACGCAGCCTGCCGCGGGTCAACTGCCCGTCGCCGAACGGGCCGACGTACGCCGGGCGGCCGTCCGTCTGGTGAAGGCCGACCGAGGGTCCTTCGCCGCCGTACTGGCCCTGAACGCGCTGGCCGCCGGGTCCGGTCTGGCCGGGCCGTGGCTGCTCGGGCGGATCGTGGACGAGGTGCGGGCCGGGCACGGGACCGGCGTCGTGGACCGGCTGGCGCTGTGGATCCTGGCGTGTGCGCTGGCCCAGTTGCTGCTGGCCCGCTGGGCCCGGTACGTGGGTCACCGCTTCGGGGAGCGGACCCTGGCCCGGGTCCGTGAGGAGTTCGTCGACCGGGCGCTGGCGCTGCCGGCGTCGGTGGTGGAGCGGGCCGGCGCCGGTGATCTGACCGCGCGCGGCACCGCCGACGTGGGCGCGGTGGGCACCACGCTGCGGGACATCGGGCCCGAGCTGCTGGTCTGCTCGGTGCAGGCGCTGCTCGTGCTGGGCGCGGTGTTCGCGCTCGACCCGCTGCTCGGGCTCTTCGGGGTGCTCGGGCTGACGCCGATCTGGTTCGCCCTGCGCTGGTATCTGCGCCGGGCCCGGGACGGGTATCTGGCCGAGGGCGCGGCCACCTCGCAGGTCGCGGAGATCCTCGCGGCGACCGCGTCCGGGGCCCGTACGGTGGAGGCGTTCCGGCTCGGGGAGCGGCGGACCGCGGCGAGCCGGGACGCGCTGGAGACGTCCCGCAGGACCCGGCTGTACACGCTGTATCTGCGGAGCGTGTTCTTCCCCGCGGTCGAGGTGTCGTACACGGTGCCGGTGGCCGGGGTGCTGCTGATCGGCGGGGTGCTGCACGCGCACGGGCGGGTGGGCCTGGGTGCGGTGGTGGCGGCCGCGCTGTATCTGCGGCAGTTCACCGAGCCGCTGGACCAGATCCTGATGCGGGTGGAGCAACTCCAGAGCAGCGGGGCCTCGTTCGCCCGGGTGGAGGGGCTGGTGCGGGCCCCGCGGGCGCGGGAGGACGGCGGCTCCCCGGCTCCCTCGGACGACCGGATCGACGTGTGCGGGGTGCGGTACGCCTACGAGCGCGGCGGCGAGGTGCTGCGCGGGGTCGATCTGACGGTGCGGCCCGGGGAACGGCTGGCCGTGGTGGGCCCCTCCGGCGCGGGCAAGACGACCCTGAGCCGGCTGCTCGCGGGCGTCGACGCGCCGGGCACGGGCACGGTGACGGTGGGCGGGGTGCCGATCGCCTCGCTGGAGCCGGAACGGCTGCGCCGCCAGGTGGTGCTGGTCACCCAGGAGCACCATGTCTTCCTCGGCACGGTCCGCGACAACCTGCTGATCGCCGAACCATCGGCCACGGACGAGGAGTTGTGGACGGCGCTGGCGGCGGTGGGCGCCGAGGACTGGGTACGTGACCTGCCTGAGGACCTCAACACCCCGCTCGGTACGGGTGGTTGCCCCACGAACGGTTCACAGGCCCAGCAACTGGCCCTCGCCCGGGTGGTGCTGGCCGACCCGCACACCCTGATCCTGGACGAGGCCACGGCCCTGCTGGACCCGACGACCGCCCGGCACACCGAGCGCGCCCTGGCCGCCGTACTGGAGGGCCGCACGGTCATCGCCATCGCCCACCGCCTGCACACCGCCCACGACGCCGACCGGGTGGCGGTGATGGAGAACGGCCGCCTCACCGAACTGGGCACCCACGAAGCCCTGGTGGCAGCGGAGGGCGCCTACGCGGCCCTGTGGCGAACGTGGCACGGGGACGCGCCTGGTCCCAGGGCGCACAGTTGATGTGTGCGTACACCGTGTCGGGCACCTGGAGCGTGGGCTCCGCCCGGACGAGGCCGGGGGCGTACAGCTCGAAGGGCGGGTCCCGGAGAAGGGTCTCGTACGGTCGGCGGCCGTCGGTAACGACTGCGCCTGCGGGTGGGCGACGGCGGCAGATGTACACGAAGGCGTTTCGCGACAGCCGATCCTCGAACTCCCGCCGGTCCAGCGGGTACAGCGCCCACGGCAGCTGTTCGGCGATTCCGTCGATCGACGGAATCGGACCGGTGGACAGACGGGCCGTGAGGGCCTCCGCCGCCCCTTCCGCACCGGCTCGCGCCCCGACCGGTCGTATCCCGGGCCAACGGTCCGCATAGCGAACATGAACATCCGGTCAACGGACCATTTCCGGCCAAATTTCTGACGCGGTCCTGACAGATGGCTTGATCCCCTGTCACTCTTCCCACGGCCGACTCACAGCAACCCCACAGCTACATCTGCTCTGCACGAGCCGGCCCCGCACAGGCACATGGTTCCGCGTTACGCCCTGTTCTGCCCGGACGCCCCAACCCACCGTCCGGATCTCCCCTGGCCGCGCGACCCGCGGCCATGCAGAAGGAGTCAGTGTTGAGAAGCAGTTCCTCTCGCGGACGCACCTCCCACACCATGCACCGCCGCACCGCAGCCGTCGCCCTCGCGGGCGTCACCGCGCTGATCGCCGCCGCCGTCCAGTCCGGCGCGGCCAGCGCCGCCCCGGCGTCCCAGGCCCCGTCGGCCAAGGGCAACCCGGCCCACTCGGCGATCCGGCTCACCCCCTCGCAGCGCGCCGAACTGATCCGCGACGCCGGTGCCGCCAAGGCGGACACCGCCAAGGCGATAGGCCTCGGGTCGCAGGAGCGGCTCGTCGCCCGTGACGTCGTCAAGGACACCGACGGCACCCTCCACACCCGCTACGAGCGCACCTACGCCGGCCTCCCGGTCCTCGGCGGCGACCTGATCGTCGACACCGCGAAGTCGGGTGCGACCCAGCGCGTCATCAAGGCCACGAACGCCACCATCAAGGTCGCCGGCCTCACCCCGGGCGTCACGAAGGCGGCCGCCGAGCGGCAGGCCGTCAAGCGCGCCCAGGCCCTCGGCGGTACCCGGTCCGCCGCCGACAGCTCCCGCAAGGTGATCTGGGCGGCCACCGGCAAGCCCGTCCTCGCCTACGAGACCGTCGTCGGCGGCCTCCAGGACGACGGCACCCCGAACCAGCTGCACGTCATCACCGACGCCGCCACCGGCAAGAAGCTCTACGAGTACCAGGGCATCGAGACCGGCGTCGGCAACACGCAGTACAGCGGCCAGGTCACGCTCACCACCACCCAGTCCGGGTCGAACTACACCCTCACCGACGGGGCGCGCGGCGGCCACAAGACGTACAACCTGAACCACGGCACGTCCGGCACCGGCACGTTGTTCTCGCAGACCAACGACACATGGGGCAACGGCACCACGTCGAACGCCGCCACCGCGGGCGCGGACGCGCACTACGGCGCCGCCCTCACCTGGGACTACTACAAGTCCGTCTTCGGCCGCACCGGCATCAAGAACGACGGCGTGGGCGCGTACTCCCGGGTGCACTACGGCAACTCGTACGTCAACGCGTTCTGGGACGACAGCTGCTTCTGCATGACCTACGGCGACGGGTCCGGCAACAACGACCCGCTGACCTCCATCGACGTGGCCGGACACGAGATGAGCCACGGTGTCACCTCCAACACCGCCCGCCTCAACTACAGCGGCGAGTCCGGCGGTCTCAACGAGGCGACCTCCGACATCATGGCCGCCGGCGTGGAGTTCTACGCCAACAACTCCTCCGACGTCGGCGACTACCTCGTCGGCGAGAAGATCGACATCAACGGCGACGGCACCCCGCTGCGCTACATGGACAAGCCCAGCAAGGACGGCGCGTCCAAGGACAGCTGGTACTCCGGGCTCGGCGGCATCGACGTGCACTACTCGTCGGGCCCCGCGAACCACTTCTTCTACCTGCTGAGCGAGGGCAGCGGCGCCAAGGTCATCAACGGCGTCAGCTACAACTCGCCCACGGCGGACGGGCTTCCGGTCACCGGCATCGGCCGGGACAAGGCGCTGCAGATCTGGTACCGGGCGCTGACCACCAAGTGGACGTCCACCACCAACTACGCGGGCGCCCGCACCGGCACCCTCGCGGCGGCGGGTGAGCTGTACGGCACCACGAGCACCGAGTACAAGGCGGTGCAGGACGCCTGGGCGGGCGTGGCGGTCGGCTCGCGGTCCGGCGGCGGGGGCGGCGGTGGTACGTCGTACGAGAACACCACGCCCGTGTCGATCCCGGACAACGGGCCCGCGGTCACCTCGAACATCACCGTCTCCGGCCGGAGCGGCAACGCCCCGAACAACCTCCAGGTGACGGTCGACATCTCGCACACCTGGCGCGGTGACCTGGTGATCGACCTGGTCGGCCCGTCGGGCGCCGCGTACCGCCTGAAGAACTTCAGCTCGTCCGACTCCGCGGACAACGTGAACGCGACCTACACGGTCAACGCCTCCTCCGAATCGGCCAATGGCACCTGGAAGTTGAAGGTCCAGGACCAGGCGGCGCAGGACGTCGGAACAATCAACAGCTGGAAGCTGACGTTCCCGTAAACCGCATGTCACGGGCTCGTCGGCAGGGCGCCGTCCGGGAGGTTCGACTCCCCCGGGCGGCGCCCGTTTTACATGGCCGCAACATTTACCGGACAGCTGGTTTTCGGCCAACATCACTTGAGGGTCCTGACATGTACGCGCCCCTGATGTCACTCTTCCCTCACCCGCCGCACAGCAGCACTTCCCACTCCGGTCAGTAACCCCACGCTGCCCGGACTCCCCCACGAGAAGGAGCTTGAGTGAGCCCCCTCTACGCGCGTCACAAGCGCACCACTCTGGCCATCGCCACCGCTGTCGCAGCCGGAGCCCTGCTCTCCACCGGGCTGACCACCAGCGCCTCCGCGCAGACCCCGATCGGGTCCGCCTCCGCAAAGCCCCTGGCCGCCGCCCCGACCACGCTGTCGGCCGCGGCCCGCACCTCCCTGGTCCAGCAGGCGCAGGCCGGCGCCACCGAGACCGCCCGGAGCATAGGCCTCGGCGCCAAGGAGAAGCTGGTCGTCAAGGACGTCGTCAAGGACGTCGACGGCACCGTCCACACCCGCTACGAGCGCACCTACGCGGGCCTTCCGGTGCTCGGTGGCGACCTGGTCGTGCACACGTCCAAGGCGGGCAAGGCCGAGGGCGTCACCAGAGCCACGAAGAGCGCCATCAAGGTGGCGTCGCTCAAGCCGCAGATCGCCGCCGCCAAGGCCGAGAAGCAGGCGCTGACCGCCGCCAAGTCCCTGGGCTCCGCCAAGACCTCGGCCGACGGCGCGCGCAAGGTCATCTGGGCCGGCTCCGGCAAGCCCGTCCTCGCCTACGAGACGATCGTCGGCGGCCTCCAGGACGACGGCACCCCGAACCGGCTGCACGTCATCACCGACGCGGCCACGGGCCAGAAGCTCTTCGAGTACCAGGGCATCGAGAACGCCACCGGCACCGGCAAGACGCTGTACTCGGGCACCGTCAGCCTCAGCACCAACCTGTCGGGCTCGACGTACCAGCTGTACGACACCACGCGCGGCGGGCACAAGACGTACAACCTGAAGCACACCACCAGCACCGGCACCGGCACGCTGTTCACCGACTCGGACAACGTCTGGGGCACCGGCAGCGCCTCCAGCTCCACCACCGACCAGACCGCGGCCGCCGACGCCGCCTACGGCGCGCAGGAGACCTGGGACTTCTACAAGAGCACCTTCGGCCGCAGCGGCATCAAGAACGACGGTGTCGGCGCCTACTCGCGCGTCCACTACGGCAGCTCGTACGTCAACGCCTTCTGGGACGACGACTGCTTCTGCATGACCTACGGCGACGGCGAGACCAACACGCACCCGCTGACCTCGCTGGACGTGGCCGGCCACGAGATGAGCCACGGCGTCACCGCGAACACCGCGGGCCTGAACTACTCGGGCGAGTCCGGCGGCCTGAACGAGGCCACCTCGGACATCTTCGGCACCGGTGTGGAGTTCTACGCCAACAACTCCTCCGACGTGGGCGACTACCTCATCGGCGAGAAGATCGACATCAACGGCGACGGCTCGCCGCTGCGCTACATGGACAAGCCCAGCAAGGACGGCGGCTCGGCGGACTACTGGTCCTCCTCGGTCGGCAACAAGGACGTGCACTACTCGTCCGGCGTCGCGAACCACTTCTTCTACCTCCTCTCGGAGGGCAGCGGTTCGAAGACGATCAACGGCGTCACCTACAACTCGCCGACCTACAACGGCTCCACCGTCACCGGCATCGGCCGCGCCAAGGCGCTGCAGATCTGGTACAAGGCACTGACGACGTACTTCACGTCGACGACCAACTACAAGTCGGCCCGCACCGGCACCCTGTCGGCGGCGTCCGCCCTGTACGGCTCCAGCAGCACCGAGTACAAGGCGGTGGCCGCGGCCTGGTCGGCGGTCAACGTCAGCTGACAGCCGACAGCTGTCGGACAATCGGCTCAAGGGCGGTACCCGGAACGAAAGCGTTCCGGGTACCGCCCTACGCTTGTGACCCATGCCCTCGGCGCCCTTCACCTACGAGCCGGTCGGCGCGACCCGCGACGACCTGAACTTCTGCCCGCCCGGATTCCGTCCGATGCACGTCCGAACCCGGATCGGTGAGGGTCCGGAGGTCTTCCGCCGGGCCGCGGAGGCGGTCCTCACCTGGGAGATGCACCGTGCGATGGGCGTCGGCATCGACGCCACCGCCGACCGCGCCGCACCGGACGTGGACGTCACGGTCACCCTCGCCGGCCTGATCAAGGCCCCCTGCCGCATCGTCTGGACGGTCGAGGAACCCCGCCGCGCCGGCTGGGCCTACGGCACCCTGACCGGCCATCCCGAATGCGGCGAGGAGGCCTTCGTGGTGGACCGCACGGGAGACGGCACGGTGTGGCTGACGGTCGCCGCGTTCAGCCGCGCCGAAAAGTGGTACGCCCGCGCGGGCGGGGCGGCGACGCGGGGGTTGCAGCACGCGTACGCGCGGCGGTGCGGGGTGGTACTCAGGCGGCTGTGCGCCGAATTCAGCACGGACTGACCGAATTCCTCGGCCGGACGCCGGCAGAAATGCCGGAGGCTCCGCCGAATACTTGTTCGGCGGAGCCCCGGACGGACCCTCACGGATCAGATCGAGCTCTCGGGAAACCCGTAGTGCCGGCCACCCCGCACGAAGACCCTCCACGCTTCCATGGAGCCCGAACAGTCGGGAAAGACCTCGATCCGGAATGCGGGTTCCCACCCTGCGACAAGATGCCCGCCGTCGCCGACCGTCACCCGCGTCACGGTCGGCCGAAGCTGCTCCAGGATCCCGTTCAGCGTCGCGGCCCGGGAGTCGTAGACGGTCTTGAACCGGTCGAACGCGTCCGTCCCCGCCCCCTGCTGGGGGTACCTCATGTCGCGGGACCCCAGAATCAGCTTCCCTTCCTGAAGGATCCGGAAGGGACACTGGACATGCGCGCTGACCGCCTCGCCGTGCGGGCCGGCGAACTCGATCACACCCAGGTCGGCGGCCCTGCCGACGGACCGCACGGTCGTGCCGTGCAGTAGCCGTCGGATCTCGGAGGTCTGGCCGTCAGCAATCACCGAACAGTCCCTTCGCCTCTTCCACGATGCGGTGATAGCCGTACCCCTGGCCGGTGATCCTGTCGTGCAGGGCCCGACGCTCGGCAGGTGTTATCTGCCGGCCCAGACCTCGTTCGACCTCACGCAGCGCGTCCTTGAACTCCTTGTTCTCCGCCTGGTTTCCCCGCGGTGCATGGTAGCCGTCGTCGTCGAGATCTCCCGAGTCCCAGTCGTTCTTGAGATCCTGGAGTCCCTTCTCCCAGTCGAAGCCGCCGTCGTCGTTGTGGACGAGTACGGCCGTGGGCCCCGCCAGCACGTAGTACGTGTGCACACCGTCGACCGTGAGGTCGTACGTGCGGTGGCGCTGCGTCCAATGGGCCACCGCCGTGATCTGGACGCGGGTGCCGGCGCTGGTCCGCAGCCACTGCCCCGGCTTCAGCTCGCCGGCCTGGGCCCAGCCGTGGAGTTCCGGAACCCAGAAGGGGTGCGTGTCCGTGGCGGTGAGCATGGACGTGGTCATGCCGTGCTTGCCGGTCGCGACCGTCAGGGTCGTGAAGTCCTTGTCGTCCTCCGTGGTGATGGTGGCGACGACCTTCTTCGTCGACGTCTTGCCGGTCTCCGGATCGGTGACCACGACCTCTTCACCGGTTCTGACGTCCTCGATGTTCTTGGCGGAGCCGTCGCCCATGAGGACCTCGGTGCCCGGCAGGAAGCTGTGCTTGACGGGGCAGACCTTGCCGACGTCCTCGGCGGCCTCCTCCGCCTCCTGCATGATCTTGCGGGCCCACTTCTGCTCCTTGCGGAACTTCATGGCGGCCTTGGAGAGCTTCCAGGCGCCCTTGATCAGTTCGGCGCCCTTCTTGAACATCGTGCCCCACGGGATGGCGTCGATGAGCAGGCTCACGCAGCTGGAGACACCGCCGTTGAGACAGCCCGTGAAGTCGTCCCAGCCGATGAAGGACTTGAAGACGTCCCAGCCGACGTTCTTGGCCACGTCCATCAGGCTGGTCTTCTGGATCTTCTTGGCCTTGGCGACGTCCTGGTTGTTCACGTGGCCGCCGACGGAGCCACCGCCACCACCGCCGTTGCCGCTTCCACCACCGCCCTGGTACTCGGGGCACTTCGGGTTGGTCAGGCTCGGGCAGTAACCGCCGGTCGGCTTCTGGGGGTGGCACATCTCCGGGACGACGTCGCAGTGCGTCGTGCCGTTGGGGTCGCTCAGGGTGACCGGGTTGTTGTCGCTGTAGGCGTAGCCGTTGAACGACTGCGGGTCGTCCATGTTCATGAGCGGGTCGACGCTGATGAACCGGCCGAGCGACTCGTCGTACTCGCGGGCCCCGAGATGGGTCAGCCCGGTCGCGGTGTCCTGCGTGCCGCCGACGAAGCCCTCCGTGCCCGGCCAGGCGGCCGGCTTGGTGCCGCGCAGTGCGCCGAAGGGGGTCGTGCGGCGCTGCTGGAGCACCTGGGTCGCGGCGTCCACGGACAGCTGGCCCGTGCCCTGGTGGTCCGCGACGCTGAAGGAGACCTTGTTGTCGTCGCCGCGGATCGCCTCGACGCCGTTGCCGAGGTCGTAGTACCGCGTGCACTTGGCCTTCGTGGCGCCCTTGGCGAGCGTGATCTCGCTGCTGCCGAGGTAGAGCGTGGTCTCGGTCGGCGTGCGCCGGACGAGCCGGTTGCCGTCCACGTCGTACAGGTACGTCCTGGTCTTCGTGCCCCCGTTGCCGTCGGGCTCGGAGACCTTGGCCAGGCGTCCCTCGGCGTCCCAGTCCAGGGTCTGGGTGTTGCCGCCGATGGTGCGGGTGTGGGTGTTGCCGATCTCGTCGTAGCTGTAGGAGTCCCGCGAGGTGTTGCCGCCGGGGCCGGTGGTGTCCACCTGGGTCAGCGTGTGCGCCTGCGTGGTGCCGGCGGGCGGGTAGCTGTAGGCGTGCTTGACGTCCTTGGCGGTGTCACCGCTCGGGTCGTGCACCACCTCGGTGGCCCGGTTGCCCTCCGAGGCGCCGCTCGCCGTCCTGTCGTAGGTGTACGAGCGCCAGTACGGAGCCGGTCCGCCGAGCAACGAGGTCGAGGGGGCCGCGGCGCAGTCGGTGGTGCCCTGCGCCCAGGCCTCGGTCAGGCGCTGGAGATAGTCGTACTGGAAGCACTGGTTGTCGGTGCCGTCGCGGGAGACGTCCGAGATGGAGAGGATGTCGCCGGATTCGTCGTACCCGTAGGTGGTGGAGCGGTCGACGCCGGAGACGCCCTCGCGGTCCACCCGGGACGTCTTCAGGCGCTGGGTGCCCCATTCGTAGGTGCTCGACAGCCAGGTCTTCTTGCCGCCGGTGGTGGCGGTCTCGACCTGCTCAGGCTTGCCGGTGAAGCTGTAGTTGACGTTGGTCAGGTAGGTGCTGGTGCCGGTCGCCGTGATCCGGCGGTGGGTGTCGTCGTAGCCGTAGGTGAAGGACTCACCGGGCAGCGAGCCGGCCGCCGGATAGCTGAGGCCCTTGACCGTGCCGTCCAGGTTGTAGCTGGTGTCCTGCTGGTACGAGCCCTGCAGCGCGCCCTCGGATGCGGGGATCGTGGTCGTAGTGCGGGTCGGCCGGTACAGGCCGTCGTAGGCGTTGACCGTGGTCGTGTACTCGTTGGTGCCGTCGTAGCGGGTCCAGGAGCCCAGTTGGCCCTTGGCGTTGGTGACGGTGTCATAGCTCCACTTGGCCAGCAGCGGACCGCTCGCGCCGCCGGAACGCTCCTCGGTCTTGCGGCCGAGGTCGTCGTAGGCGTAGGCGAGGGTGACCTTGCCGGCGTCCTTGGTGCGGTCGTCCTTGACGGTGAGCAGGTTGCCCCGGTCGTCGTACGTGGAGACCGTGGTGCCCTTGTCGGGGTCGGTCGCCCGGATCGTGCGGCCGAGCAGGTCGTACTCGTTGGTCCACTTGTTGCCGGCCGGGTCGGTGACCTTGGACAGCTTTCCGGCGGGCGTGTACTCGTAGGCGGTCACGTCGTGGTCGCCGGTGGGCGTGTTGCCGTGGTACTGCCACAGCTCACTGGTCCGGCCACGGGCGTCGCTGATCGTCGTGGTGGCCGGCTGACCCTTGGGCGGGGTGACCGTCACCCGGTCGCCGCCGTACGCGGTCGTCGTGGTCGACAGCACCGTGCCGCCGTCGCCGTTGCCGGCGACCTCCTTGCGCTGCGTCTCACGGCCCAGCCCGTCGTAGGAGAACCAGGTCTGGGTCTCCACGGCGAGCGCGTTGTCCAGGACCAGCGGGGTCGTGGACGGCGGCGAGGTGTTGTAGTGGCTCGCGAAGGTCTTCGTGGTCAGGCCGCGGGCGTCGTAGAAGGTGTCGGTGAGCAACCGGCCGCCGGCCGGGCCCGGGTCCTGCGTCTGGGTGGGCCGCAGGAAGCCGTCGTACAGGTCGTACGAGGTCTCCTGGGTGCCGTCGTTCTTCAGGGTCCTGGTGCCGACGGCGGGTGCCTTGGCGTCGGCGATCGTGTAGCTGAACTCGTAGTTGGGGGTCTGGCTGCCGGCCTTGGAGCGGTTGGGCAGCCAGACCTTCAGGGAGCGGCCGAGGCCGTCGTAGGTGTAGTCGATGCGCTTGCCGTTGGTGTCCACCACCGCCGTCGTCTCGCCGCGCAGCGGGTCCACCGAGGTGGTGACGGACTGTGCGGTGGTGCTGTCCCCGGTCCTGGCCGGCGGGCCCGTGACCTTGTAGCTGGTCGGGATGCCGGTGGTGGGGGTGTAGACGGTCGTCGTGGTGTGGCCGTCGCTGCGCGCGGTGCGGGTCAGCTTGCCGGCCGAGTCGACCTTCACGTCCGCGGTGATGTCGGTCGTGCTGACCGCGCGGCCGTAGGTGTCGTAGCCGGTGCCCTTCTCCAGGTAGGTCGCGGTGGTGCCGTCGTGCTTGGTCAGCGTCGCGGTGTAGCGGGCCTCGCCCTTGGTGGGCGCCGCGCCGTAGTCGGTGCCGTCGTAGGCGGTACGGACGTCGGAGATGACCTGCTTGTCCCGCTGCGGGGTGGTCTCGCACTTGACGGAGACCGTCTCCACCCGGGAGACCAGCGAGTAGATGTTGGCCGAGGGGTTGTCCGCGTAGGTGGTGCGGGTGCACTGGTCGTCGGTGCTGTCACCGCTCTGCCCGAGGTCGTTCACCTGCGTGGCGCGGCCGGTGGCGTCGTCGAAGGTGGTGTAGCTGGTGGTCTCCCGCCACTTGGCGCCCGCGCCGTCGTCCAGCGAGGTGTAGGTGTGCGTCCAGTCCGTGCCGGAGTGGTTGGCGGTCGAGGTCCCCCAGGAGCGGGTGCGCTTGGCGGTCTCGTGGAACCAGCCGTGGTTGACCGCCTTGTTCAGCAGCCGGCCGCCCGGACCCGAGTAGTTCTCCGTCCGGTACTCGAATCCGGCCAGGGCCTCCCAGTCGGCGATGGTGGCGCCCTCCCCGTCGTCCAGGGTGACGTCCTTGGTGCCGCCGTCCTTGTTCAGCCGGTCGCCGTTCATGCCGCGCAGGAAGTAGTGGTCGGCCTGTGTGGTCATGCCGGAGGTGCCGCCGGACTCGACGCGCACATGCCGGTAGCCGCGCCACTGCGACCAGGTCTTGTACTTCTCCTTGGTCAGGCCCTCGTCGTCGTCGTAGTGCCAGGCCGCGCCGTCCAGGTAGGAGTACTCGGTGACCGAGTCGGGCGACTGGCCGGTGCGGTCGGTCTGGGTCACCGACGTCACCACGTACTTGTTGAACCACTGCAGGCTCGGGTCGACGTCGCCGGAGGCCGTGTAGTACTGCGGATAGCAGCGGGTGGTGTTGGTCTCCGGAGTCGGCAGGCTGTCCCAGGAGCAGGCGGCCGCCGAGTAGTTGACGGATATCTGGCCGCCGGACTCGTCCGAGATGTTCGACACCCGCGCCTTGATGAAGGGCGCGGTGCCGTCGCCGGTCCTGTCGAGGCGGTTGGCGTCCTGGTGGTAGGTGAAGGTGACCTTCGGCAGGGTGACGGCGGGGGTGGCCGACTTGCCCGTGTGCTGGATGGAGTCCAGCAGCAGCTGGTAGTCGATGTCGGCCTGGCCCCAGCGCTGGGTCAGGTCCCAGGAGTCGACGTCACCGTACGTGCCGTCGGACTTGAGGAGCTGCGTGGTGACGTTGGCCAGCCGCTTGCGGGTCCAGAACGTGGGCGCGTACTGGCCCGTGCAGTCCGTGCCCGCCTTGCAGTTCTGGTCCCAGGGCGTGTCGTACCAGTAGAAGGACTTGTCGTCGATCGTGTCCGCCGCGCAGGTCACCCCGGTCTCGGGGATGCACCGCTCGGTGGAGGTGAACTCGACCTTGCCGAGCGCCTTGGCGGAGTAGACGGTGTCGCTGCGCAGGCCGTACTCGATGCGGTCGAGGCTGCCGCCACGGACGTACGGCGTGTCGTCGGCGGCCTTGAGGGCGCGGCCGTAGCTGTTGGTCTCCTGGTCGTAGTAGTACGCCATGGCGTTGCCGTTGGTGTCCACGACGTAGTCGAGGTTCCAGCGCCAGGCCTGCTGGCACCAGGAGTCGGCGAAGGTGCTCGCGTGGCAGGGCTCGCCCGCGTCGTCGCCGTAGACCGGCACCGTCCAGGCGGAGTCCGTGGTCTCCTTGCCCGAGGCCCAGCCGGGCAGCTTGTTGTAGCCGAAGAAGTACTGGGTGCCGTCGGTCGTGGTGACCTTCCAGTACTCCTGGTTGTTGTCACCGTTGTCACGCGCGTCCGACGAGCTGCCGGTCAGCCGCTCGACGCGGGTGCCGTCGTCGTTCTTCAGGTGCCACTTGCCGTCGGAGTCCTGGATCAGCTCGCCGCCGTGGCCGTTGAAGCTGAGCGTGGCGTTGTCGTAGCCCCAGCACAGGTCGCCGGGCTTGTTGCCGTCGACCTTGACGCCGTCGTCGTCGCAGGACTTGTACGAGCGCTCGATCGAGCCCGGCCACAGGTCGAAGCCGTCACCGACCCAGGAGGACTGGTTGTTGCTGGTGGTGGTGCGGCCGTCGATGGAGCCCGACGAATAGGTCAGGCCCACGTTCGGGACGAGGCTGCCGGGCACGTCCGGCACGTCCATGTCGTACGACCAGGAGAAGTCGCCGGTGTTGAGCGAGGTCTGCCAGGTCGCGGACGGGGACAGGGCGGTCGCCTTGTAGTCGCCCTGGCTGCCGGAGGCGGCCGCGGTGACCGCGAGGACGGTCGCCGCGGACGCCGTCGCGAGCGCGGTCTTCCCGGCCGGCCTGGCGGGCACGGTCACCGTGTCCGCCGTCAGGGTGCGGTGCTCGGTGTCGTTGACGGCGGCGAGCGGAGTCGCCCTACGGCAGGACGCCCTGTCCGGGGTGGTCAGGGCACAGGCGGGCAGCCGCACCAGGTGCAGCCGGGAGCCGTAGCCGCCGCCGTACGCCTCGGCGAAGCGGGCGTAGTCGACCTGGAGGCCGACCTTGCCCGCCCGGGTTCCGGCGTCGGCCCGGTCGACGGCGAGCAGCAGGCCGTCGCCGACTCCGGCGCGCCCGGCCGCCTTGCGGTCCAGGACGCGCACGCCGGCCTTGGTGACACGGTCGGCGGCCTTCACCGCGCCCTTCGGCGCGCGCACGGACAGGGGCAGCCCGCCGAACCGGTTCCCGGCGGCAAGGCCCTTGGTCGTGGCGCGCGCGGCGGGCACCGCGGCGGTCGCCGTCCCGGAGGCCGGCCAGGCCGCCGCCGGGTCACCCTTCGGCGTGAGCGGCGACGTGTCCTGCTTGCGCGGCTTCACCTTGCGGCCGTGCCCGGTGACGGGCTTGTCCGCCTGGTGCACGGTGGGCCGTCCCGCGCTGGGGTCCGCGGCGGCGGACTGGCCGGTCACCACCTGGATCAGGGCGCCGACCAGCGTGGCCGACACCGTCAGCGCCGTCCGTCTGCGGACGCGCTGCCACGGCTTCCCGTTCACTTCCCCACCCCTCGTCGACTTCGCTCTGCCGCCGTGCACACGCTCGCCGCCGTCATCCCGCGGTCCCGCTGCCGGGCACCGCGGTCGGCAGGTCGGCCGTGCCGAGCGACAGTTGCTGGATCTGGTCCTGGTCGAGCGCGCCCTGGAACGCCCACACGTCGTCGATGGCACCGGACCAGTTGTCGCCCCAGGTGCCGGCGGTCTTCGCGCGGCCCAGCTGGAACGTCTTCGCGGCGTTGAAGCCGACCGTGTCGTCGGACCAGGAGACATGGTCGGTGCAGGCCGGGTCGTCCCTGGTGCCGTCCGCGTCGTCGTCGGCGCAGACGAACTGCTCCAGCTGGCCGTTGACGTAGAGCTTCATCGTGTCGGCGAACGCGTCGTAGACCAGGGCGAGATGGTTCCAGCCGTTGGCGCTGTAGTCGTCGAAGAGCGTGCTCTGCGCCGTCGACTCCTTCGCCGAGGTGGTGTCCGCGTCCGGCATGGTGATCCGCCAGCGGCCGGTGGTGATCGGCGTCGACGGGTCACCGTCGTCCGGACCCGGCTCGTAGCCGAGGACGAAGGCGCTGTTGACCGAGCCCTCCTGGCTGAGCACCGCGCCAGGCTGCTGCGGGCGTCCGGCCGACGCCTGGGCCCAGGCCGTGACGGTGAAGCTCTGGCTGGTGTCGATCGGGACCGAGCCGGTGGCCGCGTAGTCGTTGGTGCCGTCCAGGACGAGCGCCCCGGAGTCCACCCAGCCGCTGCCGGCGGCCGCCCCGTTGTAGAGGGTGACCGGGCGGTTGCCGGTGGAGGCGTCCGGCGAGGTGACCGGGGTGCCGGTGGCGGCGTCCAGCTTCCAGCGGCCCTTGACCACCGGGTGCTGCTTGAACAGGTTCTTCACCTCGTCGCCCGAGATCACCCGGTCGTACATGCGGACGTCGTCCATGTCGCCGCGGAAGAAGCCGCTCGGAGCCGCGGCGCCGTTGCCCGCCGCGCCGAGGGTCACATGGCCGGTGGCCAGCCAGGGCGTGGTGAACGCGGTGGTCGCCTTGAGCACGCCGTTGACGTACAGCCGCAGCACCTGCGCGTCGGAGTCGTAGACGCCGACCACATGGCTCCACTCGCCGAGGTTCGCGGCGGCGCAGTTGGTGTTCGCCGGGCAGGCGTTCTCCTGGGCCCGGACCACGGTGGCGTCGGCCGTGTCGGCGGTCTCCCGCATGAAGACCCAGCCGCCCAGCGCCGTGGAGTGGTACAGCTCGAACCCGCGGGCGTTGGTGCTGCTCTGGGTGATCGTCGTCATGGCGCGGGCTTCCTTGTCCTTCGGCAGCCTGGCCCACATCGACACCGAGAAGCTGTTGCTGGTGTTCAGCAGCGGCTGGCCGGTCTCGGCGTAGTCGTCGGTGCCGTCGAAGGTGAGCGCCGTGCCGTCCGCGCCCGTGCCGCCGAGGGCGGCTCCGCCGTGCAGGTCGGCCGCGAGCGGCTGGGCCCGGCCGGTCAGCACCGCCTGGTCCGCCGACTCGTCCAGCGGGAAGACCGCCTTCGCGGGCCGGCCACCGCTCTGTACGGGCTTCTTGGCGGCGAGTGTGGAGACCTGGCTGTCGGACAGCTGGTAGTCGAACATCTCGATGTCGTCCAGGTCACCGGGGAAGAACCCGTGCAGCTGCCCGTAGTTGCGGGCGACACCGATCAGCACCGGTCCCCGCGCGTCCCACGGACTGGTGTAGTCACTGGTGGCGACGAGCGAGCCGTTGACGTACAGCTTGAGCTTGCCGCTCGGGCCGTTGTAGGCGCCGACCAGGTGGGTCCAGGTGCCCAGACGGCCGGCCACGCAGGCGGTGTCGCCGGCCGCGCAGGCGGGCTGCGACGCGCGGACCACGCCGGTGCCGGAGGCGTCGACGGTGTCGCGCAGGAAGACCCAGCCGTGCGAGGCGCTGGAGTAGTACAGCTCGAAGCCGCTGTTGTTGGTGCCGGCCTGGGAGAGCACGGTGACGGCGCCGCCGGGTTCGGTAGCGGGCAGCTTCGCCCACGCCGACACGGTGAAGCTGTTGGCCGTGTTGAGCACCGGGGACTGGGTGGCGGCGTAGTCGTCGGTGCCGTCCAGGTGCAGGCCGGTGCCTGTGACGCCCTCACCGCCCGCCTTGGCGCCGCCGGCCAGCGTGGCCTCGATGGCGCCGCCCTGACCGCTGACCGCGCCGCTGCCGGACGGCTCGTCCAGCTGCCAGGACATGCGCTCGGGCTGTCCGGCGCGCACCCGGAAGTAGTAGGTGCCGATGCTGCTGCCGTTGCCGGCGGCGTCGAAGGCCTGCGCCGTGATGTAGTTGACGCCGGACTTCGTCGGCATGAACTTCATCGTCTTGGCGCCGCCGCCCGAGGTGGTCAGCGTGTTGGCGCTGCTGGGCGGGCCGTTGACACCGAACCAGTACTTGGTGACGTCGGTCGCGGTGGAGTCGATGGTGAAGGTGCCGTACCGGCCCACGCCGTCCAGCCAGGGGTCGTCGGGGTTCTCCGGGTCCGACTCCGTGTACTGCGCCGAGGCGATCGACGGCTCGGCGGGCACGCTGGTGTCGTAGAGCACCGCGCAGTCCGTGGCGGAACCCTCGTAGGACCACGGCGACCACTGGGCGCCGTCGTACGAGCGCGCGTGCCAGCCGATCTTGGTGTTCTTGGGGATGCTCGACGGCAGGGTCACCGAGAAGGACGAGCCGGAGCTCTTGTACTTCGACAGGGACGAGGTCCAGCGGGGGGACCAGCCCTTGCTGTCCCCGTTGTCCCAGGAGGCCTGGAACTGCACCGCGATGTCGTCCTTGTCAGGGTCGCTCACCCCATCGGCGCGCAGCGTCGGCAGGATCCGCGCCCGCTTGACGGTGGACGAGCAGTCACCCCCGGGCTTCTGGCTGAGCTGGGACATCCTGATCTGGCCGGGCGGCCGGTTGTACTGCACCCGCAGCCAGGCGTCGTCGGCGAACCGCTTCCAGGCGTACGGGTCGGTCTCGCTCCTGGCCCGCAGTCCGAACGTGGTCGTCGCCCAGCCGTTGGCGGCCGCCTGCTGGACCGCGCGCAGCGCCCAGAACTCCACGTTGCCGCCGGGGCAGTCGCCGCTCCAGCCCTTGGCCTCGCTGCGCGTCTGCAGCAGATCGGTCCAGAAGGCATCGTTGTCCTGGGAGTTCCAGGTCGTCGACTTCGAGATGCCCTTGGTGCGGTAGAGCTGTACGTCCGTCTTGTCGCAGCTGTAGGAGTGGGTCTCCTTCACCACGAACTCGGCCGACAGGACGGACTTGCCGATGAACCTCGACGTGGGCACGGCGTAGAAGAGCCGCTTGACGTCCTGGGGCGCGCAGCGCGCGTCGCCCGCGCAGTAGCCCATGCCGGCGTCGGAGTCGCCGTTGAAGCGCCACTGCGGGGAGGACGCCCAGTACTTCGACACCATCGTCCAGTTGCCCGCGCCGGGCGAGTACCACTGGGGGTCGATGTAGACGGGGTAGGTGGCGTTCTTCAGCAGCTTCTGGTCCGGGGTCAGGACGAGGTGGCCGCCGTGGGACGGCACGTCCACGCCGAGGGGGGCGACCTTGGCGGACTCGCCGGGACCGGGGAGCTCGCCGGGGGCGGGGAGCCCGCCGGTGGCGGAGCGGGAGCCGGTCAGGGCGCCGCGGGCGGCCGCCTTGGCGCGGCCGCCCTTGCTGGAGTCCCACATCAGGGGCTTGGGGGCCTCGAACACCGTGCCTCCGGCGGCGGAGTCGAGCGCGGCCAGGCTGCCGTCGGCGCCCTCGCGCACGGTCATGCCGTCCGCGTTCATGGCCAGCTTCAGCCGGGCGAGCTTCGGGTTGGCAGCCGCCTTGGCCGACTTGACGACCAGCACCTGCGAGATGCCGTCGACGTCCGCGCGTACCCGCAGGTCGACGTCCGGCAGGACCGAGCGGTAGGTGGCGGTGGAGCCGTCGAGCACGGGCTCGGGCAGTGCGGTGGGCCAGGACAGGGCGAGCGTGCGGCCGGCCTGGTCCAGTTTGATCAGCGGCTGGTCACCGCCACCGGAGAACGCGATCGCGACGGCCGTGGCCCCCGGGGTCACCGTGCCGTCGGACCGGCGGTGCAGCGTGGTGTCGATGTCCTTCCAGGCGCCGTCCACCCGCGTCCGCACGGGACGCATGTGCTCGTCCGCCTCCAGCGTGCCGTCGGGCCGTGCGAAGACCTCGCTGGTCTCGCTGCGCAGCGCGGTGACCTCGACCCGCTTGCCGGAACGCTTCGCCCGAGCCAGCGCCGCGTCCTCCGCGCCGCCCGCGCCCGCGCCCCCGTTGCCGTCCCCGTTCCCGTTCCCGTCTCCGGCGGAACTGCCGGTCGTCTTCGTGGCGGCGCCGGACGCCGCGTGCGCGGCCGCCGCCACGGGTGACGCAGTGAGCAGTCCGGCGACCAGAAGCACTCCGAGCGATGCCCCAAGGCCGCGCACCGACCGGCGTCCGGACAGACGTCTCCCCTTCACGATCCCTCCCCCGTTACCTCGCGTGTCACTCACGACACGGACGGCTCGGGAATCTATGGGGAGCGTGTAGCGGCGTCCAGAGCGGCCAAACCGGTCAAACGATCATGGGCTTCCCATGGGGCCGCAAAGCCAAGAGGGTGATTAACGACACAGTTGAACGTTCGATGTTGACTCGGCGGACTCCAGGAATCCGCCGAGCCACATCACTAGCGCATCAGGACTCCCGCGCCCTCCACGACCTCCTCCGACGGCACCGCGACCAGACCCAACTCAGCACCGGACGCAAGCAGTTGGTGAGCGGGAAGAATGCGGACCGTGTAGCCGTAGGGGCCCGTGCGGTCGAGGGACAGCGGGCCCTCGTAGACCCAGCGGCCCTCCAGGTCGGCGCCTCCCGCCGGCTTCAGCGGGACCGTCTCCGCATCGGTGATGCGGTCCTCCGGGTCGACGCGGCCGGAGACCACCTGCACCTCGACGTCGTCCGGGCCGAGTTCGCCGAGGCCGACACGGACCCGCAGCCCCAGCGTCGTGCCCAGCTCCGCCGTGGCCATGGCCGCCGTCGTCTCCACGTGGTCGACCGTCACCCCGTGCCACGCGGCGCGCACCCGGGACTTCCAGCGGGCCAGTTCGCCCGCCGAGTCCGGGGTCAGCGCCCGATTGGCCTGGGCGGCGGGGGTGTAGAGCCGCTCGACGTACTCCCGGACCATGCGGCCCGCCAGCACCTTCGGGCCGAGCAGTGTCAGCGTCTGGCGGACCATCTCGATCCAGCGGTCGGGCAGGCCCGCCTGGCCGCTCTCGTAGAAGCGGGGGGTCACCCGCTGTTCGAGGAGGTCGTACAGAGCGGCGGCCTCGATGTCGTCGCGGTGGTCGGGGTCCGTGCCCGCGCCGTCCGCCGTCGGGATCGCCCAGCCGAAGTCCGGCTGGAACCACTCGTCCCACCAGCCGTCCAGGACGGAGAGATTGAGACAGCCGTTGAGCGCCGCCTTCATACCGGAGGTCCCGCAGGCCTCCAGCGGACGCAGAGGGTTGTTCAGCCAGATGTCGCAGCCGGGGTACAGCTTCTGCGCCATCGCCATGCCGTAGTCCGGCAGGAAGACGATGCGGTGGCGGACCCGCGGGTCGTCGGCGAAGCGGACCAGCTCCTGGACGAGCCGCTTGCCGCCGTCGTCCGCGGGGTGCGCCTTGCCCGCGACGACGATCTGGATCGGGCGTTCGGGGTGCAGCAGCAGGTCCATCAGCCGGTCGCGGTCGCGCAGCATGAGCGTCAGGCGCTTGTACGACGGGACCCGGCGGGCGAACCCGATGGTCAGCACGTCGGGGTCCAGGACGCCGTCGATCCAGCCCAACTCGGCCGTCCCCGCGCCGCGTTGCCGCCAGGATGCGCGCAGCCGCTCCCGTACCTCCACGACCAGCTGCTCGCGCAGATTGCGCCGTAGCTCCCAGATCTCCTGGTCCGGGATGCCCGCGACCACGTCCCAGCGCTCCGCGCCACCGGCCGACAGCTCGTCCTCGGCGCGCTCGGCACCGAGCTGGCGCGCGCCGAGGCTGAACACCTCCGGGGCGACCCAGGTGGGGGCGTGCACACCGTTGGTGACGGAGGTGATCGGGACTTCGTCGGGGTCGAATCCCGGCCACAGTCCCGAGAACATCTCGCGGCTGACGTTCCCGTGCAGCAGGGAGACGCCGTTGGCGCGCTGGGCCAGCCTGAGGCCCATCACGGCCATGTTGAAGAGGTTGGGCTCGCCGCCCGGGTAGGTCTCCATGCCGAGCCGCAGGATGTGCTCGACGTCGATGCGCGGCAGTTCGGCGTCGGGGCCGAAGTGGCGGGCGACCAGCTCCCGGTCGAAGCGGTCGATGCCGGCCGGGACGGGGGTGTGCGTGGTGAACACCGTTCCGGCGCGGACGGCTTCCAGTCCCGCGTCGAAGTCCAGTCCCTGATCGCAGAGTTCGGCGATGCGCTCCAGGCCGAGGAAGCCGGCGTGGCCCTCGTTGGTGTGGAAGACCTCGGGCTCCGGGTGGCCGGTGAGCCGGCAGTACGTCCGTACGGCCCGCACTCCTCCTATGCCGAGCAGCATCTCCTGCAGCAGCCGGTGCTCGCTGCCGCCGCCGTAGAGCCGGTCGGTGACGCCGCGTTCGCCGAGGTCGTTCTCCTCGACGTCCGAGTCCAGCATCAGCAGCGGCACGCGGCCGACCTGGGCGAGCCAGATCCGGGCGTGCAGCTGCCGGCCGCCGGGCAGCGCGAGGGAGACCTGGGCGGGGGTGCCGTCGGCCTCCTTCAGGAGCGCCACCGGCAGCTCGTTGGGGTCGAGCACCGGGTAGTGCTCCTGCTGCCAGCCGTCCCGGGACAGGGTCTGCCGGAAGTAGCCGTGCCGGTAGAGGAGACCGACCCCGATCAGCGGTACGCCGAGGTCGCTGGCGGCCTTCAGATGGTCACCGGCGAGGATGCCGAGGCCGCCGGAGTACTGGGGCGGGGATTGCTCACCCGAATAGGGTGGGAAGGCTCCTCCGGTACACCCCGCAGAGGCACCACGGACACACCTGCAGGACCCACCTCCCCACATCCATCCGCCCACACCCACGTTGACGCGGACAGGAGCGGTCATGCCCGCCAAGCACCACTCGTCAGTACCCCCGACAAGCAGCAGAAACAGCTCGAAGGGCACTGCCGGCGCGGCCGCCGGCACAGCGGATGCCCTGCCCCCGCCCGTACGCGCGTCCGTACGCCCGGCCGACTCCGGCCCCCCGTTGCGGGAGCAGTCCTTTGCGGGCGGGACCACCGTGACCGGCCGCATACCCGTCCTCGACGTCCGCCCGGTCGTCCAGCGCGGATCCAGGCCCGCCAAGGCGGTCACTGGAGAGACGTTCGAGGTTTCGGCCACGGTGTTCCGAGAGGGACACGACGCCGTGGCCGCCAATGTCGTGCTGCGGGACCCCGAGGGCCGTCCCGGCCCATGGACGCCGATGCGTGAACTCGCCCCGGGCACCGACCGCTGGGGCGCGGACGTCACCGCGGGCGAGCCCGGTCGCTGGACGTACACGGTGGAGGCGTGGGGAGATCCGGTCACCACCTGGCGCCACCACGCGCAGATCAAGATCCCGGCGGGGATGGACACCGAGCTGGTGCTGGAGGAGGGTGCCCGGCTGTACGAGCGGGCGGCCGCCGCGGTGCCGAAGCGCGACGGGCAACGGGACGTCCTGCTCACCGCGGTGGACGCCCTGCGGGACGAGGGCCGGCCGGCCGCCTGGCGCCTTGCGGCGGCGTTGGCGCCGGAGGTGGACGGGGTGCTGGCGCGGTATCCGCTGCGGGAGCTGGTGACCGCGTCCGAGCCGATGCCGCTGCTGGTGGAGCGTGAACGCGCGCTGTACGGCTCGT
>NZ_JBVHLX010000020.1:0-154644 GCF_055558775.1 Streptomyces sp. NPDC025638 | reverse complement strand
CCACCCCCCCATCTGCGGGGGGGTCCCCCCTGCCTTGGTTGCGGTCCCCTTCGGGGTGGGGGGGGGGGGGTGTTTTTTTTTTTTTGGGGGGGGGGGGGGGGGGCCCCGCGGGGGGGGGGCCCCCCCCGCCGCCGTAATGCCTGGCCGGCCCTGCTGTCGGCCGCATCGCCTGACGGGTGATCAGGCGACGACCTCCGTACGCGCTGCCCGCCGCGACCGGCTGAACCGGCGCACCAGCGGTGCCTCGACCAGCCGGTAGAGCAGCCAGGACAGCACCACCGTGCCGACGGCCGCGCCGACCAGCATCGCGATGCCCTCGGTGGTGGAGTACATCTCCGTGCCGAGCTGCTTGCGCAGCCAGGACAGCGCTATGTAGTGCAGCAGGTAGAAGGCGAAGGAGATCTCGCCCAGCCAGACCATCGTGCGGTTGCGGAACAGACTGAAGCGGCCCTCGATGTCCGCGGTCGCCGCGGCCGCGATCAGCAGCGCGATCGGGATGATCATCGCGGCGCGCTGCCCGTAGAGGTAGGGCACGTGGTAGGTGAGCCAGTACCCGCCGGCCAGCAGCACGAACGACGGGATCATGCCGATGTTGCGCCAGCGTCCGTGCTTGACCGCGAGCGCGACCAGGATGCCGAGGGCGAAGTCGACCATGCGGACCGGGGGCAGCACATAGCTGAACCAGTACGCGGAGACGGACAGGTCCTGGCCGCTGGGCACCAGCGGGGTCTTCGGGAACGCCGCGTACGCCACCGCCGGGGTGGCCCACACCGCGGCGATCGCCCCGATGATCCAGTACTTCAGGTGCCGGGCGTCGATGCGCCGGAAGACGGCCAGCAGCAGCGGGAAGCTCAGATAGAAGACCGCCTCCACGCCCAGCGACCAACTCGGCGAGTCCACGCTGAAGTTGGTGAAGTACTTGGGCACCCACACCTGAACCATGAACAGGTTGGCGACGGCGATCCGGGTGGAGGTGTAGTCACTGGCGAACAGCACCATGGCGAGCACCCAGGCGACCACGTAGTTCGGGTAGATCTTGACGAACCTGCGGCGCCAGAACCCCGTCGTGGTGTCGTTGTCGCGTGCCGACCAGGTCAGTACGAACCCGCTGAGCACGAAGAAGAACGACACACCGAGCCCGCCGGCCTGGTCGAACCAGCGGAACAGCCGGAACTCGGTACGGTCGTCGGCCAGCAGTCGCAGCGGCGGTATCGGCAGGAAGGCGTGGTGGGCGAACACGGCCAGCGCGGCGAGGAACCGCAGGCCGGTCAGGGACGGCAGCCGGGAGATCTGGGCACGCTTCGGCTCGGCGGCTTCGGCGGCTTCAGCGGCCTGGGCACCCACACCGCTCTCTCCGGCCGGCGCGGAGCCGGTCAGTACTTGGTCAGTGGCCATGGGACTTCCGTTCTCGGGTGAGGTCCTGCAGCGATGTGGTCCTGCGTGGGGGGCGCGAACGGTGGCGGGATTGCATCGCTGTTTGTACAGACGTGCGCTCGTGGCTCACTCAAGGGTTGTTGAAGAGGGGACCTCGCCCGGCCCGTGCTCGGCTCGACCGAATAGGGTTGACGAGACGCAAAATATGGGTACTCTTCTGTTCCGTAAGGCTCCGAAGAAAAGCTTCGGAGGCCCCCGTTCCATCCTCGTCACGACGGCCTCGCCAAGAGGTTCGTCGCGTTGCTGTTTCGGCGCGGAAATGATAGGATGGGACCACGAACAACGAGGAAACAAAGCGCCATGTGCGCATAGTCCTGGCAACCTGTGCCCGGGTGAGCGGAAGGCTCCGACCCGGGTTTATTTATGCCCAGAATAGGAATCTGATTGGAACGTGATGAAGTGAAGAAGAAGCGCTTTGACCTGCAGAGACGAGCTGGAGGGGCCGCTGAGCGAGTGGCGCGGGTGAACTCGGTGACGGCATGGGTGGGGTTGATTGGAACACTGCTTGCCATTCTTGTGGGACTCTTTTCGTCCGCTGGTCCGGTTACTGTGAATGTGCGAGTCGACTCGCCTGTGGTAATCATTGACAATCAATTCACCCTGAAGAGGGAAAGTGTAATTCTGGATGTGTCGCAGAAGAAGGGTTGGTAGAGGATAGAGAATTTCCTCTGGAATATCCTCTCTCGTTATGTCGCCGAGTTCCGCTCGGCGTTTTATTTTTGCCATTTTTCAGGCTGAGGCGGCCACTGGGGCGGCGCGAGCTCCTGGAGTCCGGTGTGACGTGAGTCACGGGAACCAGGGGTGCTCGCCCCAGCAGTTAAGGGGGGTGAGCACTCATATGCGTACCCGGGTACGGGCCGGGGATCCGAGCGCCTTCGCCGAACTGTTCGACAGCTACGCCCGGGCGGTCTACAACCATGCGTTCCGGCTGACCGCCGACTGGGCGGCGGCCGAGGACGTGATGGCGGAGACCTTCATGGAGGTCTGGCGGCTGCGCGACCGGGTCGAGGCCGGGGGCGGCTCCCTGCGGCCCTGGCTGCTCGGCGTCGCGACCAACGTCGCCCGCGGCCACTACCGGAGCAACCGGCGCTACCGGGCGGCGGCCATCTCCGCCGCCGAGGCCGAGACCGCCCTGCCCGACCACGCCGACGAGGTCGCGGGCCGGCTCGACGACCGCCGGCGTATCGCCGCCGCGCTCCGCGCACTCGCCCTGCTGCGCAGACCGGAACGCGAGGTCCTGGCGCTGTGTCTGTGGGAGGGGCTGGAGTACACGGCGGCGGCCGAGGCGCTCGGGATTCCGGTCGGCACGGTCCGCTCCCGCCTCTCCCGGGCCCGCGTGAAGCTGCGCCGCCTCACCGAAGCCGAGTTGGCGGGACCGCCCGCCGAACTCGTGCGCGGAAAACGGGAACTCGGTCCGCTGGATCGCCAGACAAGAGGAGAACGTAACCACGCGATCCGGCCCGTATCGGAAGGAAACCGATGAAAGCGACCCCGTCCCGGCAGAGCCCGGCCGAGTGGGAAGAGAGCGCATCTCTCCTGCCTTCGACGGTGCGCGACCTGCCGACGGGCCGTCACCAGTTCCACAAGGAGCGTCTGATGGCTCGCATTCAGCAGGACATTCAGCAGGACGACCGGCGGCAGGAGCGCACGACGACGACGGCGCTGGCCACCGCGCCGGGAGCCCGCCCGAAGACGGGCCGGTTCCGTCTGCCGCGCCCGGCGATCACGCTTCCCGCCCTGGCCTGCGTCCTGGCGGGCGCGGTGGTCGCCGTGTCGGTGATGAACGACGCCGACGGTGTCAGGACGGGCGGCGTCGCCGGCGGCCCGGCCCTCACCACCCAGCTCGGCACCCCGACCACCAAGGGCGTCCCGCAGTTGCTGGACCAGATCTCGCTGGCGGCGGCCGAGGTCCGTACCCCTGGCCTCAAGCCGGGACAGTACGTCTACATCGAGTCGAAGAGCGCCGATACCTATCCGCGATACGACGGCGACAAGGTCTCCCTGGCCAGCCATGTGCTGCACAAGCGCCAGATGTGGGAGTCCGCGGACGGCACCAAGGGCTGGCTGATCGACCCCGCCTCCAACGACGACCCCGCGGGCGAGACGCTGAGCCTGCCCGACGAGCTGGGCAACACTCCACAGGCCACGCTCAACGCCCCGTCGTACGACTACCTGACCAAGCTCACCACGGACCCCGACAAGCTGCTGGCCATGATCTACAAGGCGTCCGAGGGGCACGGAAACAGCCTCGACCAGCAGGCGTTCACCACGATCGGTGACCTGCTGGGCGAGTCCTACCCGCCTGCCGAGCTCTACTCGGCGCTGTTCAAGGCCGCCGCGAAGATTCCCGGAGTCGTCGTCGTGCCGGAGGTGAAGGACGCACTCGGCCGCCCCGGCGTGGCGGTGGCCCGGCTGGACGAGACCGGCGGCACCCGCGAGGAGTGGATCTTCGACAAGAAGACCCATGTCTTCCTCGGCAAGCGCGAGGTCCAGGTGAAGGCGACCAACGAGGACGGCGGCCTGATGAAGCCCGGCACCGTCATGTACACCAGCGCCATCGTCAAGCGCGCGATCGTGGACGGAATGAAGCAGGTTCCCGGCGAGAACGGCTGACGCTCCCACCGCCCCATTGCTCCACCGCCGCCCCGGCCGCCCCACAGCGGGCGTGCCGGGGCACCGGCGTTCCGGAAGGCGATTGCTTGTCAGATGCCGCCCGGCACACCTTGGTTGTTTGAAGTTACCGGTGAGTTGTTTCACAGGCGGGTGACAGACCGTCAGCGCAACCGCAGGTGGGGTGTCGGACGTGGACTACTCACGTCGAAGACCACCGGCACCGTGCCGGACTGACCCAGGGGACAACCACTCATGCGTCTGCGTACCGCCACCCTCGCCACGGCCGCCGTATTCGTCGCCGGCCTCAGCCTCACGGCCTGCAACTCGGGCAATGACGACGCCAAGGCCAAGGACAGCTCAAGCCCGAGCGCCACGGCGTCGTCGACATCGACGGGCTCGACGGGCTCCGGCACCGGGGGCACGTCCACGGGCAAGGCGGGCGGCGCCAAGGCGTCGGCGACCGCGGCCGGCAAGGGGACCGGCTCCGGCGGCGGTGCCGTCGGCGCGTGCACCACCAAGACGACCACCGTCCAGTTCATCGCCTCGGCCTCGCACGCCAGCGAGTCGGAGCCGGCGGCCGCCACCGTCAAGGTCACCAACACCTCGGGCAGCACCTGCACCCTCGTGGGCGCGAGCACCCTGACCGCCAAGGACGACCAGGGCAAGGCCGCACCCATCGAGACCGACAACTCGGCCGCCGGCACCGACGCCGTCGACATCGCGGGCGGTGCCTCCGCCTCCGCCGAAGTCCTCTACACGGACCTCAACTTCGAGGGCAGCCAGTCCGCCCGCGAGGTCTGCGCCGTACAGGCCTCCAAGGTGGAGATCGCCCTCCCGAAGGACATCGCCCGCACCGTCAAGGTGACCAAGGCGAACGGCTCGGCCGGCATCTTCAACGTCTGCACCAAGGACGTGAAGTTCGGGTCCTTCCACTCCTAGCACCATGGAACGCCGACGACTCCTCGCCGCGATGGCCGCTCTGCCCATCGTGTTCGCCCTGCCCGCATGCTCGTCCGGCAACAGTGACACGGCCAGTCCACCGTCTTCCGGCCGGTCCCCGTCCAACGGCGCACGCGAGGCTGTCGAGGCGTATGTCGACGCGCTCAACAAGCGCAGCGCCGAGGCACTGATCGCGATCGGTGGCGTACCGGACAGACCGTGGTCGCGGCACGAAGCGGCGCAGATCCTCGCCGACAAGGGTGGCCGCGGGTGGACCGTCAAGAACGTCCGGATCGAGTACGACATCAGCCCGGACGTCGGCTCCGCCCGCGTCGAGGCCACGGACAAGGGCGGGAAGACCATGCGGGACACGCTCACCGTGATGCGGGAGAAGGGCGACTGGCACCTGGTCGTCTTCGAGCAAGCCCCCACCGCAACGGACAAGCCGGCCTCATCCACGGAGAAACCGGCCTGACGGACCCTCGCTGACCGCGCCGGCCGGGCCGCGGTACCGTACGACGCGTACATGATCATGGATGTGCCGGTGTCGGCGAGTGGGGAGCGGTGTCGTGGTCAGCGAGGTGCGGGGGACGTTCGCGGAGCGGATGGCTGAGGCCCGTCGGCTGAGGCCCGGTGCTTTCGCGCACCTCTTCGACGGCCGGCCGCAAGTGGTGATCAAGACTACGCAGTTGCTGCCGGACCAGGCGATCCAGCTGGCCACCGCCTACGGATACCGTCATCTGCAGACGCGGGGCAGCAAAGCCGTACGGCGCCGGGTGTTCGTGCCGGATCCGGAGGCGGCAGTGCGACAGGAGGCCCTGGCACCGGGCACGCCCTTCGAGGTGGCCGCGCAGCACCCCGCCTTCCACGGGGCCAGCGCCCGCGCCGCCCGCAACCACGCCGAGCTGGTCAGGAACGAGATGAACCTGCTCAAACTCGTTCCGGCCGCGGTGGTCATCTTCCTCGGGGCGATCGGCATGGCGGCGCAGCTGATCAGCACCGGGAAGGGCGCCCTGATCGTGCCGCTGTGCTTCGCCCTGCTGCTGGACACGGCCGTCGTATGGCTCACGTGGTCGCGCGTGCGCAAGCGGCGCGGGCTGCTGGCCCAGGCGGATCGGCTGACGCGGCAGTACCCGCCGTACGGCTTCAGGGCCTGGACGCCCTGAACGGCTGGACCGTCAAAGGCGAGGGGAAAGGGGCACGTGCTACGGCGTCGGCTGTGCCGGCTGGTCCTCGCGGACGTCCGGGGCGGGCAGCCACAGGGCGCGGGAGACGCCACGGCGTTCGTAGCGTGCGCGTTCCTTCTTCAGCTCGTCCCGGAAGCGCCGCCCGTGGAAGCCGGAGGCGCGGGCGACCAGATGCTCGGCGTACCGGGTCCGGCCGGTCGCCTCGAACGCGCTGGCCAGAGCGGCCTGGTCGGCGGGGGAGCGCACGTCCACCACCCGGTCGAGGATCCGCTCCACGACGGGCCAGGCCACCGGGTCGCGCCGGCTGTCGAGGGATTCGACGTCCATCACCAGCGGAGGGAAGTTCGCCACCATGCCACTACGGCACTGCACCTCCACCACGGCTTCGAGGTGCCGGTGCATCCCGACCGACTCCAGGGCCAGCAGCAGACGGGCCACCTTGGGCACCGCCGCGGTCCGGGCGCGCTCGGCCAGGGCGGTGGGGCCGGCGTAGCCGGAGCCGGCCCGGACCAGGGCGTCGAGGAACTCGCCCAGCAGCCGCGGCTCGATGTCGTTCAGGGCGTGCTGGAAGATGGCCTCGGCATGATCGTGCAGCTCGCAGCGCTCCATGCAGGTCAGCAGCGCGGCCACGGCCGGTGGCGTGCCGGTGCGGGCCGCGGTGCGCACCACGCCGCCCGCACCGGGGAACGTCTGGTCCAGCGCACCGAGCAGGGCCCGTACCTGGGCCGCCGATCTGGTCCGTACGGCCACGATCAGCAGCTCCGCCGCGTACTGGCGGCGTCCGGCCCCGTAGAAGTCGCTGATCAGGGCGGCCAGATCGTCCACCGGCCGCGTCTTGGAGGCGTGGACCACGACCGACCAGGCGTCGTCGTAGCGGTGAGCCTGCAACAGGACGTAGACGAGCGCGATCAGATGCCCCACGCCACGCCGCTGGGTGCTCTCGAAGACCGTGTCGGCGTCCCGGCCCAGGCCGGACAGCTTCAGCGAGTCCACGAAGTGGAGCACGTCCGACGCCGACCGCTGTCTGGCGGCCGCCGACTGCAGGGCGTCGGCCAGCGAGGGCAGCTCGGGCGCGTCCGCCTCGCGCAGTCCGAGACTCAGCGCCACCAGGTCGGGCACGGTGCGCCGGGCGGCCGCGACGGACATCGCCGTGGTGACCGCGGGGTTGAGCTCGCCGCGGGCCAGGCACTCCGTGACCGTCACCAGGTCGCCGACCGGCCGGACCGCGGCCACCGCCCCCAGCAGGCTCTCCGCGTGCTCGTGCAGCCCTGCCGCGTCCAGGGCGCGTACGAACACCACCAGGTCCGCGCCGACATGGAACTCCACCGACGCCTGCAGCAGGGTCAGGACGTAGTCGTCCAGGCCTTCCCGGTACAGGGCGTGGGCCAGGGCGCCGATGTCGGCCACCGGACGGCCGGTGACCATGGTCGGCAGCGCGGTCTGGACATGGGCGTCGTACCCGGCCCGGCGCAGCGCGATCAGCAGGCCCGCCACCTCCGCCACGGTGCGCGAGCGGCTGACGGAGCGCACCAGCTCGCCGGCCGTGGCCTTACGGGTGTGCAGCTCCAGGTCGCCCACGACCCGGACCAGTTCGGGCACGGACGCCGTCCGGTCGGCCTCCTCCAGCATCACCATGAGCGAGCGGGGCCGATCCGCGTCGTCGCCGTCCCCGGCCCCAGCCCCGGCGTGCAGCGTCTCCAGCCGCGCCTCCAGCCGGTGGCAGCGTTCCTCGGCCTCGATCAGCTCGGTCCGGGTGGTGGCCAGCACCTGGCGCAGGCAGTGGACCTCCTCCTGCAGGTCGCTGTACTCCTCCCGCCACACCTCCAGCTCCGCGTGATGCGCGAAGTGCTGCTGCTCCAGCCGCATCTCCAGGTTGCGGCACCGGCCCCGCAGCTCCGCCAGCCGTGTCTCCCGGTCCTGCAGCATCTCCTCCAGCGCCCGCTGCTGGATCCGCAGGCGCCGGGTCTTCTCGTCGGCCTCCGACAGCCGGTCCTGCAGCCGTTCCACCTCGCTGCGGCGGCCGTTGGACCTGAGCGCGGCCCGGTGCAGCTCGCGCAGCGCCTCCTCGGCCTCGCCGGTCAGCGGGGCCTGTGTCTCGCCGAGGTCGGCCACGACACCGGCGATGAAGCTCCAGGGCGGGACCCGGTCGCCGTTGAGGTAGCGGGTCACCGAGCTGGCGTCCAGATGACGGCGTGCCGCATAGCGCCGGACGCTGACACCGAGGGAGAGGAAGACGTGGCGCAGATCCTCCGCCAGCGCGCGTTTCTCCGGCGGCAGGTCTTCCTTCAGGGGCGCCAGACGTACCGGCCGGGCGGAGCTGTCCGCGGCCGCATCGCCGCCCTGGGGCGCCTGTCCGTTGTGCATCCGGTCAGTATCACGGCTACCCCAACCGGTCGCAGTGGAACGGCTGTTGACGGCTCAGACGGCAACGCTCGGCGGGTGCTGCCACTTGGTGACGGCAACGCCGTGATCGACCGGCGGGAGCCTGCGCGTGGTCATGATGGCCGGCACGGGGCGCACATCGGCCCCAGAGCTGGAGGAAACGCATGACGACCCATGACGAGATCGAGCGGCGACCGCGTCGCGTACGGGCCGCGCTGTGCCGCCGCTTCGCCCTGCGGGCCGCGCTCGGGGCGGCCGGCGCGCTCGGTTCGGCACTGGTGCAGTGGCTGTGGTGGTGGGTGCGCGGGAGGTGAGGGCGGGCCACGGCGAGCCGTGGCCATGACGCCGAAAGTCACCGGGGAGGAAATGCAAACACGGGCGGGGTTCTTATCGGACGGATTCTTAATTCGTATGAATCGTCCGGACTCCGGAATTGGCATTGGAAGGTGCGTCGTCCACCGTCTTCGCGCTGGTTATGACCTTAGCCTGGCCTGACGGACTTCGGCGGGGAAAACCGACCCGGCCGCATGGACCTCCGGAGAGCCAGTGGCCGCTTGGAACAGCAGCAGTCTGACGGATGCTGAATTCACCGCCGTACTGATGACGCCCGAAGAACTCGAAAGGCGTGCCGAGCGCGTTTTCCGATTGCTCGACGACTGCGGCTGGGCGGGCCCGGATCCCTATGACGGCCTGACAAGTCCCCTGGCGCGCCTGACGGTTCACCCCTTCCTGCGTCAGGTTCTCCTCCAGGCGGTGAAGCGAAGCCCGGCCGATCTCCGCCCCTTCCTGGCGATCCGCCCGCTGCGCACGGCGACCGCCTGCGGTCTCGGCGCGACCGCGTGCAGCCGCCTCGCCGACTCCCCGCTCTGGCGCGGCAGGGCGCGCGAGCTCGGGCAGTGGACCGCCGCCCGGCAACTGCGGGGACGCCATGCGGGGCTGTGGAGCTACGAGTTCGACGTGCAGACCCGCTGGGGGTACTACCCGTCCTCCATGCCGAACATCGTGGCCACCACCTTCTGCGCCGACGGATGCCTCGACAGCGCGACCCTGGACGGCGACGGTGCCGAAAGACTCGCCGCCGGGCTGCTCGACGGTCTGTACACCGGCACGCACTTCGCCTACACGCCGGCCTCCGGCACGCTCATCCACAACGCGAACCTCATGGGCTCGGCACTGGCCACGCGACTCGCCCACCTGGACGGAATGCCCCGCCCGCTCGCCGTACGCCTGCTCGACGCGGCACGTACGGCGGTGTCGGCCACGGTGGCGGGGCAGCGCCCGGACGGCGCGTGGCCGTACGGCACATCCGCGAGCCTCGGCTGGGTGGACGGCTTCCACACCGGCTATGTGCTGCAGCGGCTGGACGCGGCCGCGCGCGGACTCGGGCTCGATCACGACAAGGCGATCGGCTCGGGAGTCCGGTACTACCTCGGCCACTTGTTTGACGGGCCGGTGCCTCGCTATTACGCGGACGAGAAGCCGGATCGGCGCGGGCGCATGTGCGGTGACCCCAACAACGACGCGACGGCCGTACGCATGGCGGCCTGGGTGGAGGAACGCGGCTATGTGCGCCCCGGGTTCGCGGAGCGGGTCCTGGCAGCCGTCAGCCGCTTCGTGCCGGAGCAGGCCAGGCAGGCGGGGCAGGCCGGGGGACCGGCGCGGCACGCCGCGCTCACGGGAGCGCCGGTCCGCAGGTCGCCGCGGTGGAGTCTGGCGCCGCTCCTGGACGCGCTGACCGCACTCCAGGCGGCGCGGAGCGCCTGACCAGCGCCTTGGCGGGGTCAGGGCGCGGCCGCCCGGTAGTCCCGCAGGGCTTCGGCGACCCGCCCCTCCCCGGCACCGGCCCCATCGACGTTCTGCTCCCACCACACCGCCGTACAGAAGAGACCGAACACGGCGAGCCCACGCTCGCGCTCTCCCGACACATGCTCGGTCACGAAGCGGTCGGCGGTCCGCCGGTCGAAGAGCTCGTCGAAGACGCCGGACTGCCGTACCGATGACCACAGGTGCTGTCCGTGCCGTCGCAGCAGGGAGCGGACCGGCGCCCCGAAGCCCGTCTTCGAACGGCGTGTGACGAAGTCGGGAACCCCCGCGGCCGACGCGGCGGCCCGGAACCGCGCCTTGCCGTTGCCCGTGCGGAGCTGGTCCTCCGCGCGGGCGGCGAACGCCGCGGCTACGACGGGTTCACCGAGGAACGGCACCCGCAGTTCCACACTGGCCCGCATGGACGCGCGGTCCCCGTACAGGAGGTTGAGGCCCGGCAGGAACAGACGCCGGTCGCACTCCGCGACGGCGTGCAACGGGCTCGCTCCCGCCGCCAGCAGGGGGTCGGTGATGTCGCGGTGGGCGGCGGTGACCTCGTCCAGTTCGACCTTCGGGGACAGTTGTGCCCATTCATCGGCCGTGAAGTAGGACTGGCCGCCCCATGCCCAGTCGCGGGGACTCTGCCGGCACATCCGGCCGAGCTTGTCCGTCCGTTCGCGCAGCCTCCCGGGGACCGGGCCCCGCGCCGCACGCCCGAGCAGCCTTCGGCCGGGCGCGGGAATCCGCTGCAGCATCCGTACGGCCTGGTACCGCTCGTAGCCCAGGAACAGCTCCTCCACACCGAGCCCGGACAGCAGCACGGTCGCCTCGGCGCGCGCGGCCCGCGACAGGCGCATGAGCGCGATGGCCGCCGGGTCGCCGAAGGGCAGCTCCATCACCCGTACCATCTCGGGCACTTGCCGCAGCACATCGACATCGAGGTCCACCCAGTGCAGCGGCACGCCGAGGTGGCGGGCGGCCCGCTCGGCGTAGGGCGCGTCCCCCTCGAAGGGTTCCGCCGGGTCCTGCCGCGGTGACGCGTCACGTGCCGAGAAGACGGGGCCGGAGAACCCCGCCCGGCCCAGTTCCACCCCCAGCCAGGTGCTGTCGACGCCCCCGCTCAGCAGCAGCCCGACCGGCACGTCCGCCCTCACCTGGCGCCGTACCGACTCACGCACCGCCGCGCCGATGTCCTCGGCCGGCGCGGGGGCCTCGGCCTGCCAGACGAGCCGGGGGCGCGCGTACTCGGGCGGCTGGACGTGGTGCGCGGTGCCGGCCTGCGCCGCGTGCACCCGGTGCCAGCCCGTGCGCGGGGGAGGCGTCCACAGGAACATCGCCCCCTGCGCGACGGCCACGGGATCGACGTGCTCGGCGAGACCCAGCGCGCGCAGTGGAGCGATCTCACTGGCCAGGGCGGTGACGCGGCCCGCCGTGTCCGTGGCGACGTAGAGGGGCTTGATGCCCAGCCGGTCGCGTCCGTACCGCACCTGCCCGTCGGGCAGGACCTGGACGAAGGCGAACATCCCGTCGACCTGCCCCAGCAGTTGTGCCGCGTCCGGCTGGAGCAGCAGCTCGTGCAGGACCTCGGTGTCGCCGTCGGTGGTGAACCGGACGCCTCGCAAGCGCAGCGTCTCCCGCAGTTCGGGGGCGTTGTAGATCTCCCCGTTGTAGACGAGGAACCCGCGCTCGGCATTACCGAAGGGCTGGTCGCTGCGTGAGCCGACGTCGATGATCGCGAGCCGGCGGAAGTGCAGGGACGCATGCCAGTCGGCGCCCCGCAGGTCCTGGTGCCCGCACGAGTCGGGGCCCCGGTGCTCGATCGTCGTACACGGATCGCCGCCCCTGGCCGAGGCGCGGTTCAGGACCACCACGAAGCCGCACATCAGGCCTCCGCCGCCGTCGCGTTCGGTGCCGTACCCGGAGCACTCATGCGCCGGAACCTCCCGTCGTACCGGCCCCCTCGGGCGTGGCGAAGGTCTGCTCCGGCACCGCGCCCACCGGGCCGCCCGCCCCGGGGCCGGAGCGTGCGCAGCCGAGGACCTCGGCGAGCGCGGGGGTGGACGGCGCGGTGCCGCTCTGGCCGCCGTCGGCGAGGGCGGCAGCCGCGCGGCAGGCCACGAGCGAGCTCCACAGCGCCAGCCGGAAGTCCGCCTCGGCGACTTTCTCGCCCCGCAGCAGCCGGGTCAGGGCCCGCATCTCCTCGGCATGCCCCTTCGGCGCCCCGCGGTAGACCGACTCCGACTTCTTGCCCCGCTTCCACAGTTTCAGGGACCCGAAGTCCTCGATCCTGGCGGCGACACCGTCGCAGGCCACCTCGATGAGCTCCTTGGGCGCCCCGGGCGGGGTGAGTCCGCCGTACACGATGGAGGCGGTCGAGGAGTCCGAGTAGGTGATCTGCAGGGTGACGCTCTGGGCCGACGCCGGGTCCCTGCCGTCCACACCCGTCGCGGTCACGCTCACCGGCCTGCCCGGTACGAGGAAGTTCGCGGTGTCGATGAAGTGGCAGACCTCCCCGAGCAGCCGGCCGCCCTGCCGGTGGTCGAAGTACCAGTGGTCCTCGGGCAGCAGGCCGGCGAAGACCCGGTGGACGACCTGGAGAGGCGCCCCCGCGGGCAGGGCCGCCCGCAACTCCCGTACGGCCGGGGCGAACCGGCGGTTGAAACCGGCGAGCGCCGGGGCGCCGGACCGGGACCAGGCGGCCGCCACCTCCTCCAGCTCCTGCTCGGTGAGGCCCACGGGCTTCTCGCAGTACAGGGCGATCCCGCGGCTCAGCACCTCGGCCGCGTAGCGACCGTGGCTGTCGTGGCGGGACAGCACCATGACGCAGTCGGCGTCGCCCGAGGCGAGCCCGTGCTCGGCGCTCTCGGCGACCTCGCCGAATCCCCAGCGCCTGCTCTGCTGGACGGCCGACAGGCCGCGCGCGCTCGCCACCCAGGAGAAGGCGACGCCCGGTTCCCGGTGCAGCTGCGGGAACAGCATCTTGGTGGCGAAGTTCCCGGCCCCGATCGCGGCGATCCTCGCTCTCCCGGCGGGCGGTGACCAGGTGGCGGCCTCGCCCCGGGGCCGCGGCGGCTCGCTCACCTTCGCGGTGCCGGGATAGCGCAGCAGCAGGGCGGGGCGGCGGCGCGGCCGTTCCGTGTTCAGCACGCGGTACGCCTCGGCGGCGTCCTCGACGGCGAAGACACGGGGGTCGAAGCTCTCCAGGTCCAGGCTCGGCACCAGCCTGAGGACCTCGGCCAGATGGCGGCGTTCGGTCCAGGGCACATAGCCCTCCGGGTACTGCTGGCCGGCCTCCTCGTAGCGCGGGTCGTAGCGGCCCGGACCGTACGAGCGCGAGTAACGGATCGTCAGTTCCTTGTGGTAGTACGAAGACCGGGGCGGGGCCACCTTGACGTCGCCCACGACGACCACGGTCGCCCGGTCCCGCGCCAGGCTCCCGGCCAGCTCGACCGGATCCGTGCTCGACGTCGCCGCGGTCACCAGCACCGCGTCCGCCCGCGCGCCGCCCCAGTGCCGTGCGACGGTCCCGGGGAGGTCCTCCGTCTGGCGGGGGTGGGCGACGAACCCGGCCGCACGCGCCGCGTCGACGGCCGCCGGGTCCTGGTCGATGCCGACGGCGTCGTACCCGTAGGCCCGCAGGATCCGCAGGGTGAGCTGCCCCACCAGGCCGAGGCCGATCACCGCGACACGGGAGCCCGCGGGCGCCTCGGCCTGGTGGATTCCCTGGAGCGCGATGGCGCCCACGGTGGCGAACGCGGCCCACTGGTCCTCCACCCCGTCCGGTACGGGTACGACGAGGTTGCGGGGCACGGTCACGAGCTCGGCGTGGGAGGCGTAACCGGCTCCGCCCGCGGCCACGCGCATGCCGGGGGCGAGGTCGTCGACGCCCTCCCCGACCGAGACCACCACCCCGGCGCAGGAGTACCCGAGCGTCATGGGCCGGTCGAGCCGGTCCTGGACCATCCGATAGGTCTCCACGACACCCAGCTGCCGGGCCGTGTTGAGGACCTGCCGCACCTGGTCGGGACGTTGTCGCGCCTTGCCCAGGAGGCTGCTGGCCCCCGTCTCCACGGTCGCCCGCTCGGTGCCCGCGCTGATCAGCGAGTAGGTGTTGCGGATCAGCACCGTGCCCCACTGCACCACCGGGGGCGGCATCTCTCCCACACTGATCGAACCGTCCCGGGCCGACAGCAGTACTGCCTTCACGTCAATTGCCTTTCGGAAGACTGGAGGGAGCAGTAGCAGGTGAAATGGGAGTTCCCCGGTTGACGTCAGCGCCAGAGACCGCGCGTGTCGAAGACGACCTTCCCGCGCAGCATCGTCCGCTTGACCCCGCGGAAGGCGTCGTGGTCGACGAGCAGGGCGATCAGGTCCGACTCGTACAGGGCCGCTTCGAGGTCCACGAGCTTCGCCTGCCCGGTGTCCGCAAGGACGGACGGCAGCTCGGTGATGTGCGGCTCGACCACCAGCAGACGGCCCACTGCCTGCCGGGCGAGTTCCGCCGTGATGTGCAGCGCGGGACTCTCCCGCAGATCGTCCACGTTGGCCTTGAACGACAGTCCCAGGCAGGCGATGACCGGGTCCTTGAAACGCGCCGCGGTCTTCGACACCTCCGCGATCACATGCGCGGGCTTGGCGTCGTTGACCTGCCGGGCGGTCCTGATCAGCCGCGCCTGCTCACCGGCCGCGCTGACGATGAACCACGGATCGACGGCGATGCAGTGTCCCCCGACCCCGGGGCCCGGCTGGAGGATGTTCACCCTCGGGTGCCGGTTGGCGAGCGCGATCACCTCGCCGGTGTCGATGCCCAGCCTGTCGCAGATCATCGAAAGCTCGTTGGCGAAGGCGATGTTGACGTCGCGGAACGCGTTCTCGCTCAGCTTGGCCAGCTCGGCGGTGGTGGTGTCCGTGACATGGCACTGCCCCTGGGTGAACAGCTCGTACAGCTTCTTCGCCCGCGTGCCGCAGCATTCGCTCACCCCGCCGATCAGCCGGTCGTTGGTGACGATCTCGATCATGATCCGGCCCGGCAGGACACGCTCGGGGCAGTGCGCGACATGCACGTCCGCGGCCGCTCCCGCGGTGTGCGGGAAGGTCAGGTCCGGCCGCCGCTCGGCCAGCCACTGTGAGAGCCGCAGCGTCGTTCCCGGCGGCGACGTCGACTCCAGCACCACCAGCGCGCCGGGCCTGAGCACCTCGGCCACCGAAGCCGCCGCGTCCCGCACATACGACAGATCCGGTTCGCGGTCCTCGCCCACGGGAGTGGGTACGGCGATGATGAACGCGTCGGCGGGTTCGGCCTCGGTGGCGGCGCGCAGCCGTCCCATCGCCACCGCACCGCTCACCGCGACGGCCAGGTCCGGTTCCACGAAGGGCGCCTGCCCGGCGTTGATCAGGTCGACCGTGGCCCGGTTGACGTCCACACCGATGACGTCCACTCCCTTGGTGGCCAGTGCGGCAGCGGTCGGCAGCCCGATGTATCCGAGCCCTACGACGGAGACAGTGCTGAACACGCGCGTTCCTTTCAGGGGTACGACACTTCGTCTCGGGCGGCACTATCCGCGTGGCCGGCGTTGTGCCAGGGCCTCGCGCAGGACCAGCAGGACGAACGCGGTGTTGCCCACGAGATAGCGGGCGAACAGCCGCCGGGGCTCCTGCAGGAGCCGGAAGGCCCACTCCAGGCCGGCGCCGCGCATCCACCGGGGCGCACGCGCCCTGAGCCCGGCCACCACGTCGAAGGACCCGCCGACGCCCACCGCCAGACCGCAGTTCAGGTCGTCCAGATGCCCGGCGAGGAAGTACTCCTTGCGCGGCGTCGGCACCGCGAGGAAGAGGAGGTCGGGGCGGGCTTCGCGGACGGCTGCGACCACCTCCGGCTCCTGCTCGCGCGACCAGTAGCCGTCGCGGTATCCGACCACGTCCACTCCCCGGCGCGTGGCGATGGCCGCCACCTGGCGCACCACCGCGGGCTCGGCGCCGAGCAGGAAGACCCGGTAGCGCTCACGCGCCGCGCGGTCCCACAGCGCCAGCATGAGATCGATGCCGGTGACCCGTTCGGGAAGCGGCTGCCCGAGCACCCGGCCCGCCCACACGACGGCCTGCCCGTCGGCGTTGACGAGCGAGCAGGAACGGATGATGCGCGCCAATTCGGGATCCCGCCGGGCCCTGACGACCTTCGCCGCATTCACCGAGACATGTTGGTGAGGTCGCCCATCGGCGATCAGCTTCTCGGCCGCGGCGACACTTTCCGCCAGGGTGAGCGCGTGCACCGGAAGCCCGCAGAGAGGAACCGGTGCTGTCTCGCTCATACGGTTCGGCCGGTCCATCGAATCTCCTAGCAAGGGGACCACCGGCTTTGGCCGGTGGGGGAATTGCTTCTCAGTGCTGCTCTGGCCCCGGCTGTGTGCACGGGGCCGCGACACATCGCGAAGTGGTAGCATCTTGGTTGTGGCGAGAGGTGATCGCCGGGAGTCGCTGAACCTGCGCGTCTCACCGGACTTGAAGCGGCGGATCGAGGCATACGCCGAGCGCGTAGGCATCTCGATCAATGCCGCTGCCTGCGTACTCCTCGCCGAAGGACTCCGCACCGAGCAAAGGCGCGAGCGGTGATCCGCGCCTACAAGTTCCTCCTGCGCCCCACGGCCCGTCAGGTGGCCGCGCTGCGCGAGATGCTGGCCGACCATCGCTCGCTCTACAACGGCGCTTTGCAAGAACGCCGGGACGCCTACCGACACGCCTCCAAGACCACCGTCCGATACGGCAACCAGTCCGCCCAGCTCACGGACATCCGCGCCTTCGACCCCGAGCGTCAGGGCCGCTGGTCGTTCTCCTCCCAGCAGGCCACGCTGCGCCGCTTGGACAAGGCGTTCCAGGCGTTCTTCCGCCGGGTCATGGCCGGGCAGACGCCGGGCCACCCGCGCTTCAAAGGCGTCGGCCACTTCGACACCGTCACGTTCCCGAAGGATGGCGACGGCTGCCGCTGGGATTCCACCCCGCACGACGCGCAGACCCGCGTACGCCTGCAAGGTGTAGGACACGTCCGCGTGCACCAGCACCGGCCCGTCAAGGGGCGGGTGAAGACGATCAGCGTCAAGCGCGAAGGCAGGCGCTGGTACGTGGTCCTGGCGTGCGATGCCGTTCCCGCCGAACTCCTTGCGCCCACCGGCGCGCTCGTCGGTATCGACATGGGTGTTGCCCACTTCCTGACCACGTCGGACGGCGGGCACGTCGCGAATCCGCGCTTCCTGGAAGCCATGGCCGACGAGCTGGCCGAGGCACAGCGGTACCTTGCGACGTTCCCGAAGCGGACCCGGCAGCGCACCAAGCGTCACCGCGCCGCGGCCCGGAAGGTCGCGAAACTGTACGCCAGAATCCGGCGACAGCGTCTCGACTTCCACCACAAGACCGCCCGCGCGCTGGTTTGCGACCACGACGTCATCGCGCACGAGCGGCTCAACACGGCGGGCATGACCAAGTCGCCCGCACCCAAGGCCGACCCGGACACTCCCGGCGGCTTCCTGCCGAACGGTGCTGCAGCGAAGGCCGGACTCAACCGAAGCATCCTCGACGCGGGTTGGGCGCAGTTCCTCGGGATCCTGGCGAACAAGGCTGAGAGTGCCGGTCGCCTCACGATCCCCGTGGACGCGCGCAACACCTCCCGCACGTGTCCCGACTGCGGGCACGTTGCGAAGGAGAACCGCGTCACCCAAGCCGACTTCAAGTGCACGACGTGCGGATTCACCGCGAACGCGGACCACGTCGGCGCGACGAACGTCTTCAACAGGGCCGGGCTGGTCCTCTGCGACGTGGCCTAGCCACCGACACAGGAAGCCCGCGCGTTTACGCGTGGGTGGAGTCACAGCCTCCGCCTGACAGTGGACATGTTCGTCACGCTAAGTGCCGTCCGGGCCCGGACGACCGCAATATGCGCAAACCGCCGATATCGCAACTCGAATGGGCCACGTGCACTCCGCGCCGGGCGGACACCACGCGGGGAGAAGTCAGAACGACCTGAAAGGGCGATTTCCTGCATCCGGCCGGCCGACCGGCGCGCCTGCCTGCACGGTGCCCGCCGCACCGCGCGATAGCCAGGTGCGCATGCACCAGTGCGGCGACCCCCGAGCCGGAGACGAGACATGAAGCGGATCATGGCCGTCTACGGCACCCGCCCCGAGGCGATCAAGATGGCTCCCGTCGTCGAAGCCCTGTGCGCATCCGCCCACTTCGAGCCGCTGGTCGCCGTCACCGGGCAGCACCGGTCCATGCTCGACCAGGTGAACCGGCTCTTCGGCATCCAACCCGACCACGACCTGGACATCCTCAGCGCCGGGCAGACCCTGACCGACATCACCACCCGCACGCTGGAACGGCTCCAGCCCGTGCTCGACAAGGAGCAGCCGGACGCGGTGCTGGTCCAGGGGGACACCACCACCACGCTCGCCGGGGCGATGGCCGCCTTCTACCAGAAGATCCCCGTCGTCCATCTGGAGGCGGGCCTGCGCACGCGCAGTACGTACTCGCCCTACCCCGAGGAGATGAACCGCCGCCTCACCACCCGGCTGGCGGACCTGCATCTGGCGCCGACCGGCGGCGCACGGCACAACCTGCTGCGCGAGGGCGTCGATCAGCGCTCGGTCGTGGTCACCGGCAACACGGTCATCGACGCCCTGCTCACCACCCTGGACCGCACGGCCGGCCGGCTCTGCGACCCCACCCTGCGCCACCTGGAGACGGACCCCCGACGCGTCCTCCTGGTCACGGCACACCGCCGTGAGTCCTGGGGCAGGGGCATGCGGTCCATCGGCGACGCCCTCGCCCGGCTGGCCACGGCCCACCCCGACCTGCTGGTGGTCTTCCCCATCCACCGCAACCCCGCCGTACGGGCCGCCATCGCGCCCAAGGTCGAGGGGCTGGAGAACGTCAGGGTCGTCGAGCCGCTGGACTACGAGGGCTTCGCCCACCTGATGAACCGCTCGCACCTCATCCTCACCGACAGCGGCGGCGTCCAGGAGGAGGGACCGAGCCTCGGCAAACCGGTCCTCGTGATGCGCGAGACCACCGAGCGCCCCGAAGGGGTGGCCGCGGGCACCGTGGCCCTCGTCGGCACCGACACCGAGCGCATCGTCACCGCTGTGACCCGGCTGCTCCAGGACCCCACGGCGTACACGGAGATGGCGCAGGCCGTGAACCCCTACGGCGACGGCCTCGCGGCGGACCGCACCCTGCAGGCCCTCGGCCACTGGTTCGGCCTGTGCGACAGCCCGGCTGACTTCACCGGGACCACGGCCGCCCTGGCCGCGGAGGACCTGCCGGCCCAGTGGCGGCCACACCCCTCGACGACGCCGACGAGCGGCAGGCAGCCGGCCGACGGCACCCAGTGACCCCCGTATGCGCATGCGAAACGGCAGGAGAATCCGTGATTGAGCCGGACATCAAGGAGTTCTGGTCCGACCACCCGTGCGGAGACAACATCTTCGGAGCACCGGGCGGCGACGAGCGGCAGGACTACGAGGAGTTCTTCTCGCGCTACGACGCCGCCAAGTACCTGCTCGAACCGCACATCCCGGGATGTCTGGACAGGCTGGGTGTCTCCGGCCGGCGCCTTCTGGAGATCGGTCTCGGACAGGGCTCCGAGGCCGAGCAGTTGATCCGCCGAGGCGCACGGTGGACGGGAGTCGATCTGACCGAGACGGCGGTCGGAAGAACCGGCACCCGCCTCGCCCTGCGCGAACTGCCGTACGAGGGACTGCACCGGGCCAGCGTTTTGGACCTGCCGTTCCCCGACCGGTCCTTCGACGTGGTGTTCAGCCACGGGGTGCTCCACCACGTCCCCGACATCCACCGGGCCCAGCAGGAGATCCATCGCGTCCTGAAGCCCGGCGGGGAACTGGTGGTCATGCTGTACGCCCGCTGGTCCCTCAACTACCTCGTCTCCATCGGGCTGTTGCGGCGGATGGTCCTCCTGGCGGCGCACCCCGTGGCACGGCTGGGCGCGCTGCCCCACCCCAAGGGGCTCATCGGCGCCCACCTGGACAACGCCCGCAGGCTCGGGCTCGCGCGGTATCTGCGCATGCGGACCTTCATCCACAGCAACACCGACGGGCCGCACAACCCGTACTCACAGGTCTACGACGTCCGACGGGTCCGACGGGACTTCCCGGACTTCGACGTCCGCCACGCCGAGAAGCACTTCCTGCATGCCCCACCACTGCCCGTGCACGGCCTCGGCAGCGGGAAGGCACTGGGATGGCACCTGTGGGTCCGCATGACACCGCACGCCCGCTGACAGTGCTGGACTCTCCCACTGTGGGACGGTCCAGCATGATGGCGTGCAAGACGAACTTCTCACCATCGGGCGCTTCGCCCGCCTGTGCCGGCTCAGCGTCAAGCAGCTACGGCACTACGACGAGATGGGCCTGCTGGCCCCGGCCCGCGTGGACGCCGGCTCCGGCTACCGCTACTACGCACCTGAACAGGCCCGCGACGCCCTGACCATCGCCCTGCTCCGCGAGATGGACCTTCCCCTGGCGGTGATCGCCCAGGCGCTGGCCGCCGAGCCGGAGCACCGGGCACGGATCCTGCGCGCCGAGCGGGACCGGCTGGCCGAACGGATCAGCAGGGACCGGGCACGAATGGAGCTGCTGGAGCGGCTGGCCGAGGGCGGTCTGCCCGGCTACGAGGTGACGCTGAGCAGGGAGCCGGAGCGACGGCTGGCAGTGGTGCGAGCGGTCTGCACCCCCGCGGAGATCGGGGCGCAGGTCGAGGAATGCGTGGGCCGGCTGCTGTCCGCGCTCGGCAAGGCGGACATCGCGTGGGAACCGCCGTTGTGGGGGCTGTACCCGCTGGACCTGGACGAGCGGATGCGGATCGCCGTCGGAACGCAGATGCCGCCGGGGGAGGGAACACCGGACCTGGAGTTGGAGACGCTGCCCGGCGGACTTGTCGCCGAGACCGTGCACATCGGGCCCTACAGCCAACTGCGCCTGGCCTACAACGCTCTCTTCGCCGCCGTCCACGAGCGCGGACTGCGCCCGCAGGAGCCCGTGCGCGAGGCCTATCTCGTCGGACCGGCAGAGGCACCGCAGGAAGAACTGATGACCCGGCTGATCATCCCCGTCCAGGAGCACACGGCATGACCACGGTGACAGACATCGACGCCCGCGGTACGCAGCACTGCGAGACGACGGCTCTGGGGGTGCTGCTGCGGCACCAAGGACTCGATCTGTCCGAGCCCATGCTCTTCGGCCTCGGCTCGGGTCTGTCCTTCATCTACTGGGACAGCAGGAAGATGGGCTTTCCCTTCCTCGGCGGACGGGTCAAGCCGTTCGACCTCACGAGAAACCTGGCCGGCGGGCTCGACCTGGAGCTCCTGGTCCAGGAGACCACTTCGCCCCGCATTGCATGGGAGAACGTGGTGGCCCCCATCGACGCGGGCCATCCCGTCGGACTGCAACTCGACAGCTACTACCTGGACTACTTCACGTCGAAGGTGCACTTCGGCGGTCATGTCGTCGCCATGTACGGCTACGACGACCGCGACGCCCACCTGGTGGACACCGAGCAGCAGGGCGGAGCGGTGTCCACCAGCCTGGCCGGCCTCGCCGAGGCCAGGGCCGCGCGCGGCCCGATGACCGCCAGGAACCGGTCCTTCACCCTCACCGCTCCGACGAACCTCCCCTCCGTGCCGGGCCGGATCATTCCCGCCATCACCGCCTGCGCCGACGCCTTCCTCAACCCGCCGATCGCCAACCTGGGCCACCGCGGCATCGAGAAGGCGGGGGAGCGGGTACGCACCTGGCTCCAGCGCACCGACAACCCGCAACGGGACCTGCCGCACGCCGCCCTCATGATGGAGAAGGCCGGCACCGGCGGCGCCTTGTTTCGCAACCTCTACCGCGACTTCCTCGCCGAATGCGGCCAACTGCTCGACAGCGGCCACCTGCGCACCGGTCACAGGCTGTACACGGAGGCGGCCGTCCTCTGGACGGAAGCCGCGGCACTGATCACAAAGGCCGGCGAATCAGCAGATGCGCAGTACCTCGAACAGGCAGGTACCGTCCTGTGCGACCTCTCCCGCATCGAGCGCGAGGCCATGCAGGCGCTGAGCCGGCTGAGCGGTGAAGGCCTGCCTGCCGCTCACTGACCGGCTACGCGTCGCAGGAGGTCCGCGTATCTGGCCGCGACTGCCGAAGGCGAGTAGACGGCTCTGAGCTTTTCCGCGGCTGCTTCGTCGGGACGCGCGATGTCGGGTTTGTCGAGTGCGGCTTCGACCGCCTCGGCCAACTCCTCAGGAGAGCGAGGATCGTTGACGTAGAGCGGATGGTCGGCTCCGATCTCGGGAATCGATCCGCAGCGGGTGGTGACGGTGGGAACCCTCAGCCCGAGGGCTTCGACGATGGGCAGGCCGAAGCCTTCGAACAGGGAAGGGAACACAAAGACGCTCGCGGAGCGGTAGAGGGCGCCAAGGACGGCGTCGGGAACGAAGCCCGTGAAACGGACGCCGGGGCGTGCCTCTTCGGACTCGATGCTGGGAGCACGGAAATGACCGCTGAGTTGTTCGAGGCGCTGGCCGACGAGTACGAGATCCACTTCATGCCGCTTCGCGATCAACTCGTACGCAGCGATCAGTGTCTTGAGATTCTTGTGCCGGTAGTGCGCGGCGACCGCGAGCAGGAATGGTCTCCTGGGCACGAGATGGGGCGGTAGTTCTTCCGGTGCCGCCGCGATGAGGCGGTCGAAGGAAACCGCGTTCGGAATGACTTCGACCTTTCCGTCGACGGTCGAGCCGTGCAACCGGTACAGGTCCCGGGCGGTGAATTGTGAGATGGCGACGATCGCCTGTGCGCGACGCGCGGTCATGGCATGGGCTCGGATCAGCCAAGCTCGTTTCAGCGTGGGGACGTTCTCGGGAAAGTACTTGTACTGAAGGTCATGAACGACCGTCACCGACGGCGCGCGCAGCCCGATGGGGGTGACGTAGCTGAGGTGGAGCCAGACGGACGGCTGACGCCTCAGGGAAAGCGCGACCGGCTCGTACACCATGCGGTTCACCGAAGCGACATCGCGCAGTGTGCGTTCACGGACCGGGGCGAGCGGCCCTCGTGTGACAAGCGGCTCGCGGTCGTAGACGACCCAGCGCTCATCTGTGGCGGCTTCGGAACGCAACCCCTGAAGAAGATTGACGGTTGCCTGCTCAGCGCCACCCACCCGGCCGTGTCGCACAAAGCATGCGTTCACACCGAATTCAAGTCTCTTCATGGTTTGTGCTCCCCAATCGAACCGCCACGGTGGCGCACTGTACGGAGGGCGGCTCACCGGCATGTGGGCCTTCTCCGGGGGAGCGGACCAGACGGACCAAGATGTCCATACGGCCGGGTGAAACACACTTCCGGCCTGGCCGAGATCGCCGCGGCGCGCTGATTCACTGTGCAACTCGCACGCCGTTGGAACTGGCGTGATGGACAAGCCCCTTTCCGTCGGCATCGGCATAGGAGTCGCGTGTGACAGCCAGAACGGCGCTCATCACCGGAATCACCGGTCAAGACGGTTCCTATCTTGCCGAGTTGCTCCTGGCAAAGGGATACACCGTCCACGGGATCGTCCGGCGTGCCTCCACATTCACCACGGGCCGTATTGAGCACCTGTACCAGGATCCCCATGACGCGGACACCCGGTTGTTCCTCCACTACGGTGATCTGACCGATGCCAGCAGGGTGGCCGGCCTCCTGGAGCGCGTACAGCCCGACGAGGTGTACAACTTGGCCGCGCAGTCGCATGTGCGCGTGTCCTTCGACGAGCCCTTGTTCACCGCGGACACCACGGCGCTGGGCACCACCCGGCTTTTGGAGGGCATCCGCACCACCGGCCTGCCCTGCCGTTTCTACCAGGCGTCGAGTTCGGAGATGTTCGGCGCTTCGCCCCCGCCGCAGCACGAGCAGACGGAGTTCCACCCGCGTTCTCCCTACGGAGTGGCCAAGGTCTACGCGTACTGGATCACGCGCAACTACCGTGAGGCATACGGGCTCTACGCGGTCAACGGCATCCTCTTCAACCACGAATCGCCCCGCCGGGGGCCGACGTTCGTCACCCGCAAGGTGGCCATGGCGGCGGCCCGTATCAAGGCGGGCCTGCAGGACGTCCTCTACCTCGGCAATCTGGAGGCGCGCCGTGACTGGGGGTATGCCGCGGAGTACGTCGATGCCATGTGGCGCATGCTGCAGCAGGACGAACCGGACGACTACGTCGTCGCCACCGGCACCAGTTACAGCGTGCAGGACTTCGTCGAGCACTGCTTCGCCCACGTCGGCCTCGACTGGCGCGACCATGTGCGCTTCGACGAGCGATACCTGCGCCCGGCCGAGGTCGACGACCTGGTGGGGGACGCGTCGAAGGCAGCCCGGGTCCTTGGCTGGCAGCCGACCGTGCTCACCCCGGAACTCGCCGGGTTGATGACCGACGCGGAGCTCCGGCAACTCCTCGGCTCGGACGGGGGCGCGGTGCCCGCTGTGCCCGCACCGGCGCACACTCTGGCCCCGCGCTGACCGGTTCGCGCGGCGGCAGACGTCAACTCCCCTTTTTCCGAAGGTTGCCCTCATGATCAAGCTGATCAAGTCCAGCTTCCACCGCGAGGCGGACACCAAGCGAGCCCTGGCCGACTTCATCCTCAGCCACGACGTGTTCAGCATGACCGAACAGTGCGCGGCGTTCGAGACGGCGTTCGCCGCGAAGCAGGAGCGGGCGCACGCGGTGTTCGTCGCGAACGGAAGCGCGGCCAATCTGCTCCTCATCCAGGCACTGCTGAATCAGGGCAGGCTGCGGCGCGGCGACCGGGTCGGCTTCTCCGCCCTGACCTGGCCGACGAACGTCATGCCGCTGATCCAACTCGGTCTGGAGCCGGTGGCGGTGGACTGCGAACTGGACACCCTGAACGTCTCGCCCGAGACGTTCGACGCCCACATCTCACAGTGCAAGGCGTTGTGGCTGACGAACGTCCTGGGGTTCTGCGACGACCTCGTGGCGTTGCGGTCGAGGTGCGAGGAGCGCGGAGTCCTGCTACTCGAAGACAACTGCGAGGCGCTTGGCTCGCGCATGCACGGCTCGCTGCTAGGCAACTTCGGGACGGCATCGACCTTCTCGTTCTTCGTCGGTCACCACCTGTCCACCATCGAGGGCGGGATGGTGTGCACCGACGACGAGGAGCTGTACCACCAGCTGCTGATCGCGCGGGCGCACGGTTGGGACCGCAGCCTGCCCGCGACGGCTCAGGCCGCGCTGCGGGCCGAGGCGGGTGTGGACGACTTCTACGCCAAGTACACGTTCTACGACCTCGCCTACAACGTCCGGCCGACCGAGATCAACGGCTTCATCGGCAATCAGCAGATCCGCTACTGGGACGAGATCGTTCAGCGCCGCGCGTCCAACTTCGCCCTCTTCCACGCGGCGATGGCCGGCAACGACGACTTCCATCAGCTGGACGTGAGCCACATGGACTGTGTCTCCAACTTCGCGATGCCCGTCGTCTGCCGCACACCGCAGCTGGCGGAGAAGTACCGTGCCGCGTTCGAAGCCGCCGGCGTGGAGATCCGCCCGATCATCGCGGGGGACGTCACGCAACAGCCGTTCTACCGCAAGTACGTCAAGGACGACGCCGGCCGGCCCCATGCACGCCTTGTGCACTCAGGCGGCTTCTACTTCGGCAACAACCCCGAGCTGACCGAGGAAGAACTGGCCACCCTGCGTGCGCTGCTGCGCGGCTGACCGGCACGGACGCAAACCATCGGAAGAAGGGCGGCCGCACATGGACCGGCACGCGAAGATCTATGTCGCCGGCCACACCGGGATGGTGGGCGCGGCGATCGTACGGCACCTGAGAGCCGGCGGGCATGAGAACCTGCTCCTCGCCACACGCGGCGAGCTCGACCTCACCGACCAACGCGCCGTGCGGGCCTTCATGCTGGACGAACGGCCCCGGTACGTCATCGACAGCGCGGCCCGGGTCGGCGGCATCCAGGCGAACATCGGCCATCCGGCCGAGTTCCTGTACGAGAACCTCCAGATCCAGAACAACCTGATCTGGGCGGCCAAGGACGCGGCCGTGGAGACGTTCCTCTTCCTCGGCAGCTCGTGCATCTACCCCCGCATGTGCGAGCAGCCCATGCGGGAGGAGTACCTCATGGAGGGAAAGCCGGAACCCACCAATGAGGCCTACGCCTACGCGAAGATCGCCGGAATGAAGCTGTGCGAGTACATCCACGCCCAGTACGGCATGAACTTCATCTCCTGCATGCCGTCGAACATCTACGGCCAGAACGACAACTTCGACCCCGAGACCTCCCATGTGATCCCCTCGCTCCTGCACCGGGTCCACCAGGCCAAGGCGACGGGCCGGCCCGAGGTCGTGATCTGGGGGACCGGGGCGACGCGACGCGAGTTCCTGTACGTGGACGACCTGGCCGACGCCGTCGTCTGGCTCCTGGACGGCTACACGCAGCGCCAGTTCCTGAACGTGGGAACGGGCGAGGACGTCTCGATCCGCGAGCTGGCCGAACACATCCGCGACGTGGTCGGCTACGGGGGATCGCTGTGCTTCGACCCCACCAAGCCCGAAGGCATGCCGAGGAAACTGCTGGACGTCAGCCGGCTGCACGCGGCCGGGTGGCACCACCGCACCGGGCTCGTCGAAGGGCTCCGACGCACCTACGACTGGTACCTGGACCGGTACGCGGGCCCGGCAGCCGACTCACCGGCCCGTCTTGGCGCAGCCGTTCGCTGACGTACGGCTCCTACCGTCGCTGCCGGCCGCTGACCGCGCGTCGCCCTGCTGAGGCGACAAGGGCCAGTGCCCAGCCGCCCACGAAGGCGATGTCCTGCAGGCCCCGCATGCAGAGCACGGGGCGGGCCATGACCGTACCCGACAGGACCCGGCACAGGCCGCGCGCGCCCTTGCCCGCTCTGCGGACGGCGCGACGGGGCACCGAGAGGTCCTCGATCGCGGCCTCGACGACGACCGCGGTACGTCCCGCGCGATAGGCACGGCGCACCACACCGCTCGCCGTCAGCCGTTCCGGGTCGGGTGTTTCCCACACCATGGCGGCACGGGTGAAGAACAGCCGCGCCCCGTGCCGGCCAAGCTCGTCGAAGAACACCGCGTCCTCCCCGCCGGTCTGGTCGAAGGCGGAGTGGAAACGCAGCCGCGTACGGTGCACCACCGACATGCGCACGAGGGTGTTGCCGGACTGGCCGAATCCTTGCAGAGGGCCGTCCTGCTGCGTCCGCACCTCGCGGATCAGCCGCCCCTCGTCCAGCCAGCGCGGCGCCCCGGGCGGCAGACGTACCGCGACGGGGCCGATGACGACATCGGCGTCGTCGGCCTCGGCGGCGGCGACGAGGGCGTGCAGCCACCCGGAAACCGGCTGCTCGTCGTCGTCGATGAACACCAGCGCGGCGTAGCTGTGGGCGGCGTCCAACGCCGCGTTGCGGACCTGGGCGAACCCCTTCTGTGCCACCCGCAGGCACTCGATGCCGCAGGCGTCGGCAGCCGCACGAGCGGACGCCGAGCCGGCTGCCGAGTTGTCCAGGAGCACCACCGACACCGCACGTGTGCCGTCGCTCTCCAGAGCCCGGGCCTGCTGGACGAGCTCACGCAGCAGGGGGCGCACCGACCGGGCCCCTGTCGTCGGTACGGCGATGAGAATGCTCTTCAGCGTGCTGGACATCAAAGTGGCCGCCTGTCAGAGCGGAAAAGGGGGGTGCCTCGGAGGTGCCGCCGAGCTTAGTGACACTGCCGCGGGCAACTGCGGGCTGTCGTGCCGGACTCAGGGGAATGTCACCCAACGGGCCTAGGAACGCCTTGTCGGCGACGTCGTCGACTGGCGCGGGCGCTGCCGCGTGGTGGAGGTGGGTGCCGGGCACGGAACGTCCACCGACCACCTCCTGGCCGCCGGGGCCGAGGTCGAGGTGACGGAGATGAGCGCGCCGAGCGCGCAGGCGCTGCGCCACAGGTTCCGCAACAACCCCAGGGTGTCCGCGGTCCACGACGCGGACGGCGACGCGGCCCTGAGCGGGGAGCCGATGGACGCGGTGGTGTGCCTCTCGGTGCTGCACCACATCCCGGACAAACTCGGCAGTGTCGAGCGGCTGATGCAACGCGTGGCTCCGGGTTGTGCGTTTCTCAGCTTGGAGTCACTGCGGTGCTGCTCGCCGGCTGTTTCCACGAGGTCTCGGTCATGCGCTACTGGTCCACCCAGTCCGGGGCGCTGCAGGTGCTCGGCGAACGGCTGGCCCCGCCGAGCGCCTTCGGGCTCCTCGCCCACAACAGGCGCACCCCCCTGACGCCGTCGCCGGCATCCGGCCGTCAAATGAGCCCGAGTCCACGCATGTTCGTCAGTGCGGCCGTCACGCGGGTGCTCAGGTCTCCGACCTCCTGAAGCCGGCTGAGCGCCCGGTCCGCGACGGGCTGGTACCTGTCCGGTGAGGCGAGGATGTCCAGTACCTGGCGGGCGGGGTCGTCCCAGTCGACCTCGATCACCGGGTTGAACCCCATGAGGTCCACCAGCTCCGCCGGCGCGTGCCCGAGCAGGAGGCAGCCGGAAGCCATGCTCTCCAGGTAGCGCTGTGTCATCGTCTCCACCCGGCCGGAGCGCTGGGGGTGGGTCAGCGAAGAGGGAAAGCAGACGGAGATCACCGCGTTCGACAGTCCGCGCCGCAAGGCGTGTTCATCGGGGTACACCAGCCGGCCCGGTTCCGGCTCGTACAGGTGGGGAAGCGGTGAGTGCCTCTGGACGGGCCGCGTGATGGTGTCGTGCCATGCTCGGTGGCGTCGCCCGAGCTCCAGGACACCGACCGTTCTGTCGGCAAGGCGCAATCCGGCGTCGTGCCGGGAGATGCGCGTTGCCTCCGGGAGGTGGATCACCGTGGAGTCGGGCAGGGAGTCTTCGAGGACATGTGCCGCTTGTTGGGCGGTGACGAAGACGGCCGGGGGACGCAGCGGCCGTAACCCTGCTACCCACAGCTCCCATCCGGGTTCAAACACGTCCCAGCAGTACGGCACGACGCTTCCGGCGAGGGCGGCCTCGTAGAGCTGGTCGAATCGGGCTCCCATCATGGGGACGACGATCGGTCCCCGGCGGCTGCGAGGAAGGGAAATGCGGGCCTTGGCCAGAGCCTTGCCGAACAGCGGGGGTTTCGTGATCGGTTGCGCAACGGCGCCTTGTCTGATGAATTCCTCGACGAGATCCCGAACCGCATAGTGCCTGGGATGTTTTTCTGACCGGGGAACCGCAACCCGAAGCCGCTTCGAAGAATGGCGGCGAGAGTCGATGGCGGTGGCCACTCGTGGGCTCCTCACTACGAAGCGGACCGGGTATGTACCGTACCCGAGGTTCATTTTCCGCGCCCGGCTGCGAATGTACCTCGACTATCACAGGCACTGTCGTAGCATGCTCAGGCACTTCACTTCGAAGGGAAGTCCGCACGTGGCTCTTGGCACTCACCGTTCAGTAAAGCCGTTCGTGTCGTGACCGGTGAGAGAACCCCGCGCGGAGGTGTCAAGGAAGTAGCCGTCCAACCGTCCCCGCCCGCCAAACCCCCACTCCGTCCCGCGCAGCCGGCACCGGATCCGAGTGACGTCCCCGGAGCCCGTGGTGCCGGCCTGGGCCCCCATCTGCGGTCCGCCGGGCGGGCCTTGGGCGTCAAGGCGGTGAGTCTTCCCGTCACGGCCATGACGACGCTGGTCGGGACACGGGCCGTGGTGGACACGGTGAGCCCGTCCGGTTTCGCTTTCGTCGCGCTCGTCACCACCCTTCCCATGCTGCTGCCCCTCAATGACCTCGGTACCGGCGCGGCCATCGTGGACGCGATGGGGAAAAGGCGCGGCGCCGATGACGCCGCGTTGCGCAGCACCATCATCACCAGCGCGCGGGTACTGACCTGCATGGGAATTGTGAGTTCTCTCGTGGGTGTCGTTCCGGCCTGTATGGGCGCCTGGGGAACCCTGCTCAATTCCGCGGCGCAGCAATCGGTCGAGTTCGCCGTCGCCGTCGCCTTCATCCTGTTCGGATGCAGCCTTCCGCTGAATCTGGGGAACTCGCTTCTCATCGCATTGAATCGGTCCCATACCTCTCTGTTTCTTCAAATGCTGGGCAGTCTGCTCACGTTGGGGTTCATCCTGCTGGCGCAAGCGGTCCACGCACCGCCTGCTGCGTTCATCGCGGCGACTCTCGCCACGCAGTGCCTCATCGGCGTCGTCTCTTTGCTGTGGGCGGGACGGATCCTCGCGCTGCCGTTGCTGGGCTGGATCCTGGGCAGTCTCGACCCGCGGCATGCCGCCAGGCGTATCTGGCACCTCGCCGGCCCCATGGCCGTCGTCAACGTCGCTCTGGCGGTGGCCTTCGCCACCGACCGGGTGGTCCTCGTCCATGTCGCCGATCCGTCGGCGGTCGCCGCGTACTCGGCCGGCGCGCGGCTGTTCGCTCCGGCACTCGCCCTGGCCAGCGCGACCGGCCTGCCCCTGTGGACGGTCTTCGCCCGGCAACGTGGTAGGTGCGGTGGACCCGCCGCCCGGGACATCGCCCGGCTGACGGCGTACTTCGCCATGGGGGGTGCGCTGCTGGGCACCGGCCTGATCCTTTTCGGCCCCGCGTTCGCCTCATGGATGCTGCACGGTCAGGTCGAGGTCGAGACCGGTCTGATGGCCGCGTTCGCGCTCCTGCTGCTGGTCCAGTCCGCGGCGTACCCGACCAGCATGTGGCTGACCGATGCCCAAGGGCTGAAGTTCCAGGCCAAGACATCCGTCGTCATGGCCGCGGTGAACCTTGCCCTGTCGATTCTCCTGGCGCGGCACCTCGGCGCCGGCGGGCCGGTCATCGCATCGGCCATCGCGGTTCTGACGTGCCTCTTCCTCCCCAACTTCAGGCGGTCCATGTCCCATGGCTGACACTCAGACGGCACCGGCGGCACCGGCAAAGGCTGTGGCACCGGTCAAGTCCACGGTGCTCACCCCACGTTCACCACGTCCCACCGCACCCGCGGCTGACCGGCCGTGTGCCGCGGGTGGCGCCCTGCCGGCGGCGGCACTGGGTCTGGGGGGCGCCTGGAGCCCGTTCTCGCAGACCGGCCTGACGCTCGGCCATGCGCTCACCCTGCTGATCGCGCCCGTGTGCCTCGCCGCCGTATGGCGTGTGAGAGCGGCGCGGTGGTACATCGGCCTGCTGTGCCTGTGGCTGCTGGCCGCCGCCGTAGCCGAATACGCTGCCGGCGACTCGCTTCACCATGTGCTGCTGGCCCTGTCCCGTCCCGTCGCCGTGTTGTTGAGCTTCTGCGGTGCGATGTGGGTGCTGCAGCACAAACCCGCCGTCGTCCGCGTCTATGTGGTGACGTTCACCATCGGGCTCCTGGCGAACATCGCCCTCTTCCTCCACCGCCATCCCAGCACGGACCCGTGGAAGTACGGCTACGGTCCCCTCGTCGGTCTGGCGGTCATCCTCATCTCTTTCCGCCTGGTCAGCCGGGAAAAGCACGCAACCGCCTGTGCCCTCATCCTCTCGCTGGCCCTGGTCAACATCCTCCAGGGATTTCGCTCGGAGTTCCTGGTCGTCAGCCTGGCGGGAGCGGTGGTAATGCTGGTCGGACGTCGTGTCCGCACGCCCGACAGGAAGCGGATCCTCCTGGTCGCGGCAGCCCTGCTGTGTCTCTTCACCGCAGTCGGGGCCGTCTACGGGCACCTCGCCTCCAGCGGGAGACTGGGGGTGGAGCAGCAGATGCGATGGGAGCGGCAGAGCGGTGGGGACGGCGGCGTTCTGGTGGGCGCGCGTCCGGAGATCGTAGCGTCCTACGTGATCGTGAAAGACTCACCGCTGATCGGCCAGGGCTTCAAGCCCGCCGTGGACTACCGCACCCGCAGCGCGTTCATGGAGAAGCTACGGGCCAAGGACGACTTCAACCAGCTGCGGGAGAACTTCTACTTCGGCAACGGCCTGTATCTGCACTCGGTCCTCTTCCAGCTCTGGGCGGAGACGGGCGCCGGAGTTCTCCCCGGGATCGTGTTCCCCCTGGCCGTGGTCTTCCTCGCGCTGAGCATCGCTGTCAAACGGGGCGCCAAACCGTACGCCCTGCTGTTCACGTTCCTGTGTGCGCAACTCGGCTGGGACATCCTGTTCTCGCCCTGGCCCAGGCTCGAAGGACTGTATCTCGGCACCGCCACGGCAGCCGCCGTGCTCTACCGCCATGCGTGGTCGCAGTCCGCTGCCGTGGTGTCCCCTCAACGTCGATGAACCAGAAAGGCTTTCCCATGCAGGTCGGCATCGTGGTGCCCACACTCGGTGATCGTCCCGGGCTCCTCACGGAATGTCTGCGGTCGCTGACGGCCCAGACCTGCTCCGCGGTGCGCCTCGTCGTGGTGACGACTCCCGCCGCGGCGGCAGAGGTGGCTCGATGCGTACCCGCGGACGTGCCCGTACTCGCACAGGACGGGTCCGGAATCGTCGATGCCGTGATGACCGGCTGGCGGCACTTCGGCGACAGCGTGGACGTACTGGGGTGGCTCGGCGACGACGACCGCCTGCCGTCCGGGTCGATCGCCGTGGCGCTGCGTACTCTCGAACGCCACCCCGAAGCAGCCATGGCCTACGGCCAGGTCCGCTACATCGACATCGACGGAAAGGCCATCAGGTGGGTACGGCCGGGACGAGTGGGCTCGTGGTGGTTGTATCTGGGACACAACATGGTGCTTCAGCCCGGCTGCCTGTACCGGCGCTCCGCCGTGGAGGCGATCGGCGGACTGGACCACAGCCTTTCGCTGGCGTTCGACGTCGATCTGCATCGCAGGCTGGCCCAGCAGGGATCACTGCAGTATGTCGCCACGGTCCTCGGTGAAGCCCGATCGCACCCGGGTTCACTGACGGTCCAAAGACGAGCGGAGTCCTGCCGGGAAATGGATCTCGCTCTCAGCCGTCAGATGCCGGCCTGGCTGCGCCGGTCGAGGGGGCTGTGGCGGCCGACGGCCGCCTTCTTGGTCCGCGTCACGGCCAAAGTCGTCAGCCAACCGCTCACCACGTCGTGACGGGCGATCCAAGCCGGCGTGGGCATCAGCAACGTCGAGCCCGAACTGCTCGAACTCCTCGCCATTGTCCTGGCTTTGGGCGACGAGGTGATATGGGGCATCGACTTGCCGACGGCGGGGCCGCACTGGTCATCATGATCCTCCTCAACCACGACCAGCTGTTGCACCACATCTCCGGCCGCTCCGTCCACCGCGCCTGCGAGAGCTACCGCGGCGAGGACAAAACCGATGCCAAGGACGCCGCTGTCATCGTCGACCAGGTCCGCCCGCCGCGACCTGCACCCCTTACGCGCCGGCGACGAAACCGTCATCGACCTCAAGTTCCTCACGAGTTGGCACGGGGACCCGGTCGCCGACTGCACCCGCACGGTCAGCGTCTCCGAGGCCGGCGCACCGGCATCTTTCCTGCCCTGGAAAGGACGTTGGATCTGACCAACATCGGCCCGCTCACCTTGCTGACCGGCTACCAGACCCCAGCGGCCATCCGTCGAATCGGCGCCAAGCGGGCTGCAAATCTGGCTGCGCAACCCTCATGTTGTCCGCTCCGACCGGCTCGCCGAGACCGCCGCCCACGCCGCCGAACGGCACCACACCAGTCCGCCCGGCGAGGAGCTGGCCGCGCAGCTGCTCCACACGCTGGCGAAGGAGGTGATGGGCCTCGACGCACCAGCATGCCCGGCCTGGGCGTCATCCTCGGCGCTGCGTTCCTGGCTGTCACCGGCGGCGACATGCCGGTCTTCGGCACCGCCGACCGGCCTCGCCGGCTTCGCCCCGGTGCCCGCGATTCCGGGAAGATCAGCGGCAACCTGCGCCGCGCGCGATCACGCGGAAGGAACAGGGGCGAACCGACGGCACGGTCGTGCGCTCAAGACCGCTGAAGAATCGAGAGCAATGCTGAAAGCTCGCTCAAGGCTGATCTGACCACGCTCACTTCCCAGCACGGACAGGAGTACTGCCGGGCACGAACCCGTAGCGGATCAGGTCTGCGCTGCGTCTGCTGAGAGCTGCCTTCGACTGGAGGAAGTCCACCAACCAGACCGGGAGCTCGCTGCCCACATCCATGGGCACCCCCCGGGTGAACGCCATGCTGCCGCTCCCTTCCTCTTTCCCGCCATTGGCGCTGGTCGGCCCCATCTGCCGCTCCGGCATTTGGGGCCGGAGGCTGAGAAGATCACCATATTCCAACATATATGGCCGATACCATAGATAGGGTGCGTCAGACAGAAAAGCTGACAGCATGGAGAACGTTGACACCGAGCAGACCAGCAGATCGGCGGACGTCATGATCGAGAGGTCCTCGAACATGCTCCGCGAACGGGCGGCGCAGAGGCTCCACTTCGGAAACGTACGGGCGGCCAGCTCGGGTTCATCGCTCACGATGTCGATGTGAAGCATGTCCCCGAAACGTCGCTGCAGAGTGTTGAGCACGTCTTGGTACCAGTGCCAGGGGATTCGACGGTTGCAGGCGCCGATCCGCGGTCCGACGGCATCGGGAGCGAAGTCACCCAGCCGGATGTGGACAGCGACGCGGAGTTGGCGGGCGCAGGCATCAGGACTCCAGGCACAGTCTTGTTCAGGAAGGTGCCCCAACAGTTCATTCCGAAGATAGTTGCGAGCCCGCTCGATGCCGAGATGACCTCCTGCCATTCCTTTGTGAAGCAGGATGAGCGAGCGCCGTTGAGACCATTTGTACTCACTGTCGAGCACACGCACTGCGGTTCCGTAATCGGTTTCCCCAGTGGATTGGATCATTTCGTCGGTGACCGTCATGACCGGCATGGTCGCCCGTAGGGCCATGTAGCCAACCCAGTCCAAGCGAGATGTGCCGAAGTCCCGCCAGTAGCCTCTGGAGTTGAGACCCCAAGCAGGTCGAAAGTGCCGGAAGCCCAGCTCACGACTTGCGAGATAGGCTTTCGCCCAAGGGAAGATCTCGTTCCCCAGACCCCCGCCTCTCCATCCCATGCGCTCCGGCATGCAAATTCGGAGTGATGGGGGAAGCAGATGCGTCATCGGCGCTCCTATCGGACGTGGGAACGGCTCACTCTAGCCCGCGACATGGTTCCTTCCGCTTGGCACCACACGTGTCTTGGTCCATTCGACTGACTCCCCTGAGAACACGCGGGAACGGCGGTACTGGACGCGGGAGGGGATTTCCTCCAGTGTCCTCAATGCCCCTGACGCGCATCAGAAGGGGCAGCCTTGCCTGTCGAGTCCATTCGCCAGCTCTACCAGCGAGGAGTGTTCGTGTCGGAGAAGACGGCGCTCATTACCGGTATCACAGGCCAGGACGGTTCCTATCTCGCGGAATTGCTCCTGGCCAAGGGCTACACAGTACATGGTATTGTCCGCCGGGCCTCGACGATCAACACCAGTCGAATCGACCACCTCTACCGCGATCTGCACGATCCGGCGATGCGGCTTTTCCTGCATTACGGAGACCTCACCGACGGCAGTAGGATCGCCAGTCTGCTGGAGCGCGTGCAGCCGGACGAGGTCTACAACCTGGCGGCCCAGTCCCACGTCAGGGTGTCGTTCGATATGCCCGAGTTCACCGGGGACACCACGGCGCTGGGCACCACACGATTGTTGGAGGCCATCAGGGCGGTCGACCTGCCCTGCCGCTACTACCAGGCGTCCAGCTCAGAGATGTTCGGCGCGACACCCCCGCCGCAGCACGAGGGGAGCCCGTTCCACCCGCGCTCGCCGTATGGAGTGGCCAAGGTCTACGCGTACTGGATCACGCGCAACTACCGTGAGGCGTACGGCTTGTACGCCGTCAACGGCATCCTCTTCAACCACGAGTCACCGCGTCGCGGACCGACGTTCGTCACCCGCAAGGTGGCCCTGGCGGCGGCCCGGATCAAGGCAGGCCTGCAGGACACCCTTTACCTCGGCAACCTCGAGGCACGCCGCGACTGGGGCTACGCCGCGGAGTATGTCGAGGCCATGTGGCTGATGCTGCAGCAGGAAGAGCCTGACGACTACGTGGTCGCCACGGGCACCAGTTACAGCGTGCGGGACTTTGTCCAGTACTCCTTCGCCCACGTGGGCCTCGACTGGCGCGACCACGTGCGCTTCGACGAGAGATATCTGCGTCCGTCCGAGGTGGACGACCTCGTGGGCGACGCGTCCAAGGCCGCCCGGATCCTGGGCTGGCAGCCGACCATGCGCACACCCGAGTTGGCCGGTCTCATGATCGATGCGGAGCTCGAGGCGCTCCTGGGGAAGGGCGGGCCCACGGGGCCCACCGTTCCCTCACCCGCCCACTCGCTCGTTCAGCGCTGACTTGCCGAAGCTCATCAAGTCCAGCTTCTACCGCAGGTTCGAGACGGCGGGCTGTCCCACAGAGAGGTGTGATGTGCATCAGCGGAGAATTACCATTGTGCAGCCGTATGTTGCACACTACCGAGTGCCGTTTTTCCGTCGCCTCGCAGCCGATCTCCACAGGCAACTGGGAGCGGAGCTGGTTGTCGCACACAGTGCACCACCTCCGGAGGCGGCTGAGGGCCGCGATCGGGGAAGCGCTGAGTTGGGATGCGCCGTTCGATTGGTCCAGCACTCCTGGCGGATCGGTGGGTTTCCGGTCCGTGTGAAACGGCTCGGAGATCTTCCCCGTCGGTCGGACGCGGTGATCGTGCCGCAGGATCTCCACAACCTGGAGACGTTCCCCTTGGTGGCCAGAGCGATGTGGCGGGAGGCACGGGGCAGATCTGGCCCTGCCCTGGGAATGTGGGGCCACGGCCGGACTTACGACAAGCATGTCGGCCCTCTGCTACAGGCAGTCAAGCGTACCCTGACCCGGCAGGCGAACTGGTTCTTCGCCTATACAGCGGGTGGCGCCGACCACGTGGCTGCACAGGGATTTCCGCGCGACCGCATCACCGTCGTACAGAATTCCACGGACACCACGGCCCTGGCAGAGGCCCGCAAGCAGGTCACGGATGAGCAGGTTGCCGAGTTCTCCTCCCGGCATGGGTTGGTACCCGGGCGTACCGGGCTCTACCTCGGGCGCCTTCATACCACCAAGCGGCTTCCATTTCTCTTGGAAGCGGTCACTCACATTGTTGAGCAGATGCCCGAGTTCAAGCTTCTCGTTGCGGGTGACGGAGCTTGCCGGTCATTGATCGAGGCCTCGGCCGAGCGCGGAGAGGGAGTGGTGTACGTGGGACCCGTCCACGACGAGCGGCGCGCACTGCTGGGGGCCGCATCACAGCTCATGCTCATGCCTGGACTGGTTGGACTCTGCGCGGTTGATTCGTTCGCACTGCGCACCCCTTTGGTGACGACCGCCTGGCCTTATCACAGCCCGGAATTCGAGTACTTGGAGCATGGTCGCAACTCCATGACGGTTGAGGGTGGTCCGGAGGAGTATGCGAAAGTGGTGGTCGACACCCTGTCCAGCCCCAGGCTGATGGCTCGCCTCAAGGATGCCTGCGCGTCGGATACCGACAGGTACACAGTGGAAGCAATGAGCGCCCGATTCACCGAAGGTGTGGCGGGGTTGTTGGAGACGCGCTCTGCCATCATTTCAGGCGGCTGACTGCGAGGCGCGGCAAATCGGTGATGAGAGCCGTGAGCCGACCGCATACGAACGCAGTATCCTGCATTCCATTCCTTGTCTCGCCGGCTGGTGGTCAGATCGTCAGTGACGGCTGGCAGGGCCGTCAGCCGCGCGGGTGGTGAACGCCTTCGCCCAGGGCCAGGTCCGCTCGGTCCGCAGCCAGCGGCGGCGGCGAGGTCGGCGAGTTGGGCGGGCAGGTGATAGAGGCGGAAACGCATGGTGTCCGGCACAGCCTCCGACAGGTGCGCCGCCCCCAGCACGATCGCGACCGCCAGGCGAACCAGCACTGCTGCACGGTCCCGCAGACCGGCCACCGAGGCAATCCGGCGGGACTTGTGGCGAGCCCGGTACTCGGTAACGGTCCCGCCGGGTTCGGGAGGTGGTGCGGGGAAACCCGCCAGCAGCAATGCCGGCAGTGCGCCCCGGGCCGACCTCACCGCGCCGAGGGCAACGCCATACCCAGGCCGCCCTCGCCCTCGCCTGCCGCCGCGTCAACGTCCTCTGGGCCCTCCCACGCGACGAACGGCGCTTCGAACTCGCACCACCGGCCGCTCTCGCCGCTTGACAGACGCATGCGGCCAGTGCTGGGAGGATCTGGAGGTCCTACACCGGCAAAGGGCGCGAGGTGTTCACCTGGGCCCCCTCAATGCGTCGCAGCTCAGGTAGTCCCTGCACCTCGGATACGACGCTTGGGGCCACTAGGATCACGCAGCCGCGTCGGGCACCACTTTCCTTGCCCGAAGGGCAGTTCGGCCAAAATGCCTCATAGCGTCCGATGGCCTTACTGCCCAGATAATCCATCGACAGCTCGTCATCGCCGTATGCGTCAAACCCGTAGCCGCTGTCGTCGGGAACCTTGAAGTCGTCGATGACAATGATCGAGTCCGCCCACCGGCTGGTGATCATATCGACCTCCTCCCGCAGAGGAAGATCCGCTTCCCAGTGAGCGTCGAGATAGAAGAGAGCACGCGAGGCAGGGAAATCGTTGGAATCTCTTAGCGATCTCAGCGCAGCTCGAGAATCACCCGACAGAACCCGAATCTCTGGAATGGTGCGGAATCGCCTCTTCGCGCAGTACGCCCAGCCGCGATTTTTCTCGACGGTCCAGATCGGGCGACCGGAAAGAGTCCAGAGAAAATGCGTTGAAGCTCCACCGTAGGTACCAGATTCGAAGATGACTTCAGGATCAAACGCGCGGATCAGGGAACGGAACAACCTTTGACGGAAGCGCTGCCCATTGAGGGCGGAGGGATACCGTCCATAAATCCAGGGCTTCGCTGTAACAATAAGCCCCTGTGCCGATCGCCGAAGTAGATTGGGCATACCTCGAGGGGGCCCGCTAATCGGGTCGCCACTCATGCTTGCCGGAGGCTGCAACATTTGGCTACTCCCATCGACGCGGCATTTACTTGAGGCTATTGCCTATCCACACCTGCCAAGTGCTGAATTCAGTGTGTCGACACGTTACTTCACCCATCTGACGCAACGTCAGCCTAGATTCTTCAGCGGTCGCGATTGCACGACCGTGCCATCGGTTCGCCCTGTGTCGCTGCGGCTCCCGGACGTCGCTGCCGGCCGTTGAAGGACTAGCCGAGCTCCTGCCCAACCTCGCCGAACAGACAGCCACCGCACAGGATCGCCGTCCCGGACCAACACACTGATCCTCGCCGTCTCCGCCTGGATCGACTCCGCCCCCGCGCATACGACCGGGACCCCGAAGCACGGCTGTGGGGCCGTATCGCCAAGGTCGGCGAAGAGGCCGGGGAGGTGAAGCCGCTCTCGTCGGCGCCCTGGCCACAATCCGCGCCTGTGCCAGTCGCACCCCTTTGCCGTGTCGAGCGGGAACTCCTCGACACGGCACAACCGCTCTCGCCGCCGTCCCTCACTTCCACGCGTACGACCTGAAACCGCGCGAGCTCCTCGCCCTGCTGGAACGGCGCGTGCCGACCGTGGCCCAACGCTCATGATTCGCCTGAACACGCCGCTGCCCCAGGCGGAACCATCCCGGTCAGGGGCAGCCTGCTGGTGTGCGGCGGCTACGTCCGTCCGACCGCCATGTAGGTGAAGCCGAGCTCGCTCATCCGGCTCGGGTCCAGCAGGTTGCGGCCGTCGAAGAGGGCCGGTTGCCGCATCCGCTCAACCGCCCGTGCCCAGTCCGCTTGCTTCAGCTCAGACCACTCCGTGACCACGACCGCCGCGTCCGCACCGTCCATCGTCTCGTCCGGACTCGCGCATCGGGTCGCCGCCGGCCGCCGGCCGCCGGGCGGGCCAGCGGGCGGGCCAGCGGGTCCCAGCACCGCACGCGCGCGCCCTCAGCCGGCAGTCGCGACGCGAGCACCGTGGACGGTGCCTCGCGCATGTCGTCCGTGTCCGGTGAACGCCATCCCCAGCCGGGCGATGTCCCGGCCGGTCGGCGTGCCAAGTGGGGCGGCGTACGCCGACGGAGTGTCGGTGTACGCCGCCCTCGGGGGACAGTCTGCGGGAGGTGGCCCGCGCTGTCATGACGGCTATTTCGGGTCGTCGTTGAACTTCGAGGTCGACCAGAAGTAGCCGAGCACCGCGAGGCCCAGGCACCAGGCGACCGCGAGCCATCCGTTGTTGCCGATCACGGTGCCTAGCAGCAGACCGCGCAGGGTCTCGATGGCGGGCGTGAACGGCTGGTACTCGGCGATCGGCTGGAACCAGCCCGGCATCGAGTGCAGGGGGACGAAAGCGCTGGACAGGAGCGGCAGCAGGATCAGGGGCATGGCGTTGTTGCTTGCGGCCTCGGCGTTCGGGCTGACCAGGCCCATGCCGACCGCGATCCAGGTGAGCGCCGTGGCGAACAGCACGAGCAGTCCGAACGCCGCGAGCCACTCCAGGACGGTGGCGTCGGTGGAGCGGAAGCCGATGGCCACGGCGACGGCGCCGACGAGGACCACGCTCATGACCGACTGCAGCACACTGCCGACGACGTGCCCGACGAGCACCGAAGGGCGATGGATCGCCATCGTACGGAAGCGGGCGATGATGCCCTCGCTCATGTCGTTGGAGACGGAGACCGCCGTCCCGATCGTGGTGCTGCCGATGGTCATCAGCAGCAGGCCCGGGACGATGTAGGCGATGTACTTGGCGCGGTCCGGACCGCCGCTGCCGATGCCCGCGCTCATCGTGTCGCCGAAGATGTAGACGAAGAGCAACAGCAGCATGATCGGGGTGAGCAGCAGGTTCAGCGTCAGGGACGGATAGCGCCGGGCGTGCAGGAGGTTGCGGCGCAGCATCGTGGAGGAGTCGCGTACGGCGAGGGAGATCCGGGCCGTGCGGGCGGGAGCCAGGGGGGAGCTCATCGGACAGCCTCCTTGAGCTGGTCGGGGACGTCGGCGCCGCCGCCGGTCAGGGCGAAGAACACGTCGTCGAGGTCGGGGGTGTGCACGGTCAGCTCGTCGGCCTCGACGCCGGCAGAGTCCAGCCGGTCGAGTACGGTGCGCAGCTCGCGCTGGCTGCCGTCGCTCGGGATCCGCAGCGTGAGGGACTCGTCGTCACGGGAGGCCGCGCGCAGTGCTCCGGCGGCGCTCTGGTAGGCGGCCGGGTCGGTGAAGCGGAGCCGGACGTGTCCGCCGGGGACGATCCGCTTCAGCTCCTCGGCGGTGCCCTCGGCGGCGATCCTTCCGTCGTCGAGCACGGCGATGCGGTCGGCGAGTTCGTCGGCCTCCTCCAGGTACTGGGTGGTCAGGAAGACGGTGACGCCGCCCGTGACGAGTTCGCGGATGATCTGCCACATGGTGTGCCGGGAACGCGGGTCGAGGCCGGTGGTCGGCTCGTCGAGGAAGATGATCCGCGGGGTGCCGACCAGGGTCATGGCGATGTCGAGACGGCGCTTCATGCCGCCGGAGTAGGCGGAGGCGGGCTTCTTCGCGGCCTCGGTGAGGTCGAAGCGCTCGAGCAACTCGGCGGTGACCCGCCGCCCCTCGCGCTTGGACAGATGGTGCAGGTCCGCCATGAGGAGCATGTTCTCCTCGCCGGTGATCAGCCCGTCGACGGCGGAGAACTGCCCGGTGACGCCGATCGCGGCGCGCACGGCCTGCGGGTCGGCGGCGAGGTCGTGGCCGCCGACCCGGATCTGCCCACTGGCGGGGTCGGGGGAGACGAGGGTGGAGAGGATCTTGACGGCGGTGGTCTTGCCGGCGCCGTTCGGGCCGAGCAGGGAAAAAATCGTTCCTTCCGGGACGGCCAGGTCGACGCCGTCGAGCACGACCTTGTCGCCGTAGGACTTGCGCAACCCGTTCGCCGCGATGGCCAGGTCGGTCATGAGTGGTGCCCCCTCTTACTGACTGCGGATTTACAGGCTGCGGGCGGTGATGTCGCCGTGGGAGGTGGTGGCGCGGATGTCGAGTCCGGCGGTGCCGTCGTTCTTGAGGGCGTTGCTGATGCGGCCGTGGCCGGTGCCGGCGTCCAGGGCGGCCGAGACGCCGGCGGCGGCGCCGACCGAGATGTCGCCGGACTGGGTGCGGAGCACGACCGTGCCGCACACGGCCTCGGCGATCCGGATGTCACCCCGTGCGGTGCTGATTTCCGCGGGACCGCCCAGCCGCCCGACCTCGACGTCACCGTCGACCGCGGTGAGCCGGACACTCGCGGCCTCGTCGATCTTGATCTGGCGGTACGCGCCGTCGAAGGCGACGTCGCCCAGGCGGCCGACGCCACGGAGTTCGGCGGCGTCGGTCCTGGCCTCGATGCGGGAGCCGGCGGGCAACTGGACGGTCACCTCGACGGATCCGGAGTTGCCGAGGCCCCGGTTCTTCGCGGCCGGGGCCTCGACCCGCAGGACACCGTCGCCGTAGGCGACCTCGATCTGCTCGGCCGCCTTCACGTCGCGGCTCCTTGAGGCGTCCGCGGGCAGGACCTCGACGGTGGTGTCGGCCCGGTCGGCGGCGATGAACCGGATGCGTCCCGCGGGGATGTCGAGGACGGCGGAGACCGGGGCGGGGGTGTCGTACTTCTGCATGGTGCGCTCCTTCGGCTCTTCGTTTCTGATGATGGAAACGCTACGTTGCATTCAAAGATCCGGCAACAGAGTCGTTGCGTATATCTGCAATCTATGCAGGTAGAGGCCGAGAAAGTGTTGCAATGGTTTTGAATCTAATGCAACAAGCCGCACCGCACTCGTTGCAATGAATGAGAAGTGAACGCTATAGTGGAGACCCCACGGACGACCGAAGGAGGCCGCGATGCCGGGAGGCAGACTCACCCAGCAGGAACGCCAGCAGATCGCGCTGGGACTGGCCGACGGCCTCGCCTACGCGGAGATCGCCAGACGCCTCGACCGCCCGACCTCGACCGTCACACGCGAGGTCATGCGCAACGGCGGCCCCACCGCCTACCGCGCCGACCTCGCCCACCGCGCCACCGAACGCCGCGCCCACCGCCGCAGGCAGACCACGCCCCGGGACCCGAACACCCCCGCGCAGGCCCATGGACGCGACGCCGACGCCGTGCGCGAGTACGAGGAGGCGTTCACCACCCTCCTCATGCAACAGGGCCTGCCCAAAATGATGTCCCGGGTGCTGACCTGCCTCTACACCACCGACACCGGCAGCCTCACCGCGTCCGAACTCGTCCAGCGCCTCCAGGTCAGCCCGGCGTCCATCTCCAAAGCGATCGCGTTCCTCGAAAGCCAGGGCCTCATCCGCCGGGAACGCGACGAACGCCGTCGCGAGCGCTACCTCGTCGACAGCGACGTCTTCTACCAGTCGATGATCGCCGCCGCCCGCTCCAACGCCCAACTCGCCGAGACCGCACGGCAGGGCGTCGGCGTCCTCGGCCCCGGCACCCCGGCAGCCGTCCGCCTCGAGAACATCGCCCGTTTCGTCGACTTCGTCTCCGAGAGCCTCGCCCGCGCCGCGGAGCAGGCCCGCGACGTCCTCTACACGAAACCGGAAACGACCTCGGACAGCACTGCCTGAGCCGGCCAGGGCTGGGAAACTGGACTCACACCCGGGGGACCTAGGCGACACGACGGGTTACACCCGAGTCATGGACCAGGAACTGGCGGACATCGAATACGGGGGCGACTGGTGCAACCTGACGGCCAGGAGCGTTCGGTGGTCGTGGAGCGGGTCGATCGCGTCATGACCACCGGCTGCCTGACCATGTAGGTCCTGCTGGTCGTCGTCCTCGCAACTGGTCTTTCCTGGCTGTGGTGCTTCGAGTGGCACACCGGGAAGGTCGACAGCGAACGCAGGAACAGAGCTGTGTCATCGATTCTGCGGCAAGCACGCAACGCGGCGGACGACACGGCCCGCTCACTCGACGCGAGCCGCAGCGGCGACCTCGACGAGCTGACCGGTGTGATCTGGAAGCACACCGGATCCCCGCTGATCACCTACGACGCATCCCGCCGTGCGTTCACGGCCCGGCTGTCCAAGCAAGTCATGTACGAGACGTCGGGATCCCTTCTGGGCGGAGGGAGTGACGCCGTGAGCCGGTGCCTCGACTTCACCTACAGCCACCCGCACGGCCACGCATGGACGTCGAAGGTGACCGTGCGGAAGGACGACGTGTGCAGAGCCGCCACGGACATCGGTTTTCTGTCGCGGCTGGCAGGGACGCGGATCGAGGGGATGGACCCGAAAGACCTCACCCGCACCGGAGTACAGAAGGCCCTCGACCCCACCGGAACGCTCCGTAGCTTCACCGTCAAGGGCGTGACGCGAGGAGACGGCAGGGTGACGGTCGCCGTCCTGCTCTCCAGCAACGACGGAACGGTCGGCCAGTGCTACCGCATCACCCGGCCCGCCACCGTCTTCGGCACAGGCCAGCCGCCTGTCACCTCGGCTCCCGCACCCTCCTGCTGAGTCTCCGACGGTACGTCAGTGATCGTGCGGCTCCTCGAAGCCCTGGAAGTCCGCACGCCTGAAGTGGCCGGTGCCCGGCCCGGATCCCTAGCGTGACGCAGAGCGCCATACACGTCGCTGCCCGGAGTCGGAGCCAGAGGAGTATCCCCATGGACCACGCGCACGGAGGCCCCAGCATGGGAGGGATGGGAGGCATGGGAAGCACCGTTTCCTCCCTGGACACCTTGGGCGCTGTCCTCTTCATCGGATGGGCCGTCGCGATGTGGGCGGCCGTCGTCGTGCTCGCCCTCGGCAACCGGGGGCAGGTCCGGCCGTGGCTGTACAAGACCGCGGTCGCCCTCATCGGGCTCGGCGTGATCGGGCAGATCGGTCACTTCCAGGAGCACGTGGCCCAGGTCGGCTACTGGGTGGCGCACCCGTACTCGCCGGCCTGGATGACTCCCTGGGCGAACGGCCTGTCACGTGGCATGGGGCAGGTCGACGCGAGCAAGCCCATGCTCGGTATGGAGATCCTCCATCTCACGGGCAACTTCATCTTCCTGGCGGGACTCGTCGGCATCGCACAGATCACCCGCCGGGCCGCCGGAGAGCTCAAGTCCCGCAAGTGGGCCAAGATGGGCGTGTGGATGCAGACCATCCACGGCCTGGAGCACGTGGTGCTGACGCTGTCCGTCGCGCTTGGCGCCAGCCGTGCCATCGGGCTGTCCACCTGGTTCGGACTGATCGAACCGGGCCCTGCGCTCGTGACGTACCGGGTGTGGTGGCACTTCGTCGCCAATCTCATCGGCACGGCCATCCTCGCCGTCGCGGTCTACCACCTGTGGAAGGAACGGCGCGCGGTCAAGGCCGGGTACGAGGCTCCCCTGGCCGAGGTGACCGAGGTGACCGAGGTGGTCGGGGTGGGTGACGTGACTGTGGTGGCCGCAGTGGCCGATGCGGGCAAGCCCGCGGCCGCTGTCGGGTCACGTCCCCTGTGGTGGTGCATCTGATCGTTCGCCGGTGCTGGGGGTGTTCGTCGCGGCAGGCGGTGCGGGTGTCGGTGCGCCACCGGGGCTCGCATCCGACGCGACGCGGCACCGCCAGCACAGACCGTGCGGGGAGGGATGGCCGCAGGTGCCGTTGCTCTCCGAGCAGGGGCCGTCGCCGACTCGGAGGGCGGGATCGGGGCCGGGGTCGGGGCCGGGGCGGCAGTCACGGCAGAGACCGGAGTGCCCCGGGCGGTGAGGGCGCTCACAGCTCGGGCAGCAGGTGACGGTGCGGGGCGCGGGGGGCGAGGCAGGGGCCACGGCGCGAGGGACGCTCGGTCTGTCGGTCCCCTCGGCCGCTTCCCCGTCGGGCAGCGGTGCACCACCGCGGCGGGCCGCCGCACGCTGCGCGACCACCTCCTGGCAGACGGGACAGCGTGCGCCGGTGGAGCAGAGCACGCCCGTTTCGCAGTCCGGATTCGCACAGCCCCAACGGGGCAGTGCCACGCCCAGCAGCCAACGGCCCACGTCCCGGATGTCGGCGAGGACGGTTTGCGCGAGGCGTTGTCTGAGCCTGTCCCGCAGACGCGCGACGGTCATGCCGTCGGTGAGCTGACGGGCGATCTCCTGGCCGATTCTGCGCTGCACGTAGGTGTTCACGTCTCTGAGCAGGAAGCGGACCGGCTCCAGCACGGCATGGAGCCTGCCGCTGAACGTCAGTTGGGGTCCGCGGTAGGGCTCCTTGCGGACGGGGGAGGGGGCGGGTCTCTTCTCATCCGCGCGCAGCGCGAGCACACCCGGTGTCCGGGCCGGGCCCGGCTTTTCGAGCCGGGCTCCAACACGCTTGTCCACCGGTTCCTCGCCTACGGCGGATGAGACAGGCGCAGCGGCGATCTCGGGTCGGTCAATCCTCAGGTCTTCCTTATACGCGAGCGAACGCGCATCAACGTCGTGACCCGATGGGTCATCAAGTACGGGAGTCGCACAGGTCGGTTGGTCGTTGACGACGAACTCGTGGCGGCCCTGGAAACCGGCTCGCCGCAGCACGCCGATCCAGCCCGAGGCGACCAGTTCATCGACGATGCGGCTTGCCGCCTCGGTGCTGATCGCCTCACCGGCCCGGGGGCCGGAATGATGACGCAGGAAGTCGGCGAGGTCGCGCTCGGTCAAGGGAATCTTCTGCACGACGGCGTAGGCGATGACCGCGTAGGCGCGCAGCAGACGGGGCCGCAGATGTTCACTCGCGGCGACGGGCAGCCAGATGAACGGCTCGGTGCGCTGCATCGGGCGGACCCGGCGGCATGCGGTGGTTCCCCGGCCGCCCGGCAAGGACCTGCGCGTGCTGAGGGGGAGTTCGACGACACCGTCGGGGGCCGGAGCACGGAGCTGCGCCAGGCCCCGTTGAACGGTCGATGCCGAGAAGCCGAGGTATCGGGCGAGAGTTGCGACGCCGGCGGTGCAGCCCTCCTGCCGCTGGGCGAGAGCCTTCACCTTCATGTAGACGCTGAGCGCCGCATCCGAATAGTGGGGCGACTCGACGAGTCGCATCGGCACCTTCACCTGTCCACGCGGCATACGAACGGCGCTGCGGCACGCGGTTTCAGCCGAAGATTGGCTGGATCTCGAAGGTGAGGAGTGGGTACTTAAGTGGCTTCCCGCCACATAAATCTGGTGGGGGGGCTGGAGAATCGCGGAGCTCTGGTTCATTATGGAGACGTCTCTATGTTGGAAGCCGTCATTCGGCTGGTGCACGGTCTGGCAGGACCGTGCAATGCACGTTTCTTGGGTTGGCACCCGGGAACGGGCGCGTGCCCGTCGAGTTGCTACCTCGGCGGGCCGTATGAGAAGACCGTGAACCCCAGTGCTGGCGCACTGGGGGCCGGTCGGCGACTGACCCGTGGCAGGGCACGAGTCGCTCACGCAGGTTCTACATTTTCCTCCCCCCGTATGTGGTCACCGTATCCCGCGGGGGAGTGATGCCCCTCTGTAGCGAAGAACGTCATTCCTCAGAGTGAAGCGGCGTCAGCCAGCTCCGCAGTCGCGTTGAAGGCGAAGGAACCTTTCTGTCTGGCGTTGACCCGAATTGTGCGCCGTGTACCGGGCGTTGGGGACATCGCGGGTATGGGCTCCGCCTCGATCCAGCACGGTTCGTCGAACTCGACGTAGCGGTTGAACGAGACGTCCAGCGACACGGGCAGTGCCGCCCCGGCCTGCGCGGGATCCATGGCGTGGCCCGCCTGCCGGACGGCTTCCAGCAGGAGCATGCCCGGCACATGGTCGACGGGGTGGTCGAACAGCACGGGATGGCTTGTGTCGACGCGCAGTTGCCAGCGTCCGCTCTCCTCGGTCGGGGACAGGACGATGTCCTGCCGGCGCAGGCGGCCGACGGCGGCCCGCGACACCGGCTCGATCGGCTCCGGAACGGCCGCGAAGATCTCCTCGACGTTGCGGCCCATCCGCAGGCGCCGGTAGACCGCGGGGGAGTGGTTGCTGAACCGGATGCTGGCCATGGCCAGCAGGGAGCCGGCGCGAATGGCCTCCAGGTGCATGACCATGGTGCGCGGTACGGTGCCGTGGTACTTGATGTCCGAGCAGGTCACGTGGAGTTCGATCTCGGCGGGCCTGGGTTCGATGCGCAACGCCTGCGGGTTGATCGCGTACTGAAGCCGCGACCAGCTGATCTGGTGCCCGAACGGCATGTCGTAGCCGACATGGGTGAGCAGCAGACCGCACTGCCGGACCGTCTCGCTCAGCAGGAGCGGGTCGTACAGGCCGTGCTCGGAGGTGTAGAAGCTGTGGCTGCGCGGCCACTGGGCGGTGACGGTGAACCTGTCGGCCCTCTCCTTGCGCCAGCCGGTCAGGAACACCTCCGACAGAGCCGCACGATGCACGTACTCCCTCGCAACGGTCGTGGTCAGAGCAGGCTGGCTTGCCGCATTGGGCCGTTCCGTGGTTGTGAGCATGCCTATCCCCCTGGCGTGCGTATGTGGAGGCCCCTTGTCTATCGGTCGAAGGGGCCGACCTGTAAAATAAGGGTGTTCGTTTTTTTTGTCGAGGGAGTCGCGAGCAATGGCCGAGCCAAAGCAAGAGAGGGCAGTACGGACGCGGGACGCGATCCTGACTGCGGCCGCCGAGATCTTCGACGAGTACGGCTACAGCGGGGCGAGCATCAACAAGATCATGACCCGGGCCAACGTCACGCAGGGCGGGATGTACTTCCACTTCAAGTCGAAGCGTGAGCTGGCCCAGGCCGTTCTGACGCACCAGCAGGAGTTCGTGGACCCTCCGGCCGAGGGGTTCGGCCTGCAGGGGCTCGTCGATCTCACGTTCTTCACCGCACACCAGTTGACCAGCAACGTGCTGTTCCGGGCGAGCGTCCGACTCGCCGTCGAACAGGGCGAGTTCGGGCAGCGCGACGACACGGCCTACCAGGAGTGGGTGGATCAGTTGTACGTCCACCTGTGTGCCGCGCGCGAGCAGGGCGAGCTGCTTCCCGAGGTCGATGAACGGGAGCTCGCCAACGTGCTGGTGGGCGCCTACACCGGGACGCAGATATTCTCCAACGTCGCCAGCGGTCACGCGGACCTTCCGGAACGCCTGGTCTCGATGTGGCGGTACTTCCTGCCGGCCATCGCCACCCCGCACGGCCTGGCCCGGGTGGAGCTGCCCGCCGATGTCGCGAGACTCGCCGCATGAGACAGACGCGCGTCGTGCTGACCGGTGCCACCGGGTTCATCGGAGCAGCGGTGCTGCGACGACTGGCCCGGTTACGGGACGAGGCCGGCACGGCCGCGCCTCTTTCCGTCCATGCGGTGGGCAGACGGCTGCCCACGAGCACCGCGGCGCTGGTGGACGAGTGGAGGCCGGCCGATCTCGGGGAGCCCGGCAGCCTGCGGGGCGTCTGCGAGGGGGCGGACGTGCTGCTGCACCTCGCGGCCTCGCAGAGCTCCGACGAACAGCACGGCACGGCGGTCAACGTCCACGGGACCGCCGCGCTGATGCGTGAGGCCTTACGCTCCGGGGTCGGGCGGATCATGCATCTGTCGACGGCGGCGGTCTACGGGCCGGGTCCGCACCGCGGGATAGGCGTGGACGAAGTCGCGCCCGCCCCCCTGTCCGTCCCCAGCCGCACCCGGCTGGCCGGTGAGAAGCACGCCCTGGCGGCCGGGGCGTGCGTCCTGCGGCCCGGCCTCGTGCTGGGACGCGGGGACCGGTGGGTCGTACCCGCTCTCGCCGAACTCGTCACCGCCGTACCGGCGTTGTGGGACGGAGGGCGTGCACGTGTCTCCATGGTCGCCGTGGAGGACCTCTCGCGCCTCATCGTGCACCTCGCGACGGAGTTCCCCCTGGCCGGGCCCCGGGTCTGGCACGCCAGCCATCCCGACCCGGTGACCACCCGCGAACTGCTGGCGGCGCTGACCCGCCACCTCGGCCTGCCGGCCGTCTCCGCCGAACTGGCCTGGGACGAGTGCCGGGCCCGGCTGCGGGTGTCGGCCTGCGAACTGAGCGAGCGTCAGTTCGCCCTGGTGGCCCGCGACCACTGGTACGACAGCCGGGAGATCTGGCGCGGCACGAACTGCGACCCCGGCCCCGGTCCGCTGACCGGAGTGGTGGAGGCCGTTCCGTGGTACCGCTCCCTACTGGCACTCGGCCCCGGGCACCGCGGCTGACGGGTCGAGGACGACCCGCTCGACGGTGGTGACGGGCAAGGGGGCGCCGGGTGCGTTCGCCCCCGTGTCGACCGCGACTCCCGCGATGGCCACGTGCCAGAGCCGCTTGAGCTGCGCCACCGCGCTCTCGAACGCCACGTCCGAGCCCATACGGCTGCGCAGATAGGCCTCCGCGCCGCTGGTCAGGTACTCGACCAGCGTCGTCACGTCCGCGGGCAGGGCAGCCGCATGAAGTTGACCTGTTTCGTGTGCCTCGTCCAAGAGGTCGCGCACCGTCGGCAGCCAGACCTCCGACCACGGGACGGCGTCCGGACGCTCGCGGCTGAGGCGGATGGCGGCACGGACGGAAGGCTCCCGCTCCATCAACTGGGCCAGTATCAGCGTCAGGTCGACCACCACGCGCAGCGCCGACCGGTTCTCGGCGAGGACGCCCTCCACCGCATCCCGGGTCACCGACCGCCCCACCTGCTGGACCGCGTCGGCCAGTTCGCTCTTGGTCGAGAAGTGGAAGGTGACGGCGCCTATGGACATGCCGACCGACTTGCTGATGCGCGACAGTGACGTGCCTTCGTAGCCGGCACGGTCGAACTCCGACGCTGCCGCTTTGACCAGGGCCTCGCGCGTACGCATGGCCCTCTCCTGCTTCACCATGCTGTCTCCTGAAGAGGGCTGCCGGCCGCCGGTGTACGCCAGGGCGGACTCCCCGGGCATCGCACCGCCGTGCTGTCCGTAGCCAAGTCGAAGATCGCCTCAGGCCACCACCTTTGCGTCATCTTCCTGCCACCGGCAACCCGAAGTTGCACAAGATGCGCTAGCCGGCGGCCGTGCCCGCGGCGAGGACTGCTTCGCAGGTGAGAGGTGCTGGCCGCAGTGCGAGCAGGGTGCTGCCACGGTGTTCGCGCGACGACCGTGTGACTGGGCCTGGCGAGGGCCGACTTGGCGAAGTACATCCGGCAACTCTCCTTAGTCGCGAAAAAAAGAGGGCGTTCGCTATTATTTTAGCGTGGCCAGCAGTCGCCGGCCGATGACGGGGAGGAACTTGCCATGGTCACGCACGCTTTGATGGACTCACAGGCCTCGCTACCGGTGTTCGCGGAGAGTGTCTTCGAGTGCCTGCCGCGCAGCGACCAGCGCCGCTGGGCGCAGGCCTATGTGCAGGGGCTGCTCGTCACTCCGGGCAAGAAGTCGGTCCGCCGGCTGGCCGCAGCCGTCTCGGGATCGCCCGCCGCCTCGCAGTCACTGCACCAGTTCGTCAGCGCCAGCCCCTGGGACTGGATGCCGGTCCGGGCCGAGCTCACCCGGTGGGTCGAGCCGCGCCTCGCCCCGCCGCGCGCCTGCGTGGTCAGCCCGGCGATGCTGCGCAAGCGCGGCGAGCACTCCTGCGGGGTGCACCGCCGCTTCCTGGCCTCCACCGGCCGCTCGGTGACCTGCCAGGTGGGCATAGGCATGTTCCTGTCCTCCTACGACCGGGCCGTGCCGGTCGACTGGCGCCTGCTGCTTCCCGGTTCCTGGGTGAAGGACCACGAACGCCGCGTCCGGACCCGGATCCCGGCCGAGGTGGGCCCCCGCTCCGTCGAGCAGCACGCCCTCGACCTCGTCGACACGCTCGCCGGCAACAGCCGCACCACGCCCCTGCCGGTCGTCGTCGACCTGGAGTCCGCCGGCGGAACCCACGCGACCTCCCTGATCAACGGACTCGCCCTGCGCGGGCGGGACTTCGTCGTCGCCGTCCCGGACCGGCTCCAGGTCGCCGTGGGCCGGCGCCTGCGGATGCAGAGCCCGAACGGCGAGGACGGGCAGGGCCTGGTGCTCGCGGCCCGCAGTCTCTTCGAGTTCGACGCGGGCACCCTCACCCGGATGGAGAGCGTGGCCCCGTGGGACGGTCGCGGCCGGCACACCACCGTCATGTCCGCCTTCGTACGGCTGCCCAGGAGGGGACAGGGCGGCGAGCGCATCGACCGCACGTACCGGCTCTTCGCCGTCCGTCCGGAGGGAGGACGGCGCCCCCTGCAGCTGTGGCTGACCAGCCTGACCCACGCCCGTATGGAGTCGGTGCTGGCTCTGACGCGGACGCTCGCACAGGCGGAACGGTCCGTGCGCGCGATGACGGACGGCTTCGGGCTGCTCGACTTCGAGGGGCGCTCCTACCCCGGCTGGCACCATCACATGACGCTGGTGTCCGCCGCGTATGCCTACAGCCGCTTCGACCAGCGCCCCACCGGTGGCGGAGAGCGCATGCTCATCGCGGCCTGAGCGCCCCGGCAAACCCGTGACGGCTTCGCCAAGTCGGGTACCTTCACACAACTCACCCCTGCCTAGAGTGATCGCATGCTGAGACACACGTACGAGGGACAGGACTGCAGCCTCGCCCGTTCCCTGGAGGTGATCGGCGAGCGCTGGACCCTGCTGATCATCCGCTCGGCCCTCCTCGGCACCACGCGCTTCGACGGGTTCCTGTCCCATCTGGACATCGCACGCAACGTGCTCTCCTCGCGGCTGAACAGGCTGGTCGAGCACGGCATCATGGAACGCGTGCCCTACCAGGACAAGCCGGTGCGCCACGAGTACCGGCTCACCCCGTCGGGCCGGGACCTCACCCGGGCGGTCGTGGCCCTGATGCAGTGGGGGGACCGCAACCTGCCGCAGGAGCTGGGCCCGCCGCGCCGCGCCGACCACCTCGGCTGCGAGGGCAGCGTCCAGGTCGAGCTGCACTGCTCGCACTGCGGGCGTGCCGTGCACGACGAGGAGGTGGACGTCCGCCGCATCCGCTGACCGCGGCGCGCAGCGCACGGACGAAGATGCCGCCCCGCCGCCGGGTCGACCACCATGACAGCCCCGCCGCCGGTAAGGGAGCGGCGCTTACGAGGAGGCGTCCGTGCCGGCACTGGGAGCGCTGCGCAGGCTCATCATGGCTCCGTCCCTGGACGAAGTGGGCTTCGCGCGACGAGGATTCCGCGTCGAACCCACCAGACTCACACGCCAGTTGGAAGCCGTACCACAGGCGGTGGTGACCGGCTTCGAATGGGGCATCGAGGACCGGGACACAACCACCACCGAGCGCCGGCTGGCGCTCGTCGACCCGCTCAACCGGGGCTTCGCCTACGAGGGCGCCACCATGGCCTGCGCGATCCGCGACGCCATGGGCCCGAAGGGCCACCGCACCGCCGATCTGCTGCGAGGCGGCGGCAGGCCGCACATCTTCCTCAACTACATAGGCATCGGCTTCGCCATGGCCAAGCTGCCCAGGCCGCTGTGGAAGAAGCTCGTCCCGGACCTGGACGAGCCCGACCTGTATCCGGCGATGAGCTGGCTGTGCGTCGACGGCTACGGCTTCGACCGCGCCTACTTCGACACCGACACCTGGGTGGGCGGACAGCGCCTCGACGCCCCCTACGCCTGGGACGGCGACCCCTCCTACTGGCAGCGCGCCTTCGACCAGGGCGTCGGCCGCGCGCTGTGGTTCATCCACGGCGGGCACGTGGGCAACGTGACCGCGGCCGTAGGGGCGTTCGCCGCCGACCGGCGCGCGGATCTGTGGAGCGGCGTCGGTCTTGCCGCCACCTTCGCGGGCGGCAGCACGGCGGCCGGTCTGAGCGCGCTGCACGCGGAAGCGGGCGACTTCGCCGACCACCTCGCGCAGGGTGCCGTGTTCGCCGCCAAGGCCCGCCACCACGCCGGGTACGTCCCGGAGCACAGCGCCGCCGCCGTGCACGCGTTCACCGGACGCACCGTCGAGGCCGTCGCGCGCCTCGCCGACGACTGCGCCGCCGCCGCACCCCAGGACGGGGTCGGACCGGCCTACGAGGTCTGGCGCCGCAATGTGCGCCGGCAATTGAGCGCCGCCGTTGTTTGAGCACATCTGAAGTAGACGCCCCTCCGAGGCCCCTGACTACATTCGATTCGCTGGGGATTCAAGGGATTCGAGAGGGGCGGTTTACTGCTGTGTCCAGTTCATTTGGCGCGTTGAGGCGCCGATTGCTCACACCTCCGGTTTCCGAGACGACCATGGAGGTGCGCGGTTTTCATGTGAAGAACGCGGAAGCAAAGGAACGCCTTGAGTACATCGGTGAGGTGTTCCTCAGGGGGTACGCCTACGCGGTGGAGGCGGGCTCGCCCGCCGAGGCCGAGGAACTGCTGGAGACCGTCCCGCGGGACATGCGCGGCTTCGCGTACGAGGGCGCCGGCATGGGCGCGGCGGTGTACGACTCGCTGCCCGGACACGGCGGCCGACTGCAGGGACTGCTGGCCGGGCGGGGCCGTGACCACGACTACATGATCTACGTCGGCATCGGCTGGGCGATGGCCCGCCTGCCCAAGCCCCTGTGGCCCGACATCCGGTCCACCGACCCGCTGCTGCGCTGGCTGACGCTGGACGGATACGGGTTCCACCAGGCGTACTTCAAGACCGACGCGTATGTGCGCAACCCGCAGGTCCAGCACCCCTTCCGCTGGCGCGGCGGTCACAACCACTACACGGCCAACGCCATCGACCAGGGCATCGGCCGCGCCCTGTGGTTCGTCGGCGGCACCGACCCCGACGTCGTCACCGACCTGATCCGCGCCTATCCCGAGCGCCGCCACTCCGACCTCTACGCGGGCGCCGGACTCGCCTGCGCCTATGCCGGCGGGGTCAGCGAGGACGAACTCGCCCACTTCGTCGAGGGCGCCGGCGAGCACCGCTGGGCGCTCGCCCAGGGATCCGCCTTCGCCACCGAGGCGCGCGTCAAGGCCGGCACGGTCATCGACCACACCCACCTCGCGGCCCGCGTGGTGTGCGGCACGACGGCGGAAGGGGCCTCGCAGGTGTGCCGTGACGCCCGGCCCCAGGCGCCCGAGACCGTCGGCCCGTTCCCGGCCTACGAGGCCTGGCGCCACGACATCGCCGCGCAACTCGCTTCCTCGTCGCTCGTTTTGAAAGGTACTGACCAGTGACGGTCGCAAAGAACTGGCTTCGCAGAAATTCACCGGGAATAGTCGCCCTGGCCCTGATGGCGGGCACGTTCTACGCTGTTCGGCTGCCTGAGTCGTCGGCCGCCGAGATCGACAGCCTGGCAAAGAATTACTCGTTCGAGCCGATGTCCATCGCCGAGCCCGCCGGATTCAAGAAGCAGGAGGTCCGGCAGGTCAACAAGGCGTACAAGCACATCGAGGCCTGGATTTCGTCGGTCGGTGCGGGTATTGCCGTGAACGACATGGACGGGGACGGCCTGCCCAACGACCTGTGCGTCGTCGACCCGCGCATCGACCAGGCCTTCGTCACCCCGGCACCGACGCGAGGGGAGGCCTACGCGCCGTTCGCGCTGAACCCGGCGCCGCTGGGCACCAGCAGGACGATGGCGCCGATGGGCTGTGTGCCCGGCGACTACAACGAGGACGGCAGGATTGACCTCCTCGTCTACTACTGGGGCCGTACGCCGGTCATCTTCCTGAACCAGGGCCAGAAGGGGCAGCCGCTGACGGCCCGCTCCTTCCGGCCGACCGAACTGCTGCCCGGCAAGACCGGCGCGACGTACACCGGCCCGCTGTGGAACTCCAACGCCGCCGCCGTCGCCGACTTCGACGGTGACGGACACGACGACATCTTCATCGGCAACTACTTCCCCGACAGCCCCGTCCTGGACCCGACCAAGGACGGCGACGTCACCATGAACGCCTCGCTGTCGCACGCCACCAACGGCGGCGGAGGCCACTTCTTCCGCTGGACGAAGAACGGCTACGAGAAGGTCGACGACGCCATCCCGCAGGGCCTCAACCACGGCTGGACGCTCGGCGCCTCCGCCGCCGACCTGGACGGCGACCACCTGCCGGAGATGTTCCTCGCCCACGACTTCGGCACCTCCGCGCTGCTCTACAACAAGTCCAGGCCGGGCACGATCAAGTTCGCCGAGGTCAAGGCCGTGCACAACGGCACCGTGCCCAAGTCCAAGCAACTGGGCCGCAGTTCGTTCAAGGGCATGGGCGTCGACTTCGGCGACCTGAACCACGACGGCCTGTACGACATGTTCGTCAGCAACATCACGACGTCGTTCGGTATCCAGGAGTCGAACTTCGCGTTCTTCGACCAGGCCAAGAGCAAGGCCGAGCTGCGCAAGAGCTTCCAGAACGGCGAAGCGCCGTTCAAGGACAGGTCCTCCGGTCTCAACCTCGCCTGGTCCGGCTGGGGCTGGGACGTGAAGATGGGCGACTTCGACAACAACGGCGACCTGGAGATCACCCAGGCCAACGGCTTCGTCAAGGGCAAGACCAACCGCTGGCCGCAGCTTCAGGAGCTTGCCACCGCCAACGACGCGCTCGTCCCCAACCCGCAGTGGTGGCCCAACGTCCGCCATGGTGACGACCTGGCCGGCAACCAGCGCATGCGCTTCTACGCCAAGGACCCGTCGACCGGCAAGTACGTCAACCTGTCCGAGGCCCTCGGCATCGGTGAGCCGATGCCCACCCGGGGCATCGCCACCGCCGACGTCGACGGTGACGGCCGCCTGGACCTGGCGGTGGCCCGCCAGTGGGGCGAGCCGGTCTTCTACCACAACATCAGCCGGCACACCGGCGCGTACCTGGGCCTGCAGCTGACCCACCCCGATGGTGCGCCCGTCGTGGGCGCGGAGGTCTGCGTCCAACTGCCCGACGGCACCAAGCGGATCGACCGCATCGACGGCGGCGGCGGCCACTCCGGCAAGCGCAGCACCGACATCCACATCGGCCTCGGCAAGGGGATCAAGGGCCCGCTGCCCACCCAGATCACCTGGCGCGACCGCAACGGTGACGTCCACGAGCAGGAACTGACGCTGAAGCCGGGCCGGCACAGCATCGAACTCGGCGACCGGGCCAAGGAGAAGTGACCATGTCCGCCCAGACCAACGCACCACGCCACAACCCGAAGGTCGTCACGGCCCTGCGCCGGTTCGCGATCTCCATCTCTGTACTGAACATCTTCGGCTACACGGTGCTGGGCTTCGAGCAGCCCTGGACCTGGCCGCTGATAGCCCTGGCCACCGCCTACTCACTCGAAATCGTCCTGGAGATCATCGGCGCCCGCGCCGAGGGCCGTACGGCACGCTTCCGCGGCAACGGCCCGCGCGGTGTGATGGAGTTCCTCTACCCGGCCCACATCACCGGTCTCGCGGTGAACATGCTGTCGTACGTCAACGACATCGTGTGGGTCATGATGTTCGGCGTCATCGTCGCCGTCGGCACCAAGTGGGTGCTGCGCGCCCCGGTCAAGGGCCGCCTGCGGCACTTCATGAACCCCTCGAACTTCGGCATCGCCGTCATCCTGGTGCTCTTCCCGTGGGCGTCGATCGCGCCGCCGTACCAGTTCACCGAGTACCTCGACGGCGGCTTCGACTGGCTCGTGCCGGCCATCATCATCTCGCTCGGCACGATGCTGAACGCCAAGCTCACCGAGCGGATGTGGCTGATCCTCGCCTGGCTCGGCGGCTTCGCCCTCCAGGCGATCGTCCGCGGCCTGCTGTACGACACCTCCATCCCCGCGGCCCTCGCGATGATGACGGGCGTGGCGTTCGTGCTCTTCACCAACTACATGATCACGGACCCGGGTACGACGCCGTCCTCGAAGTGGGGCCAGATCGCCTTCGGCGGCGGTGTCGCCACCCTGTACGGCGTGGTGACCGCGCTGGGCATCGCCTACGGCCTGTTCTTCGCCACCGCGCTCGCCTGCGCCATCCGCGGCACGTTCCTGTGGACCGCCGACATCGTGGCGAAGAAGCGGACCGAGGAGGCCCTCGCACTCGCCGCCGTCACCCGGTCCGTCGCCCAGAAGGACGCCGCCCAGGCGGCCGCCGCCGCCGGCACCACCGCCGCGTGCGCGTGCCCGGACGGCGCCTGCTCGTGCCCCGCCCCGGCGAACGCCGAGGCTCCGGCGTGCGCCTGCCCGGACGGCGCCTGCTCCTGCCCCGCCCCGGCCGCCGCCGAGGCCGAGACCCTGAAGACACCGGTGGTCGCATGACCAGAATCGCCATCGTCGGCATGGCCTGCCGCTATCCCGACGCAACCGACCCGAAGGAACTGTGGGACAACGCCGTCGCCGGGCGGCGTGCGTTCCGCCGCCTGCCCGACGTCCGGATGAACCTGGACGACTACTGGGACGCGGACCCGACCACCCCCGACACCTTCTACGCCCGCAACGCCGCGGTCATCGAGGGCTATGCGTTCGACCGGATCGCCCACCGCATCGCGGGCAGCACCTTCCGGTCGACCGACCTGACCCACTGGCTCGCCCTGGACACCGCGGGACGCGCGCTCGCCGACGCCGGATTCCCGGCCGGCGAGGGCCTGCCCCGCGAACGCACCGGCGTCATCGTCGGCAACACCCTCACCGGCGAGTTCTCCCGCGCCAACGTCATGCGGCTGCGCTGGCCGTACGTACGGCGAGTGATGGCCGCGGCCCTCAAGGGCGAACAGGACTGGGACGAGGACCGCATCGCGCAGTTCCTCGACGACGTCGAGACCGCCTACAAGGAGCCGTTCCCCGCCATCGACGAGGACACCCTCGCCGGGGGACTCGCCAACACCATCGCCGGCCGGATCTGCAACCACTTCGACCTCAACGGCGGCGGATACACCGTCGACGGTGCCTGCTCCTCCTCGCTGCTGTCGGTCACCACCGCCGGCACCGCGCTGGTCAACGGCGACATCGACGTCGCCGTCGCCGGCGGGGTGGACCTGTCGATCGACCCCTTCGAGATCATCGGCTTCGCCAAGACCGGCGCGCTGGCCAAGGGCGAGATGCGGCTCTACGACCGCGGCTCCAACGGCTTCTGGCCGGGTGAGGGCTGCGGCATGATCGTCCTGATGCGGGAGGAGGACGCCCTCGCCGCGGGCCACCGCATCTACGCGACCATCGCGGGCTGGGGCGTGTCCTCCGACGGCCAGGGCGGCATCACCCGCCCCGAGGTGAGCGGATACCAGCTGGCCCTCAAACGGGCCTACGAGCGTGCCGGGTTCGGCATCGAGACGGTCCGGCTCTTCGAGGGCCACGGCACCGGCACCGCCGTCGGCGACGCCACCGAGCTGACCGCTCTCATGGGCGCGCGCCGCCAGGCCGACCCCGACGCACCGCCCGCGGCCATCACGTCCATCAAGGGCATGATCGGCCACACCAAGGCCGCCGCCGGCGTCGCCGGTCTGATCAAGGCGGCCATGGCCGTCGACCACCAGACCCTCCCGCCGGCCATCGGCACCGTCGATCCGCACGAGCTGCTCGCCGACGACAAGGCCAACCTCAAGGCCCTGCGCAAGGCCGAGGCATGGCCCGCGGAAGCGCCGCGCCGGGCCGGCGTCACCGCCATGGGCTTCGGCGGCATCAACACCCACATCGTCCTCGACGAGCCCGCCGGCCGGCGCCGTACGGCCCGCAGCCGGCGCTCCGGCACCCTCGCGCACGCGCCGCAGGACTGCGAACTCCTCGTCCTGGACGGCGAGTCCCCGAAGGCGCTGCGCGTCCGGCTCACCGAGGTCGCCGCCTTCGCCGGCCAGGTCTCCTACGGCCAGGTCGCCGACCTCGCCGCCACGCTCCAGCGCGAACTGCGCGGCCTGCCGCACCGCGCGGCCGTCGTCGTCTCCTCCCCGGAGGACGCCGAACGCCGGCTGACCCACCTGGCCGACCTGCTGGAGGCAGGGGACACGTCGTACACCGCCGCCGACGGCCGCGGCTTCCTCGGCCGGGCCACCGGGCGCGCCCGGATCGGCTTCCTCTTCCCGGGCCAGGGGTCCGGCCACGGCGCCGACGGAGGGGCGCTGTGCCGCCGCTTCCCCGAGGCCGCCGAGGTCTTCGCCCGGGCCGCGCTGCCCACCACCGGCGACATGGTCGCCACCGACGTGGCACAGCCGCGCATCGCCACCGGTTCCGCGGCGGGCCTGCGCGTCCTCGACGCGCTGCGCCTGGAGGCGTCGGTCGCCGTCGGGCACAGCCTCGGCGAGCTGTCCGCCCTGCACTGGGCTCAGGCACTCGACGAGGAGACCCTCCTGGAGGCGGCGCGGGTGCGGGGCCGGGCCATGGCCCGGCACGGCGCCTCGGGCACGATGGCCTCGCTCGGCGCGACCCCGGAGCGGGCCGCGGAACTCCTCGCGGGCCTCGACGCCGTCATCTCCGGGTACAACGGCCCGGAGCAGACGGTGATCGCCGGTTCGCCGGCGGACATCGAGGAAGTGCAGCGCCGCGCCGAACGGGCCGAGGTCGCCTGCACCCGCCTCAACGTCTCGCACGCCTTCCACTCGCCGCTGGTCGCCGACTCCGCCGCGACCTTCGGCGCCTGGCTGGCCACCACCCCGCTGGGCGTCCCGGCCGACGGGATCGTCTCCACCGTCACCGGTGCGGCGCTGACACGTGATACGGACCTGGCCGCGCTGCTCACCGAGCAGATCACCGGCCCCGTCCGCTTCACCCAGGCGGTGAGCGAGGCCGCCCAAAACGTCGACCTGTTCATCGAGGTCGGGCCCGGACGGGTGCTCACCGGACTCGCCCGGGCCACCACCGGCGTCCCCGCCGTCGCCCTCAACACCGACGACGAGTCGCTGCGCAGTCTGCTGAGTGTCACCGGTGCCGCGTTCGTCGCCGGAGCGCCCGTCGCCCTGGAGCGGCTCTTCGAGGACCGGCTCATCCGGCCGCTCCAGATCGGGCAGGAGTTCTCCTTCCTCGCCAGCCCCTGCGAGCAGGCGCCCCGCGAGGACGTACATGCCGGGCGCCGCCCGCGGGCCGCCGCCCCCGCGGCGCAGACCCCGCGGAAGGAGCAGACGGCGCCGGAACCGGCTCCCACGGCCGCCGAACCGGCGCCCGCCGCCGAGGAGACGACCGAGGACGGCGTCGACGCACTGGAGGTGCTGCGCGCCCTCGTCGCCGAACGCGCCGAACTGCCCGCCGAGTTGGTCGACCCCGACAGCCGGCTGCTGGACGACCTCCACATGAGCTCGATCACCGTGGGCCAGATCGTCAACCAGGCGGCGTCCCGCCTCGGGATCGCCGCCGCCCAGGTGCCGACCAACTTCGCCACCGCCACCCTGGCCGAACTGGCCGAGGCGCTCGAGACCGTGGTCAGTACCGGCGGCGCCGTGGACTCCGGCACCCCCGTCGTCGCGGGCGCCGCCCCCTGGGCCCGCCCCTTCGCCGTGGACCTGGACGAGGTCGCCCGGCCGCACGCCGCCGCCGACGGCGCCGACGGCGACTGGGAACTGTTCACCACCGACGGCCACCCGTACGCCGAACAGCTGCGCCAGAAGCTGGCGGGGTCCGGCGTCGGCGCCGGCGTCCTCGCCGTGCTGGCCAAGGGCTGCGCACGGCAGGAGGTGGAGCGGGTGCTGGCCGCCGCGCACAGCGCGCTCGCCGGTGACCGCGCACGGCGCTTCGTCCTCGTCCAGGACGGGCGCGGCGCCGCCGGCCTGGCCAAGACCCTTTACCTGGAGGCCCCGCACCTGCGCACCACCGTCGTCCACACCCCGGCGTCACCGGACGTGGTGGAACGGGTCGTGGGCGAGGTCGCGGCGACCACCCGGTTCGCCGAGGTCCACTACGACGACGCCGGTGTGCGCCGCGTGCCGACCCTACGGGCCCTGCCCGTGGCCCCGCAGCGCACCACGTCAGCGCTGGACGCCTCGGACGTACTGCTGGTGACGGGCGGCGGCAAGGGCATCTCCGCCGAGTGCGCGCTTGCCGTGGCCCACAGGACCGGCGCCAAGCTGGCCGTCCTCGGCCGGTCCGACCCCGCCGAGGACCGCGAACTCGCCGACAACCTGGAGCGGATGCGCGCCGACGGAGTCCGTGTGCACTACGCGCGCGCCGACGTCACCGTCCCCGAGCAGGTCACCGCGGCCGTCACCGAACTGACGGGGGAGCTGGGCGCGATCACCGGCCTGTTGCACGGCGCCGGCCGCAACGAGCCGAACCCGCTGGCGCGGCTCGCCCCGCAGGACTTCGAACGGACCTTCGCCCCGAAGGTCGACGGACTGCGTACCGTCCTGGACGCGGTGGGCGCCGCCGGCCTCAAGCTGCTGGTCACCTTCGGCAGCATCATCGGCCGGGCCGGTCTGCGCGGAGAGGGCCACTACGCCACCGCCAACGAGTGGCTGGCCGACCTCACCGAGGAGGTCGCCCGCACCCACCCGGACCTGCGCGCCCGCTGCATGGAATGGTCGGTGTGGTCCGGCGTCGGCATGGGCGAGAAGCTCTCCGTCGTCGAGACCCTCTCCCGCGAGGGCATCACCCCGGTCTCCCCGGACCAGGGCGTGGAGATCCTGCTGCGCCTGATCGAGGACCCGGACGCCCCCGTCGTCACGGTCATCAGCGGCCGTACCGAGGGCATCGACACCGTCCGCCGCGATCTGCCCGCACTGCCGATGCTGCGCTTCACCGGCAACCCGCTGGTGCGCTACCACGGCGTCGAGCTGGTCACCGAGGTCGAGCTGAACTCCGGCACCGACCCCTACCTGTCCGACCACCTGCTCGACGGCAACCTGCTGCTGCCCGCCGTCATCGGCATGGAGGCCATGACCCAGGTCGCCTCCGCGGTGACCGGGCACACCGGCACCCCGGTCATCGAGGGCGCGAAGTTCCTGCGGCCCATCGTCGTGCCGCCGAACGGCAGCACCCGGATCCGGATCGCGGCGACCGTCACCGGCACCGACACCGTCGACGTCGCGATCCATGCCGAGGACACCGGATTCGTTGCCGAGCACTTCCGCGCCCGTCTGGTCTTCACCGAGACCGCGGTGCCGGACGGCCCGCCGCTGCAGGTGCCGGACGACACCCCGGTCGTCCCCCTGGATCCGGCAGCCGATCTGTACGGCAGCATCCTGTTCCAGGGCGCCCGCTTCCAGCGGCTGCGCCGCTTCCACCGGGCCGCCGCCCGGCATGTGGATGCCGAAGTCGCCGTGCAGCAGCGGCCCGAGGGCTGGTTCGCCGGCTTCCTGCCCGGTGAGTTGCTGCTCGCCGACCCGGGCATGCGCGACGCGCTCATGCACGGCAACCAGGTGTGCGTCCCCGACGCCACCCTGCTGCCGTCCGGCGTGGAGCGGATCCACGCGCTCGGCTCCGGCGACCATGTGCCCGACCGGCTGCGGTACACCGCCGTCGAGCGCAGCCGCGACGGAGACACCTATGTGTACGACATCGCGGTGCGCGACGAGAACGGCACCGTCGTCGAACGCTGGGACGGCCTGACCCTGCACGCCGTGCGCAAGACCGACGGCTCCGGCCCGTGGGTCGCCCCGCTGCTCGGCCCGTACCTGGAGCGCTCGATCGAGGACGTCGTCGGCAGCCGGATCGCCGTCGCCGTCGAGCCGCACGGGGAGACCCCGGCTGGCTCCGTCGCCCAGCGCCGCAGCTTCACCGCGGACGCGGCGGCCCGGGCCCTGGGCAGCCCGGTCGCGGTCCGGCACCGCCCGGACGGGCGACCGGAACTGGAGCCCGAACGGCACATGTCGATGTCGGCGGCACACGGTCTGGGAGTCACGCTCAGCGCCGTCTGCGACACCGAGGTGGCCTGCGACATCGAGGCGGTCAGCATGCGCTCGGCCGACGAGTGGCGCGGGCTGCTCGGGGAGCACGCGGTCGTCGCCGAACTGGTCGCCAGGGAGACGGGCGAGGCGCCGGACACCGCGGCCACCCGGGTCTGGGGCGCCGTGGAGTGCCTGCGCAAGGCCGGCATCATGGCCGGCGCTCCGCTGACGGTGCTGCCACGCCGCAAGGACGCCTGGGTGGTCTTCGCCGCCGGCGACCTCAGGATCGCGACCTTCGTCACCGCGCTGCGCGACGCCCTGGAACCAGCCGTCTTCGCGTTCCTCACGCACGAGACGCAACTCACCGAAGGGAGGCTCTGAGACATGACGGACGACTACTTCGAGTACCGGCACACGGTCGGATTCGAGGAGACCAACCTCGTCGGCAACGTGTACTACGTGAACTACCTGCGCTGGCAGGGCCGGTGCCGGGAACTGTTCCTGCAGCAGAAGGCGCCGGCGGTACTGGCCGAGGTGCAGGACGACCTGAAGCTGTTCACGCTGAAGGTCGACTGCGAGTTCTTCGCGGAGATCACCGCCTTCGACGAGCTGTCCATCCGGATGCGGCTGTCCGAACTGGGCCAGACGCAGCTGGAGTTCACCTTCGACTACGTCAAGGTGACCGGCGGCGCGGAGGTGCTGATCGCGCGCGGGCGCCAGCGGATCGCGTGCATGCGCGGCCCCAACACCAACACCGTGCCCTCGCTCATCCCCGAGGCCCTGGCCCACGCCCTCGAGCCGTACGCCGCCCACGGCCGGGCGCTGACGGGGCGGGCGGCATGAGCACCCTGGCCGCCGCGCCGCCGCGGGACGCCGTCACCGGCGATCCCGCGCGGCTGCGGCGGGCCTTCGGGTCCTTCACCACCGGGGTGACGGTCGTGACCGTCGGCGGGGCGAGCCCGCACGGCATGACCGCCAACTCCTTCACCTCGGTGTCGCTGGATCCCGCCCTGGTGCTGCTGTGCGTCGGCAACGACGCCGTCATGAACCGGGTCCTCACCGAGGCCGGCACCTTCGCGGTGTCGGTCCTCGGCGCCGGGCAGGAGGACGTGGCCCGGCACTTCGCCGACCGCTCCCGGCCCCTGGGCGCCGCCCAGTTCGACACCGTGGACTGGCTGCCCGGCAAGGCCGGCGGCGCCCCGCTGATCGCGGGGGCGGCCGCCCACTTCGAGTGCGCCCGGTGGCGGGCGTACGACGGCGGCGACCACACCATCCACCTCGGCCGGGTGCTGGCCCTGGACGAACTGCCCGGCCGGGAGCCGCTCGTCTTCCACAAAGGCCGCTTCCGGCGGCTCGCCGAGCCCGCGGAAGGAGAGCGCACATGAGCGTCCATCCGCCCGGCCCGCCCGTGTGGGCGCTGCCCGGACTGCTGCGCAAACTGGCCGTCGACCGGCTCGGCATGATGCGGGACGCGGCCGCGCTCTCCGACGCCGTCCGCGTCTCCATGGGGCCGAAGAAGCTCTACATCTTCAACCGGCCGGACTACGCCAAGCACGTGCTGGCGGACAACGCCGCCAACTACCACAAGGGCATCGGCCTGGTGGAGTCCCGCAAGGTACTCGGCGACGGCCTGCTCACCAGCGAGGGCGAGCTGTGGCGCGCCCAGCGCCGCAACGTGCAGCCCGCGTTCCGGCCCGGGCGGATCGCCGCCCAGGCCGGGGCCGTGGCCGAGGAGTCCGCCCGCCTGGTGGAGCTGCTGCGCCGGCGCGCCGGGGACACGCCCGTCGACATCCTGAGCGAGGTCACCGGGCTCACCCTCGGCGTGCTCGGGCGCACCCTCATGGACACCTCCCTGGACGCGCACGGCGGCATCGCGCACGCCTTCGAGGCGGTCCAGGACCAGGCCATGTTCGACATGGTCACCCAGGGCCTGGTGCCGACCTGGGTGCCGCTCGCCACCCAGCGGCGGTTCCGCCGCGCACGTCGCGAACTCACCCGGATCGTCGACGAGCTGGTCGCCGACCGCAGTGCCCGCCTCGCGGACGGGGAGGGCGCCGACGACGCGTTCGCCCGGATGATCCTCGCCGCACGCGAACGCGAGGACGCGGCACGGGGACGCCGGCTGCTCCAGGAGGAGCTGGTCACGCTGCTGCTGGCCGGCCACGAGACGACGGCGAGCACACTCGGCTGGACCCTGCTGCTGCTCGCCCGCCATCCGCATGTGCGTGACCTGGTGCGCGAGGAGGCGCGTGCCGTGCTGGCCGGCGGCCGCCTGCCGGACGCCGAGGACCTGCACAAGCTGACGTACACCATGCAGGTCGTGCAGGAGGCCATGCGGCTGTATCCGCCGGTGTGGATCCTGCCGCGCATCGCCCAGGGACCCGACCGGGTCGGTGGGTTCGACGTGCCGGCCAAGGCCGATGTGCTGGTGTGCCCGTACACCCTGCACCGCCATCCGGACCTGTGGGAGGACCCCGAGCGGTTCGACCCGGGACGCTTCGACCCGGCGCGCGTCGCGCACCGGCACCGCTACGCGTACATCCCGTTCGGCGCGGGGCCGCGGTTCTGCGTGGGCAGCAACCTCGGGATGATGGAGGCGGTGTTCGTCACCGCGCTCGTCAGCCGCGACCTGGACCTGGCCGTGGTGCCCGGGCACCACGGCGTCCCCGAGCCGATGATGTCGCTGCGGATGCGGGGCGGGCTGCCGATGACGGTCCGTGCGGTGGACTGAGGAACCGCACGCGGGAACGCGTGAAGGGGCGGGCACGGTCGAATTCCGTGCCCGCCCCTTCGTCGTCGGTCCGGGCGGTCAGCCGGCGATGCGGTCCAGGGCGTCGGTGCGCAGATCGAGCAGCGCCATCAGTACCGGCGGGTCCAGGGCGTCCAGCGGGCGCAGGATGATCTCGGCCGGCATCAGCAGGGTGTCCTCGTGCGCGGTCACCGGTCCGTAGCTGCCGACGGAGACGACGTCCTGGCCGCCGGTGCCGGACGGAATGTGCTCGCAGCCGTACGGGACGGAGTGCACCAGCACGTGCCAGGTGCCGTCCGGGACGTCGCGCAGCTCGAAGGACCCGGGACCGTCCAGGACGGCGCAGCGCACCGGCTGTCCCTGCGGGACGGGCGTGGGGAAGAGGCCCACGAAGCAGTGGCCGGGCGCGCGGTCCTCGGGCAGGTGCACCCGGCCGCGCAGCGTCCCGTGAGAGTGGTCGGCCACCGTTTCCGGCTGTTCACCCGGACCGATTTCCGGGGTGAATCCGTCCAATTCCCGGAACATGCTCGGTGAGACGCCGACACAGGACTTGAAACGGGAACTGAAGGTGCCGACGCTGCTGTATCCGACCTGACTGCTTATGTCGGCGACGCTGAAGTCCGTCTGGAGCAGCAGCCGCTTTGCCTCCTGCAGACGCAGGGCGGAGAGAAAGCGTCCGGGAGACGTGCCGGTCACATCCCGGAAAACCCGCGTGAAATGGAACTTGCTGAACATGGCGGTGCGGGCCATGTCGTCGATCGTGAGTTCCTGGCCGAGATTCGCGTGCATTTCGTCGATGACTCGAAGGACAGCGGCTTCGATGGCGGTGGTGGTCACCGTTTCTCCCTGTCTTTGCATCATGCTCCCTGCCGAGCTTCGGAGGCCGCGTGCCGTACTGGAGCGGGGGTCGTTTGGGTCAGCCGCCGACGGTCGAGGTCCTCGGCGAACCGCTGCCAGGCGCCCGCGCACTGGAGGGCCAGGTCCGCGACGGTGCCCGCGCAGTGCATGGGCACCGCGTCGGCCTGCTGCCGCCAGGCCTCGTCGAGAACGAAGTGGACGTGCAGCCAGCGCAGGAACTGGCGCCCGGACTCGGAGTGCCGCAGGGACGGGTCCCCGGCGAGCCGCCGCAGGGTCTCCAGCGAACCGCGGGTGCGACTGGAGCCCGCGGGGACGTGGGTGTCGGACGGGCCGGCGGTGTCGGGGGTACGGGGAGCGGCCGGCGGGCCGGGACGGTCCACCGCGGCTGCGGGCCCCCGGCGGGCGGACGTCCGGCGGCCGGTGGGCACCGGGGCCTCGCCGCGCAGCAGCCGCTGGCGCACGTCGTGGGCCGTGCCCAGCGACAGGCCGGTCTCCTTGACGATCGCCCGCAGCGGCAGGTCGGGCCTGCGCGTCATGATCTCGGCGGCCCGGATCCGCTCGGCCGTGCGGTCGAGCGGATGGGCCCGGCCGTCGGTTCCGATCCGGATGTTCGACCGAGGAGAATCCGCGGTCGAACGCGGACGGATCGTCGCGACCGTCTTCGCGTCGAGTCCGGTGCAGTCGGCGACGGCCCGGTCGGACAGGTCGGAACGGGCGCGCAGGATGCGCTCGGCAGCCGCCTTGCGATCCGCCACGGAGAGCGGAAGTCCGTGCGCGATGTTGGCCGTCACCGACCGCAGAAACGCTTCCTCGTCGGCGCCGTCGAAATATTGCACCTCTACGGAGGTGAGCCCTTTCGCGGCGGCCGCGGCGACGCGGTGCATCCCGTCGACCACCCGCATGGTCCCGCGGTGCACGAGTATCGGGGGCAGCGTGGCGTAGATGTCGGCGAGACGTCGTACGTGATTCTCGTCGACGCCGTTCAGGCGTGGTGAATCGGCCGGAAGGAGCGTCTCGATCCGCACCCGGTGAGTGAAGCCGGCGGGCAGCGTCAGAGAACTGTCGTTGCTGTTCACCTCTCCTCATCCCCCTCGGCGAGATCCAGGCGTACCCGGAATTCCCCTCAAAAAGCGTGAGACGGCCCGGGCGCCACGGAGAACAACGCATCCGGAGAGAGCATATAGAACGACCTCTTTTTTTCTGGGGCCCGCGGCCGGGGATAGTGCGACTTTGGCTGGTCGGGTCTGCGCACCCCTGTTCGGGCGAACGCCCGGTGGTTGGTTGTTTGAAAAGACCCAGCACTTCTAGCTTTCTCTCACACCACCAGGAACCTCAAAGACCTGACCGGAGGCCCCAGTTGCCTGCAGTGAGAAGAATTCCTGAGCGCAGGGTCGACATCGGGCCCGACGCCACCCTGACGCTAGAGGCCTACGCGGACACGATCGTCCCGGGCGAGAAGCGCTGGCCCGGTGACCGGGCGATCGCCGGAGTCAGCACCGGCGGCGGTGCGGTCGTCTGCGGAGCCATCGACCTGCTCCGCTGGGACGCCACCGGAATCCACGACGGCCTCGAGGACCTGGCCGACCGGGTCAACGACCACGCCCGGGCCCATGCCGAGAAGGCCGGCCTCACCCTCGACCCGACCGTGCCGCCGTTCGTCTCCCTCGACTACGACGAGCGGGTCCGCCTCATCCAGGAACTCACCACGCCGGGCCACCCCGAGAAGGACTTCTGGGTCCTGCTCTCCCTCTTCTGCAACATGGCCTTCGACTCGGCGGCCCACCTGCACACCGCCGAGGCCCTGGCGGACGGCCACCCGGGTCTGACGGCCATGGGCATCACCCGGCCCGACGCCGACGGACTGTGGCGTTTCGCGAGCTCCGGCTACGGCCGGCAGCTGGCCGACATCCACCCCGACACCACCCCCACCGGGAGCCCCGCATGAGCAACGCGATCGAGAAGACCGACGTACTGGTCGTCGGCAGCGGCTTCGGCGGAGCGATCGCCGCCTACCACCTGGCCGCCGGCGGCGCCAAGGTCACCGTCCTGGAACGCGGGCCCTGGCTGCAGAACGACGAGTTCGAGCACGACTACAAGCTCGGCTCCTCCTACACGCGCATCTTCGACTTCGTCGTCGGCGACGGCATGAGCGTGCTGGGCGGCAACTGCGTCGGCGGCGGCAGCGTCGTCTACTTCGCGGCCATGCCGCGGGCCCCCCGGTTCGTCTTCGACCGGCACGGCAGTATCGGCCGCAGGATGTGGCCGCAGTCCGTCAGCCGCCACACGCTCGACCCCTGGTACGACCGGATCGAGGAGTCCCTGTCGGTCAGCAAGCCGGACTGGAGCGAGGCCTCCTACGCGGGCGGCCTGTGGGCCGCGGCCTGCGACCACGCCGGGCGCACCGCCAACCCGCTCGCGGCGGCCGTCGACAACTCCAAGTGCGTCAACTGCAACTTCATGATGGCCGGCTGCCGGTTCGAGGCGAAGCAGTCGCTCACCGTCAACTACCTGCCCGCCGCCCTCGCCCACGGCGCGGAGATCCGCCCCCTGCACGAGGTGCAGCACCTGGCGCGGACCACCGACGGCGGCTACCGCGTCCACTACAACATCGTCGACGACGAGGACTACCGGCTGCAGAGCGGCTCCGGCGTCATCGAGGCCAAGATCGTCGTGCTGGCGGCCGGCGCCGGCGCCACCCCGGTCATCCTGCAGCGCAGCGAGGGCCATCTGGGCACGATGCCGCACGCGGTCGGCCGCTACTTCTCCGGCAACGGCGAGCGCCTCAACACGGCCATCCTCGACGAGGACAAGGTCGCCGAGGTCCTCGGCCTGAGCCGCGGCGACGGCAACCTGCCCTACGGCGCCAACGCGATCGGCAAGGGCCCGACCGTGGCCAGCTGGGACAAGCTCGACGGCTCCCTGCCGGAGTACTCCCGCTACTCGCTGGAGCAGCTCTACTTCCCGCCGGGCCTCGGCACCATCCTCGCGCAGGTGCCCGACGCCACCGGGCCGAGCTGGTTCGGCAAGGAGAAGAAGGAGATCCTGAAGAACTGGAAGTCCTGGCTGACGATCTTCTGCATGACCGAGGACGACAACGAAGGCGTCTTCGGGCCGCCGCCGGCCACCGGCAACTCCCACCGCATCTCCCAGCAGATGCTCGGCCGCGGCAATCTGTCGTACAAGCCGACGAAGAACACCTGGCACGGCTGGAACCAGGCCGACGCCGACGTGAAGGAGATCCTGGAGAAGGACGGCCTCGCCAAGGTGATGCCCTGGACCAACGACCTGGTCGGCGCCTACACCGTCCACCCGCTGGCCTCCTGCCGCATGGGCGACGACCCGGCCACCTCGGCCCTCGACGACACCAACGAACTGCGCGGCCACTCCGGCATCTTCGTCACCGACGGCTCGGCCGTCCCCGGCGCCCTGACCGTCAACCCGGCCATGACCATCGCCGCCCTCGCCGAACGGGCCGTACCTCACATCGTGGCCGCCGCCCGGGCCAGGGGAGTGGAGGTCACCTACGGCGCACCGGCCCCCACCGGCTACAAGAGCGGACGCGCGGGCGTGCTGCCGCTGCTGAAGCGGAAGCCTCTGACCACGGTGTGAGCCCCGAACGGCTTGTCGCCAGTGAGTTGCTTCACAAAACCATCCATCCGTCCAGTGGGTTGCTTCACACAACCTCAACCGAACCGGGAATCAGGAGGCGGCGGTGCGACCGCTCGTAAGAATCCTGCTGAAGGGCTCCCTGCAGCAGATCCGGCACATCACGGCCGTCCGGCACGACGCGGCCCGCGGCCCGGTGGCCGAGGTCTACGCCCAGGCCCGGCGGGAGTTCGGCGTCGTCGCTCCGCCCCTCGCCCTGCACTCGCCGGCACCCGAGACCCTCGCCGCCGCGTGGCTGCTGCTGCGCGAGACCCTCCTTGCCGAGGGCCGGGTCGGCCGGGCCGCCAAAGAGGCGGTGGCCACCGCCGTGTCCCGGGCCAACGACTGCCCCTACTGCGTCGAGGTCCACGAGGCCACGCTCGCCACCCTGGGCGGCACCGGCGGCCACGGACCGCTCGCCGACTGGGCGCACGGCGCGAGCACGAGCCCGGCCGGGGAGCAGACACCGCCGCCCTTCGACGCGCAGGACGCCCCCGAGATCCTGGGCACCGCCGTCACCTTCCACTACCTCAACCGAATGGTCCGGCTCTTCCTGCCCGACTCGCCCGTCCCCGCGACCGCCCCGGCCGCGGGCCGCGGGCCGGTGATGCGGATGGTCGCCCGTGCCCTGCGCCCCGACCGGGGCCGGAGAGTGGTGCCCGGCGCATCGCTCGGCCTGCTCCCCGCCGCCCCACTGCCGACCGGACTCGACTGGGCGAAGACCAACCCGGCCGTCGCCGGTGCCCTCTCCCGGGCCGTCGCGTCCGTCGACGCCGCCGCGGAGTGCTGGATCCCCGACGCCGTACGCGACCTGCTGCACGCCGAACTCGCCGTGCGCGACGGCGTGGTGCCCGGTCCGAGCCGCGCCTGGCTGACCGAAACCACCGCCGGCCTGCCGGAGGGGCACCTGCCCACCGCCCGGCTGGCCCTCCTCATCGCCCTCAACCCCCACCAGATCACCGACGCGGACATCGACGCGTTCCGCACGGTCCACCCGGGCGACCGGGAACTGGTGGAGCTCGCGTCCTGGGCGGCGCTCACCGCCGCCGTCCGAACCGGCGCCCGCCTCGGCGGAGCCGTCCGTCCCACATCGTCCGCCGCCCGCTGAACGCGGCAACCGCCCATCCCCCAGACCCGCTTCGCCACCAAGGAGACACATCATGAGCACGCTGAACGACGTCGTGAAGGCCCTCGCCACCGACATCGAGGAGACCGCCCGTCTCGTCGAGAGCCTCGACGAGCAGACCTGGCACACGGCGACCCCCGCCCCGGGCTGGACCATCGCCGACCAGATCGCCCACCTGACCTTCATCTTCCACCTGGCCGGCACCGCGGCGTCCGACCCCGAGGCCTTCGCCGAGCTCGCCGCCGGCGCCGCCGGCGACTTCGACGCCGCGGTCGACGCCGCCCTGCGGCAGTTCAACGCCTTCCCGCCCGCCCAACTGCTGGCCCGCTTCCGCGCCCTCGGCCGCAAGTCCGTCGACGCCCTCGCCGCCGTCCCCGAGAACCAGGTCGTGCCGTGGCTGGTCAACCCGCTGCCGCCGACCGTCCTCGCCTCCGCCGGAATCATGGAGATCTTCGGCCACGGCCAGGACATCGCCGACGCGCTCGGCGTGCGCCGCGAGCCCACCGAGCGGCTGCGCCACCTGGTCTTCTTCGCCTTCCTCACCCGGGACTTCGGCTACCTCTCCCGGGGCCTGACCCCGCCGGCCGAGCCCTTCCGCATCGAGGTGACCGCCCCGAACGGCGAGGTCTGGGCCTACGGCCCCGAGGACGCCGGGAACAAGATCACCGGACCCGCCGAGGACTTCTGCCTCCTGGTCACCCGCCGCCGCCACCGCGACGACCTCGCCCTCGTCGCCACCGGCGGCGAGGCCGACCGCTGGCTCGACATCGCGCAGGCCTACCGCGGTCCCGCCGGCGAGGGACGCAAGCCGGGGCAGTTCGCCCACCCCGGCTGCGACCACTGAACGGCCGCCGTACCGGCGGCCGCGGCCGCCCCGGCCCCCCCCCACGCACCCGCAGCCCACCGGCCCGGCCGCCCCGCCGCAAGGAGCCCCCATGACCACCACCCTGCGCACCGCCGTCGTCATCGGCTGCGGCACCACCGGCACCTCCGTCGCCCTCGCCCTCACCCTCGCCGGCGTCCAGGTCACCCTCGTCGACGAGGACCCGCGGGCACTGCACGAGGCCGTCGCCCTCGGCGCCGGGACCGCCTGGACCCCCGGACTGCCGCCCGCCGATCTCGTCGTCGTCGCCACCGCCCCCTCGGCCGTCGCCGACGTCCTGCACGGTGCGCAGAGCCGGGGACTCGGGCACGTCTACACCGACACGGCCGGCACGAAGGAGATCGTCTGTGCCGAGGCGGAGCTGCGCGGCTGCGACCTCAAGGGATACGTGCCCGGACATCCGCTGGCCGGCCCCGACGGGACCGGCCCGGAGGCCGCCGCGGCGGACCGCTTCATCGGCCGGCCCTGGGCGGTGTGCCCGTACGAGACCACGCCCGAGTGGGCGCTGGAGACGGTGGACGCACTGATCAAGGCGTGCGGGGCGTACCGGATCGACCTCGCGTCCCATGTGCACGACCGGATCGTCGCCGAACTGTCCCACGGCCCGCACCTGATCGTGGCCGCCCTCGCCACCCGATTCGCCGACAGCTCCGAGGCGTTCCTCGGGCTCGCCGAGGACCGGCTGCGCGACGCGGTCCGCACGGCGGGCGGCGACCCGTGGCTGTGGAGCGACGTCCTGGCGCACAACGCGGGCCCGGTGGCCGACGTCCTCGACCGGGTCGCCGACCAGCTCGCCCGAGCCGCCGCCATCCTGCGCGAGGGCGACTCCTGCGCACCCGTGGAACTCGCACCGACCCTGGAGGAGGGCCGGCGCGGACAGGCCGCGCTGCAGCAGGCCGGTGAGCGGCGCACGGTGCGAGATGCGCCGGCCGAGGACCGGGTGTGACGGTCGGCCCGTGACCACTTCCTCGACTCCCTTCCCGCACCCCGCCGAAAGCCGGCGGCCCGCCGCCCTGCACCTGGCCCGGCGGCTGCTGCGCTCCGCCTACTGGTCCCTGTCCGAATTCGGCTGGACCTGGATCTGTGCCGTACCGGTCGCGCCCGGCACCGACGTGGTGCACGAGCCCGCGCCCGGCCACCCGGAGCGGCTCACCGACCTGCCGCTGACCGAGCTGGAGCGGGCCCTGGAGCGGGAGCTGACGGGCTGACGGCCCCGCACACCGGCGCCGGGCCCGACCGGCGCGGGCGGCACAGCAACGTCAGAGATGCCCCTCCCGTCACCCGCTTGAAGCATGGAGCGAAGGGTGACAGACCCGTGGACCCTCCCAAGGACGAGGTGCTGAGCAGTGACTGTTGACATCGCACAGGGCAACGCGCGCGGCATTGCCTCCATCTACAACTCCGCCGTGGCGGCCTGGGCGATCGCCGCCGCCTGGGAGGTCGGTGCGCTGGACGAACTGCACCGGGCCAGGACGCTGGACACCGCGGACTTCGCCGCGCGCGCCGGACTCGACCCGCAGTCGACCACCGGCCTGTTCCGCGCCCTCGCGGCGGTCGGCCTGGTACGGCGCGACGGTGCCGTCGTGTACACCCTCGACGGCTTCGACGACATGTACCGCAACAAGTCGTTCTTCCACTGGCTGACCCGGGGCAGTGCCGAACTGTTCCGGCAGATGCCCGCCGTGCTGCGCACCGAGAACCGCGCCGGCGACTACTACCACCGCGACGCCGCCGCCATCGCCTACGCCTGCCGGGAGATCGACCAGGTCACCTATGCGCCCACCTTCTGGGCAGCCATGGACCGGGTGGACTTCCCCTTCACCCGCGTCGCCGACCTCGGCTGCGGCAGCGGCGCCCGTCTCATGCAGATCCTCGACCGCCACCCGGGCGCGACGGGCGTCGGCGTCGACATCGCCCGGCCCTCCCTCGACGTGGCGAGGAAGGAGGCGGCCGAGGCCGGGTTCGCGGACCGCGCCGACTTCGTGCAGGGCGACGTGCTGCGCCTGGAACCCCGTCCCGAGTACGCCGACATCGAACTGCTCACCTGTTTCATGATGGGCCACGACTTCTGGCCCCGGGAGAACTGCGTGGCCACCCTGCGCCGGCTGCGCGAGGTCTTCCCCGCGGCCCGGCGCCTGCTGATCGGCGACGCCACCCGCACCGCGCTGCCCGACACCGAACTGCCCGTCTTCACCCTCGGGTTCGAACTCGGCCACGACCTGATGGGCACCTTCCTGCCGACCGTCGAGGACTGGGAGTCGGTCTTCGAGGAGGGCGGCTGGGAGCTGGTACGCACCAACCGCATCGACATCACCGTCGGCGAGGTCATCTTCGAACTCGCCTGATCCGCACGGCACACCGGACCCCGGGCCACGGCGTCACCGCCAGCCGCCCGGGGACGCGCCATCCGGTGCGGCCCGCTCCGCACGATCGGTAAGTCGTTTGACGCAACCCATGGAGTCACGCATGACCACACTCGCGCAGGCCGTCGGGCAGACCCTCGCCGGCAGCGGCATCCGGCACGCGTTCGGGGTGGTGGGCGGCGGGAACATCCTGGCCACCGCCGCGCTCACCGCGGCGGGCGTGCGGTACACGGCGGCCCGGCACGAGGGCGGGGCCATGGCGATGGCCGACGCCTACTTCCGGGCGACCGGCGACGTCGCGATCTGCACCACCACCCACGGGCCCGGCATCGCCAACACCGTCACCGCGCTGGCGGACGCGGCCAAGAACCGCAGCGGGGTCGTCCTGCTGTGCGGCGACGCCCCGTTGAGCGGCCCGAGGCCGCACGACATCGACCAGAGCGCGCTCATGGCCGCGCTCGGGGTCCGTGTCGTCCGGCTCACCGAGCCACGAACGGCCCGCGCGGACACCGCCGACGCCGTACGCATCGCCCGCGAGGGACGCTGCCCCGTCGCCCTGTTCCTGCCTGGCGACCTGCTCGGCCTTCCGCTCCGCGACGAGCGCGCCGCCGTGGCGCCGGGCGCGGCGAGCCTGCCGCCCGCCGTGGACGGTCGTGCCCTGGAGCCGGTCCTCGACGCCCTGGCCGGGGCGCGCCGCCCGCTGCTCCTCGCCGGACTCGGTGCCTGGCACTCCGGCGCCGGCAAGATCCTGAGCGAGTTGGGCGACCGCCTCGGCGCCCTGTTCGCGACCACCGTCATGGCGAGCGGACTGTTCCATGACAGCCCCTGGTCACTGGGGGTCTGCGGCGGCTTCGCGGCACCGGACGCGGCCGCGCTGATGGGCGAGGCCGACGTGGTCGTAGCCTTCGGCGCGAGCCTGGACACCTTCACCCTGCACGGCGGCCGGATCCTCGATCCGGCGGCCACCGTCGTCCAGGTCGACATCGCCGAGCGCAGGCGGGCGCAGCGGACCGACCTCCTGGTGACCGGCGACGCCCACGCCGTCGCGGTACGGCTGCTCGACGCTGTCGAGAAGCGGGCGCTGCCCGTGCCGGACTGGCGCCACCGGCGCGCCGCGCGGGTCGCCCGGGCGCGCGCCGGATGGGCGGCCCTCGCCCACGAGGACGCCTCCACCGCCGACCGGATCGACCCGCACACCCTGACCCGGTCCCTGGCCGCGCTGCTGCCCGAGGAACGCACGGTGGTGCTGGACGGCGGGCACTTCATCGCCTGGCCCGGGATGTACTGGCCCGTCCCCGACCCGGCGGGCTTCGTCTTCACCGGCGCCGCCTTCCAGAGCATCGGCCTGGGCCTGGCCGGCGCGGTCGGCGCGGCGGTGGGCCGCCCCGACCGGCTGACCGTGGCGGCGGTGGGCGACGGCGGCGCGCTGATGGGCCTGCCCGAGCTGGACACACTGGTGCGCTCGGGCCGGCCGGCGCTCGTCGTCGTCTACGACGACGCGGCCTACGGCTTCGAGGAGCACATGTACGCGCCGCAGGGCGCCGACCCGGCCACGTTGTCCTTCGCCGACACCGACTTCGCCGCGGTGGCCCGCGGGCTGGGCGCCACCGCGGTCACGGTACGGCGCCCGGACGACCTCGACGCCGTACGGCGCTGGCGTACGGCGGGCTGCCCGGGCACCCTGGTCCTGGACTGCAAGGTGGTGTCCGGCGTCATCGCGCCGTTCCTGGCCGACCTGCTGGAACGGACCTGAGGGCTCAGCCGCCGAGCAGGCCCCCGCGGGCCTCGCGCAGCCCCTCGAACGAGTCGAGATCGGGAACCGTCCAGCCGTCCAGGTCGTACTCGGACAGGCACTGGTCGACGAACGCCTTGTAGTCGTCGAGCTGCCCGCTCGCCGTCTGCGCGAACAGCAGCTCGGTGCGGACGTTCTCGTGGTTGCCCGAGTAGTTGCGCTCGTACAACTCGTGCCGCCCGCCGAACTCGGTGCCCACCGCGTCCCACAGCAGCTTCAGGACCTTGACGCGCTGGACGGCGTCGATGCCGTCCGAACCGCGCACGTACTTGTCGAGGTAGGGCCGGATCTGCGGGTTCTTGAAGTCCTCGGCGCTGGAGTTCAGATAGATCAGGCCGCTGGCCACGTCCTGCTGGATGATCTCCTTGATCCGGGGATAGCCGATCTGCATGAACCACCGGTAGGCCATGCCGTACTGCGGATTGGGCAGCACCGCCCCGTTCCGCCACTTCACCGGATTGCGCGCGGCCGCGTCCGACAGCCCCCAGAACAGGTTCCGCCAGGCGAGCACCTCGCCCAGGCGCGTCTGCACGCCCCGGAAGTCCTGCGTCCCCGTGATCTCCAGCGCCTTGGCCAGCGCCCCGGCGAGAAACTCCAGCTTCACGGCGAGGCGGACGCAGCCGTGGAAGGTGAACCGCTCCAGGAAGCCCGACTGCCCCGAGAACATCTGGATCTTGGCCATGTCACCGTAGACGAAGACGTCCTCCCACGGGATCAGGACCTTGTCCAGGACGAGGATCGTGTCGTTCTCGTCCAGCCGCGACGACAGCGGATAGTCGAAGGGGCTGCCCATGACGGCGGACATCGCGGTGTAGGACGGGCGGCATATCAGCTTCACCCCCGGCGCGCCCGTGGGCACCGTGGCGACCAGCGCGAACTCCTTCTTCCGCACCGGCAGGCCGTAGTGCGCGATGAAGTTGTGGTGGGTGAGCGCCGACCCGGTGGCGACCACCTTGGCGCCGCTGACGACCAGGCCCGCGTCGGTCTCCTTCTCCACGTGGACGAAGACGTCCGAGACCTCGTCCGCCGGGCGGCTGCGGTCGACCGGCGGATGCACGATCGCGTGGTTCCAGTACAGGACCTTCTCCTGCGACTCGCGGTACCAGCGGCGCGCGTTGTCCGAGAAGGGGGCGTAGAAGTCGGCGTTGGCGCCGAGCGTGCCGAGGAAGGCGGCCTTGTAGTCGGGGCTGCGCCCCATCCAGCCGTAGCTCATCCGCGACCAGGCGGCGATCGCCCGCTGGTCGGCCACCAGGTCCTCGGCGCTGTGCGGGGTGGTGAAGAACCGGTGCGTGTAGCCGCCGCTGCCGGTGTCGGTCGCGGTGGTCAGCACCTCGCGGTGGGCCGGGTCGTGCAGCGCGTCGTACAGGCGGGCCGTCATCCGCACCGGGTTGCGGAAGGCCGGGTGCGCGGTGACGTCCTTGACGCGCTCCCCGTACAGGTACACCTCGCGGTCGTCCCGCAGGCTCTCGACGTACTCCTCGCCCGTCAACGGACGGGCGGCGGAAGCCTTTTCGCGGCCTGCTCCGGCGTGCTGCTGATCGGTCATGCGCCTCATCGTGACAGCCGCCGGCCGGCGGAGGCTTCTTGCTGCGTGCGGGAGCCGGCCCATCCCCGCGCCGACGTGCCGAAGTCGCGCCGAGCACCGCAAAAGCGCACGGACGGAGGTGCCTGGAGGGCCCCCGCGGTGTGAGCGTCGGGTGCGCGAAACGGTCCCGCTTCGACGACCGACACCTCTGTACCTTCCGGGAGGACCCACGATGCTCACCGCCGACATCCCCACGCGAGCGCACCTGGTGCAGCGTGCCGGTGAACTCGCACCGCTGCTGAAGAAGAACGCCGCGCAGGCGGAGGAGGACCGGCGGCTGCAGGACGAGACGATCGAGGCACTGGCCGAGGCGGGACTGTTCAAGCTTCGCGTGCCCAAGCGCTACGGCGGCTACGAGGTCGACACCCGCACCCTGGTCGAGGTCGCCGCCGAGCTCGGCCGCGCCGACGGAGCGGCCTCCTGGACGACATCGGTCTACTGGATCCCCACCTTCATGGCGTGCCTGTTCCCCGACAGCGTCCAGGACGAGGTGTTCGCCACCCCCGACGTGCGCATCTGCGGCACGCTCAGCCCGTCGGCGCTGGCCGCCCCGGCCGAGGGCGGCATCGTCGTCAACGGCAAGTGGGGCTTCGTCAGCGGTGCCCAGCACGCCCACTGGCAGGAGATCATCGCCGTCCAGCCGACGCCCGACGGCCGGCACCTGCCGGTGATGGCCCTCGTCCCGATGTCGGACCTCCAGATCATCGACGACTGGGACACCTCCGGCCTGCGCGGCACCGGCAGCGTCAGCACCGTCGCCCAGGACGTCTTCGTACCGCAGGAGCGGGTGATCCCGCTCCCGGCGATCCTGCAGGGCCAGTACGCCTCCGAGCTGAACGCCGCGAGCCCGGTCTACCGTGTCCCGCTGCTGCCGGTCGCCGCCGCCTCCTCGGTCGGCACCGTCCTCGGCCTCGCCCGTGCCGCCCGCGACGTCTTCTTCGAGCGGCTGCCCGGCCGCACCCTCACCTACACCGCGTACGAGACCCAGGCCGAGGCGCCGCTGACCCACCACCAGGTCGCCACGGCCACCCTCAAGATCGACCAGGCCGAGTTCCACGCCCACCGCCTCGCCGACCTCGTCGACGCCAAGGGCCTGACCGGCGAGGAGTTCACCGTGGAGGAGCGGGCACGCGCCCGCGCCGACATGGGCGCCGTGGTCCGCCTCGCCAAGGAGGCCGTCGACATCCTCGCCGCGGCCTCCGGCGGCTCCTCGATCTACCGCGACGTCCCGATCCAGCGGATCAGCCGCGACATCCAGGCCGTCAGCCTCCACGCGCTGATGAACCCGGACACCAACAACGAGCTGTACGGCCGGGTCCTGTGCGGCCTGGAGCCCAACACCCTCTACATCTGAGCCCCTTCACCGACCGAACGCCCCAGGAGCAGCACATGACCGCGCAGAGCACCGAGACCACCATCACCGTGACCGACGAGGACAAGGCCGCCATCGCCGCGCTGCCCCAGCGCATCGTCGAGGCATGGGCCGCGCACGACGCCGACGCCTTCGCCGGCGTCTTCACCCCCGACGGCACGATGATCATCCCCGGCGTCTTCCAGAAGGGCCGGGACGCCATCCGCGCCTTCATGGCCCAGGCGTTCGCGGGCCCGTTCAAGGGCACCCGCGTCACTGGCACCCCCGTCGACCTGCGCTTCGCCAACAGCGAGTCCGGCATCCTGATCACCCGGGGCGGCGTCCTCGCCCCCGGCGAGAGCGAGCCGAGCACCGAGCGCGCCGTCCACGCCTCCTGGGTCGTCGTCAAGCGCGAGGGGCAGTGGTTCCTCGCCGCGTACCAGAACACTCCGCGCCACGCCGCCTGACGGCGCCCGCATCGCTAGAGAGGTGAAGTCCATGACCGACAGGGTGGGCGAGCGCGCGGTGGTGCTCGGCGGCAGCATGGCGGGGCTCCTGGCCGCGCGGGTGCTCGCCGACTCCTACGACGAGGTGCTCGTCGTGGAGCGCGACACGATCAGCGGGGCGACCACGGCCCGCAAGGGCGTGGGGCAGGGACGCCACGTCCACGGGCTGCTCGCACGCGGGCAGCAGATCCTCGACGAGCTGTTTCCCGGGTTCACCCGCGACGCCGTCGAGGCCGGTGTCCCGACCGGCGACCTGGGCGAGCTGCGCTGGTTCTTCAACGGCCGCCGGCTCAGCCCCGGTACGACCGGGCTGATCTGCGTCTCGGCCACGCGCCCGGTGCTGGAGAGCCGGGTGCGCGAGCGGGTCGCGGCGCTGCCCGGCGTGACCCTTCTGGAGCGGTACGACATCGTCGGACTGGTGGCCGACGACGCCCGCGACACCGTCACCGGTGTCCGCGTGCAGTCCCAGGAGCCGGGGGCGGGGGAGCGGACGATCGAGGCGGACCTCGTCGTCGACGCGACCGGACGCGGCTCGCGCACCCCGCTGTGGCTTCAGGAGTTCGGCTACGAGCGCCCCGAGGAGGCGCGCATCCGCATCGACCTCAGCTACACCACGCGCAAGTTCCGGCTGCGCGACGAGGCGGTGCTCGCCGGCGATCTGTCGATCAACCCCGTCTCCTCGCCGAGCCACCGGCGCGGCGCGTTCCTGTCCCGGATCGAGGACGGCCTCGTCGTGGTCTCCCTCACCGGCGTGCTCGGCGACAGCGCCCCCGCCGACCTGCCCGGCTTCCTGGAGTGGACGCGCACCCTGCCGGTGCCCGACATCCACGACGTCATCCACGACGCCGAGCCGGTCGACGACGGTGCGGTCTTCCGCTACCCGGCCAGCCAGCGCCGCCACTACGAGCGGCTGTCCCGCTTCCCGGGCCGCTTCCTGGTCCTGGGCGACGCCGCGTGCAGCTTCAACCCGGTGTACGGGCAGGGCATGACCGTCGCCGCGCTGGAGGCGCTGGTGCTGCGCGACCACCTGAGCCGGGGCGAGGTCGACCCGAAGGCGTTCCTGGCGGACATCGCGCAGGTCATCGAGGTGCCCTGGCAGTTCTCCGCCGGCGCCGACCTCGGCTACCCCGAGGTCGAGGGCGAGCGCACCCCGGAGTGGGAGGCGTCCGGCGCCTTCATGGCCGCGCTGCACGCCGCGGCCGTCGTCGACGGCGAGGTCACGGCCACGTTCATGCGCGTCGCGGGCCTGGTCGCCACACCGGACGCGCTCATGAGCCCCGACATGCTGCGGCGGGTCGAGGAAGGCGCACGCGAGTCCGCGGCGGCCCTCGCCGCGTAGCACCCGCGGCCGCTGCGGCCGCCCGTGCCGGCTCCCCGCCGGGAGCCGGGAGCCGTGAGCCCGTCCCGCGCCAGGCGCGGGACGGGCTCACCCGTGTGCGGCCGCGGCCGCTGCTGTCGTGTGCTGTGAGCTGGGCGCACTACCCGTGATCCCGAGTGCTCCCGCGAGCACGACAGCGGGCAGGCTGGCCGGGCGTACTTGCCGCCGGGCAGGAACGCGGCGTGGCCGGAGAAGTGTGCCCTCTCGACTCGACGCCCTCGTTGACGCCCTCCGCGATCCCACCACCCACACCGCGCACTTCCGTGGCAGCCAGCAGGCCTGCAGCGCCGCCGAGCTGGCATACCCTTCGCGGGTGACCACCACCATGACGGAGGACGTCGCGGCGGCCGCCGCCGACACCCTCGCCTGCGGAGCGTGCGGGGCGGCCGTACCCCGGCCCGCACCCGGACAGTTCGCGCCCCCGTGGGATCAGGGCCGGCGCTGGCTCGGCAGCCTCGGCCTGTACTCGTGCCCCTCCAGCCCGCCCGTCGAACTCAACGGGAACGGGTGGCCCCGGCCCACCTGATGGTGGCGCCCCCACCGCAGGGCGTGCCCGGCTGGTCCGTCCAGGTCCCGGCGCCGCAGCCGCACACATACCTGCGGGCGGTCCGCCGCGACACCAACGAACCCGCGAAGGACGACAACGGGCGCTGGCAGTACCTGTGGCGCGACCACCAGCCGCTGTTCATCTAGCCGGGACAGTTCACGCCGCGCGGCGGGCCGACACCAGCAGCGTCGCCGCCGTACGCGGCCCCCCACCCGTCGCAGGCCACAGCTCCACCGCGATGTCCGTGAACCCGGCCTGGTCCAGGAGCTTGACCCACACCTGCTCCTCCAGCACCCAGCGCGGCATCGTGGTCGCTTCTCCGTCCGGCGTCTTCGCGCCGACCCTCCCGGCGACCACGTCCGCCTGCGCAGGCGCCCCCGACAGGTAGTGGGCCAGCGTGGAGAACACCAGCCGCCCGCCCGGCCGCAGCGCCGCTGCGGCCGCCGGCAGCAGCTCCCGCGGATCGGTGAAGTCCACCGCCCCGAACACGGAGTACAGCACGTCATAGGTGGCAGGCACGGCCTGAAGGTGCGCGGTCACATCGCCGGACACGACCTGAAGGCGCGGCGCGAGGTGCCCGAACAGATCGGCGGCCATCGCGCTCTGCGCGGGCGAGGAGTCCACCGCGTCGACCCGGGCGGGCCGGTGACGGATGGCCAGGTGCGCGGCGTGCCGGGCCGCCCCGGCGCCGAGGTCTGCCACGCACGCCCCGTCCAGGCCGCCCAGGACCTCCGTACCGGGCCCGGAGTCCTGGCCCCACGTCCAGCGGAAACGGTCGGGAACGTCGCGGTCGGTCTCGGCACGGGAGCGGCCGTAGTGATGCCAGAGATCTGGGGTGGTCGTTGTCACCCGCCCCATCCTGGCCCGGCCCGCCCCCCAGCGGGCCGGGACCGGTCAAAGCTCACCCCCCGGCCGCAGGGTCAGTGCGAGTCGCTGCCCGGGTGGCACGGGCCGCAGTCGCCCTCACCATGACCGTCGGTTCGGCCGACCCGCGGACCGGCGAATTCGGCGGCCACACCCACCACGGCAACTCGACGGACGGCGCGACACAGTGACTACGACCTACCGGTTTCGGAACTTCAACGTCACGGAGCAACCGGGTGTCGGGCCCGACGAGTTGGCGATGCCCGAGTTTCAGGCCGTGCGCGTCTCGGGCGACGATGCCGACTGCGGCAAGACGTCCGGCGACGTGCGCAGCCTGGAGGAGGTCACCCGTTGGATGGCGGAGCGCACGCGGGACACCGGGCATCAGCGATACCGGCACGCGTATTGGGTGTACGTCACGGTCGAGCCGGGGGCGTGGCAGCGATGGTGACCGAGGAGCGGCGGGCGGAGCCGTGGCAGCGTGCCGAGCGAATACGGATGGAGGTCGACGCCGTCTGCCCGATGCTCCCCGCACCCACCCCTGACGACGGCATAGCCACGCCCGTGTGCGGCCGCGGCCGTACCCCCTCCGGTCACCCGGGCCCACGCCCGCCGCCGGGCAAACCGCAGGGCCGTCCGGGACCTCACGTCCCGGACGGCCCTTCGCGTGCGGGGCTCAGCGGGCGGCGGCGCCGGCCGGCACCTTCGCGTTCAGCCGCACCGGCAGGCCGCGGTGGCCGTTCATGATGAACGTCGGCAGCGGCTGGAGCTCGTCGCGGCCGACTGCCAGCTCCAGGTCCGGGAAGCGCTCGAACAGCCGGGACAGACCGGTCGTGGCCACCAGGCGGGCGATGCCCGCGCCCAGGCAGTAGTGCGGCCCGAACCCGAACGACAGATGGGACTTGTCGCTCCGCGTGAGGTCGAACGTCTCGGGCGCGGCGGCGTGCAGCTCGGGATCACGGCCCACCGCGGCGTAGTTGACCAGGATCGGGTCGCCCTTCGGGATGGTCACCCCGTCCAGCTCGATGTCCTCCGCCGCGTACCGCAGCGGCAGATGAGCCAGCGGCGACTCCACGCGCAGCGTCTCGTCGATCACGTCGTCCCAGGTGGCGCGCCCGGAACGGACCAGCTCCAGCTGCGAACGGTCGCTCAGCAGCGCGGTGATGGCGTTGTCGAAGAAGTTGATCGTGGTCTCCGAGCCGGCCCCGAGGATCGCGAAGATCGTGTCGGTCAGCTCGTCCTCGGACAGCCGCGAGCCGTCCTCGTCGCGGGCGGCGACCAGGTCGCTCGTGATGTCCTCGCCCGGCTCGCGCCGCTTGTCGGCGATCAGGTCGGCCATCGCGCCGCGCCAGCCCGCCAGCACGCCCTGGGCCTGCTCCGGGGTGATGGTGGTGTCCACCATCGCGTCGATGACCTTGGCCGTCTTGGCGCGGGCCTCCTCCGGCATGCCGATCAGGTCGGCCACCAGCCGGGCCGGCAGCGGGTAGGCGAACCGCTCGCGCAGGTCCACCGTCTCACCGGGCCCGGCCTGCTCCAGCGCGTCGAGCAGCTGGTCGGTCAGCTCCTCCACGCGGGGACGGAACGCCTCGGCGCGGCGCGGGGTGAACGCCTTGCCGACCAGCTTGCGCAGCCGCACGTGGTTCTTGCCGTAGGCCGTCACCATGTTGTCCATCGCGACCCAGCTGATCAACTCCCAGTCCGGCGGCACCTCGCCGTTGACGAAGGCCGGCCAGTGGTTGCGGGCGCTCTTGGTCACACGCGGGTCGGCGAGCACCTGCTTGATCACCGCGTGGCCGTTCAGCGACCAGGCGAGCACACCACCCGGCAGTTCCACCTGGGTCGCCGGGCCCCTGGCCCGCAAGGTCGCGGCCTCGGCGTGGATGTCGCGGCCGGTGGTGTCGAGGGCGAAGGGGCAGCCTTGTTCCATCGGATCTCCTAGCAAGGGGACTACCGGCTTTAGCCGGTGGGGGAATTGCTTCTCAGTGCTGCTGTGACCCCGGCTGTGTGCACGGGGCCGCAGCGCATCGCGAAGTGGCAGCATCTTGGTTGTGGCGAGAGGTGATCGCCGGGAGTCGCTGAACCTGCGCGTCTCACCGGACTTGAAGCGGCAGATCGAGGCATACGCCGAGCGCGTAGGCATCTCGATCAATGCCGCTGCCTGCGTACTCCTCGCCGAAGGACTCCGCGCCGAGCGGAGGCGCGAGCGGTGATCCGCGCGTACAAGTTCCTCTTGCGCCCCACGGCCCATCAGGTGGCCGCGCTGCGCGGGATGCTGGCCGACCACTGCTCGCTCTACAACGGAGCCTTGCAGGAACGCCGGGATGCCTACCGGGACAGTTTGAAGACGAGCATCAGGTACGGCGAGCAGTCCGCACAGCTCAAGGACATCCGGGCGTTCGACCCGGAGCGTCAGGGCCGCTGGTCCTTCAGCTCGCAACAGGCCACGCTGCGACGCCTGGACAAGGCGTTCGCCGCGTTCTTCAAGCGAGTCAAGGCCGGACAGACACCCGGATACCCCAGGTTCAAGGGCATCGGCCACTTCGACACCGTCACGTTCCCGAAGGACGGCGACGGCTGCCGCTGGGATTCCACCCCGCACGACGCGCAGACCCGCGTACGCCTGCAAGGTGTAGGACACGTCCGCGTGCACCAGCACCGGCCCGTCAAGGGGCGGGTGAAGACGATCAGCGTCAAGCGCGAAGGCAGGCGCTGGTACGTGGTCCTGGCGTGCGATGCCGTTCCCGCCGAGCCCCTTGCGCCCACCGGCGCGCTCGTCGGTATCGACATGGGTGTTGCCCACTTCCTGACCACGTCGGACGGCGGGCACGTCGCGAATCCGCGCTTCCTGGAAGCCATGGCCGACGAGCTGGCCGAGGCACAGCGGTACCTTGCGACGTTCCCGAAGCGGACCCGGCAGCGCACCAAGCGTCACCGCGCCGCGGCCCGGAAGGTCGCGAAACTGTACGCCAGAATCCGGCGACAGCGTCTCGACTTCCACCACAAGACCGCCCGCGCGCTGGTCAGCGACCACGACGTCATCGCGCACGAGCGGCTCAACACGGCGGGCATGACCAAGTCGCCCGCACCCAAGGCCGACCCGGACACTCCCGGCGGCTTCCTGCCGAACGGTGCTGCAGCGAAGGCCGGACTCAACCGAAGCATCCTCGACGCGGGTTGGGCGCAGTTCCTCGGGATCCTGGCGAACAAGGCTGAGAGTGCCGGTCGCCTCACGATCCCCGTGGATGCGCGCAACACCTCCCGCACGTGTCCCGACTGCGGGCACGTTGCGAAGGAGAACCGTGTCACCCAAGCCGACTTCAAGTGCACGACGTGCGGTTTCACCGGGAACGCGGACCACGTCGGCGCGACGAACGTCCTCAACAGGGCCGGGCTGGTCCTCTGCGACGTGGCCTGGCCACCGACACAGGAAGCCCGCGCGTTTACGCGTGGGTGGAGTCACGGGTTCATCCCGATCTGTCAAAAGTGAGGGCGTGGGCGGAGGCGGCGTCCAGGGGCGCAGCGCGGCGGCACTCACCGGCCGGCCGTACCGAAGTGCGCCCGGGCCAGCTCGCGGTTGGCGAGCGAGGAGAGGAAGACGCCGTTGCCGGCGTGGCTGTGCAGCGTGGACAGGTCGCGCCAGACCCGCTCGATGCGCTCGCCGGCCCGCACCGAGCTGGACCCCGCGGTCGGGAACAGCTGCCCCTCGACCGCCCGCCAGGACAGCCGCACGGCCTCCCGGCTGATGGTGGCCAGCCGGAGTTCCTCCTCGCGCGTGAACGCCGCCGCCTCCTTGCGGCACAGCTCCTGCCACTGCTGCGTGGCGTGCAGCACCGCCGCCTCGGCCGCGGCGATCATGCCGGTGGCCTCGCCGTAGCGGAACTGGAAGTCGGGGTCCTCGGTGCGCGGGACGATCGGGAAGAACGTCGTCGTACGGCTGCGCATCAGCTGCTCGTACGCGTCCAGGGCGCCCTTGGCCATGCCGACGGCGAGGACGCCCAGCTCCAGCAGCATGAAGCTGAGCGGACCGCCGCCGTACTCGGGGCCGTGCAGGCTGCGTCCCGGGGTCTGTTCGGTGACCGGCAGCTGGCTCAGGTGCCCGCCGAGCGTGTGGTGCCCGGGCACGCGGCCGCCCTCGATGCGGATGCTGTGCGAGCCGCTGCCCTTGAGGCCGAGCTGGGCACCCCAGTCGTCCAGGCGCTCGAACTGCTCGCGCGGGGCGACGAACAGCATCGGCGCGGGAGGTTCGCCCTCGCCCTGGGCCACCAGGGTGTGGCCTATGAAGTGGGTGGCGTAGGGGGCGCCGGAGCAGTAGCTCCAGGTGCCGTCGAGCACCCAGCCGCCCTCGCCGTCGGGCCGCGCCGAGCCCGCCGGGGCGACCGTCGCGGGACAGATGAAGTCGCCGCCGGCGAACAGCTCCGCCTGCGTGGCCTCGTCGAACAGGGTGCCCACGACCAGCGCGTGCGCGGCGCCGAAGAGGTACATCCAGCCGGTCGAGGGGCAGCCGCGGGCCAGCGCCATGGAGACCTTCATGAAGGTCTCGGGGCCGAACTCGTAACCGCCGTAGCGACGCGGTACGAGGATGCGGTAGAAGCCGGCGCGGGCGAAGGCCTCGTGGGTGTCCTCGGCGTAGAAGCCGCGCCGCTCGGTCTCGGCCTGCCGCTCGACCAGGGTCGCGGCCAGGGCCTCGGCCCGGGCGACGATCTCCTCGGGGGTCAGGCCGGGCTCCGGGGGAGTCACAGGGGCGAAGGGGGCCAGGGTTGTCATCGTCGATGGATCCTCTTGGCGTCGAAGGGGGCTCGGCTCCCGCGGGTCAGTCCAGCGGGGTGTGGGGCGCGTCGGCCAGCGTGCTCAGCAGTTCGCGGAACCGGGCCACCAGTTGGGCCGCGGTGGACTCGTCGAAGCGGTTGTGGTCGAACTTCAGGCTTCCGGCGAGCTGCCCGTTCGGCAGCACGTCCATCGCCCACAGACCGCCGTCCGGGATCGCCGAACTGACCCGCTGCGACAGGGTCCTGTGCCGGATCTCCGCGAACCGCAGGCCGCCGGCCGGCGTTCCCTCCATCGGGAACGCGGTCTGCAGCACCTCGAACGCGACGACGGCGAGGGAGCCGTTGGCGAACGGGGCGAGCAGCGCGGGGCTGTCCTCGGCGATCCGGGCGAAGGGGATCTCGTGCTGGTAGGCGCCGACACAGGCGACGCGCGCCCGCTCCAGCACCTCGGCCAGGGTCTCGCAGCCGGTGGTGTCGATCCGTACGGGCATGAAGTTGAAGAACGGGCCGACCGCGTCCATGAACCGCTCCTCGTAGCGGCCGGAGGAGAAGGTCGGGAAGACCACGTCGGGGGTGCCGGTGCGCTCGCGCAGCAGCACGCTGTAGGCGGCGGCCATCACCATGAACGGCGTGCAGCGCTTGTCCCTGGCGGACCTCAGGACGGCCGAGGACAGCTGCGCGTCGAAGACGAACCGGTGCACGCCGTACGCGCTCGCCAGGTTCTCGTCCCGCGGCCGGTCCGAGGTGATCCCGGTGATCTGCGCCCCCGCCAGCCGCTCGCGCCAGTAGCCGCGCGCACGGTCCACGCGTCCGCTCGCGGCGGTGTCCTGCTGCCGGCGGGCGAACTCCTGGTACTGCGCGGGTACGGGCTGGCCGGCGGCATGGTGCGTCACGCGCGCCGCGTAGGCGGCGGCCAGGTCGCGCATGATCACCTGCAGCGACCAGGCGTCGGTCGAGGTGTGGTGGGTGGCCAGCACCAGGACCGCGTCCGTGGCGTCGAAGCGGCCCACGGCCGCGCGCAGGTGCGGCAGTTCGCGCACCCCGAACGGGCGGGCGTCCAGCTCGTTCAGGAACTCCTCGGCCCGCACATCACGCGGCGTCGCCGCGTCGGCGCCCAGCTCGCGGACCTCCAGCGGGACCGGCGACGGCGGCTCGACCACCTGGTGGCCGCCCTGCTCGTCGCCGCGCACGGAGGTGCGCAGCACCTCGTGGCGGACCACGACGTCGTCGAGGGCCAGCTGGAGGGCGGTGAGGTCGATCTCGCCGGTGACCCGCCAGCCGCACACCAGGGTGTGGCGGTGACCGAAGGCACCGTCCGTCTCGCCCTTGTCGAACGCGCGCAGGAACTCCTGGTTGTACGACAGCGGGATGCGCTGGGCAATACCCTCCGCCTCCGGCGGTACGGCGGTGATGCTCACGTGATCCAGTCCTCTCCGGGTGGTGGGGCGGTGCGCCCGCGGGCGCGGCCGCCGGGGTTCAGGCGGCGGCCGCCTCGGCCGCCTCGTGGCGGCGGTTCGAGGCCCGGTCGATGAAGTCGAGGCACCGCGCGCGGGCGGCCGGGCCGTAGGCGACCGGCCAGCCGGCCGGGGTCTCCAGCTCGGCGGGCCACAGCGAGTGCCGGCCCAGGGTGTTGACAAGGACGACGCACTCGCGCCCGGCGGTGTCCTCGGCGGCGGGCCGGCCGGTCATCGCGCGGCCCCCGCGAGTTTGGCCTCCTCGGTGAGTTCCTCCAGGCGGCGGTCCAGTTCGGCGACCGTCGGATGGTTCAGCACATCGCTGACGGAGATCTCGTAGCCCAGCTCGGCCTCGATGCGGGAGGCCAGGCGCACGGCCTGCAGCGACTCACCGCCGAGCGCGAAGAAGCTGTCGTCCACGCCGACTTCGGGCACACCGAGCACGCGGGAGAACAGCGCGCACAGAACGTCCTGCCGTTCGCCGGCCGCCGGGGCGGAGCCGGTGCCGTGCCGCGGTGCGGGCGCGGGCAGTGCCGCGCGGTCCAGCTTCCCATTGGCCGTCAGGGGCAGCTCGGCGAGCTCGACGAACGCGGCGGGCACCATGTAGTCGGGCAGCACCTGGGCGACGGCCGTCCGCAGCGCCGCCAGGTCCAGACCCGGTGCCTTGGGCACGAGGTAGGCGACCAGGCGCCGCTCGCCGCCCTCCTGCTCCAGGGCGACGACGGCGGCGTGGGCCAAATCCTCGCGTCCCGCCAGCACGTGCTCCACCTCGGCCGGCTCCACGCGGAAACCACGTATCTTGACCTGGTCGCCGACGCGGCCCGCGAACTCCAGGCCGCGCGGGCCGCGCCGCATGAGGTCGCCGGTGCGGTACATCCGGGACCCCGGAGCCTCGGGGTCCTCGACGAAGCGTTCGGCCGTCAGGTCCGGGCGCCGGTAGTAGCCGAGGGCGAGCCGCTCGCCCGCGATGTACAGCTCCCCGGTCCCGCCGTCCGCCACCGGCCGCAGCCGCTCGTCCAGCAGCCGTGCGTCGACGGTGTCCAGCGGCCGGCCGACGGGTATCACCGCGGTCGGCTCGTAGGGCGCGGTCAGCGTCGCGGAGGCGGCGAACGAGGACACCTCGGTGGCGCCGTACATGGCGCGCACGACCAGGTCCGGGCAGGCGTCGAGGACGCGCCCGACGGCGGCCGGGGAGATGACGTCCCCTCCGGTCAGGACCTCGCGCACGGTGGCGAAGCTGTCCGGGGCCTCGTCGGCGAAGAGCCGGAACAGACCGGCGGTGACGTGCAGCGCGGTGATGCCGTGCGCCGTGATGAGCCGGCGCACCGCGCGTACGTCCAGGTCGCCGGGCGGCGGCAGCACGATCTCGCCGCCGCGCAGCAGCGGGACCCACAGCTCGTAGGTGGAGACACCGAAGGCGTACGGGGCGAGCGCCAGGATCCGCCGGTGTGCGTCACCGTCCCAGCAGGAGTCGTCGACCAGGCCGAGCACACCGCGGTGGGGGACCGTGACGCCCTTCGGCTCACCGGTGGAGCCCGAGGTGTGGATGACGTACGCCGGCGCCTCGGGCCCCACCGGGACACCCGGGTCGGTGGCGGGGGCCGCGGCCGTGGGCTCGTCGCCGGCGGGCAGGACGACCTGGCGGGTGCGGGGCAGCCCGCGTGCCCGGCTCACCCGGTCCGCGAGCAGCACCGGGGAGCCGGCCCGGTCCATGATCTGCTGCATCCGCGGCAGCGGGTGGGCGCTGTGCAACGGCAGGTAGAAGGCACCGGCCTTGAGGGTGGCGAGGATCGCGACCACGAGGTCGGCGGAGCGCTCCATCAGCACCGCGACCGGATCATGCGGCTCGACGCCCGCCCCGAGCAGCCGGTGGGCGAGGCGGTTGGCCCGCTCGTCCAGCTGACGGTAGGTCAGTGTCTCGTCGCCCGCCGACACCGCCACCGCGTCCGGCGTCCGGCGTGCCTGCGCGGCGAAACGTTCGTGAATCGAGGTGGAGACCATCGCTTACGTCCAATCGCTCGTCCCTGCCGAGGGCAGCCCGCACGCAGGCGGCCTGACGGGTCAGCCGGAACGGTCACACAGGGCCGCCGGGCGCTGCATCTCCTGGATTGCCGTGCGTCATACGGCAGTTGGCGGCCGACCGCCGGGTCGCGGCGGCCCGTGGCAACACCGCACGGCAGAAGATGGCGCCGCAATCACGCCATGCCCATGCTGAACAAGCCATCGAGACACAGAGGAGCTCTGACGCAGTGAATGCCAATCGGGCCGAGGCACCGGCCCCACAGACCAAGCGCGTCGGGGGACTCGACGGTGTCCGCGCGCTGTGTGCCCTCGGAGTGGCGGCCGTCCACACGTCCTTCGCCGCCGGAGTCATGGGTGCCTACACGGCACGGCCCGGCAACCAGGCCCTCGCCGACCTGCTGGCCGGCATGCGCCCGCTGGCGCTGGGCCCCTTCTTCGTCCTGTCCGGCATGCTGTTGTACCGGCCCTTCGCCCGCTGGACCCTCGGCGGCGCCGAGCGCCCCAAGGTCGGCCCGTTCCTCGCCAAGCGCCTGGCCCGGCTGTGGCCCGCCTACATACTGCTGTCGCTGGTCTGCGTGTTCCTGCTCAACTTCGACGCGGTCGACGGAGTCTGGTACGTGCTGCGGCCGATCCTGATGCTCCAGGTCTACGACTACACGTGGATCGCCGGCATGGACCCGGCCTGGACCGTCCCGGCCGAGATGCAGTACTACCTGGCCCTCCCGCTGCTGGCCGTACTGATGCACTGGCTGGCCCGGGGCACGGACGACCCGGTGCGCAAGGTGCGCCGCATGATGGTGCCGCTGGCGCTCATCACCGTCGGATCAGCGGTGTGGACGTACTACATCCACCGCCCGCAGATGGGCATCTACCCCACCAAGTACTGGTGGCCGCTGGGGGTGGGCGGTGCCTTCGCCCTCGGTATGGCGATGGCCCTCCTGCACGTCCTCGCCGAGCTGCGGCCCGACCGCAAGCCCGCCCTGTACCGGATCGCCGCCAACCACCCGCTGCTGTTCTGGATCGGCGCCCTGGCCGTCTACGCCTTCAACTGCACCCAGCCCTTCGGCCGCCCCGGCTACGGCGACTACGAGGGCGTCGGCCTCGCCCTGACCCAGTACTTCCTGCTGCTGGTCTTCTCCTACCTGATGGTGATGCCGCTCTCGATCCCCGGCACCAAGTCCCGGGTCGTCGACGCGATCGTCGCCAACCCCGTCTCGCGCTACCTGGGACGCATCTCCTACGGCATCTACCTGTGGCACTTCGCCATCATGTACTTCTGGTTCCAGACCGGCAGCGTCTTCGGCACCCAGCCGGGTCTGATGAACCAGCTGCGCGGCACGATCGGCTTCCCGGAGCTGATGACCGCGGTGCTCGTCGGCAGCATCCTGGCCGCCAGCGCCAGCCACTACCTCGTCGAACGCCCCATCGTGAAGGCCGTCGGACGCTGGGCCGCCCGCAAGGACGGCGCCGACCCGGCCGCCGCCCCCGCGCAGGAGGCGTACACCGTCGCCGGACCCCGCTGACCCGCGCACGACCACGCACCACCCGCCCCGAAGGCCTCCCGGCCCTCGGGGCTTCGTGCGCCCCGTGCGCGGACGCAGCAATTCCGAAGATGCGCCGCGCCCCACGCCGTCAGCAGGCTGGACCAGGACACCACCCGACATCCGCTTGCGCAGCCCGGCGCTTGACGTCTCAGGAGAACAATGAACACAGTTCAGTCCGCCGACGGCACCACGATCGCCTACGACCGCCTTGGCGAGGGCGAACCGCTGATCCTCGTGGGCGGTTCCTTCAGCGAGCGGGCGCATCCGACCATGACGCAGCTGGCCGAGGAACTGGCCCCCCACTTCACTGTCTTCAACTACGACCGCCGCGGCCGCGGGGACAGCGGCGACGCCGCCGAGTACGCCGTGGAGCGCGAGATCGAGGACCTCGCGGCACTGATCGCCGAGGCCGGCGGCTCGGCCAGGGTGTTCGGCCTGTCGGCCGGCGGCGCCCTGGCGTTCAAGGCCGCGGCCGCCGGTCTGGACATCACGCAGATCGCCGTCTACGACCCGCCGTACGTCGTCGACGAGTCCGGCCCGCGGCCCCCGGCCGGCTTCACCGCCCGCCTCGCGGAACTGAGCGCGTCCGGCCGGCGTGCCGAGGCCGTCGAGTTCTTCATGACCGAGGGCATGGGGGCGCCGGCCGAGGCCGTCGCCGGAATGAAGTTCGCCCCGTTCTGGGCGGGCCTCGAAGCCCTGGCGCACACGCTGCCGTACGACACGACCATCGTCGGCGACGACTTCGTCCTGCCGACCGAGGAACTGGCATCCGTCACCGCCCCGGTGTTCGTGGTGCACGGCGGTGAGGCGGACGCGTGGCTGAAGGCCTCCGCGCAGGCGGTCACCGACGCCCTGCCCGACGCCCGCCGGCACGCCCTGGCCGGCCAGGGCATCGCCGTCGACCCGGCCGTCCTCGCACCCGAGTTGAAGAACTTCTTCGCCAACTGAGGCCACCGGCAACGGGCTTCGGCCCGATCCGCCGGGCGGCACCGCGCAGCGCCCGTGGAGCGTGGCTCCACGGGCGCTGCCGCATGCGCGCATTCAGCAATACGGAAGATGCGGCCCCGATTGAACGCCCGGGACGATGAAACGTCCCCGCCGCGCGGCCGCAGCGCGCCCGGCCGCGGAACGTCCCCCTTGAAGGAGAGAACTCCATGCGAGCATGGTTCGAACGAGCCGCCGGCGTGCCCGGCAGCCGTCGCGGAAAATGGCTCGTCCTCGTGACCTGGCTGATCGCGGTGATGGCGCTCGGCGCGCTCGCCGGGAAGCTCGGCGAGGTCCAGGACACCAGCGCCAACGCCTTCCTGCCGCGCGGCGCCGAGTCGGCCAAGGTGAACACGGAGCTGGAGAAGTTCCGCACCGACGACCTCACCTCGGCCGTCGTGGTCTACAGCGGCACGGGCATGCTGAGCGACGAGGCCCGCGCCAAGGTCCGGGCCGACCACGCCGCCTTCGCGAAGGTCGCCGCCGAGGGACGGCAGGTGCCGCCGGTCGTCGAGTCCAAGGACGGCAAGGCCCTCATGGTGGTCGTGCCGCTGCCCGGCAAGGAGCAGTCGGTCGTCGCCGACAAGATCGCCGAGCTGCGCCGTATCGCGGACGCCCATGCCCCGCCCGGGCTCGACGCCCGCGTCGGCGGCCCGGCCGGCTCGCTCGCCGACGCCTTCACCGTCTTCGACAGCCTCGACGGCACGCTGATGATGGCCACCGGCCTCATCGTCGTCGTCCTGCTGCTGCTCACCTACCGCAGTCCCGTCCTGTGGCTCTTCCCCGCGCTCGCCGTCGCCTTCGCCTCCGTGCTGACCCAGGCCGGCACCTACCTCCTCGCCAAGGGAGCGGGCCTCCAGGTCGACCCGCAGAGCTCGGGCGTGCTGATGGTCCTCGTCTTCGGCATCGGAACGGACTACGCGCTGCTGCTCATCGCCCGCTACCGCGAGGAACTGCACCGCCACGCGGACCGGCACACGGCCATGCAGGCCGCCCTGCGCCGCAGCGGACCCGCCGTGCTCGCCTCCGCGGGCACCGTCGCGATCGGCCTGGCCTGCCTCGCCTTCGCCGAGATCAACTCCTCCCGCTCCATGGGCCTGGTCGGCGTCATCGGCGTCCTGTGCGGCTTCCTCGCGATGGTCACGATCCTGCCGGCCCTGCTCGTCATCGCCGGCCGCTGGGTGTTCTGGCCGCTCGTGCCGCGCGAGGGCGCGCCCGTGCGCGCCGCCCGCCCGCTGTGGGAGCGCGTCGGCCAGGCCGTCGCGGCCCGGCCCCGCGCCTCGTGGATCACCTCGCTCGCCGTCACCGGCGCCCTCGCGCTGGGCGCCCTGGGCCTGAACATGGGGCTCAGCCAGACCGACTGGTTCCAGAACAAGCCGGAGTCGGTCGTCGCCCAGGAGAAGCTCTCCCAGCACTTCCCGTCCGGCTCCGCCGACCCGGCGACGATCGTCGTCAGGACGCCGGACGCGGCCGAGGCCGCCCGCGCCGCCCGCGGCACGAAGGGCGTCGTCGAGGTCAGCACCGTCGGCCGCACCCCGGACGGCACCCTCACCCAGCTGGCCGCCGTGCTGCCCGGCACACCCGACAGCGACGCGGCCAAGCACACCGTCGAGGCCCTGCGGGACCGGGTCGACGGACTCGTCGGCGGCACCGCCGCCCAGGCCCTGGACAAGGAGAACGCCGCCGCACGCGACCTGGACGTCGTGGTGCCGCTGGTCCTGCTCGTCGTCCTGCTCGTGCTGGTGTGGCTGCTGCGCGCGTTGGTCGCGCCGCTCGTCCTGCTCGCGACGGTCGTCGTGTCCTACTTCGCCGCCCTCGGCGCCTCGAACCTCCTGTTCGACCACGTCATGGGCTACCCCGGCGTCGACTGGACGGTGCCGCTGCTGGGCTTCGTCTTCCTCGTCGCGCTCGGCATCGACTACAACATCTTCCTGATGCACCGGGTGAAGCAGGAGACCGCCCTGCACGGTCACACCAAGGGCGTCCTGATCGGACTGAGCAGCACCGGCGGCGTCATCAGCTCGGCCGGCCTCGTGCTCGCCGCGACGTTCGCCGTGTTCGCCGGGCTGCCGCTGGTGGCGATGGCCCAGATGGGCTTCGTCGTCTGCATCGGCGTCCTGATCGACACCTTCCTCGTCCGTACGGTCCTGGTGCCGGCGCTCGCCCTGGACCTCGGCCCGCGCTTCTGGGCACCGGGCCGGCTGTCCGCGGACCGTGCGGCACCCGCGGCGGCGACGTCCGAGCCAGAGCGCCGTCAGACGCTCGAAAGCGTCTGACGACAAGCGCCGCTCCGTCCGTCTGCGACCCCCAAGTCAGCAGCGCAACAAGGGAGATGGCCCCCGACTGCCCGTGCGCCACGATGAAGGCCACGGCTCCGGGAGGGGGCCGCCGACCAAGGGAGGACATGCCGTGTTGGGTGACGGGGACGGATCGGCCGCCAAGCTGTGGGCGATGGCGAGCCTGGGCACGCCGATGGCCGTGCGCGTGGCGGCGACGCTGCGGATCGCCGACCACATCGCCGCGGGGCGCCGCACCGCGGCCGAGCTCGCCGAGGCCGCGGGCGCGCACACCGAGGCGCTCGACCGCCTGCTGCGCTACCTCGCGGTCCGGGGCGTCCTGGAGCGCGACGAGACCGGGCGCTACGCCCTGACGCCCCTGGGCGAACCACTGCGCGAGGACCACCCGGCCGGCATCCGGGCCTGGTTCGACATCGACGGCGCGGGCCGCGGCGAGCTGTCGTTCGTCGAGCTGCTGCACAGCGTCCGCACCGGCGAGGCCGCCTTCCCGGTCCGCTACGGACGCGAGTACTGGGAGGACCTGACCGCCGACCCCGACCGCGTCGCCTCCTTCAACAAGCTGCTCGGGGCCGACGTCGCCGAGCGCGCCCCAGGCGTCGTCACCGGGTTCGACTGGGCGTCCCTGGGCCATGTCGTCGACGTCGGCGGCGGCGACGGCTCGCTGCTGGCCGAACTGCTGCACGCCAACCCGGCCCTGCGGGGCACGGTCGTCGACCTGCCCGACGCCACCCACACCGCCAAGGAGCGGTTCGCCGCCGCCGGGCTGGGGGACCGCGCCGACACCGTCGCCGGAAGCTTCTTCGACCCGCTGCCCCCGGGCGCGGGCGGCTATGTGCTCTCACTGGTCCTGCACGACTGGCACGACGAACCCGCCACCGCCATCCTGCGGCGCTGCGCCGAGGCGGCCGGCGAGAACGGCTCGGTCTTCGTCATCGAGACGGTCGGCTCCGCCGGGGAAACGCCGCACACCGGCATGGACCTGCGGATGCTGTGCGTGTACGGCGCCAAGGAACGGGGTGTCGCCGAGTTCTCCGCGCTGGGCGCCGCCGCCGGACTCGACGTCGTGGCGGTCCACCCCGCGGGCCCGTCGGTCATCATCCAACTGGCCGCGGCCCGATGAGGCCCCGGACGGCCGCCGGGACGACAACGGCCGAGGAGGCCTGGGCGGCGCTGACGACGGTCAGCGGCCGCCAGGACCCCTACCCCTGGTACGAGGCGGTCCGAGCCCATGGCGAGGCCGCCTGGCTCGGGCCCGGCAAGCTGGTCGTCGTCGGGTACGAGGAGTGCGACCGCGCGCTGCGGGACACCCGCCTGCACGTCCAGGACGCCGCGCGGTACGACGCGTCGGCACCGGGCTGGCGGGACCACTCCTCGCTGCGCGCCTTCACCAGCTCGATGCTGTACAGCAATCCGCCCGACCACACCCGGCTGCGCGCGGTGGCCGGCTTCGCCTTCACCCCGCCGAAAATCCGCCGGCTGCGCTCGGTGATCGAGGAGATGACCGAGCGACTGCTGGACCGCATGGCCGGTCTCGGCGCCGCGGGGTCGGCCGTCGATCTCATCGCCGAGTTCGCCTCCCGGCTGCCCGTCGCCGTCATCAGCGCCATGCTCGGCTTCCCCGAGCAGGACCAGGTGTGGTTCCGCGACATGGCCTCGACCATCGCCGTCTCCACGGACGGCTTCCGCGACGCCGCGGCCCTGGAGCGCGCCGACCGCGCGATGGACGAGATGACCGCCTACTTCGCCGACCTCGCCGGCCGGCGCCGCCGCGAGCCCCGCGACGACCTCGTCACCCACCTGGTGAACACCCACGACGAGGACCCGCACCGGCTCGGCCACGACGAGCTGATGGGCACCTTGATGGTGCTGCTCACGGCCGGGTTCGAGACGACGAGCTTCCTCATCGGCCATGGCGCCCTGCTCGCCCTGGCACGGCCCGCCTTCGCCGAACGGCTGTGCGCGGACCCGGACTTCGTCACGGGATACGTCGAGGAGATCCTGCGCTTCGAGCCCCCCGTGCACGTCACCAGCCGCTGGGCGGCCGCCGACACCGAGCTGCCCGGCACCGCCGTGCCCGCCGGGACCCGGCTGACACTGATCCTGGCCGCCGCCAACCGCGACGCGCGGCGCTTCGCGGACCCGGCCCGCTTCGACCCGGACCGGCGCGACAACCGGCCCCTGAGCTTCGGCGCCGGCGGGCACTTCTGCCTGGGCGCCCCGCTCGCCCGCCTGGAGGCGCAGATCGCGCTGCCCCGGCTGTTCGCCCGCTTCCCCCGCCTGAGGGCGACAGAGCCGCCCGTCTACCGCGACCGCTGGGTCGTACGCGGCCTGGACACCTTCCCCGTCGCCGTGACCGCCTGAGCACCACCCGCGCGACGCGCCTCCTCCACCGCCAACGGCCCCGAACCACTACCAGGTTCGGGGCCGTTGGTCCATCCAGCATTTACGAAGATGCCCGGATCGCGGCGGAGACATGACGATTTAAGGGAGTCAACGGGCCGACAACGGCAGGGAATGTGCTCGCCGGGCACCGGCGCCGTCCGGATCCTCCGAAGGAGACACCTCGTGACAACACGTCTGAAGATCCTCGCCATCAACGGATCGGAGCGGGACGGCAACACCGCCGACGTCCTCCGGCACGCGGCCGCGATCGCCGAGCAGCGTGGTGTCGAGTTCGAGACCGTCGACCTGCGCAACATCCGGATGGAACGGTGCGGCCCCTGCGGCGACTGCAACGACCGTCCCGTCCCCTGCGCACTGGCCGACGGCGTGTCCGGCGTCGTGCAGAAGATGATCGACGCGGACGGCATCATCTTCGCCGCGCCGGTGCACGGATTCGGCACCGCGAACCTGATGCAGACCTTCATCGAGCGGGCCGGCGTCGGCTATCTGCGCTTCGACCGGCCGCTGAGCAACAAGGTCGCCGGCATCATCTCCGTCGCCCGCCGCTACAGCGCCGGCGAGGTGTGGGCCCAGCTCACCGTCAACGCACTGCTCAACCGCATGATCGTGGTGGGCAGCGGGTTCCCGGCCACGGTGCACGCGCTGCACCGGGGCGACGCGCTCAAGGACGACGAGGGGCTGAAGAACGTGCAGCGCATGGTCGACCGCATGGTCGACATGATCCAGCTGCTCGACGAGCACCGCCGGCTGACCGGCCGTGACGACCTGCTGGTCTCCGGCGACGTCAATGAGCGTGTCGGCCTCGCCCTGAACGAGACGAAGGTGCCGGCGTGACCACCGCGCTGCAGACCCTGCGGGCCCCCGCGCGCGGCCAGAACCTCGACGACTTCCTCGCCGCCTACCGCAACGTCAGCCGGGCCTTCTACGACTCCACCCTCACCGACGCCCAACTGGCCGAATGGCGCCAGGACCAGCTGACCACGGTGCTGCACCATGTCACCGAACGCTCCCCGTTCTACCGCTGCCACCTGGCGGGCGTGGACATCGACGCCGTCACCCCCGAGGACCTGTCGGCGCTGCCCTTCACCACCAAGGACGACCTGCGCCGCGAGATGTACGACGTGCTGTCCGGACGGGTCGGCGAGGCGAGCATCTACTACGAGACCAACGGCACCACCGGCGCCGCCACACCGTGCCCGCGCGGCCCCAGGGACATCGCCACCTCCAACGCGGCCGTCGAGGAGGCCTGGCGGCGGTTGTTCCGCTCCCGCTTCGGCGACCGCATGCCGGTCGTCGGCCTCATGGGCCCCTCGGAGCTGTACGCGTTCGGCGATGTGTTCAGCGCCGTCACCGCCTCGCTCGGCGCCTGCCACGTCAAGATCTGGCCCGAGTCGCCCCGGGTCGGCTTCAAGAAGGCGCTGCGCCTGATCGAGGAACTGGGCGTCGAGGTCGTGGTCTGCGCGCCCGCCCTGTGCCTGAGCCTCGCCAAGGCCGCGCTGCACTACGGCTACGACCTCGCCGAACTGCCGGTGAAGCTGTTCCTGGTGCTCGGCGAGATCTGCACACCGCAGTTCGCCGCCAACGTGTCGACCGTGTGGCCCCAGGCCGTTGTACGCCCCGCGCTGTACGGCTCCCAGGAGGCACTGTGCATCGCCACGGGCGCCGACGACGGCCGGCTGCACCTGTCGGCGCCCAACTACCTGACCGAGCTGATCGACCCGGACAGCGGGGCCGTGCTCGACGACACCGCAGAGGGCGAGCTGGTGCTGACCATGCTCGTCGACGGCATCAAGCCGCTGATCCGCTACCGCACCGGGGACCTGGTCCGCATCGCCCCCGCACCGGCCGGCGCACCGCTGCCCGGCCCCGTCGTCGAGGTCGTCGGCCGGGCCGCCGACCGCATCGCGCTCGGCCGGGCCCGGCTCCACCCCGGACAGCTGGAGACGGCAGTCCTCGACGGGGTGCGCGGCTGCCTGGGCTACCAGGTCGTCATCGACCGGACGAGCGACGGCGAGGACGAGATCACCGTCCATATGGACCTGCTGCCCCGGGCCGCGGACCCGGACGCCGTCGCCGATGCCGTGGCCGGGCGGCTGCGCGCGCTGACCGGCGCCCGGGCCAGGGTCGTCATCGAGTCCGACCTCGACCCGGTGACCCACACCGGCTCCTTCGTGAGCTGGAAGGCGGCCCGGGTGCTCGATCTGCGCTCCGCCCCCGACAGCGCGGCCGTCACCGCCCGGCAGGTCGCGCACCGCTACGCGATCACCACGTGAACCGAAGGAACCCGCGATGACCGAGCCATGCCCGGCACCGGCCGCGGTCCGGGTGACCACCCGGACGCGCCGGCTCCCCCAGCTGCCGATGCTGCCCGCCTACCGCGCGCTGGCCGCGCGCTTCGGCGCCGACAGCGTCTATCTGCTCGAATCGGCGGCGGGACCGATCCGCGAGTGCCGCTTCCAGTTCGTCGGCTTCGGCGCACTGCTGTCCGTGGCGGTCAGAGGCGGAGCCGTCCGCGTCGAGGGCATCCCCCCGCTGCGCGAGCCGCTGCTGGAGCGCATCCGGCCGCTGGTGGCCGAGGGCGCCGACGGCACCCTGCGGCTGCGGACCCTGGCCGGCCTGTGGCCGCTGCTGCGCACCGCCCAGGCGCTGTTCGACGCCCCCGGCTCGGCGACCCGCTTCCGGTTCGGCTTCCTCGGCTACTTCGGCTACGACACCGTGCGCTACGTCGAGGACCTGCCCCACCTCATCGAGCAGGGGCCCGACCTGCCGGACGTGGAACTCGTCCTGCACCAGGGCCTGGTGGTGCGGGACGTCGGCGAGGACCGGACCGAGCTGCTGCTGCACGAGTCCGACGCCTGGCCGGCGTTCGACCCGCGGGAGATCACCGCGCTGCTGGAGGACGCCGAGAGCGCCTGGCCCGAACCCGCCGCGGACGACGTCCCCGAGGCGCTCGTCAGCGACGACACCGACCCCGAGGCGTTTGGCCGCGACGTGGAACGCTGCCTGGAACACATCGCGGTCGGCGACATCTACCAGGTGCAGATCGGCCACGAACTGACCATCCGCTCCGGCGCCGACCCCGTTGACGTCTACCAGCGGCTGCGCCGGCGCAACGCCTCCCCGTACATGTATCTGGCGAGCGTCGGCGGCCAGTGCGTCATCGGCGCGAGCCCGGAGCTGTTCGTACGGATCGAGCAGGGCGCCGTCACCATGCGGCCGATCGCCGGGACGCTGCCGCGCACCGGCGACGACGAGGCGGGCGCCCGGCGGCTGCGCTCGGACCCCAAGGAGATCGCCGAGCACACCATGCTGGTGGACCTGTGCCGCAACGACATCGGACGGATCGCCGAGGCCGACTCCCTGGAGGTCCCCGACGAGTTCGCCGTCGAACGGTACTCCCACGTCCTGCACCTGGTCTCGACCGTGTCCGGACAGGCGGAGGCGGACAAGGACGTCTACGACGCGATCGCCGCCCTGTTCCCCGCCGGCACCATGACCGGCACGCCCAAGATCCGGGCCATGGAGATCATCGAGTCCCTCGAACGCAGCCGCCGCGGCCTGTACGCCGGTGCGCTCGGCGTGATCGACATCGGCGGATACACCAACCTCGCGCTGTGCATCCGCACCCTCTTCCACCAAGGCGGCGTCTACCGCACACGCGCCTCGGCGGGGATCGTCGCCGACTCCGAACCGGCGAACGAGTGGCGCGAGACGCTGGCCAAGATGAGTGCCGCCCACTGGGCGGTCACCGGAAAGGAGCTGCTGTGACGACACCCTCGCCCGCCGCCACGGCCGGGCATCACGGCCCACGACCGCGCATCCTGGTGGTCGACGCCTTCGACAGCTTCGTCGACATCCTGCGCCAGTACCTGATGTCCGCCGGGGCCGAGCCGCTGATGGTGCGCTCCAACGCCCTGCGGCTGACGGAGGTCGAACGGCGCCGCCCCGACGCGATCCTGCTCGGCCCGGGCCCCGGGCACCCGGACGACTCCGGGCACGTCGAGATCGTGCAGTCCTTCGCCGGCCGGCTGCCGCTGTTCGGTGTCTGCCTCGGCCACCAGGCCATCGGCCGCGCCTACGGGGCCCGGGTGGTACCGGCGCGGCGGCTGATGCACGGCAAGGCGAGCCACGTCGAGCACGACGGACGCGGGCTGTTCGCCGGGGTGCCGGACCGCTTCTCGGCCACCCGCTACCACTCGCTGATCGTGCCCGAGACGACCGTGCCGGCGACCCTGGAGGTCACCGCCCGCTCCGCCGAGGACGGTTATGTGATGGGACTGCGCCATCGCACGCTGCCCATCGAGTCCGTCCAGTTCCACCCGGAGAGCTTCCGCACCGAACACGGCATGCGCATGATCTCCAACTTCCTGCGTGGCGTACGGGAGTTCGCCGCCGAGCGGGGCCACGTCCTGGCGGCGTGAGGCCCACGGCCTCGAAGAGGGCACGGATCGAGATGCGCCGCCGTCCGCCCACATGATGGGCTCGCCGAGTCGGAGTCACGCACCCCGGAGGCGACGTGGAGTACTGGAACGGCACAGCGGAGACCATGCCCCGCGAGGAACTCGAACAGTGGCAGTGGCGCCGCCTTCAGCGCGCCCTGGACCACGCCCGGCGCAACTCCCCCTTCTGGGCCGAGCGGATCCCCGACGGCATCACCTCGATGGCCGCGTACACCGAGCGCATGCCCCTGCTGTACAAGGCGGACCTCCTCGCCTCCCAGCAGGCCGCGCCGCCGTACGGCACCTGGCCCTCGCTCGACCCGGTGCACGGGGTGCGCCACCACCAGACCAGCGGCACCAGCGGCAACCCCCCGGTGCGCACGTTCGACACCGAACGCGACTGGAAGTGGATCACCGACACGTTCTGCACGGCCCTGTACAGCAATGGTGTGCGCGCCCATCACAAGGCCCTGGTGTCCTTCGGATACGGCCTGTTCGCCGGCTTCTGGGGCATGCACTACGCCCTGGAGCGCATGGGCTGCACCGTCGTACCGGCCGGCAGCCTGGACTCGAAGACGGTGGTCCGGCTGCTGGTCGACTACCGGATCGAGGTCCTCGGCCTCACCCCCAGCTACGCCATGCGGCTGATCGAGACCGCGGACGAGATGGGCGTCGACCTCGCCCGGGACGCCAACGTGCAGGTGATGCTGGCGGGCGCGGAGCCGCGCTCCGACTTCACGACCCGCACCATCGAGCAGGCCTTCGGCGCCCGTGTCTTCAACGCCGCCGGGACGACCGAGTTCGGCGCGGTGTTCATGTTCGAGTGCCCCTCGCGCCGCGGCGCCTGCCACATCAACGAGCCGACCGTCATCGAGGAGGTGTTGCACCCCGAGACCCGGCAGCCGGTGGGCTACGGCGAGGAAGGCGTCCGCGTCACCACCGGCCTGTACCGCGAGGGCATGCAGCTCTTCCGCCACTGGACCGAGGACATCGTGGTCAAGCGGCCCTACAGCGACTGCGGTTGCGGCCGGACCTGGGACTTCCTCGACGGCGGCATCCTGCGGCGCGTCGACGACATGCGCAAGATCCGGGGCGTCTCGGTCACCCCGGTGATGATCGAGGACGTGCTGCGTTCCTTCACCGAGGTCAACGAGTTCCGCTCGTCCATCCGCACGGTGCGCGGACTCGACACCATCCATGTCCGGGCCGAGGCGGGCGAGATCACCGGCGAGGCGGCGGCGGACCTGTGCGCGCGCATCGCCGCGGAGTTCAAGCGCGAGATCGGCATCCGGCCCCAGGTGGAGCTCGCCCCGCAGGGCAGCCTGCCCCGAACCAAGTGGAAGGCGGCACGACTTCATGACGAACGACACCTCGCTCACGCCTGAGCAGCGGGACCGTCTGCTGGAGAGCTACCGCGCCCTGACGGACCTCGCCGGCACCTGCCGGGTGCCGGCCGTCCAGGCCGCCCTGCGCGGCGCCCTCGCCGAACTCCGCGTCGCCCTCGACGGCCAGGCCGTGGACCTGGACGACTACTACCGCCCCGCGCCGCCCGAGCGGCACGGGACAGCACCGAGTGCCGCGGGCCTCGCGGCCTGAGCCACCGGCACACACAGGAGGGGGCGGACCGGCCGGTCCGCCCCCTCCTGTGTGTGCCGGTGGCTACTTCGTCGTGCCCTTCACCGCGTTCTCCAGCTGGGCTCCGGTGTAGGCCTCCGCGTCGCGGAAGTACTCCACGCGCAGGCTCTGGGGGTTGCGTACGCCGTTGTCGACGCGGTCCTTCTCGTAGGCGTCGAGGAGTTCCTGCGCCTCCGTGGTGGCCTCGGCGAAACGCTCGGCGGGCTCCGCGCCCCGCTGGAGCACGTCGTCCATGGCCCGGGTCATGACGTCCTGGGCGCCGGCGAAGTCGCCGAACAGGGCGCCGCGGCACGGCGGCACGCCCTCGCCCTGGCCCTCGGCGTAGGAGCCGAGCTGTCCGCTGGCCAGACGGTGGTACGGGTTGGCCTCGAACCAGCCCTCGTCCTCCAGGAGCTGGTAGGAGGAGCGGGTGACCGGCACGAAGCTGGAGGCGATGTGCCGGTCGGCGGCGTTGCGCGGGTTGTTCAGGAACTGCATGAAGGCCAGCGCGCCGTCCTGGGTGACCTCGTCCAGGCCGTCGGCCAGCCACAGCGACGTGCCCGCGATGATATTGCCGCCGTACGCCTCGCCGTCGCGGCCCGGGAAGCGGCCGACACTCATCTCGAAGCCGGCGTTCTCGGCGGCCATCGCCATGTAGTTGAGGTCGTTGGACGAGGTGATGCGCAGCGCCACGTCCTGGTCGGCGAACGCCTTGATGTTGCCCTCCCAGTCCGGGATCTTCCCGGTGTAGAGGTAGTGGCCCCGGCGGTGCAGCTCCCGCCACCACTCGGCCCAGGTGAGCATCTCCTTCGACGACAGGTCCAGGCGGCTCGCCCGGCCCGCGCGGCCGTTGGCGTTGTCGGCCAGCTCACCGCCCTGCACGGCGAGCGCCTGCTGGAAGAACAGCCCGTGGTTGGACCAGGTGACACCGTGCGAGGGACCGCCCTGAAGGGCCGCCACCGCCTCGCACGCCGCCTCTATTGCGCCCCACGTCGTGGGCAGCGAGCCGATGCCCGCCTTGTCCAGGACCGACTGGTTGCCGTAGATCAGCATGGCGGTGACGACGGCGGGCATCGAGGTGAGGTCCCCGTCGACCGAGTAGTACTCGCGCACGGCCGGGACGAGGTCGTCGATGACCACCGGTTCGCCGAGGATCTCGCTGCGGCCCGCGATCGCCTTCTGCACCGAGGTGAACAGCGGCCTGCCGTCGTGGGCGCGCGAGTCGCGGGCCGCCTGGGTGACCGCGAAGTAGTACTCCGCGACGGCCGGGGGACGGCCGGCCTCGGCGGCCTCGGCGATCTGCTGCGACAGCAGCCGGAAGTCGCGGCCCTCGATGTTGATCCGGTACTCGGGGTGCGCCTTCTCGAACTCCGCTCCGAGCCGGTGGAGCCGGTCCATGTAGCCGGGGAACGTCAGGTCGGCCACCCAGACGTCGATCACGGTCCTGGCGGTCATGCGATGCCTCGTTTCTCTTGGTCTGTCTTGTCGAACCGGGTCGGGGCGTTCGTGCCGCGCCGTCAGGCCGTCACGGCCACGGGGCGCAGGCTGCGGGCGAAGGCGCGGATGTCACCGGTGAGGGCGGCGGGCTGCTCCAGCGCGGCGAAGTGGCCGCCCTGCTCGAACTCCGTCCAGTGCGTGATGGTGGGGATGTCCCGGTCGGCGAGGCTGCGGACGGGCACGAAGATGTCGTCCGGGAAGACGGCGACACCCACCGGCACGGTCAGCGGCGGCGGTACGGACCCGGCCGCCGCGGCGCGCACACCGGCAGCACCCTCGTAGTAGAACTGCGCGGACGAACCCGCGGTGGCCGTCAGCCAGTAGATCGTCACGTTCGTCAGCAGCCGGTCGCGGTCGACGGCGTCCTCGGGCAGGGCCGTGGCACCCGTCCAGTCCAGGAACTTCTCGACGATCCAGGCCAGTTGGCCGACCGGCGAGTCGGTGAGCGCGTACGCCAGCGTCTGCGGGCGGGTCTGCTGGAGCTTCATGTAGCCGGACAGCTCCGCGTCGAAGCGGGCCAGCTTGCCCAGCCGCGCCTGGTCGCGTTCGTCGAGAGCGGCCAGCTCGGCGGGGTCGCCGGAGGGGAAGGTCATCAGCATGTTCACGTGCACGCCGGCGACGTGCTCGGGATCGATGCGGCCGAGCTCCAGGGAGATCACCGCTCCGGCGTCGCCGCCCTGCGCGACATAACGGTCGTAGCCCAGACGCGCCATCAGCTCGGCCCAGGCGCGGGCGATGCGCGCGGTGTCCCACCCGGTCTCGGTCAGCGAGGAGAACCCGTATCCGGGAATCGACGGGATCACCAGGTGGAAGGCGTCCGCCGGGTCGCCGCCGTGCGCACGCGGGTCGGTCAGCGGACCGATCACGTCGAGGAACTCGGCGACGGAGCCCGGCCAGCCGTGCGTGAGCAGCAGCGGCGTGGCGTCCGGCTCGGGGGAGCGCACGTGCAGGAAGTGCACACGGGCGCCGTCGATCTCCTCGGTGAACTGCGGGTGCGCGTTCAGCTGGGCCTCGGCGGCCCGCCAGTCGAACGAGGTGCGCCAGTACTCGGCGAGGTCCTTGAGGTAACCCAGCGGCACTCCGCGGTCCCAGCCCACGCCGGGCAGCTCGTCCGGCCAGCGCGTCGCGTCCAGGCGGCGGTGCAGGTCGTCGAGCTGGGCCTGCGGGATGTCGATGCGGAAGGGATGCATGAGCGCTCCGTCAGTGGCTGACCGTCAGGCGGTCGTCGGTCGAGGGGGACACGGGCGCGCTCGCACAGGGCGGGGATCGGCTCCCGGACCACCCGGGGCGCCCAGCCGTATCGTCCGCCGCCCCGGGAGCCGCCCGCATCTTGCGGATTGCTGCACCCGCCCGCCCGCAGCGGCCCGGGGCACAGGAGCGCAGCCAGGAAGATGCAGCGCTGCTGCGGCCGCTGGCAGCGTGGCGCATCGCGCGCGGCGCCGGCGCCTGCCGCACCGACCCAGGAAGGACACACCAGATGACCGTTTCCCCCGCCCCCGCCGCCGTCGGCCTCGCCGAGGCGTTCGTACGCACCGCGCCGGACGACGTGCCCGCGGCCTTCCGCGCGCTGGTGGACGCCCTGTGGGACGACGGCGTGGCGCGCGCGGACGCCCTCGCCGCGGTGCCCTCGCTCGTCGCCGCCCTGGAGCGTGCCGGTACCGACCGCAAGGGTCACCTGGCCGTCCTGCTGGGCCTGCTCGCCGAGACCGACTACCCGGACCTGGACGGCGAGCTCACCCGCGCCGTACGCGCCCACCTGGACCTCTACCTCGACCTGCTGGGCACCGAGGGCATCGGCACACCGCTCACCCTCGCCCTGCTCTATCTGCTCTCCCACTTCCCCGGCGATCGCGAGCGCGTCCTCGCCGTGGCCTCCGCGCTCGGCCTGGAGGCCGAGGACCTCTCCCGCCTGGACCGATCGCTGAGCACGCTCGATGTGTCCCGGCCGGACCTCGGCCGGGTGTGGCCGTCCCCCTCGGCGTGGACCCTCAACGCGGACGAGCGCGCCTTCGACCAGAGCTGGATCAAGGAACTGACGCCACAGCAGCTGGCGGCGAACTGGGAGAACGACACCCGTACCGTCCTCGGCTGCACCGGCGCCCGCGCCTACTGGGCGGTGTGCCACGGCGAGCCGCGCAACCTGCCCGAGGCCCCCCTGCCCGAGAGCCGCGACGTCAGCGCCCCCGTCGCCGACGCGGCCCTGTTCGCCCGGCACCTCGGCGCCCTGCGCTGCCCCGCCTGCCGGGGCTCTTTGGCCTCCCACGACGGTGTCGCCCGCTGCGCCGACTGCGCGGCCCGCTACCCCGTGGCCGGCGGCATCCTCGACCTGACCGCGCCCGCCACGGAGCAACAGGGCGACGCCTCCGCCGACTTCTTGGAGAAGCTGTCCCGGGTGCCCAGCATGGGCCTGTTCTACGAGGCCGTCGCCCGCCCCGCCTTCCTGCGGGTCTCCGGCTCCAACTGGGGCGGCGCCGTCACCCCGCAGGACGAGGACCGCTACATCGCCGACCATGTGCGTCCCGTCGACGGGCCCGTCCTCGACCTGGGCGCCGGCGCCGGCCGGTGGACCGCCGTCATCGCCGAGACCGTCGGCGCCGAGCGGCTCATCGCCCTCGACAGCGCGCTGCCCATGCTCAACGTGCTGCGCGGGCGGCTGCCCGAGGTGCCGTCCGTGCTGGCCTCCGCCGCCGAACTCCCCTTCGACGACGCCTCCTTGGGCGCGGTCGTGTGCTGGAACGCTCTCCAGGCCTTCTACGCCGACGCCGGTGCGGCGATCGCCGAGGTGAGCAGGGTGCTGCGGCCGGGCGGCACCTTCACCCTGATGACCTTCCGCCGCTCCGACGACCCGGTCTACGGCTACTTCCAGTCCGCCCACCGCTTCCCCCAGCACCAGGGCGGCCTCCAGCTGTTCGACCTCGACCGGCTGAGGCGCTGGCTGGCCGACGCCGGCCTCACGGTGCGCGAGGAGAGCGGCCCGGGAACCTTCGTGTTCATCACGGCCGTACGCGAGCACTGACGCACGGCGAGCCCGACGCAGCACAGACGCAGCATCGACGCACAGAAGGAAGACCGCTGTCATGAATCAGCAGCACGACGTCCTGCGGACGGTCCTCGCGGCACCCGGCACGGCGGAGTACGACGAGGCCACGGCCGTCTTCAACCTTGCCGCACCGGCGCGGCCCGACACCGCCGTGACCGCCCGCAGCGTGGCCGAGGTCCGCGCCGCCGTGCGTGCGGCCGCCGACCGGGACCTGCCCGTCCGCGTGCACACCACCGGTCACGCCTCCGGCGCCCGGCCCGCCGTCGACGGCGGCCTGCTCGTCCGCACCCGGCTGGCGGGCGGTGTCGTCGTCGACGCGGAACGCCGGATCGCCCGGGTACCGGCCGGCACGACATGGGGCGAGGTCGTCGCGGCGGCCGCGCCCCACGGCCTGACCGCCCCGCACGGCTCGGCGGCCCACGTCGGCGTGGTCGGCTATCTGCTCGGCGGAGGCGTCAGCTTCTACGGCCGCCACACCGGACTGGCCGCCAACAGCGTGCGTGCGGTCGAACTCGTCACCGCCGACGGGGCGTCGGTCCGCGCGGACGCCGAGAACGACCCCGAGCTGCTGTGGGCCCTGCGCGGCGGGGGAGGCGGCTTCGGCGTCGTCACCGCCGTCGAGTTCGAGCTGTTCCCGGTGGCGAAGGTGGTCACCGGAGGCACCTACTGGTCCTCGGCCCACGCCCGTTCGCTGCTCACCGCCTGGCGCGACTGGGCCGCGCAGGCGCCCCGCCGGGCGACCACCTCGCTGCGCGTGATGAACCTGCCGCCGGTCCCCGGTGTCCCGCCCGAGCTGGCGGCCGGCCCGGTGATCTGCGTCGACGGCGCGGTGTTCGCCGCATCCCCGGACGACGTGGCCGACGCCCGGCGCCAGGCCGAGGACCTGCTCGCTCCGCTGCGGGGCATCGCCGAACCGCTCATGGACACCTGGGCGCTCACCGACGCCGCCGGTGTCCTCGACGCCCACATGGACCCGGCGGATCCGGTCCCGTTCATCGGCGACCACCTGCTTCTGGCGGAACTCGGCGACGACACGGTGGAGGCGTTCCTGAGCGTGCTCGGCGAGGGCTCCGGCTCACCGCTCGTCGTGGCGACGCTGCGTCAGCTCGGCGGTGCGTTCGCCGACGCCGACCCCCGCGGCGGCGTACTGAACCAGGTGGACGCGGCCTACGCGTACATGGGTTCGGGCCCGCCGTTCGGGCCCGTCACCCCGGCGGACCTGGAGGCGCACTGCGCCACCGTCCGGGCCGCGCTGGAGCCCTGGAACACGGGCCGCACGGTGCCGTCCCTGGTCGAAGGCGCGGACCGGCCGCAGTGCCATCTCGACCCGGAGGCCGTGGCCGCCGTGGACCGGGTACGGGCCCGGATCGACCCGCACCGGCGCTTCGCCGGTGACATCGCGCCCGGGGCGAGCGCGGCCGGCTGACACCCCGCCAAGGACCGACGGCGCGGGCCCCCGTGGGCCCGCGCCGTCGTGCTGTCCCGGCCCGGGACGCCGAACACGCCCGAGCCCCCGACAGGCCGGCGGGCGGCCGGCATGCCAGGGGCTTCGGAGGGGGATGCGGGAGCGGGGAGCGGACTACTTGAAGCTGATCACCTGGCCGCCGCCCTCACCCGCGTTGCTGCCCAGGCCGACCTGGGACTGCGTGGTCTTGGCGTCGACCGTGCCCCAGACCTGGCCGTCGGCCGTCACCACGGCCTGGAAGGAGCTGTGCACCACCAGCGTGGTGTTCACCTTGCCCTGGGCGTCCGAGACGACGTCCTTGGCAGTGGTCGCGTCACAGCCGTACTTGGTCGGCTCCACGAACGCGCACTGACCGACGTGGAAGACCGTGTTCGGGGTCAGTCCGGACGCGGTGAGGGTGACCTGCTGCCCGTCCGCGAGACCCGTCGCCGGCGAGACCGAGACGACCGGTGAGGCGGCCATGGCGGCGGGCTGGACGGCGACGGCCAGACCGGCGGCGATGGCGGCGGCGGCGCCGAGACGGGTGACGAGGCCGAGCTTGTTCTTGACGGTCATGTTCTTGACTCCATGTCATGTGTGAGGGGAAGCAGAAGGACGGGGGATCGGGGCTTTTCTCGGGGCCGCATCCCGGTGTCCGCCAATGACGTTAGGGGCCGGTGATCACCCCGGGCATCTTCCAGGTTGCTTCATGCAACCCACTCGGTTCCCGGCACAGAACGGCATTCTGCGAGATGCGGCCCACCCGCCCGGAGCGAGACGCTCAGGGGCGGCCTCGCGTGTCCCAGGGCAGCGACGCCAACGCCCCCACCACACTCGACGACGGGAAGAACAGGCACATGACTGCAGGCGGTGCTCCCAAGGCCGGGCGGAAGGAGTGGATCGGGCTGGGAATCCTCGCCCTGCCCACCCTGCTCGTGGCCCTCGACGTTTTCGTACTGCTCCTCGCCCTGCCGCATCTGAGTGCGGACCTCGGCGCGAACAGCAACCAGCAGCTGTGGATCATGGACATCTACGGCTTCATGGTGGCCGGTTTCCTGGTGCCCATGGGCACCCTCGGCGACCGCATCGGCCGCCGCAAGCTGCTCCTGATGGGCGGCGCGGCCTTCGGCGCCGCCTCCCTGCTCGCCGCGTTCGCCACCAGCCCCGGCATGCTGATCGCCGCCCGGGTGCTGCTGGGCATCGCCGGCGCCGCGATCAGCCCGTCCACGCTGGCGCTGATCTCCACCATGTTCAAGGACGAGAAGCAGCGGGCCACCGCCATCGGCCTGTGGGCCAGCTGCTTCACCCTCGGCGCCATCATCGGCCCCATGCTGGGCGGCGTCATGCTGGAGCACTTCTGGTGGGGCTCGCTCTTCCTCATGGGCGTGCCGGTGATGGTCCTGCTGCTGATCACCGGACCGAAGGTGCTGCCCGAGTCCGCCAACCCGGAGGCCGGCGGCATCGACCTGCCGAGCGTCGCCCTCAACCTGGGCACCACCATCCCGGTCATCTACGGCATCAAGGACCTGGCCCGCAACGGCTGGCACCCGCTGCCCGTCGCCGCCATCGTCCTCGGCGTCGTCCTCGGCACGCTCTTCGTCCGCCGCCAGCGCACGCTGACCTCCCCGCTGCTCGACGTGACCCTCTTCCGCCACGGCCGCTTCAACGCCTCGCTGCTCGGCCTGCTCGCCTACAGCCTCATCGGCGGCACGGTCATGCTCCTGATGACCCAGTACTTCCAGGCCGCCCAGCGCATGAGCCCGATCGACTCCGGTCTCGGCCTGCTGCCGGGCATGGCGGCGGCGACCGTCTCCTTCATGGTCTGCCCGATCATCGCCCGCAAGGTGCGCCCCGCCTACGTCATCGGCGCGGGCCTGGTCGGCGTGGTCACCGTCCTGCTGGTCTTCTCCCAGCTGAGCGCCGACTCGGGTACGACCACCCTCGTCGTCGGCTTCGCGGTGTTCTCCTTCTGCGGCGCCCCGCTGGTCGCCCTCGGCACCAACATGGTCGTCGGCACCGTCCCGCCGGAGAAGGCCGGTTCGGCCGGCGCGCTCTCCCAGATCAGCAACGAGTTCGGTGCCGCCCTCGGCGTCGCGACGCTGGGCACCCTGGGCCTCGCCGTCTACCGCGACCAGATCCACTCCACCGTCCCGGCAGGTGTTCCCGCCGGTGCGGCCGACGCCGCACGCGACAGCGTCTCCGGTGCCGCGGCCGCCTCGCACAGCCTGCCCGGGCAGGTGGCCGACGCGCTCATGGAGCCGGTCCGCGCCGCCTTCACCGACGGCATCCACACCGTCGCGGCCGTCGCCGCCGGACTGATCGCCGTAGCGGGCGTGTTCTTCGTGGCGCTGATGCGCCACATCCCGCCGATCGGCCAGGAGCAGGCCGCCCCGGCCGAGGCAGAGGCCGAGTCGACGGAGGAGAAGATCCTCGCCGCCTGACGGCCCCCCCGCTCCGCCCGCACGACAAGCGCCGCCGGACGGCCCGACGAGGCCATCCGGCGGCGCTTTGCGTTCCGGGCGCGTCAGCGCAGCTCGATCCCGGTGTACTTGCCGAGCGCCGTGAGGAATTCGCCGCGCGAGAGCGCGGCCGCGACGAGTTCGATGTCGTCGGCCATGTACCGGTCCACGCCCAGCGTGGGCACCAGCGACCGCACCGCGTCGTACGTCGCCTGCGAGGCCGGGCTCAGCTCGTCGTAGCGGCGGGAGACGTCGACCGCCTGGGCGGCGGCGAGGAACTCCACCGCGAGGATCCGGTTGTTGTTGCCCAGCACCCGGCGGGCGTTGCGGCCCGCGATCAGGCCCATGCTCACCACGTCCTGGTTGTCGCCGTTGGACGGCACCGACTGGGTGGAGGCCGGCCCGATCGTCCGGTTCTCCGCGACCAGCGCCGTCGCAGGGTACTGGGCGCCGGCGAACCCGCAGTTCAGACCGGGGTTCGCGGCCACCAGGAACTCGGGCAGGCCATAGCTGAGATGACGGTTCAGCAGTCGGTTGAGCTGCCGCTCGGCGAGCACACCGAGCTGGGTGAGCGCGATGGTGACGAAGTCCAGGACGAAGGCGATCGGCTGGCCGTGGAAGTTCGCGCCGTGGAAGATCTCCTGGCCCTCGAAGAACAGCGGGTTGTCGTTGGCCGAGTTGAGCTCGATCTCCAGCTTGTCCTGCGCGTGGTAGAGGGTGTCGCGCACGGCGCCGAGGATCTGCGGGACGGCCCGCAGCGTGTACGCCTTCTGGAGGTAGGTGTCGGTGCGCTGGACGTCCCGGCCGTCCTCCTTGACGTCCTGCACCTGCCGGCGCAGCTCCGCGTGCTCCGCGATCAGCCGGCTGCCGGCCAGCAGGGCCCGTATGTTGGCGGCCGAGTCGATCTGCCCGCGGTGCGGACGGGCCACGTCGTGGCCCTCGGCGAGGAACGGGCTGGCCGAGCCGCGCAGGACGTCGTTGAGCAGGGCCGAGACCAGCTCGGCCTGCCGGGTCTGGGCCAGGGCGCGCTGCACGACCAGCGAGCCGAGACCCGTCATCGCCGAGGTGCCGTTGATCAGCGCGAGCCCCTCCTTGAACTTCAGCCGCAGCGGCTCGATGCCCTCCTCGCGCAGAACCGTCGCCGTCTCCACCCGCCGGCCGTCCCGCAGCACGTACCCCTCGCCGATCAGCGTGCTCGCCAGGTGCGACAGGGGCACGAGGTCACCGCTGGCGCCCAGCGAGCCGATCTCCGGAATCGCCGGGACGATACCCCGGTTCAGATACAGGGCCAGGCGCTCCAGGATCTCCGGGCGCACCGCGGAGTGCCCCTTGGCCAGGGTGTTGAGGCGGGCCGCCACGATGGCCCGGGCCTCGTCCTCGGCGAACAGCGGCCCCACACCGGCACTGTGACTGCGCACCAGGTTGGTCTGGAGCTCGACCTCCTTCGACTTGTCGACCTGCATGTAGATCATCTCGCCGTACCCGGTGGTGACGCCGTAGATGGGGACGTTCTGCCCGGCCAGCTCATTGAGCATCGCCCGGCTGCGCAGGGTCCTGTCGACCGCCTCGGGGGCGACGGCTGCCCGTGCCCCTTCTTCGGCGATGCGCCGGACGGCGTCGATGGTGAGGGTCTGGCCGTCGAAGGCGACGGCGGCGGAAGTCTCGACTGAGGTCAACGCTTTCACTCCAGGCATAGGCGGGTGATGGAAAGGGCGGGACGAACAGGGGAGCGCGGCCGTGTCCGGGATCAGCTCAGGGCGTCCTCGACGGCGAGCGTGCGGATGGTGCGGCGCAGCAGCTTCCCGGTCGGATTGCGCGGGAGTTGGGCCGTGAAGGTGATGTCCTCGGGCACCTTGTACCAGGTCAGCGAGGCGCGGCAGGCGTCGAGGAGTTCCGCGCGCAGCGCCTGGGCGGCGGTGCCGTCCACCGCGTCGCGCAGGACGGCGTAGGCGCGCAGCACCGAGACGCCGGTGCCGCGCCGCACCGCGCACACCGCGGCCTCCTCGACGGCCGGGTGCGCCATCAGCCGGTCCTCGATCTCCGCCGGGTGGACGTTGATGCCGGCGACGATCTCCACGTCGTCGAGCCGTCCGTAGACCCTGACGAACCCGTCGGCGTCCATCGTGGCGGCGTCATTGGTGGTGAACCAGGCGTCCGTGCCGAGCCGGACGGGGGTGTCCCCACCGCGCGGGACCGGCAGCCCGATGGTCGGCCCCGACACCTCCACCCGGCCCTCGACACCCGCCGGGACCGGCCGGCCGGCCTCGTCGACTATCCGCAGCCGGTAAGGAGCCAGGACCCTGCCGAGGGTGAACTCCCGTACCGCTGCGGGCCCGTTGGCCAGTACGGCGTGCCCGATCTCGGTCGTGCCGTACACATTCAGCAGCCGCGGCCCGAGCACATCACGCAGCTGCTGTTCCAGGGACTCGGGCAGCACCTCCCCGGCCACCACCGCCACCCGCAGACCGCCCAGCACCCGCCGGGCGTCGGGGTGGCCCAGCATGTGCGCGAAGAAGGTCGGCTGGCTGTAGAACACGGTCACGCCGTGCTTCTCCAGAACGGCCAGCGCGTCGCCCGGTGCGAGCCGCCGGGGAGTGAGGACGGTGGCGCCGCCGGTCAGCAGCGGAAAGAACAGCGAATTGCCGAGCCCGTAGGCGAAGTTCATGCGCGGCACCGAATAGCTCACGTCGGCGGCGCTCACCCGCACGGCACCGCCGGCCGCCCGCACCAGGACCTCCGGATCGCCATGGGTGTGGAAGCACAGCTTGGGACCGCCGGTCGTGCCGGAGGTGAACGCCGCGAACGCCGGGGTGTCCCGTGAGACCGGGGCGTACGGCGGCGGCGCCACGGCGTCGCCGTACAGGGCGTCCGGCGTGAGCACCGGCGCCGTGAACCGGTCCGCGAACTCGGCGTCCGCCACGACGGCCGCGGGCTCGGCGACGAGTGCCGCACGCCGCATCTCCTCCGGGTGGAACATGGAGTTGACCGGCACGGCCACGGCCCCGATGCGCAGCGCACCGAGGAACGCCCACACGAACTCGATGCCGTCCGGCAGGGCGATCAGGATCCGGTCACCACGCCCCAGTCCACGGGAGACGAACGCGGCGGCGGCCCGGGCCGCGCCCGCGTACACGTCCTCGAAGCGGTACACGCTGTCACCGACGTGGTACGCGGGCCGTTCCAGCCAGCCCCGGGACAGGGCGGTGTCCGCCAGCCGCTGCGCGAAGTTGGTCATCGGCATATCCCTTCGATCTCCACCAGCAGGTCGGGGCGGCACACGTCGACGTTGAAGAAGGCGATGTCCCGGCCGGCCCCCAGCGCCTTCGCGCAGTGGGCGCGGACCGCGGGCAGGTGGCCGGCGTCGCGGACGTAGACCTTGACGCAGTCGAGGTCGGTCAGGCGGAATCCGCCCGCCAGCCCGTGCCGGCCGAGGTTCTCGGGCGCGACCAGCGCCTCGATGTTGGCGAGGGTGACCGCGCACTGCCGCTCGACGTCGCCGGGATGGACGGTGTCGTCGCCGATGATGCTGGCCGTACCCGACACATAGAGCACCGGCCGGGTGCCGTCGGCCGGTTCCAGGAGAGTGGCGCGGGCGAAGCTGGGCGACTTCGGCCCGTACCGGTCCGGATACCGGTGCGCCGGGGTCTGGCGCGGATTCTCCAGGTGCCGGGTCCGGCCGTCTCGGCAGGCCAGGAAGTACATGTCGATGCCGGGGCGCAGGGAGCCGATGCCGGTGGCCGCCGGCATGCCCGCGATCCGCCCCGACCAGGACTCGAACGCCTGGGCGCGGCCCACGCAGAAGTCCCGGTAGTTCTCCATGCCCTCGCCGTTGGGGCCGGTGATGGCTCCCACGAGGTTCCACATGCGCAGCAGTTCCGTGTAGCCGAGCCGCCACATGAGCGTGAACGCCGCCTCGTACACCGCGCGCACCGTGTCGCGGTAGACGTCCCGCTCCTCGATGCGTACCGCGCACAGGAAGTGCTCGCCGTCCTCGGCGTACACCAGGTCGCCGTCCCGGCCGCGGCGCACCGGCCGGTCGGTGGTCCACACCTCGGTGATCCGTTCGTCGCCCGCGGCGGCCATGGCCAACCGGGCCAGAGGGGCGCCGTCGTGCAGCTGCGGGGGCCTGCCGCCATGGCCGTAGGTCACCCTGCCGAGCACATGCCGGCCGGCGGTGTGGGCCCGTTGGTCGTCGCCGGGCCTGACGAAGAGGCAGTCCAGGGCGGCCGTCCGGGTCGTGTCCGGATGCGTGACTGTCACGATGTCCTTCCCGCCGCGTCGCGCGCGGCATGGGCGGGTGGTCGAAGGTCCGGTGCCTGGCCGTCGGCAGGCTGCCAGGGCAGGTCCCGGGCGGCGAAACCGTCCGCGTCCACCCACAGCGCCCGCAGCCCGCGCAGGGCGACGGAGGGCCGGTACGACGTGCTGCCGAGGGCGAACCGCGCACCGGCGACGCGCTGGACGAAGCGCACGAGCACGGTCCGCGCGATCAACCGGGCCAGCGGCGCCCCGGGGCAGTGGTGCGGGTCCGTGCCGAACGCCAGGTGCGGCGGGGCACCTTCCGGGGCGAAGACGTCGGGGGCCGGGGTGAGCGCCGGGTCGCGATGGGCCGCCGCGAGCAGCAGCACCATCACGGTGCCGCGCGGGACGCGCGTCCCGCACAGGTCGAGGTCGGTGCCGGCCAGGCGCTGCAGGACCTGCACCGGCGGGTCGACACGGAGGGTCTCTTCCACCAGGCGGTGCGCGCGCCGGGGGTCGCGGCGCAGTGCGTCGATCTCGTGCGGGGCGCGCAGCAGCGCCAGCACGCCGCACGAGACGAGGGCGGCGGTGGTCTCGTACCCGGAGGCGAGCAGGAACCGGCCGGCCGACGTGGCCTCGGCATCGGTGAGCCGTTCCCCGTGTCCGTCGGCCCGGACCAGCCGGGACAGCAGGTCGTCACCGTCGGCCCGGTCGCGCCGGTCGCGGACCGCCTCGGCGAGGTAGGTCTCCAGCTCGGCCTCGGCAAAGCGGCGCTCGGCCAGGCGCGCGGGGTTCTGGGCGCCGGCGAGCGGCAGGTCGTGAGCCGCGCCGAGCGCGGTGAGCCGCCGGTGCAGCCACTGGGCGTCACCGGCCGGAAGGCCCAGCAGCCGGGACAGGACGGCCATGGGCACCGGGTGGGCCAGGTCGCTGACCACCTCGAGACGGCCACGGGCCGCCACCGAGTCCAGGCGGTCGTCGACGAGGGAGCGCACGAGGGGCGCGAGGAGGTCTGCCGTCGCGTCCGCGCCCAAGACGCGGTCCAGCACACGGTGCGGCCGGGCCATGGGGACAGGGCAGACGCCGACGGGGGCCGGCGTGCGGTCGGCCGCGCGCAGGGCGGCGGCGCAGTGTGCGTAGGAGGACAGGACGACCACGTCGTCACCGAGCCACACCGGTCCCGCCTCCCGGATGCGGTTCAGCACGGGATACGGGTCGACGTGGACGTCACCGCTCAGGAACCGCAGCACGAGGGAGCGGGCCTCGTCATGGCCGGCTTCGCCTTCGAAGGACAGGTGCATCGCCGAACGACCGCTTTTCATCGCACAGCCTTTCTGCGTCTGCTTGCGTCGGCAGAATGTGCGGCCCGTCCGGACCGTGTCCACGGCGAGTTGCGCAAGCCTGCGCGGCCCTCGGCGGCCCGCGGCGACTCCGCCATGTCCGCTTGCCGTCCACCGCGCGCTGCTCGTGGGATGTCCCGCAGGACACGCGTGGAGGGGACAGGCACACATGACGGAACTCGTCGACCGGCAGCCCGCGGCACGGTTCGAGAGGCACGAGCACGGGGGCGGGGGGCACAGCCCCGCCCCGCCACCGCCCAACCCGCGCCGTCGCCTGGCGCTGGTACTCCTGCTGGTCGGACCCTTCCTGTCGCTGTTCGACCAGTTCTGCGTCAATCTCGCGGCGCCGTCCATCAACCAGTCGTTCCGGCTGACGCCGTTCGAGTTCCAGGCCGTGGTGGGCGGATACGGGCTGGTCTACGGACTCGGGCTGATCACCGGCGGCCGGCTCGGCGACCTGTTCGGACGCCGGCGCATGTACCGGGCCGGCATCGTGGTGTTCGCGCTGACCACGCTGGCCTGTGCGCTCGCCTACTCACCCGGCTCGCTCATCGCGGCCCGGCTCGCCCAGGGCGCGGCCGCCGCGGTCCTCCAGCCGCAGGTACTGGCCCTGATCCGGACCCAGTTCCCGCCCGCCGAGCAGCCCAGGGCGCTGTCCTGGTTCGCGGTGTCGATGAGCCTCGGCATGGTGCTCGGCCAGATCCTCGGCGGCGCCCTGCCCGCCTGGGACGTGTTCGGTCTCGGCTGGCGCCCGGTCTTCCTGGTGGCCGTGCCGCTCTGCCTGGCGGTGTTCCTGCTGCTGCCCGCCACCCTGGACGCCGACCGGCCCGCCCTGGCCGGGAAGGGCGCCGATGTGACCGGGGCGGTGCTCAGCGCGGTGTCGGTGGCGTTGGTCCTGCTGCCGCTCGCCGCGGTCCGGCAGTGGCCGTTCCTGCCCACCGGGCTGGCGCTGTGCGCATCGGGCTGCGTCCTGGCGGCCGTGTTCGTACGCACCCAGCGCGCCAGGGTGCGCCGGGGACGGCCGGCGCTGCTGCCGGTGGACCTGTTCTCCGTACCCGTCTTCGTGCACGGGGTCCTGCTCAACTTCCTTCTCTACATGGCGAGCGTGCCCTTCGCCGTCGTCCTCGCCCTGTACCTGCAGGACGAGGCCGGGCTCAGCTCCGCCGAGGCGGGGCTGACGTTCACCCCCGCCGCCGTCGCCATCGCCGTCGGCTCACGGTTCGCCGTCCCGCTACGGGCGCGGTTCGGCGAGCGCGTCCTCGTCCTCGCGGCCGCTCTGATCGCGCTCGGTCTCGCCGCGGCGCCGGCCGCCGCCGCCCTCGCGTCCGACGGCGCCTCCATGGCCGTACTGCTCACCGGCATGGCCGTGTACGGGCTCGGCAACGGCATGATCGTGCCGCTGCTGACCGGTGCCGTGATGAGCAGGGTGCCGCCGAAGGACGCGGGAGCCGGGGCCGGTGTCCTGGCGACCACGCAGCAGCTCGCCGCGGCGCTCGGCATCGCCGTCGTCGGCATCGTCCTCTACCCGTCGTCGGCCGCACTGCCGTTGCGGTACACGCCGGCGATGGTCGCCGAGGTCGCGATCGCCGCGCTCGCCGTGGTCCTCGCCGGCCGGCTGGTCACTGTCCTGCGCCGGCACGGCGGGAGCTGACCACGGCCTCAGCCGATGTCGAGACCGGCCCTGAACCACTCCTCCGCGACCCGGATCCGGGCCTCCGTCTGGGCCCGGTCCGCGCCGGTGACGACGAACGCGGCGAGGAAGTCCCCGGAGTGCGTGGCGTCCTGGACGGTCTGTCCCACCTCGGCGTACGTCGTGTACTTGACGACTCCCGGCGGCAGGGTCGCCGGGTCCGGCAGCGACCGCAGCACACCTGGCCGCTTCGTGAACAGCAGCTGACCGGCGAGGCGTTCGGGGTCCCGGCGCTCGCCGGCCGCCACGGGCAGGCCGAGCTGGCGGCGTACCGGGTACTCCATCGGGTCGAAGCCGAACAGCACCCGCTGTACGTCCCGCACCCCGGCACCGCCCGCCCGGGAGGCCGCCTCGCACAGCACCAGTTCGCCGTCGGTGGTGTGGAACACCTCGATGTGGAAGGCGAACTGCTCCGGCCCGCCGAACGCCTCCAGCACCCGCTCGCCGAACGCGACCAGCCGGCGGGCCAGCGGGTCGGCGACGTCCAGGGCGATGTCCACACGGCCCTTGCGGTCCCGGAAGTCGGCCAGGGCGTACTGGTACTGCGAGGGCCACAGAGTGGCGATCCGGCCGTCCAGAACCGTGCCGTCGATATGGCACATGGAGCCCCCGACGAACGCCTCGGCCAGCCACTGCGGGGTGCCGTCCGCGTCGAACAGCTCCACCTCCCGCAGCCGGGCCCGCAGTTCCTCCCGGGTGCGCAGCACGGACACACCGACGGACAACGCGCCCTTGCGGGGCTTGAGCACGACGGGGAAGCCGTGCCGGCCGGCGAAGGCGTCGAGGTCCCCGGCCGAACGCAGCAGCACATGGTCGGCGACGGGTATCCCGGCGCGCGTCGCGGCCTGCTTCATCTCCCACTTGTCGCGGTACACCCGCGCGGAGCCGGGCCGCTGGCCGGGCAGGCCGTAGCGCTCGCGCAGGACCGCCGCCCGCTCGATGTCGAACTCCTGGCAGGCGACGACGTCGGTGACGCCGAACTCCTCGACGAGTTCGGCGGCCCGCGCGAGGACGTGCGCTCCGGTGTCGTAGTCCGCCAGCACCTCGGCGTGCAGGTACGGCGCCCCGGTGGGCAACTCCTCGCCGAACAGGGCCAGTTGCTCGGCCGAGCCCAGCAGGACGAGCTTCTCGCCGTGGTCGGCCAGCCACCGCTCGTAGGGATTGGCGCGCAGCGAACCGCGGTGCAGGACGAGCGTGGTCATACGGAGGTCCCTTCGTTCCAGATGCTGACGTACCGCTCCCCGGTGTCGGGCAGCACGGTGACGATCGTCCGGCCGGCGTAGGCGGGGTCCCGGGCCAGTACCGTCGCCGCGTGCACGGCGGCACCGGAGGAGAGCCCGGCGAAGACGGCCTGCTCCCGGGTCAGCGCGCGGGCGGTGCTGAGGGCCGCTTCGTCGGAGCAGGTGAGTACCCGGTCGATGAGCGAGACGTCCGTGGTGGGGGAGACGAAGCCGCCGTTCAGTCCGGGGATGCGATGGGTGCCGCCGTGGCCGAGGGAGAGGACGGGTGAGCCCTCCGGTTCCACGGCGACGATCTCCAGCGCGGGATTGTGTTCCCTCAGGCAGCGGCCGGCACCGGTGAGGGTGCCGCCGGTGCCGACACCCGCGACCAGGACGTCCACCCGGCCGCCGGTGTCCGCCCAGATCTCCGGTCCGGTGCTCTCGTAGTGGGCCCGGACGTTGTCGGGGTTCTCGTGCTGGCGCACGTACCAGGAGCCGGGGGTGGCGGCCTGGATCTCCTCGGCCTTGGCGATGGCGCCGGCGAACCCCTCGGCGCTGGGCGTCTGCACGATCTGTGCGCCGAGCGCCGTCAGCAGCCCGATCCGCTCGGGCGTGGCGCTGTCGGGCAGCACGACGACGCAGCGGTAGCCGCGCCGGGCGCACAGCGCGGCCAGGGCGATGCCGGTGTTGCCGGAGGTGGACTCCACCACGGTGCCGCCGGGCCCGAGGTCGCCGCGCAGCTCGGCGCCGCTGAGCATGGCGAGCGCGGCGCGGTCCTTGCTGCTGGCGAAGGGGTTGGCGGACTCCAGCTTGGCGAGGACCTCGACGCCGGGGGCGGCGCCGGTGACGGTGAGGCGGACCAGGGGGGTGCGTCCGATGAGTTCTTCGAGGTCGGCGGCGACGCGCCGGACGGCGGTCGCCGGGGGTAGGGCGGTGGTCATGGCCAACTCCTGCTTCGGGAAGGGCGTACGAGGCGAACGGGGCGCACGGTCACCAGGAACCCGCCGAGGCGAGCAGGCGCACGGCGTCGGGCTGTGGGTCGCTCGCCTCGTGGGCGGCGGGCGCGGTGTCCGGCACCGGTCGCAGCCCGGGGCCGGGACGGACCACGGAGCGCGGGGCGTACACCCGCGCCCCGGGCGGCAGATCCTCGGTGACGGTGGCCATCGCGCCGATCAGGGCCCGGTCGCCGATGGTCACGGGACCCAGCACGGTCGCGTTCGCGCCGAGCACCACCCCGTCGCCGACGACCGGGTGCCGACGGGCGCCCGGCGGGCGGAGGTTGTCGGTCCACCACCCCACCGCGCCCAGCGTCACCTGCTGATAGATGGTCACGTCGTCGCCGACGACGGCGGTCTGCCCGATCACCACGGACGCGCCGTGATCGATGAAGACACGGCGGCCCAGCACCGCACCGGGATGGATCTCGACACCGGTGCGGCGGCGGGCGGTCCGCGCAATGAGGCTCGCGGCCGTCCGCAGCCGCCGCCGGTACAACCGGTGCGCCACCCGGTGCGCCCACACGGCGGACAGCCCGGTGTGGCCGACGGCCGCCAGGCGGCTGGACAGGGACGGGTCGCGGGCGACGACGACGGCGAGATCCTCGCCCAGGGTGCGCAGCAGCGAGAGTTCCTCGGGCATACGGCCGACTCCTTCCGGCGGACCCGCCGCTCAGGCGGCCCGGGCCGGCACGGGTGCCGCCGCGGGCTCGACGTGGATACGGATCTCCTCGCTCACCAGGCGCTCGCACAGCTCCACCGCACCGTCGGTGTCGGCGGCGGTGACGACGACGCTGCCGAGCCGGTCCCAGTTGTCGCCCAGCGGCCGTACGGTGTCGCCCGGGCGCACGGAGACCTGCGCGGCCAGCACGTCCGGCCGGGCCCGGACCCGCTCCACGCCGCTCACCGCGGTGACGGTGCCCGGCTCGCGCACCACGGCCCGCATGACGGCCGCGGCCTTCGGCTCCGGCGGCGCGGCGAGCGGCTCGGTGAGCCCGAGGGGCCAGGCGGCGCCGTAGGCGATCATGTCGATGCCGTAGGCCGCCTCGACCAGTTCGACGATGTGGTCGCCGCCGAGCCGGTTGTGGGACTCGATGACCACCGGACCACGCGAGGACAGCCGGATCTCGGTGTGGCTGGGGCCGTCGGTGACACCCATGGCGGTCAGGAACTCCTCGACCGCGCCGGTCAGCCGCTGCCGGTCGGTGTCGGCCAGCCGGGCGGGCACCGCGTGCCCCAGCTCCGCGAAGTGCTCCTCGGCGGTCAGCTTCTCGGTGACGGCGACGACGACGTGCCGGCCGGCGAAGCTGAGCGCCTCGACGCTGAACTCCGGGCCGTCGATGTAGGACTCCATCAGGAAGCCGTCGACGGTGAACATGGTCGAACCGCGGTCCGTGCGGCCGCCGTCCAGCTCCCGTACGCGTGCCCACACCCGCTCCAGGTCCTGCGGGCTCTCGGCCCGGAGCAGGCCGAACCCCGCCGTCGTGGAGACCGGTTTGACGATGAAGGGGTAGCCGGCCCGCTCGCCGAAGGCGTCGAGCGAGGCCCGGTCGGACACCCGGGCGGCGTGCGGCACCGGCAGGCCCCGCTCGGCGAGATGGCGGCGCATCAGCCACTTGTCGCGCATCCGGCGGCTCACCTCGTGCCGGCGGCCGTCGGTCAGCCCGAACCGGTCACCGAGCCGGCTCGCCGGGTTCAGTCCGGGCTCGGTGAGCGAGACCACGGCGTCCACGCCGTGGACGGCATGCGCCGCCTCGGCATACGGCCGTACGGTGTCCCAGTCGGTGTAGTCGACGACGAGCAGCACGTCGACGGCGCGCATCTGGTGCTCGGTGACCTTGTCGGGGTGCTGGATCAGGACGACCTTGACGCCGAGCGCCGTGAAACGGTCCACGTGGGCGTCGACGCCGCCGATCAGCAGCACGGTCTTGCGGGTGCTCATCGAAGGGCTCCCTTCGGGGCGGTCAGGGCGGCTTCGCGGACGTCTGCGCGCAGCAGCCCGCGGACCCGGGCGATACGGGCCCGGGCCTCTGCGGGCGACTCGGCGTCGACGACGACGTAGCCGTGGCGGGTGAACGAGTTGGTGGTGGGCGGCAGTTCGTCGCCCGGCTGGAAGGGGAAGTGCAGCGCCTGGACGAAGGGCAGCGCACGGATGGCGTCGAGCCCCGCGACGGACTCCAGCCGTCCGGCGGGCAGGAAGAAGAAGCCGACGGAGGCGGTGTGCCGCGGGGACGGCGGCTCGACGGGAGCCCCGGCCAGCGTGCGGAAGATCGCGGCCTCGATGTCGTAGTCGGACGCGGTCTCGATGAGCAGCGGTATGCGGTCGCCGCCCAGCCGGGTCTGCGACTCCACGATGCGCGGGCCGTGCGCGGTCAGGACGACCTCGGTGTGCGCGGGCCCGAAGCGGTAGCCGGCCAGGTCGAGCAGTCCGATCACGACCGCGTGCAGGGCGGCCCGTTCGGCGGGGTCGAGCGGGGCCGGGTGGACGTGCGCGGTCTCGATGAAGAACGGCGCGCCCGTGGTCTGCTTCGCGGTGATGCCGATGACATGGTGCTCGCCGTCGGCGGAAAGGGTCTCCACGCTGTACTCGGGGCCTTCGAGGTACTCCTCGACCAGGTAGGGGCCGGCGAGAGCGGCCTCGGTGACGCGGGCGGTCCACTCCTGGAGGTCGTCGGCGTCGCGGATCAGCGCGATGCCCCGACTGCCGGACGCGCGGGCCGGCTTGACCACGACGGGCAGCGGTAGATTGGCCACGGCGGCGGCGACCTCCTCGGCGGTCCGGGCCGCCTGCGAGCGCACCGGCGACAGACCGTGCCCGGCGAGCAGCGCCCGCATCGCGGCCTTGTCGTTGAGGGCGCCGACCGCGGCGGCCGGGTTGGGGGAGACACCGAGCGCCTCGGCCTCCGCGAGGGCCGGTGGCATCGACTCCTCCGCGCCCAGGTGCAGCACGGTGCCGATGTCGTGGGCGCGGACCGTCTCGGCGATCAGGGCGCGCAGGCCGGCCTCGTCACCGAAGTCGGTCAGCAGCAACTCCTGTGCGTGCGCGGCGACTTCGTCGAGGTACTGCTGCTCGCGCAGGGAGGGGTCCCAGATCGCCCAGACCTCGAAGCCCGCCTCGGCGGCCTTGCGGACGAACTGGCTGTAGGGCATCACCATCAGCAGGCGCCGGGATGCGGCGGTGCGGTTCATCAGGGGCTCCGTTCGGATACGGGGAGGCCGGTGGGCGGGCGGGGCGGGGCTTCACCGAGCCGGATACGGCGGCGACTTCACGAAGAAGCACCGAACGTCCGGCGAGTGCTTCGGGGGCGGGGGCGGATCGGTATCGTTGCGGTCAGACGTCGGGACGGACTCGGTCGGGAGCGCCGTCCCTGTCAGGCACGGTCATGCGCGGCACGTGGCCCGGAACCCGGGTGTTTCGGCCGTGGTTGGGTCAGTCGCCGATGCGGTGGAAACGGGTGACGGTACGTGCCGCCTGCACGGTGAGGACACGACCGAGCGCCTCGGGGTCGTGCAGGTCGCCCGTGTCCATCAGGACCCGGGCGCGGGCCGCACCCAGGGCGCGCAGTTCGGCGAGCCCCGCGGTGAGCAGGGCGTAGCCGATGCCCAGTCCGCGGAAGGCGGGGGCGACCGCGAGTTCCAGGACGCGTCCCTCCTTTCCGTCGGCGGCCTGGGTCAGGACGTAGCCGGTCGGACGGCCGGTGACCTCCATCAGCAGCACCGCACCGCCCGCCTCCCGCAGCCGCCGCAGGCGGGCGTCGAAGAGAACCGGATCCTCGGTCTTGGGGCCCTTGCCGCGGCTGGTCAGATGGATCGTGTGCAGGGCGCCGAGATCGTCCGGGCCGGGCCGCCGGATGGTTCCCCCGTCGGGGAGCACGGGCGGCAGCGGCGGCACCGTCAGGTCGATCGTGTACTGGCCGGCGGTGGCACCGGGGATGAACCCGGCCTCCTGCAGGACCGGCGGAACCACCTCGTCGCCGCTCAGCACGCCGCTGACGGTGAGGGCATACCGGATGCCCTGCCGGGCGGCGAGTTCGTCGGCCCGGTCCAGGAGCCGGGCCAGCAGGGTGCGGGCCGCGCTCTCGGCGTGCCGGCCCGGCCGCACGGTCAGCGCGGCGTCCAGGGTGTCGCCGTGCGCGGTCAGCGCCGCCCAGGCGAACACCTGGCCGTGGGGGCCGGTCAGGCACCAGCTGTTGTCCTCGTAACCGGGATGGCCGGTCTCCAGGAGGATGTCCTCCCGGGTGTAGGTGGCCACTCCCGTGGCGTGCTCCTCGTAGGAGCGCACCAGGTCGACCAGGCTGTCAAGCGATACCTCGCTCGGCGGTCTGACGGTGAAGCGTTCCTGCTGGGTCATGGATCGTGTCCCCCTTCCTGGGAGAGTCGCATCCGGCGGTCGGGCCGGAGCGTTCGGATCGACGGCGCCTGGTCGGCGGCGCCGGCGTGGGCCGGGAGTGGACGAGGTCGGGCAGGGAAAGGGCGCCGGGCGCGGAGGCGTTCTTGAACCAGGCGACGGTGCGTGCGAGGCCGTCGGCGAGGGGAGTCCGGGGCGCCCAGCCCAGCTCCCGGCGGGCGGCCGAGATGTCCGGCCGGCGCAGCCGCGGGTCGTCCTGCGGTCGGGCGACGAAGGTCACCGGGCTCGACGACCCGCAGGTCCCGCGGATCGCCAGCGCGAGCCGGAGCATGGTCACCTCCTCGGGGTTGCCGAGGTTGACCGGACCGGGGACGCCCGCCTCCAGGGCCCTCACGAGCCCTGTCACCAGGTCGTCCACGTAGCACAGGGAGCGGGTCTGGCTTCCGTCGCCGGTGACCGTCAGCGGCAGGCCGGCCAGCGACTGCGTCACGAAGGCGGGCACGGCCCGGCCGTCGTCGGCGCGCATCCGCGGACCATAGGTGTTGAAGATCCGCACGATGGTGGTGCGCACACCGCGGGTGCGCCGGTAGGCCATGGTCAGTGCCTCGCCGAAGCGCTTGGCCTCGTCGTAGACGGAGCGCGGGCCGACCGGGTTGACGTTGCCCCAGTAGCTCTCGGGCTGCGGGTGCACCTGGGGATCGCCGTACACCTCGGAGGTGGACGTCAGCAGGAACGCGGCGCCGTCGCGGCGGGCCAGTTCCAGAGCGTTGCGGGTGCCGTACGAGCCCACCAGCAGCGTCTCCACCGGCAGCCGCAGATAGTCGCGGGGCGAGGCGGGGGAGGCCAGGTGGTACACGGCGTCGACCCGGCCGGAGACTTCCAGGCCCGCGGTCACGTCCTGGTGCACGAAGCGGAAACCGGGGTGGTCGAGCAGGTGCGCGATGTTCCCGGCGCGGCCGGTGGACAGGTCGTCCACGCAGACGACCTCGTCGCCGCGCGACAGAAGCCGCTCGCACAGGTGCGATCCGACGAAACCCGCGCCCCCGGTGACCACTGCTCGCACGGTTCTCCCCCTCCTGATGACTGTCTCGGTCTGCTGCCGCGGTGCCCTGCCCGCGCCGCTCACGGTCCGCCCGTGCGGGCCGTGGCCGGGGCTGCGGACAGCACGGCCACCGGCAGGGCGGACAGCTCCGGCAGCCGGCCGGGATCGGCCAGCACCTGCGGGCCGTCGTCGCCCCGCACCTCGAACCCGGCGTTCAGGAACAGCTCCCGCGCAGGGGTGTTGCGGTCTGTGGCGACGATCCTGCCGACGAGCCCGGCCAGCAGCGCGCGCCGCCCGCCGACGCCGTCCTCGAGGGCGGCGACCAGGAACGGCACGGCGACGTCGAGGCCGATGACCCGGCAGCTCAGTGCGAACGCCGTCACCGTCCCGCCCCGCACCAGGCAGGCGCCGGTCAGGCCGTAGTCACCGAACCGGTCGGAGACGTACGCGACGTGCAGCCGTGTGTCCGGTTCGGCGAGGACACGCCGCAGTTCCTCCGGGCCGGTGCGCCAGGCCGTCGTCGTGAACTGGTTGGTCCGGTTGAACAGTTCGGCCGCCCGCGCCAGCTGCTCCGGGCCGGCCTTTGCCACCCGCACCCGGACGTCCAGGGAACGCAGGAACGCGTCCCGGTCCAGGTCGGCCCGCAGCTCCTCGCGGCGCAGCATCGCCCGGGTGGTGTCGGTGCGCCGGGCCGCCTCCGCGGTGCGCCGGCCCGCCTCCAGAGCGGCGCTGGACAGCAGCAGCTCGCGGAAGCCGTGCACGGGCCCCTCGGCGATGTGCAGGCCGGGCAGCGCGGCGGCCGTCTCGGCCCGCTCGACGGGGTTGTCGTCCAGGAACAGGACCTGGTCGGGGGTGAATCCCAGCCGTGCGCAGATGTCGGCGATGTTCTCCGGCTTGGGCCGCCAGTTGATGCGGTGCAGGACGAAGTCGTCGGGACCGAGCAGCGGCCGGCCGCCCGCCTCCTCCCACACGCCCAGGGTGGCGTGCGCGTCGCCCTTGCTGCACGTGGCGAGGAGCACGCCGCGGCTCTTGAGCACGGACAGGGCCTGGTGCAGGCCGAGGTGCAGCCAGCGGCTGGTGGCGTCGCCGTCGACCCAGTCGAAGCCGTCGTCGGCTGCGATGCCCGGCCACAGCGTGCCGTCCAGATCGGTCACGACCAGTTTGATCCGGCCGGTGCCGCGGTGGGCGCGCAGACAGGCCAGGTACTCGCCGGCCAGGGCGCGGCCGAGCGCGGGCAGCTGGTGCGGGCGCTCGTCGCCGGGATCGACCGAGCCGCCGTGGTGGCCGAAGGGGAACACGAGGTCGTCGAAGAGCGCGGCGGCGCCGTACCGGGCGACCAGCCGTTCCTCGTCGACCACCATCAGGTTGGAGTGGCTGCGCACGCACCGGTCGATGTGCTGGTTCAGCTCGGCGACCAGGCGCCGCAGACCGTACTCCTCGGCGAAGTCGTACCGGCCGAACGGGGACAGCGCCGGCGGGGCGATGTTGTGGACCAGACCCAGGGAGCCCTCCAGCGCCTGCGCCAGGGCCCCGACGGCCAGGGTCAGCGCGTTCTTCATCAGCGCCAGCCGGTGCGCCCGCTCCTCGTCGTCGCAGGTGTGCGCGCCGTCGAACAGGCCCGTCAGGAACGGCTGGACACCGGGCTGGTAGACCGTGACATCGGGGCGCGACCGCCGCACCGCACGCGCCAGCCCCGCGGAGGGCCCCGGCCACAGGTGTTCGGTGCGCACGTCGAGGCCGAGTTCGCGGCCCAGGGTGTGCAGCGGCTCCTCGGTGAACTGTGTGACGCAGCCGCCGATCAGCAGCACCCGCACCGCCTCCCCGGCGCCCGAGGCGGCCGCGGCGGTGTCGGACAGGTGCTGGGGCAGTCCGTAACGGGTGGCCGGCCACGACCCGGCAGGGTCCACTGCCGGGTCATGGCCGGAGCTCTCGGGCCGGTTGGCGAACGAGGCCCGCAGCGCGGCCTCCTCGTCGCAGCCCTCCGGCACGATCAGGTGCCGCTCCATAAGCGCCCGGAGGACGCCCGGGGCGGCCGCACGGTCCGGCGCCAGCTCCGCGAACGCCTCCGGCCCGAACGTCACACCCGACAGGGCACGCACGCACCGCTCCCACGCCGCGTCCAGCACGATCCGCTGCTGGCGCGGTCCATGGGCGAGCAGAATTCCTGAATCAAGAACAACCGTGGAGAGGAAAGAGCTGAAACGCAATTCATGGGCGGACACAGCATTTCTCCTTCCTCTTCACAGAATGTTTTCGAGGCCTATGTGAAAACGGCCGAATTCGGCGCCATGGGCCGTGCACCGGCGTAGTTGTGAATGTTAGTGGCCGCTCAGCCGCGTTCGTTCTCCGAGAATGCTCAGTGGGTTCGCCGCCTTTGAAAGAGAGCACGAACCGAGATGCGCGACGGCGTCCGGGCGGGAGACGCTTCCTGATCGAGCCCGAAGGTCACGGGCGAGTGCAAGGGGGTACGCGCATGCACAGCAGCGTCATCGAGTCGGGGCGCGACACGTCGTCGACCGCGGCCGTGGCGGACACGGTCGTTCCCGGATTTGTCGGCACACTCCTGCGACACCGGGACGAATTGCACGACGTCCTCACCCGCGTGGCCACCGCCCAGGCCGCGACCGACGAACTCTTCCGCTCGTTGCGTGCTCTGTCCGGGGCACCGTGGGAAGTGCTGCGCAATGCGCCGCGACGGCTCGGCCGGCTCGCGACCTTCCTGCCGTCGAACAACCTGCTCTACTCCTACGTCCTGTTCGGCGTCATCCCCTCGCTGTACACCGACGAGGTCCGCATCCGGCCCTCGGCACGGGTGGCACCGGCGGCCATGGCCGTCCACGAGATCCTCGGCCCGCACCTGCGCGGCCCGGGCGGCGGACGGATCGTCATGGAGCCGGTCTCGCAGCGGCGGTTCCTCGCCGACTGCGCCCGCTCCGACGCCGTCGTCTTCACCGGGCAGCCGGACAACGGCCGCACGGTCGCCGCCGAACTGCCCGGCGACGCGCTGCTGCTCACCTTCGGCTCCGGGCCCAACCCGCTGGTCGTCGGACCCGAGGCGGACCCCGACGCGGTCTGCCGCACCGTGCTCGCCGCCCGGCTGTACAACTCGGGCCAGGACTGCCTGTGCACCGACATCGTCTTCGTCCACCGCTCGCTCGTCCGCGAGGTCGTACCCCGGCTCGCCGGGGCGCTCGCCTCGATCCGCGTGGGCGAGCGCGCCGACCCCGCCACCCGGGTGGCGCCGCTGGTCTATCCCGACGCGGTGCAGGAGGCGGCGGCGTTCCTGTCCGCGTACCGCGAGTTCACCGTCCACGGCGGCCGGGTGGACCTCGTCCGCCACGTCGTCGAGCCGACCCTGCTCCACCTGCCCTGGCAGGACGCCTTCCACCCGCCCGAGTTCTTCTCCCCCGTCGTGCTCACCATGGCGTACGACGACCCCCGGCAGATCACCCGCTGGCTGCACTCCGCCGAGGAGCGGGCGCGCGGCATGTACGTCTCCGTCTTCGGCGAGCCCGCCCTCGTGGGCGGCACCCGCATCGCGACCAGCGTGGTCTGCGAGGAGCGCATCACCTTCGACGTGGAGGACGGCAACCGTCCCTTCGGCGGCTACGGCCCCCTGGCCGGCAGCGTTCACCGCCATGGCACGGCCACCGGGCGTCCGCTGCTGCTGTCCGCCGAGGCCGCCACCGGGACCCGGCCGTGAGGGCGGCCCCGGCCCCGGCCCCAACGGTCGCCCGGGATCGTGTCGTACCGGCTTCTCCGGTCGTCCGGGAGCGTGTGGTCGTGGAGCCGCCGGTCGCCCGGGTCGTACCGGCTCCTCCGGCCGTCCGGGAGCGTGTCGTCGTGGACCCCCCGGTCGTCCGCGGGCGGGCCGTCGGTGATCCGCCTGCGCCGCCCGTCACCGGTGCCCGGCGGCTGGCCGCCGATCCCGACGCCGTGGACGCGGTCGGTGAGGCCCTTGCGGCCCTGCACGACGACGGCGCACCCGCCACGGTGCCGGTCGTCCTCTCGGCCGGCGACTACTGCGTCCACGCCGCCGGCACCTTCGCCGCCCACTGCGACGACCCCGCCCGCCGGCTGCGCCCCGCCGACTCCGTCGGCCTCGAACCGGCCGGCCTGCTGCGCCGGTTCACCGAACTCACCGGCTGGCGCGGACCCGGCTACGCCATCGCCGAGCCCACCGGCGACGGCACCGCCGCCCTCCGCTTCGCCCGCGCCCTGGCCGCCGGCCGCGCCCCCGTCGTCTACCTCTGCGAGGTCCTGCGGCGCCCCGACACGGGCGCCTTCTGGGCCGTGGCCACCCGCGTCCGCCGCGCCACCGCGCAGCCCCTGCGGCCCGACGACGTACCGGCGTTGCCCGCCGGCACCCCCGCACCCCCGGACGCCGCCGCCGGACTCGATCCAGAAACCCGCCGCCGCAGCACCGTCCTGCGCGCCCACCTCCGTCCGCGTCCCCACGACCCCGCCGAGGAGCAGCAGCAGTGAGCGCGACCCCCGACCACCACCCCTGGCACGTCGTCGCCGGCACCCTCGCGGACGCCGGCTGCGACATCGTCGTCGGGCTGCCCTCCGACGAACCCGGCCTGATGGACGCCGCGCGCACCACACCCGGGCTGCGTGTCCTTGGCGTGCGCGACCAGCGGGCGGGCGCCTGCGCCGCCATCGGCCACGCGGCCGTCTCCGGCCGGCCCGCCGTCCTCGCCGTCAACTCCGGACCGAGCTTCGCCAACGCCCTCACCGGCCTGCTGGAGGCCTCCTCGCTGGGCGCCCCCGTCGTCGTCGTCACCACCCGCGTACCAGCCCTCGGCATCGGCCGCGGCGGCTTCCAGCACACCGACCAGGCGGCCATGGCCCGGCCGCTGACGAAATGGGACTTTCTCGTCGAGGACCCGCGACAGCTGACCTGGGCGCTGCGCCGGGCCGTCCACCTCGCCGTCAACGGCGGCCCCGGCGTGGTCCTGGTGGAGATCGCCGACGAGGTGCTGCGCGCTCCCGCCCCCGAACGGCGGCCCGCCCAGCCGGTACGCCGCCTGCGCTTCGCCGCCGACGCCGAGGAGGTGCGCCGCGCCGCCCGGCTGCTCACCGAGGCCCGCCTGCCCGTCGTCGTCGCGGGCGGCGGCTGCAAGCCCGCCGGCGCGGGCCCCGCCGTACGGCGGCTGGCGGAGCTGCTGGCCGCGCCGCTGTTCACCACCGCCGCCGGCCGCGGCCTCGTCGACGAGGAACACCCGCTGGCCTGCGGCCTGGTGGGCCTGTACACCACACCCCCCGCGGACCGGCTGCTCGCCGAGGCCGACGTGGTCCTCGCGATCGGCTCCCGTCTGGAGGAGACCGCCCGCATGGGCTGGGACGGCCTTATGGACAAGACGCTGGTGCACGTCGACGTCGACCCGGCCGTCTTCCACACCGCGTCGGAACCCGAGGTGGCCCTGCTCGGCGACGCCGCCCTGGTGGCCGGCCAGCTCGCCGACGCAGTCGTGGCCCAGACGCCCGCGGTGACCGCCGCCGGCGCCGCCCGCGGGGCCGAGGTCGCCGCCGTACGCGCCCAGATGCGCGCCCGCCACCACCGCACCGGCGCGGACGGTCCCGAACTGACCGTCACCACGGCGCTGCGGCTGCTCCAGGAGTCGGTGACCCGCGGGGCGACCCTCGTGCAGGAGAACGGCCTGCACGACATGTGGGGCTATCACCACCCCGTGGTGTCCGTCGGCGACGGCGCCCGGGTCGTCACCCCCGGCGAACAGACGATGGTCGGCTTCGGCCTGCCGGCAGCCGTCGGCGCCGCCCTCGCCGACCGCACCCGGCGCACGGTCCTCGTCTGCGGCGACGGCGCCTTCGAGATGGGGCTGGCCGCCCTGCCGACGGCCGCCGAGCTGAACCTGGGCCTGACCGTCCTGGTGCTCGACAACCGCGGCTACGGCTGGCCCCGCTTCGTACGCGCCGAGGAAGGGGCACCCGACACCCTCACCCGCTTCACCGCGCCCGCGCACACCGACGCCGCCGTCCGCGCCCTCGGCGGTCTCACCGCGCGCTGCACCACCGCCGGCGAACTCGCCGCCGCCCTCGACGACGCGGCCAAGGCCCATGCCGAGGGCCGGACGACCGTCATCACCGTCCCGGTCCGCGACGACGACGTCCCCGTGGGCGTCCGCCGGGTGTTCGACGCCGGCCCGCCCGCCGGAGCCGCCGCATGACCGCCCGCCCCGGCCCGGCCGGAGTACCGCGCCTGACCGTCGACGGGCAGCACGTCCCGCCCGGACACCTGGCCCGGCTCGTCGCCCGCACCGCGCGCAGCCTCACCGCGGCGGGAGTGGGACCCGGCCGGGCCGCCGCGCTCGCCTCGGACCACCCGCTCACCGCCGTCGTCACCGCGCTCGCCGCCGAGGCCGCCGGCGCGCCCCTGCTGCTCGACGGGGCGGCCCCCGCCCGGCGGATCGCCGCGGCCGCCGCCGTCCACGCCACCGCCTCGGGCGAGCCCGTCGTCGAAGCGCGCACCCGCCCGCTGACCCTGCCCGAGGAGACCGCCGCCGTCTTCTGGACCTCCGGCAGCTCCGGCGACCCCAAGGCGGTCGCCGTCCCGGCCGGCGCCCTCGCCCACCAGGGCCGCGCCACCGCCGACCGGATGGGGATCACGGCACAGGACCGGCTGCTGCTCCCGCTGCCGCTGCGGCACGCCTACGGGCACAGCGTGCTGCGGGTGTGGCGCACCACCGGCGCCCATCTGTACGCCGAGTCGGGATTCCACCTGCGCGGCACACTGACCCGGCTCGCCACCGAGGGCATCACTTCCCTGGACGGCGTCCCCACCATGTACCGGATGCTCGCCAACGAGGCCGCCCGGGACGGCGAGTCCGCCCGGCTGCTCGCCGCGCTGCGGATCCGCGGCTGCGGGGGCGACGTCATGACCCCCGTTCTGTACGACGACTTCCTGGCGGTCACCGGGGCGCCGCTGCACGACGGCTACGGACTCAGCGAGGCCGGGCCCAACGTCGCCCTCAACGCCCCGGGCGACGTGCGGCCCGGCACCGTGGGGCGCCTCCTCGACGGAGTCCGGGCCAGGGTCGCGGGACCGCGGTGCGAGATCGAGATCGCGAGCCCCGGCCTGATGCTGGGCTACCTCGACCCCGTCACCGGCGGCCTCGACCGCGGCGCGTTCACCACCGACGGCTGGCTGCGCACCGGAGACACCGGCACGGTCACGGCCGACGGCCGGCTCACGGTCGGCGGACGGATCAAGGAGATCCTCGTGGTGCACGGCGAGACCGTGGCCCCCACCGTCGTCGAGGACGCGGTGCGCGCCGCGGCCGGCGTCGTGGACGCCGCCGTCGTCGGAGTCCGGCGCGGCGACCGCGGCGACGCCGTATGGGCGTTCGTGGAGAGCCCCGACACCGACCACGCGGCCGTGGCAGGCCGGGTCGCCGAGGCATGCCGGCGCCGCCTGCCCCCGCACGCCCGCCCCCGCACCGTCCGCGTCCTGAACGCACTGCCCCGCACCGGCAGCGGCAAGCACGACCGGACCCGCCTGCGCGCCTGGGCCTCGGAGCCGACGGCGGCGGCCGCATGACCACGCCACCGCCCCGCCCCACCTCGCGCCCCTGGCCGGAGACACCCCTCGCACACGGCATGCAGGGCACGGGCCGGACCCGTACGGACGACACGGACGACCCGGACGACAAGGAGGGCGCCGCATGACCGCCGTGGCCCTGGCCGGCCTCGGCCTGATCAGCCCGCTCGGCCCCACCCCCGACGCGTTCTGGCGCGGGCTGCTGCGCGGACAGCGGGCCTTCGGCGAACTCGGCTGCCCGCAGGGCGACTTCCGCAGCCGAGTGGTGGCCGCCGTACCCTTCGGCGACTGCCCCGCCCCGGCCGGGCGGCGCAAGGAGGCCCTCGCCACGGCCGCCGCCCGCCAGGCCCTCGCCGCGGCCGGGCTCACCGGCCTGCCGGACGGCTCGCTGCTCGTCGTCGTCTCCCAGGCGCCCGCGCTCGGTGCCGCCCCGGCCGAGCACGACGGCGACTTCGCGGGCCCGTGCCCCGAGGCCCTGCTCACCGCCTGCCGCGCCGACGGCCGCCGCACGAACGTCGTCCACCTCTCGCACGCGTGCGCCTCCGCCGCGTACGCCGCCGCCTTCGCCCGCGACTGGCTGCTGTCCGGTCTCGGCAGCACCGCCCTGGTCGCCGGGGCCAGCGCGCTCAACCGGTACGAGTACGCCAGCATGGACGTCGTCAGAACGCTCAGCCCGCACGGCGCCCGGCCCTTCGACACCGACCGCGACGGCATCACCGTCGGCGAGGGCGGCGGCGGGTTCGTCCTGGAGACGGCCGCGTCCGCCCGCGCCCGCGGGCACCGGCCCGAGGCATGGCTCACCGGAGCCGCCTGCATGGTCGACACCTCCGAGCCCGTCGCCTCCGCACCCGCCGCGGTCCTCGACTGCATGCGGGCCGCACTCGACGACGCCGGCACCCGCCGCGTCGACTACATCCACGCGCACGCCACCGGCACCGTGCAGGGAGACGCCGCCGAGGCCGAGGCCGTCGCCGAACTCGCCCGCGCCCTCGACCACGGCCCGGTGCCCATGAGTTCGCACAAGGGCGCGGTCGGCCACCTGCTGCACGCCTCCGCCTTCCCCGGCCTCGTGGCCGCGACCGGCTTCCTGCGCGAGGCACACATCCCCGGCACCCCGGGGCTGCGCCGTCCGGCACCCCTGCCCGACGGCGTGCTCGCCCCAAACCGCCCGCACCGCGCCGCCACGGCCGAGCACGCCCTGGTCAACAGCTTCGGCTTCGGCGGCAACAACGCGTCCCTGGTGCTGTCCACCACCGGCGGCTGACCCACGAACCCGTACGAGGAGACCGCATGACCGTCACCGTCGTCACCCCGACCAAGGGGCGGCCCCGTTCGCTGAGGCGGGCGCTGGCCTCGGTCGCCGCGCAGGAAGGGCTGAGGGCCGCCCATGTGGTCGTCGGCGACGACTGCCCCCATCTCGGTGACGAAGCCAACTGCCGGGCCCTGGCAGAGGAGTTCCCGCACGCCCGGTTCGTCAACGTCGTGCCCGGCGACCACCCGGACATCCCCCGCGACTACCTGCCGGCCCGGCTGTCCTACCTGCGCAACCTCGGCGTCGGCCTCGCCCGCACCCCCTACGTCGCCCACCTCGACGACGACAACGCCTACGCCCCCGGCCATCTGCGTTCCCTGGTGGACCTGCTGGAGCGCAACCCGGAGGCCGGGGTCGCCCACAGCTGGCGCCGCCTGCTCACCGAGGACGGCGCCGAGTTCGTGCCGGACGGCGAGGATCCCTGGCACCCCATTGCGCGTCAGCGGGCCGCTTCCTACCGGTCGCTGGCCCGCCACGGCGTCTTCGTCCCGGGCTCGCCGGTCGTCCGCGACGTGATGCGGATGACGGACGAGGGGATGCTGAACCGGGTCGACACCAACGAGCTGCTGCTGCGCCGCGAGACACACGAACGCATTCCGTTCCCCACCGACTTCACCGTCTGGCAGCGCATCCTCGAAACGACGGAGGACATGGCGCTGTGCGAGCGGCTGCTGCGGGCCGGCGTCGTCGCGGTCTGCAGTGAACAGGACAGCGTCGACTACTACATGGGCGGCTTCTCCAACGCCGCCGCCCTCGGCTGAGGCCCTCGGCTGACGCCCTGGCTCACACGAGGACGGCCAGCCGCTCCACGGCCTGTGCGTCGAGGTCGTGGATGCGCGCCACGCGCCGCCGGCACAGTTCGAGCGCCTCGGCGGACCAGGAGCGGCTGAGCAGGAACACCAGCCGGGCCAGGTCGACGAAGGCCGCGGACGAGGCGCGCAGCAGCCTGGCCGCCTCGACCGCCGCCCGGCGGCCGCCACCGGCCTGCTCCGGGACGTCCCGGAGCAGGGCCACGGCGAGCAGTTGGCGGTCGCCGGCGACCTGCCGCTGCAGCGGCCCCGACACGCGCATGCGCAGCACGGACGAGCGGCCGGGGTGCTCCTCCAGGCCGGCCAGCACGTCCGGCAGCGTGCGCAGCCCGGCGAGGCCCTCGTGCGGCGACTTCGGCTCCGTCAGGTTCCGCACGGAGCGGACCAGCAGGGCGTGGCGTTCCTCCGCCCAGTCCTCGGCAGGGGCACCGGTGTCCCACACCAGCACCGGCCGCCCGGCCAGGCCCCGGCGCAGCTCCTCGGCGGGCACGGTGCCGCGGTTGTCCGCGAAGCCGCTGCCGCGGCGGGTGTTGCGGTCGGCGGCCCAGGCCGTGTCCCCGTCCAGACGGTGCACCAGGAAGGTGTGCGGATAGCCGGAGAACGGCACGCGGTAGAACTCGGAGTGGCGCATGCCCCGCAGGTCCGGGGACACCGGCACGGCGTGCCCGCGGGCCAGCTCCCGCTCGACGACGTCGAACGCGTGCTCCGCGCTGTCCGGGCTGGTCTCCCAGCGGGCAAGGACGCCGCGATGGAAGCGGGGTGCGTGGTAGTCGGTGTCCAGGCCGCCGTACAGGGTGAGGAGTTCACCGTCGGCGGTGCGCTCGACGGCGAAGTTGAGCGGCTGGGCCAGCGCCCGGGCGGTGTCCCGGAACCCGGCGGCGTACAGGCTGTCGCGCAGGCAGTGCACCCAGCAGGAGATCCGGGAGTGCGCGAGGCCCTCGACGGAGTCCAGCGAGGCACTCAGGTAGGGGAAGGAGCCCGGGGCGTCCTCGGTCATGCCGCCGCGCTCTCGGCCACCGGCGCGGACCGCTCCGTATCCGGGGCCGCCTGCTCCGCCTCCGCGGACGGCTTCTCCGCCTCCGCGGTCGGCTTCTCCGCCTCCGCGGCCGCCTCTTCCACCGCCGGCGCCGGTCGTTCCGGCACCAGCCGGGTCACCAGCACCAGGACCGGCAGGGCCATCGCGAGGCACACCAGGACGGCGCCGGTGGAGATGCCCGCCCGGTCGACGAGGACGCCGCCCGCGACGGTGCCCGCGACGAGGAACACGTCGGAGAGCGGCACCAAAGTGGCGTAGTAGCGGCCCTGCAGACCGGCCGGCAGGCGCTTTTGCACCTCGGCGAAGTAGACGACGGAGGCGATGGACTCGAAGACACCCGCGAGGAACAGCAGGGCGAGCGCCACGTACCAGTCACCGGTCACGATCAGCGCCACCCAGCACACGCCTTCCAGCACGTTGCCGAGGATGTAGACCCAGCCCTGGTTCCAGGAGCGGAAGGCCGCCGCCGCCATCCCGCCGAGCGCGCCGCCCAGCCCCATGGCCGCCAGCAGATAGCCGAGCATCCCGGGTACGTGGCCGAAGCCGTGCAGCGAGTACGCGGCGAGCAAGGTACGGCCCAGGCCCAGAGCCACCATGTACGTGAACGCCGTGATCGTCAGCGAGGACAGCCGCCCGTCACCGCGCACCATGCGCACCAGGTCGCGCGCGCCGCCCGCCACCGCCCGGGCCCAGCCGGCGAGCCGGCGGCCGACGGGGGAGGGAACCTTCCGCGCACCGGTCGCATCCTGGACGGTCCCGGCCGCACCCGGCGATCCGGCGGCGCCTTCTGCCCGCGGCAGGCGTGTCAGCATCGCGGCCGCCACCAGCGCGGTCGCGGCCTCCGCGGTGAACAGCCAGTTGATGCCCGCGACGGCGGCGATCGGCCCGGCGACGGCCGGCCCGAGCAGCTTGGGCACCCGCTCCGCCGTCACGATCAGTCCGTTGCCCTCCAGTTCGCTGCCCTCGGGGATCACCTGCGGGCGCAGCGCCATGGTCGCGGGGAAGCCGAACATGTAGCCGACGCCGATGGCCAGGGCCAGCAGCTGGATCTGCCACATCGCCGTGGTGAGCGGGAACAGGACGGCGGCCAGGCCGCTGCCGAGCGCGGCGAGCGTCGCCACGCGGCGCGGATCGTGCCGGTCGACGACCTGGCCGGCGAGCGCGCCGAGCAGGATGTTGGGCAAAAACCGGGCGGCGAGGGTGAACCCGACCTCCAGGCCCAGGCCGTACCGCTGCATGACCAGCAACGGCAGGCCCACCGTCGTCATGGCGGACCCGGTCTCCAGCACGAACAGCGAGCCGACCAGACGCAGCGCGCCGGGGCTGCGCAGCACCCGGGCGAAGCCGCCGCCCTTCGTGGTGGACGTCTTCGTGTCGTCTGCCATGTCCCTCACCCGTTCGCGGCGGCGGTCACCGGAGCGCGCAGGGCGGCGTCCTGGGCGGCCCTGCACCTGCCGAGCACATGCTCGGTGAAGTCCTGGGGAAGATCCAACTGGCGCAGCCGCACCGCGATCGTCGCGAGCAGGTCACGCGCCGAGGCGGCAGCCGCCGCCGCGTGCCCGGGAGTGCCGCCGGGGGAGATGCCGACGACGGCGGCCAGTGGCATCCCCGTCTCGATCATCTCGTGGATCGCCGAGGCATGACCCTCCAGCGCCCCGCGGCGCAGCGCGTGCAGCCCGAAGCTGACATGCCGGGACTCGTCCCGGGTCATCGCCGTGAACCCGGCCTTCATCCCGGGCAGCAGCGGGATGCGCTGCAGGCCGCGCACCAGGCCGCGCTGGCCGTGCAGGGCGAGGACGCCCTCGGTGACGAGATGGAAGAAGGCGACGGCCCGCAGCCACCGTTCGTAGTCGCGCGGCGCGTCGTACAGCTCGCGCAGCACCGTGTTCTCCAGGGTGTGCACGGCGCGGTTCGCGGGGCTGAGCGTCGCCCAGGAGGCGATCAGCTGGCCGCGCAGGGAGTCGGTGAGGCCGAGCAGTTCCTCGGCGAGGCGGCTGACGAACACGGTGTGCCGTGCCTCGTCGGCGGCCTGCGTGCCCAGGAACAGCAGATACTCCTCGTCCGGGCAGGCCGCGAGGATCGGGCTCATCAGGTCCAGGCCCGTGTACTCGCCGACCAGGAAGCTGGTGACGAAGGAGGACAGGGACTCGCGGGTGCCGGGACCGAGCAGGCGGTGCCAGTGACGGCGGTCCCGCTCCAGGTCGATGTCGGACGCGAGCCACTGCTGGCGCTCCCAGCGGCGGTAGAGCTCACGGGGGTCGAACCGCCGCTCCAGGGTGTCCCCGGCGCCGCCCAGCAGGGCCTCGGAGTCGAGCCGGGACAACTCGTCCAGATCGGCCTCGTCGAACAGCAGCGTCGTCCAGCGCACCCGCCGGTGTCCTTCCTCTCGTCCCCGTGATGCCTGTGCGGGGCGTGCCGCCCCGCGCGACCCGCCGGCCGGTGTTCCGCGACGCGACGTCGCGGTCCGGCCGGCAGGATCACTGCGCGCTGAATGGGTCAGTTCGGCAGCTTGGTCATCACGGCGGACTCGATCTCGGCCGCGACGCCGGCGTAGAGCTCCTCGTGCGAGTCCTTGATGCCGTCGAGCCACGCCTCGAACGCGGCGGCGTCGTCGGTGCTCGGAGCGGCGCTGCCGGTCTCCTCGACGATGCGCTGCTGGATCTCGGTGCTCAGTGCGGTGGCCATCTGCGCACACCTCTCTGTCGGGCGGGCGGCAGCCCGCGGGAGAAGAAGACGGAGACCGTACGGCCCCGGCTCCCTGGATGCTTTCAGCGTGCCGGACCACGGCGCATCTTCTGAACTGCTATGACAGGCCAGGACGTTGACCGGGATCGACGGTGACGGCGTGCGCCAGCAGCCCGGTCACCGTGACGGGTTCGAAGTTGACGGCACTGGACCAGCCGCCGCCCGCGAGCCGGAACCAGACGGAGCTGGTGATCACGCCGTCCGGGTGCTGGTCCTCCACCACCTCGTCGCCCTCGGACCAGCCCTCGCACGCGTGGGCGACCGCCGGGTCGGGCAGCACCAGCCGGAGCACCGGGCTGTCCAGGGAGGGCCCGGACCGGATGTTGGCGTCACGCCACACGGGCCCGAGCCGGGCCCGAAGGACGTGGGGGCCGACAGAGGACACGGACACGGATGTCTCCTTCCGCCGCGCGCCCGTCGCACGCGGCCATGGGGTTGGCGGGACGGGGTGCGCGCTCAGGCGACGGCGCCGAGCACGGGCGGGTGGGCGTCCTCGGCCCGTATGCCGCCCAGCCACACCACCTGGGACACCATCTGCGTCAGGCGCTCCACGTCGGGCGAGGGCTCCCCGCCGTCCGCGGCGGGCTGCTCCGGCGCCTGCGACACGGCCACACCCACCGGTGTCGGCCAGCCGCGCAGCGCGTGCCCGATGGTGCGCAGCGTGGTCAGCGTCGAGACCGCGCCCTGGGCGGCGGAGCCCACCGCGACCGTACCGATCGCCCGCCCCTGGAGATACGGCACCGGCCCGCCGATGTCGTTGACGTAGTCCAGGGCGTTCTTCAGCAGCCCCGACACGGTCGCGTGGTACGTCGGCGACACCAGGATCACGCCGTCGGCGGCGCGCAGTTCCTCCAGAAAGCCGGTGACGGCCGCGTGCCGGCCGGCCAACCCGGGCCGGTACGCCGGGAAGTCGATCTCCGTGCCGGTGAAGACGCGGGCGGACGCGCCGTGTTCGGCGCACCGCTGGGCGCACCACTCGGCCACCCGGTCGCAGGTCGAACCCGGGCGCAGCGATCCGCTGATCAGGACGATGTGCGGTGCCCCCATGACGGTGGTCCCTTTCCTCGGACGGACGGTGGTCGTCGCGGCCGGTGTGCGGCCCGGTTCCGGACCGCGCGGCCGGGGCCGCCAGCCGACGACGTCGGCGAGGTCCGCGTCCTTGCGGCCGGCGGACCTGATGTGCGCGTTGCGCCTCTCCTCACCCGCCCGGTCCGCGCCCTGGTCGAGTGCGCCCTGACGGCGGGAGGCGAGGACGACGGCCGCGGCCCGCTCCATGCGCTCACGGGCGTAGCCGGCGAGGGCGTCGGCCACCGGGGCGGGCGAGGCGAGCGCGTCGGCGAGCACGGCGGCGTCCTCCAGCGCCAGGTTGGCGCCCTGACCGAGGGCCGGGACCATCGGATGCGCGGCGTCGCCCAGCAGCGCCACCCGCTCGTCCACCCAGCGCGGGGCGGGGTCGCGGTCGTGGATGTCGGTGACGACGACGTCCTCGGGGTCGGCGGTGCGCACCAGGTCGACGACGGGGGCGTACCAGCCTTCGAGGGCGTCCAGCAGGGCCAGCCGGGCCCCGGCCGGTCCCAGGGCTGGCCACACCCCGGCCGGTGCGGTGATCTTGGCGGTCCAGTACAGGGTGTCGTCGCCCACCGGGGCGATGAACATCTGGATGCCGCGTCCGTTGACGACGTGGCCGCGCTGCCCCAGCGCCGAGCCGGTGGTCCTGCCGCGCACCGAGGTGTAACCCCGGTACTGCGGCGGGCCGTCGGCGAGCATCCGGGCACGCACCGCCGAGTGGATGCCGTCCGCGCCGACGAGCGCGTCGCAGGCGGTGACGGATCCGTCCGACAGGTGCACGGCGACCTGGCCGGCGCGCACGGTGTAGTCGGTGACGGCGGTCGCCAGGACGACGGCCGCCCCCGCGGTGAGCGCCTCGTCGAGCAGGGCCCGGTGCAGCGCGGAGCGCAGCACGGGGATCTGAGGAGTGCCGCCGGAACCGGCGCCACCGACGGGCTCCTCGGCGAGCACCGTGCCCCGCGCGTCCATCAGGACCCGCACCTCCCCGGGCCGGCCGGCCCGGCCCGCGGCCCGGATCCGGGCGCCGATGCGCGCGCCCAGGGCGTCGGCGGCCCGCAACCCGTTGGGGTAGAGCACGAGTCCCGAGCCGCCGGTGCCGATCCGCTCGGCGCGTTCCAGGACGGTCACGTCCAGGCCCCGCGCGGCCATGCTGGCGGCCGCCGCGAGCCCTCCGATGCCGCCGCCCGCCACCACCACCGACCGTTGTCTGGTCATGTCATTCCCCTCCTGGCGGCGACCGCCGCCGGCTGCGGTCCGTCCCCGGCCGCCGTCAGCAGACGGCCGTCGTACACGCCGAAGGTGCCCGAGGAGGCGTCCCAGACGGTGCGGCCCGCCCGCAGGGTGCGTTCGACGCGCCCGGTGAACGTCCAGCCCTCGTACGCCGACCAGCCGCACTTGCTCTGCACGTCGTGCGCCGAGAACATCCAGGGCGTGTCGGGCGCGAAGAAGACCAGGTCGGCGTCGGCGCCCGGGGCGATCCGCCCCTTGCCGGGCAGCCGGAACAACTCGGCGGGCGTCTGCGACAGGTGCCGTACCAGACGCGTCACGGCGACGTCCGGGTCCTCCTCGGGCCACCTGCGGCGCATCCCCGTCCACACGGCGACGGCCAGCTCCTGCACACCGGGCAGCCCCGGCGGCGAGGCGGCGGCCGAGCGGGTCTTCTCCGCGACGGTGTGCGGGGCGTGGTCGCTGCCCAGGGTGGCGAGCTGACCCTGTGCCAGGGCCCGCCACAGCCGGTCCTGGTCCGCCCGGGTGCGGATGGACGGCGACAGTCGCGTCCGCGCGCCGAGGCGCCGGGTGTCCTCGTCGGTGAACGACAGGTGGTGGCCGGTGACCTCGAAGGTGACCGGATGCCCGGCGGCCTGCGCCGCGCACACCAGGTCGGCCTCCTCGGCGCTCGACAGGTGCAGGATGTGGGCCCGGGTGCCGTGCCGCCGCACCAGTTCGACGACCTTGGCGACGGCGACGATGCTGCCGGTGCGTGGCCTGCGCCGCTCGTAGTCGAGGTAGCCGGCCGGTTCCCCCCACCAGGCGTCGAGCAGCGCGAACAGCCCGTCGTCCTCGGCGTGCAGGACGAGCTGCAGGCCCGCCTCGGCCGCCGCGGCGAACGTCTGCTCCAGCACCGCCGGATCGCGGACCACCGTCGGGGCCGTGTGGTGGCCCGCCATGAACACCTTCGCGCTGGTCGCCACCGACGGGTCGAGGTCCGCCAGCAGCCGCGGGCGCGCCGGGTCGACCCCGATGTGGAAGCGGAAGTCCACCAGCGAACGGCCCCGCACCAGCCGGGCCTTGTCGGACAGCGCCTGCGGGTCCAGCGTGGGCGGCACCGTGTTCGGCATGTCCAGCACCGTGGTCACGCCGCCGCGTACCGCCGCCCGGCTGCCGTGTTCCCAGTCCTCCTTGTGCGTCAGACCGGGCGTCCGGAAGTGCACATGGGAGTCGATGAGTCCGGGCAGCACGTAGTGGTGACCGGCGTCGAGGTGTCCGGCCGCGGCGGGTGCCGTGCCGGGGCCGGTGACGGCGGTGATCCGGCCGCCGCTGATCAGTACGTGCCCGGGCCGCACGCCGTGCGGCGTCACCAGCCGGCGGCCGCTGACGACGAGTTCGGGCACGGGGGTCAGCCGGTCCATGCCGCCGCCACCAGATCACGGCACAGGTCGTTCGTCGGGCCCATGAAGGCGATGCCGCGCGCGTCGGCGAGCAGCCTGCCGATCGGTGCGCCCTCGCGGTATCCGGCCGAGCCCAGCATCCGGGCGACGTCGAGACAGATCTCCTCGGCGGCCACGGACGCGTGCAGCTTGCTGTGCAGCGTGGTCAGTCCCGGCTGCGCCGAACTGCGGGCACCGGCCCGGGCCACGACGGCCCGCGCCGCCTCCAGACGGGTCGCCAGATCCACCAGCCGATGCCGCACCGTGGGCAGGTCCAGCAGCCCCTGTTGCCGCGCGTGACGCACGGCCAGATCGAACGCGGCCCGTGCGATGCCCACGGACACCGCGCCCAGGCTGGCGCCCGACTCGCGCACACCCGCGATGACCGACGCGGCCCCGTCGGCCGGCCCCAGCCGGTCGGCGTCCGCCACGACGCAGCCGTCGAGGGCGAGGAGTCCGGTCGCCGAGCCGCGCATCCCGGCCAGGTCCAGGCCGAGGTCCGCGACCAGCCCCGGGGCGCCTGCCTCGACCAGGAAGAAGGTCTGCCCGTCCGACCCGTACCCCTGCGCGGTGCCGCCCGGCCGGCCGGTCTGCACCAGGACCAGGTACACGTCGGCGACCCCGGCGCCGGTCGTGAACGTCTTCGCGCCGTCCAGACGCCAGCGGCCGTCCGCGAGACGGTTGCCGCGGCTGGCCAGGTTCCGCTTGGCCGCCCCGGCACCCGGCTCGCTCCACGCCGACGCGGCCAGCCAGGTGCCGTCGGCCAGCAGCGGCAGAAACCGCCGCTGCTGCTCCTCGGTGCCCCACTCGGCGATCCGGGCCGACACAGCGAAGTGCTGGAACGCGATGATGGCCACCGACGGGTCGACGGCGGCGATCTCCTCCACGACGTGGTTGACCGCGGCGGCGTCCCCGCCCGCGCCGCCGTGCCGGGCCGCGACGGCCGTACCGAGCAGCCCGTCGGCGCGCAGCGCCGCCAGCGTCTCGCGGTCGGGCACACCGGCCGGCCCGCTGTGTGCGGCGGACTCCGACAGCCGGGCGCGCAGCTCGGCCGTCAGCAGCGGTCTCACACCGCTCCGGACAGCGCCAGACATTGGGCGACCTCCTCGAACTGCAGGTGAGTCAGGGGTGTCAGGGCGAACGACCCCTGGAAGGTGACGTGCTTGTGCGCGACGGTCGCCCACAGCAGGGCGCCCTCGTCGCGGGCCGTCCCGGCGGCCGAGGTGACCGCCGTGACCGCCGTCCGTCCGCCCGGCGTGGTGATGCCCACCAGGCCGTCGTCCGTGCCGTGTTCGCGGGCGATCCGCCAGGGCAGCGTGCCGGGGATCCGCATCGCCGACCCCAGGCAGACGGCACCGGTCAGGGCGATCGACGGGTGCCAGCCGGGCACCGTCACGGCGCGGGCCGCGATGCCGTCGTCCGCGCCGGGCAGCACCGCCGCGATCTTGGGGAAGGCCCCGCCGCGCGGCCAGCCGAGCAGGTCGGCCGCAGCGGCCCGGATCGACTCCAGCCGCTCCAGCAGCTCCCCGCCGGCGAGGAAGAGCGCCGCCTGGTCGGGTATGCCGAGCGTGCGGGCGTCGACGAACGCATAGGTGTTGGAGCTGGCGACGAGGGAGACCTCGACGTGTTCCCCGCCGTCGGCCAGCACGGTGCGCGGCCGCCCGGCCGGCAGCAGATCCGCGAAGGGCACAGGGGTGGGCTGCACGAAGGTGACCGTGAACCCCGCCCCGTCCCGTTCGACCCGCTCGGCCTCGCACACCACGCTGTCGCCGTTGTTGTGCACCCGCACCCGGATCCGGGCACCCGGCACCAGCCGCGGCAGCATTCCCGAGCGGGAGGCCGCCAGCACCGACGCCAGCACCGAGTGACCGCACGAACCGCGTACGTCGAACCGGTCCGGGGCGCCGGGCAGCGCCTGCACGAACCGGTAGTCCAGGTCGAACATCGGATGCGCGGACGGCTCGATGAGAGCGATCTTCAGTACGTGCGCGCCCCCCGCCGACGCCAGATAGCGGCGCGCCTGCGCGAGATGGGCCAGCAGTGTCTCGTCCTCGCGCGGCAACCGGCCGGCGTCCAGCACGAAGGTGGGGCAGGGACTGCCCGCCGCGTACGCGAGGTGCCCGATCATGCCGCCACCGCCAGCGGTCTCGTGCCCCCGGGTGCCGCCGCGGCCGTACCCGAGCCGTCGAGCGAACGCCGGAACTGCCCGTCCCACACCTCGTGCACCAGCAGCGCCCACAGCGCCAGCGCCGTGGTGTCGTCGGGACGTTCGCCCTGGGCGGCGAAGAGGGCGTCGACCGCCCGGCCGTCCAGCCGTCCCGCCGCGGCGGTCCGGTCCGGGGCCAGCAGGTCCCGCGCGTACTCCCACAGCGTGGTGCCCGGCCGCAGCATCGCCGTCACCGGCAGGGTGAACGGCTGCTTGGGCCGGGACAGCACCCGCTCGGGCAGCAGTCCGGCCGCCGCCGCGTACAGGGTGCGCTTGACCTGGCTGCCCTGGATACGCCGGTGGTCGGGCAGCGGCCGGCCGAGGGAGAGGACCGACCGCTGGCAGAACGGCAGCCGTGCCTCCACCGCGGAGGCCATGCTGAGGTGGTCGACCCGGCGCAGATGATAGGCGGGCAGCCGCTGCTCCAGCTCGAACCGGGTGATGCGGTCCAAGGCGGTCCCGGGGCCGTGCAGCAGATCCTCCCGGGCCGCCCCGGGCAGCGCCGGGTCAGCGGCGACATGGGCCCGGTAGGCGTCGGTGTACAGGCGGTCGCGCAGCGCGGCCGGTACGGCGGACAGCGCGTCCAGGTAGGCGGGCGCCCAGTCGGCGCCCGCCGCCGCGCGCTCGGCCGCCAGCCGCATCCGCTCGTACCCGCCGAACACCTCGTCGGCGCCGTCACCGGTGAGCGCCACCGTGAAGCCGGCCTCCCGGATCGCCCGGAACAACGCGTACGTGCTCAGCGCGATCGGATCGGCGTTGGGCTGGCCCAGGTGCCAGACGGTCTCCTCCAGCAGCTCGGGGAAGGCGGCCGGGTCGATCTCCACCTCGTGGTGGACGGTACGGGCCCGGTCGGCCACCTCACGCGCGAAGTGCCGCTCGTCGAACGGCCAGCTGCCCCGGTAGGCGATGGTGAAGGTGTGCTGCGGCCCGTACTCGGCCGCGAGCGCCGTCACCAGGGAGGAGTCCAGGCCGCCGGAGGTGACCACGGCGACGGGCACGTCCGCCGCGAGCAGCCGGCCCACCTCGTGGCGCAGGGTGCGCCGCACCTGCCGTGCCGCGGTGAACCCGTCAGCGGCCGGCCCCTCGGCGCTGTTCGCCATGTGCGCGGCGCGCCGCCGCACCCGCGGCAGGCCGCCCAGCTCGCACACCCAGGTCGTGCCGGGCTCCAGCACCTCCACGTCCTCGTACATCGTCCGCGTGCCGAACGGCGTACGGGTCGTCAGAAGGGCGTCCAGCGCCGACTCGCGCACCCGCCCGCCGATGCCGCCGAACCCGAGCAGCGCGGGCAGCTCCGAGGAGAAGTAAAGGGACCGGTCCGCCGGGTTCCACCGGTGGTACAGGGGCTTCATCCCGATGTGGTCGGTGGCGAGCAGCAGCCGCGGCACCGCGCCCCGCGTGTCCAGCAACGCCAGCGCGTACATGCCGTCGAGGTGCTCGGTGAACTCCTCGCCGTGCTCCAGGTACAGCGCGGGCAGCACCGATCCGTCACAGCGGTCGGGGATCACATGGCCGAGCGCCTCCAGGCGGCGGCGCAGCTCCTCGTGGTTGTAGATCTCCCCGTTGAAGACCACCTGCACCGGTCCGCCCCGCCCGTACGGCTGCTGTCCGCCGTCCAGGCCGACGACGGCGAGCCGGTTGTTGCCCAGGCCCCATCCGGCCCCCTGTGCGACGCCCGTCGCGTCCGGGCCGCCGTGCCGTTGCAGGGCGGCGACGGTCCGCATCGCGTGCGGCGTCGCCGCCGCGTTGAAGTAGCCGAAGATCCGGCACATCTCTGCCTGTCTTTCCGTGAGGACGGCGGATCAGCGGGCCGTCGACAGATAGCGCTCCCCGCTGTCGGGGAACACGGTGACGACCGTGGCACCCGCCCAGCGGGGCTGGGCCGCCACGGCACGACTCGCCCAGGCAGCGGCGCCCGACGAGATGCCGACCGGCAGACCGGTCGCGCGGGTCACTTCGTCCGTGGTGGCCGCGGCCGCCTCGTCCGTGACGGCCACCACCTCGTCCACCAGGGCGAGGTCGGTGATCGGTGAGACGTAGCCTGCGCCGATGCCGGGAATGCCGTGCGGGCCGGCCTCGCCCCCGGACAGCACGGCGCTGCGGGCGGGTTCGACCGCCACGACGTGCAGCGCGGTGCGCTCCTTCAGATAGCGGGCGGTGCCCGTCAGCGTTCCGCCGGTGCCGACCCCGCACACCAGCACGTCGATCCGGCCCCGTACGGCCTGCCAGATCTCCGGGCCCGTCGTCTCGTAGTGCGCCCGCACGTTGGCGGGATTGCGGTCCTGGTGCGGCACCCATGAGCCGGGCATGGCGCGCTGCAGCTCCTCCGCGTACGCCCAGGCGGCCAGAAGACCGTCCCGGTGCGGCACGAGATGCACCTCGGCGCCCAGCCGGCGCAGGATCAGACGGCGTTCCTCGGTGGCGTTGTCGGGCATCACGATGATGCACCGGTGGCCGCGCCGGGCGCACAGCGCGGCCAGCGAGATGCCGGTGCTGCCGGAGGAGCACTCGATGACGGTGCCCCCGCTCGCGGGCAGCAGCCCCGCCTCCTCGGCGGCCCGCACCATGAACAGCGCGGGCCGGTCCTTCACGCTGGAGAACGGGTTGGCCATCTCCAGCTTCGCCAGCAGCCGCACCGAGCCGGCCAGTCCCGGCAGCGGGACCGCCAACAGCGGTGTCCGCCCGACGAGTTCCTCCACGGACCCGGCCGGCTCCGCGGCGGTGTGTCTCACCTCTGTCGTCATGGTTCCCCCCGTCCGCCGCGCTCAGGCCGTGCTCAGGCCGCGCGCCGCGCGCAGGTGCGCGGTGGCCGCCTGCTGCAGGTGGGTGATGTCGCTGGAAACGGTGGCGAAGGTGAAGCCCTCGGCGAGCCGCTTCGCGGCGCTCTCGCCGTCCGGCACGTGAATGCCGCAGGCGATGCCGTGCCGACGGGCGGTCTGCGTTATTCGCTCCAGCGCGGCCTCCAGCGCGTCGGCGGCCGCCGGGTCGCCGAACCAGCGCGCGCCGAGCGCGGCCGACAGATCGGCAGGCCCGACGTACACCGCGTCGAGGCCGTCCGTGGCGCAGATGGCCTCCAGGTCGTCCAGCGCGGCCGCGGTCTCGATCATCACGACGCACGCGACACGGTCGTCGATCTCGGCCGGTACGGATCCCAGCCGCAGTTCAGCCCGGACCGGCCCGGCCAGACTGCGCGTCCCCGCCGGATGGTGCCGGCAGGCCCGCACGGCGTCGCGCGCCTGTCCGGCGCTCTCCACCATCGGGACGATCACACCGCGCGCCCCGGTGTCGAGCGCGACACCGATGGCGACCGGGTCCGGCGACGGCACCCGGATCACCCCGGCGGAGCGGCCGCGGGCGTCCACGGCCAGCATCGCGGCCTGCCACCCGGGCTGGTGCGGCACACCGTGCTGGCCGTCCACGCCGATGTAGTCATAGCCGAGCCCGGCGACCCGCTCGGTCGCGACCGGACTGTCCAGGGAGATCCAGTAACCCACCAGGGGCTCCCGGCGGCGCAGCCGCGCCGCGAACCCCGGGTCCGGGTGCGAGACGGACGCCATGCTCATTCCCCTTCCTTCAGTGCGTAGCTCTGCTTGCCGTCGAGGCCGACGGGCACGTCGCCGGTGATGGACACCCGGTGCAGCACCCGCTGGTGGCGCCCGTAGTCGTTGACCGCGAAGTGCTGCGTGCTGCGGTTGTCGAAGATCAGCACGTCGCCGGGGCGCCAGCGCCAGCGCGCGACGTTCTCCGGCCGGCGCACATAGCCCTGGAGCACGTCGATGATCGGCCGGGACTCGCGCGGCTCCACGCCGAGCAGCCACTGGGCGAAACCGCCGAGGAACAGGCTCGGCTCACCGGACTCCGGGTGGACGCGCACCACCGGGTGGGCGGTCTCGAACCGGCGGGCCAGGAACGCCGCGCGCACCTTGTCGCCGCGCTCGGTGCCCAGCCGCGGCTGCTCGGCGTGGTTGGTGTGCACGGCCCACAACCGGTCGGCCACTGCGCGCAGTTCGGCCGGCAGGTCCCGGTAGCCCGCTGCCGCGTTCGCGACCAGGGTGTCCCCGCCGTACGGGGGCAGCACCACGCTGCGCAGGGTCGTACCCAGCGACGGGGCGGTGGTGAAGCTGATGTCGGTGTGCCAGTGGTCGGCCCGCTGGTCCTCCCCGTCGACGGGAATCACCTGCGGGGAGCCGTCGACGGTCCGCATCATCGGGTGCGACTGGGTCAGCGGGCCGAAGCGGCCGGCGAAGGCGAGCTGGTGCTCGTCGGTGATGTCCTGGTCCCGGAAGAAGAGGACCTTGTACTCCAGGAATGCCTCGTGGATCTGCCGGAAATCGGAATCCGACAGCTCGGTGGACAGATCGACGCCTGTGACCTCCGCGCCGATCCTGCCGCCGATCCGGCGTATGTCGAACAGGGACACCAGCATTCCCTCCGAATATGTCAAGGACTCGCGTGGCCGTGCCGGCGGGGGAGCGCGGGCACGGCACCGCAAGTCCTTCCCGGCGTCCGATCACAGCACGTGGCTCAATCCGGCGGCAACGGAAGCCGAAAAGGCGATACGACTTCACCAACTCGCTCCCGTTCGGGTGCGGAAAACCCGCGGAAAAGGGTCGACTTGTTCAAGTCGTACTCCGTGTGCGGCCTTGGCTTGTCAACGTCGTGGTGCCGCGGGGATTCTCTAGCCGCCGCGCCCTTGAATCGTCCTCCGGAGCAAAGGACCGCTGACATGCCAGTGATCACCGTCAACTGGTGGCAGGGCAACGACCGGCAAGCGCGAAAGGAGTTGGTGGCGGGCATCACCGACGTGGTCACGCGCGTGTCCGGCTGCCCGGACGACGCCGTCACCGTCATCGTGCGGGACGTCGACCCCGACCACTGGGGCAACGGCGGCCACCTCGCCGACGAATCCCGCTCCTGGCGAGGCCGGCGATGACCCTGCGCTCCCTGCACCCCAACATCCGGCTGCGGATCGCGGTCGGCTTCGTCCAGCGGCTGCTGTCGGTCATGCTGATGCCGCTGCTCGTCATCCATCTGGCGGCCCTCTACGGCCCCGCCGTCGCCGGTGTCCTCACCGTCTGTGTGGCGGCGGCCGGCATCGCCGCCAACTTCCTCGGCGGACACCTCGCCGACGTCCACGGCCGGCGCCCCGTGATGGTGGCCGGCGAACTCGGCACCACCCTCACCTTCGGCCTGCTCGCCCTGGCCAACTCCCCGTGGTGGACCTCCGGGCCCATCACGTTCGGCCTGTTCCTGCTCAACACCTGCTGCTCGCAACTGGCCACCCCGGCGGCCGACGCGATGATGGTCGACGTCTCCACCCCCGACAACCGACCGCTCGTCTACACGATCAACTACTGGTCGATCAACCTGGCGTTCACCGTGGGCGCCCTGCTCGGCGGGTTCCTCTACGACGGCCACTTCCTCCAGCTGCTGACCGGCGCCGCCGCGCTGTGCCTGCTGACCACGTCGGTGATGTGGCGGTGGATCAGCGAGACCGCCCCGCAGACCGGCAGGGCGGCGGCCGGGCCCGGCGCCATGCTGCGCGGCTACCTCACCGTGGCCCGCGACCGTGTCTTCCTGCGCCAGCTGGCCGCGGCCGCGCTGATCGCCGCGGTGGAGATGCAGATCGGCTACTACATCGCCGTACGCCTGTCCCGTCAGTTCCCGCGGCAGACCCTGCTCGCGGTCGGCGGCCGGCGGCTGGACGTGGACGGCGTCGCCGTCCTCGGCATCCTGCGGGCGGTCAACGCCGCCCTGGTCGTCGCCCTCGTCCTCTTCGCCAAGACCCTGCTGGCGCGGGTCCCCGAGCGGCTCCGGCTGTACGGCGGGATCGCCGTCTTCACCGCCGGCTACATGGTCTGGGCCGTCAGCGACATCGGCTGGGTGCTCATCGCGGCGGCCGTCCTGCTCACCTTCGGAGAGATCGCCAGCGTCCCGGTGCGCCAGGCGCTCCTGGCCGACCTGATCGACCCCGAGGCCCGCACCAAGTACATGGCGGCCTACGCGCTCAACGCCCGGATCGGGCTCCTCGTCGCCGCCCTGTGCGTCACCCTCGGCGCGTTCGTCCCCGCCCTCGGCATGAGCCTGCTGTACGGGACGGCGGGCTGCGCCGCCATCCTGCTGTACCGGTCCGTGGTCGGCGTGCGCGCCTCGCGCACCACGGAGGAGAAGGTTCCGGCCACTGCCTGACATGCCCAAGCGTCACGCATCCGCGGTGCCGGCCGTGACTCGGGCAGGTCCGGTTGCGGGCCGGCCGCGGCCGCGGATCTGATGCGCCCATGACGAAACGGCTGTTCACCTCGGAGTCGGTCACCGAGGGCCATCCCGACAAGATCGCCGACCAGATCAGCGACACCCTGCTCGACGCGCTGCTCGGCCGGGACCCGGCCGCCCGCGTGGCCGTGGAGACCCTGATCACCACCGGCCAGGTGCACGTGGCCGGCGAAGTGACGACCACCGCCTACGTGCCGATCGCCGAGCTGGTCCGCGAGAAGATCCTGCAGATCGGCTACGACTCCTCGCGGAAGGGCTTCGACGGCGCCTCCTGCGGCGTGTCGGTGTCCATCGGCGCGCAGTCCCCGGACATCGCGCAGGGCGTGGACACCGGAGGAGCCGGCGACCAGGGCCTGATGTTCGGTTATGCGACCGACGAGACACCGGAACTGATGCCGCTGCCGATCCAGCTCGCCCACCGCCTGTCCAAGCGTCTCTCGGACGTCCGCAAGAACGGCACGATCCCCTACCTGCGCCCGGACGGAAAGACGCAGGTCACCATCGAGTACGACGATGACAGGGCCGTCCGCCTGGACACGGTGGTCGTCTCCTCGCAGCACGCGAGCGACATCGACCTGGAGTCGCTGCTCGCCCCCGACATCCGTGAGTTCGTCGTGGA